>JAKSLY010000026.1 GCA_024400955.1 Treponema sp.
CCTTGTTCTTCAATGTACATCCAGGAAAGTAAGAATAAGTTAGTGTGTTTGTCTGTTCACTCATTCTTTTCTCCCAAAAGATATGTAGGATCCCTGAGCATGTCGAAGGGTCCGTTATTTAATTATTTATTTTAAGAACCAGGGTGCTTCGACAGGCTCAGCATTCCTGATTCCTAAGTTTTTTTATTTTGCCATCTGTTCCGGATGGAATACCTTGTCAAACTCTGCAGGAGTCATGAAACCAAGCTGAACACATGCATCCTTGAGGGAAATGTTCTTTTCATAAGCCAGGTGACTTGTTTTTGCAGCGTTTTCATAACCGATGTATGGATTGAGGGCTGTTACGAGCATCAAGGAGTTGTAAAGGTTGAAGTGCATCTTTTCCTTGTTTGCCGTGATTCCTACTGCACAGTTGTTGTTGAAGCTTACCATTACTTCTGCAAGGAGTCTTACAGACTGGAGGAAGTTGTATGCGATTACAGGCATGAACACGTTGAGTTCAAAGTTACCCTGTGATGCTGCCATTCCAACTGCTGCATCGTTACCCATAACCTGAACTGCAACCATTGTCATGGCTTCGCACTGAGTTGGGTTAACCTTTCCAGGCATGATTGAAGAACCAGGTTCGTTTTCTGGAATGTGGATTTCTCCGATTCCGCAGCGAGGACCAGAAGCAAGCCAGCGAACATCGTTTGCAATCTTCATGAGGTCTGCTGCAAGAGCCTTGAGTCCACCGTGGGCAAATGCAATTTCGTCCTTTGATGTAAGGGCATGGAACTTGTTAGGTGCTGTAACGAACTTCTTTCCTGTAAGTTCAGAAACCTTTTCTGCAACAAGCTTGTCAAATCCCTTAGGTGCGTTAAGACCTGTGCCGACTGCTGTACCGCCGAGGGCAAGCTGCTTTAGGTAAGGAAGTGTAGACTTGAGCATTTCCTTGTCGCGTTCAAGGGAAGTTCTCCATCCAGAGATTTCCTGACTGAACTGGATAGGTACAGCATCCTGAAGGTGTGTACGTCCAGACTTGACGATTCCCTTGTTAACTTTTTCAAGGTTCTTGAATGTGTCAACGAGAAGGTCGATGGCAGGGAAGAGCTTGTCTTCAAGTTCAACAACTGCTGCAATGTGCATTGCTGTCGGGAATGTGTCGTTTGATGACTGAGACATGTTGATGTCGTCATTTGGATGACAGATTTTTTCTCCGGCGATTTGATTTGCACGGTTTGCAACAACTTCGTTGCAGTTCATGTTTGACTGTGTACCTGAACCTGTCTGCCATACAACGAGAGGGAAGTTTTCGTTGAGGGAACCGCTGATTACTTCATCACATGCCTTTGAAATTGCCTTAAGCTTTTTATTTGTCATTTTTTCAGGCTTGAGGGCATTGTTAGCCATTGCTGCTGCCTTCTTGAGGTAGCCGAAAGCCTTTGTGATTTCGCGAGGCATTGTTTCGATGCCAACACCAATGAGGAAGTTTTCGTGGCTGCGTTCTGTCTGGGCGCCCCAGAGCTTGTCTGCAGGAACCTTTACTTCGCCCATTGAGTCATGTTCGATTCTGTATTCCATCGTGTTCTCCAAATATTAGTTAAAGTCCAGCTGAGCGATTACGTTCTTGAGAGCGTCTGCAGATGCCTTGAGCTTTGCAACTTCTTCATCTGTAAGGGCAGGAGCAAGGCGTCCTTCTACACCGTTTCCGCCTACAACTGTTGGGATTGAAAGACATACGTCTTCGATTCCGTATTCACCCTTGAGCATTGTAGAAACGATTGTTACGGATGGTGTGTTGTTCTTGATGAGTTCGCAGAGCTTTGCTGTTGTAACGCCGATAGCGTAGTTTGTGCACTTCTTTGCCTCGATGATCATTCCGCCTGACTTGCGAACGTATTCTTCAACTTCGTCGCGGTTAAGTTCCTGGTGCTTGTTGCCAACTGCATTGTTGTAGTCGTCAACTGGAACTGATGCGATGTTTACAAGTGACCAAGGTACGAATGAAGAATCACCGTGTTCACCGAATACGTAAGCGTGAAGGTTTGTCTGTCCGATTCCGTATTCATCGGCAATCTTTGTGCGAAGGCGTGCTGTGTCAAGGAGTGTACCTGTACCGATGATGTGGTTTGCAGGGATGTTTGATGACTTTGCAAGCTGATATGTGAGAACGTCAACAGGGTTTGCAACGAGAACGTAGATTGCGTCTGGTGCTGCCTTTGTAATCTGTGGAATGATTGACTTGAAGATGTTTACGTTTGTCTGTGCAAGGTCGAGACGAGACTGTCCTGGCTTGCGTCCAACACCTGAAGTGATTACAACGATGTCGGAATTCTTTGCATCTTCATAAGTTCCTGCGTGGATGTTTACAGGAGCCATGTAAGGTGTACCCTGGCGGATATCCATTGCTTCACCCTTTGCGCGCTTTTCATCGATGTCGATGAGAACGATTTCTGTTGCAATTCCCTTAAGACAGAGGGCATAAGCTACAGAAGAGCCTACCTGTCCGGCTCCAATAATTGTAATTTTGTTTGCCATATAAATCTCCTGTTTAAAACGGGTTACGTTTTATTGGTATAAAGAACCGCTATTAGTACATAACAATCCAATCCATATGATAAAGTAAAAGGTTCGAATTGTTAAGTGAAAAATACAAGGAAATTCTTTTTACGGAAGAATTTATGTCTTTTTGGCATAATACTGTGAAATTTTACACAGTTACGGAAAATTATTGTGAATTATTTCACAGATGGTGACTTGGGGAGGCTCCGGAATGTTCTATGGTGACTTCAGGGATTCCGTGGGGACGGGGAATTCATTCCGTTGCCGGCGGGTTTTTCCCTGTTACCGGCGTTTTTGAGTTCCGATTGTTACCATGGAATCATTGACCTGATTCTTGCTAAGTTGGTATAATCAATGGGTTTTGTCAGTTGGAATTTTTCTTTGCCTTGCCTAATTGCCGGTGCAGTGAAAAATGGCTATCTATCAAAAAAAAGTGGTACAAGTAATAAATGTCAAATAATTCCAGGGCCTTGAGGGTCAGGTACTCCCTTGGCTTTAAGCTTTCCGTAATCATCGGGCTTATTGTGCTCGTGTCTTTGGGTTCCGTCACTCTGCTCAACAGCCTCCTTGTAGGCCAGGACGTGCAGATTACTGCGGAAGAGAACAATCTTTCTACCAACACCCGTGCCGCAGAAACAGTGGATGACAAGCTTTCTTCCATAAGGGCCAACGTCTTCCAGCTTCTGGACCTTCTGAGCGTTGTTTCCGGGGGAAGAAATTCGGTTCTTGCAAAGCAGGCAGAGGCATTCTTCTTTGAAAGGAACACGGCCATCGGTTTTATCTACATCATTTCCCAGGATTCCCTCAGTAATGACGTTTCTTCCGACCAGAGAATCACCAATGCAAAGTTCTTTACTTCCAATGAGCTTGAACTTTCTTCTATTAATAATGCACTGGAAGCCAATGCAGACAAGATTGCACGTTCTTGTGCCGGAGAAACCATTGCAGCCAACATTTCGCCTTTTTTTGGAATTCCTTCCATGGCACTTTTCTTTCCATATAAAGAGAACGGTTATGACCAGACCTGTATAATCGGATTTTCCATCGAGACCATAAGCGACATCCTTGGTTCAAACTCCATAAACACAACTTTTGTAATCAATGATTCTGATGAGCTTCTTTCCCATCCCGATACTGACAGGGTTCTTGCAGGGGAGAGCATGGGCTCATATCCGCTGGTTTCGGAAATGCGTATCAACAACCAGAACAACGAAGACAGCCGCCAGATTCCCTACAATGTTCTTTCTGAGGATGGAAAGTCACTCAGCTTTTTTGGTGCCTACGAGAAGATTTCCTTTGCGGACATTGTGGTCCTTACGACGGTTCCACTGGATACGGTTCTTGAGGCCGTACGCAATACAAGACGGAACAACATCTACCTTACGCTGGCAGTTTTCTTCCTTTCGGTCATCATAATCCTGGTTTATTCACGCCTTGAGATTTCCAAGCCCCTTGGACGCCTTACCAATGCTGCCATGGACATTCAGGACGGTAACTTTGAGACCCATATTTTTGACAAGCTAAAGCTGAACCGTCATGACGAAATCGGGCTCCTGAACAAATCCACCAAGGACGAGCTGGGATTCCTGAACACCTTTGCAAAATTCACCAACAAGGGTGTTGCCAAGGCCATCGCAAGGAATGAAATCGACTTTGAGCCTCACCTTAAGGACATCACCATATTCTTCTCCGACATACGCGGCTTTACTGCCATTTCCGACGGCTTTAAGAACAAGTTTGGAAACGATTCCCCGCGTGAAATCATCGGCTTTCTCAATGACTACATGAGCCGAATGTGCGAGTGCATCTTCCTTAGCGGCGGCAACGTTGACAAGTTTGAAGGCGATGCCATCATGGCAGTTTGGGGAATCCTTCGCGATGACAAGCTGGACTATGAAAAGCTTGCCGAAGACGACCCAAAGCGCATTGAGGCTGAAAAAATCCACATGCAGCATGTACGTGAGGATGCAGTCAATGCATGCAAGGGTTCCATCGCCATGCGTTATGCCCTCATGAAGTACAACAAGGATGCAGCGGCCTTTACGGAAGCCCACAAGAACGAACCACGCGCCCAGTACAAGCCCCACATCAAGATTGGACGTGGTCTTAACACGGGTAGGGCAACTGCAGGTATCATGGGTTCAAAGGACAAGATGGAATATACTGCCATTGGTGATGCCGTAAACTTTGCAAGCCGTACGGAAGCTTCCAACAAGCCTTGTGGAACGGACATGCTCATTACCCAGGATACATACGACCTGCTTAAGATGGATTATATCCGCTGTCCGGAAAACAACTTTACCATCAGGGAAGAAAACCTGGCCAATGAAATTGTGGTTGAGATGATTCCCGTGGAATTTGAAGTAAAGGGAAAGGGCGCACAGCACTTTTACGGAGTGGTCAACATGCCTGCCTTTGACATAGAGGAATTTTTCCGCCAGGGAAATCCTGAATTCAAGGCTGACCCTGACTGCATCAAGGCCGTAGGCAAGCAGGGGCCTAAGACTTTGAATGAAGTGCGAATGATGCTTGGAATTGACATACCGGAATTTGACAAGGTTAATTTGAATGAAGAAGAAAACAAGATCCAGGTCAAGAAGTAGTTCCTTCCTGTTTGTCTATTCGCTTGTTTTCTGCAGCATCGGAGCTATTGTAAGTTCACATTTATTTTTCTCAAACTTTACCCGTTCACTGTTCCGCAACGAGGAACCTGTTGCAACAATTACATTTAAGTACAGGACGGCACAGCGCAAATTTCTTGACAGAACCGTGTGGGACCGCTTGCGCCAGCAGTCGCCGGTTTACAACGGGGATACGATTCACACTTCAGCACTTTCCGAAGCCACCATCTGGTTTACCGACGGCAACGTGATGGAACTTTCAGAAAACACCATGGCCCAGGTTTTTGTTCAGGAAGACAAGACCCTGAAGGCTGACCTTATGGACGGTACGGCATTCCTTGATTCTTCTTCCTCGGAGAATGGAATCATTGTTGCGTCAAAGGGTGTTGAGGTTGAACTTAAAAGCGGATCATCCCTGTCGGCAAAGACTACTGCTGATTCAGGCGTAAGCCTTCAGGTTGTTTCGGGGCAGGCCGTGGTTGGCACTGAGACCATTGGGGAGGGCAATTCCCTGGCCGTTGGGGAATCCGGGGAACTTGTTCCCACAGTAAGCGTTGCAATTCCCCGTCCAAACGAAAAGATTCTCTATCATCATGATGAAATGGAAAAAGTTGCCTTCTCATGGAGCGCACAGAATTTTGATTCCCAATCAGAACTGTTTCTTGAATTTTCTGCAGGAAGGAATTTTGCTGAGATTTCAAAAAAGATTTCTGTTTCGGACATTTCCTTTATTCGTGTTGAACTTCCGGAAGGGGTTCACTACTGGCGCCTTTCCGGTTCCGACAGGACCTTTGATTCTGGAAAGATTTCACTTATTCATTCTCCGTCCCCAAAACTGGTAACTCCAGTTGAAGGATACACCTATTCCTACAGGACAAGGACTCCTGCCGTCAGGCTCATCTGGTCTGAATCTCCCTACGCTTCCACATACCGGGTCCTGATTGCAGACAATCCTTCATTCAGCAATCCGGCCATCGACCAGCGTTCTTCTAGCACTTCTTCCATAATTTCTTCCCTTGGAGAAGGCAAGTGGTACTGGCAGGTTACGCCATATTACACCATCAACCAGGCGGGGTTTGAAGCTCCTTCCGAAACCGGTTCCTTTGTAATTGACCGGAAGGGAGTCCTTGAAAGTCCAAGGCTTTATGCCCCCCTTAACAATGGCATGGTCAATTCCGACGTGAACACAAAGGCAGTTTCATTTTCATGGAAGCAGGATCCGGAAGCCGTTTCCTATTCCATAAGGATTTCAAAGAATTCAGACCTTTCTTCTCCAGAGATTGAAGAGCAGGTTAAGGACAATTACTTTAAGATTGGCGGCGGCTTCAGGAAAATGCTTGGCGACGGCACCTGGTATTGGGCTGTCGAACAGAAGGACTCTGAGGGTAACACCTCAGCTCTTTCTGAAATCAGGCGAATCTACATTGTCCGCGGTAACATTGAGCAGCACCTTGTTGAACCTGCGTCAGGCTATGGGGTTGCTTCAAGCCTTATTAAGGACATGAAATTCACATGGAAGAAAAACATTCCCGAGACTTTCAGGACGGAATTCCAGGTTGCCACAGACAGAAACTTCAGGAACATAATTCGTTCTATCGAAACTTCCGCAACTTCCATGGATGGACCTGACCTTTTGCCTGGTGAATATTTCTGGCGCATCAGGTCTTCCGATGTTTCGGGCGATGTGGTCCTTGAGTCTCCGGAAAGATCCATCCGCGTTCTGTCGAATTTGCCGCGCCCGGAACTTGTCATGCCAATGGATACGGCCTTTGCCCGCGAAACGCTTCCGTACGTATTCGAGTGGAACAGCATTGCCGATGCAGACTTCTATAAGTTCAGCCTGTACAGGGTTTCTGACAATTCCCTTGTTTATGAAGACACGGTTTACGATAACGTACTCAGGCTTAATCTTTATGGCAGCGAATTTACCGACATGGCAATGTACCGCTATGAAGTTCAGCCAAAATCCATGGCAGTGGAAGGTGTCAGGTCCCGACTTTCCGGCCAGACAGCAAGCCGCAGCTTCCTTCTTGTCAAGGTTAAGCCGGTCAAGGTTACTTCCCCTGCAAATTATGCTTCCTATTCCGGAATTGATGCCATATTGAATCCTCCGGTTGTAAAGTGGGCTACCGATGCCAAGGTTGGTTCTGCACAGGTTATTGTTACGAAAACTCTTGACGGTAAGGAAACGGAAGTCCTTCGACTGCCAAGCGACAGGAATTTGAGGAAGGGTGAAGTTGCCCCACGGTCATTTGTCCTTGATACAAAGGATGGACTTCGCGAGGGTGACTACAGGATTGTCATTCATGCAACGACAGAGGAAGGCTATGACATATCCAACATTGAGGAAAAATATGTCGGACATTTTAGTGTTTCAAGGATTTCGCCCCTTCCTCAGCCTTCGAGAACAAGTGCAACTCCTCCGGTATTTGATGTGGACTATCTTCGCATTCCGTCAAATCCGAGAACCGTTACCCTTGGTTGGGATAGGGTTGAAGATGCGACTGACTATTCCCTCAAGATCATAAGGCTTAATCCGACTCCAAAGGTAAAGGAAAAAATCATAGTAGATGAACCTCACCTGGAAGATAATTTTTACGTGCTGAACATTCTTGAAATGGATGAGAACGACAGGCGCGATTTTTTGAAGGGTGAATACAAGTGGACTGTTGAGGCATTGAGAAGGGTTGATGCCGACAGGGATGGCAAGCTGGAAAAGGTTCTTCAGCATGGGGAAGTAAGGACGGACTATTTTGAAACCGACATTCTGAGTCCTCCACGGGTCAAGGCCGTAAAGCCAAAGAACAGCTTTACCCTTGAAAAATAGGATGCAGAAATGAATTTCAAAAAGTTTTGCTTTGTTCTTGCATTTTTAATTTTCCTCACCCAGTCCTATGCCAGGAAGGCTCAGTCAAAGTCGCAGGATAATAAGACCAACCTTCTTTCTTCTCCGGCAGTTGCACGTCAGGATGAAATGGTTCCCGATGAGGAAACTCCCGTTGAAGACAGCTGGCAGATTCTTGAGTGGGAATCAGAGGACAATTACCTGGTCCTTAAATTCCGCATCGAAATTCAGCAGTACAATGCAAGGAAGAATTCCTACGAGACCATCATTGAGGAAGACACGGAATCAAATGCTTCATTCCTCAAGATAAATCCAGCCCTTAAGGTTGGCCGTTACAGGTACAGGATTGCCGCATATAACCTGGTTGGCATTCTTGATGAATATTCGGACTGGTGTGAATTTGAAATTCATCGTGCATACAAGCCGGTGGTTTCAAGTTTCGACGTTGATGTTAACCATTCCCATACAATTTATATAGAAGAAATAAACAACGGTCTCATTACAGTTCACGGACGCAACCTTTTTCTTCCGGAAGAACAGTCTGACGGCATCGTGTTTACCAGATACACCCTCAACCTGATTGAGACAAGAAAAAGGGGCAGGAAGAAGGTAAGGACTGCGGGAATCAGCTTTAATCCTGAAATCATCGAACATAAGGATAACAACAGGGAAATCACTTTTCGCGTAGACCTTGAAAACATGGAGGTAGGCGAGTACACCATTGTTGCAACTGATGCTTCCGGCTTGCATTCCGACATTTCCGATTCAGACTCCATAAATGTCCGGTACAAGAAGCCTGTGGATTTTAACATTAGTGGCGGCTACATGAGCCCTGTGGTTCTTTTTGATGGAACCTTAAAGGAATATGTGGGTTCTTCAACATATCCACTGAGCCTTATGGCAAAGACCACCTTTATTCCCGTAAAACGGCACATCGGTTACTTTGGTCTTGGACTTGAACTCTTTGGCACGTACATGAACAGCGACATGGAAGTTTATACTGTTGACGGCACCCTGGTTTCCGGGTACGTTGACTTTGTATACCAGTACCCGATTTTCATACGGTCCAAGGTTAATTCAACCCAGCGGCGCCACATCATGTCCCTTGAGCTTCATGGCGGAGTGGGGGCCGAATACTTTATGAATTACGTTCTGCACTTTCCACATAACATCGACTCAAAGGCCCTTAACAGCCTTGACCTTGGATTTAATGTGGGGGCAGCCGTGCAGATTTTCATTACAAACAGGCTCTATACTGAAGTCAACGCCGATTTTTGCTTTAGCCGTGCAAGTGACATGAATTTTGGTGTTGTTCGACCTGGTGCTATGATAGGATGGCAGTTTTGATGAATATTGTAAAAAGATTATTTCATGGATTGAATATGCTTCTCTTTTTGGCAGCATGCCTTTGTTCATGCTCCATGATTGAGGATGCCTACAACGAGCCCATCAAGGATTTTTTTGAAACCTATACGGAAACTGCCGTCATTGAGCTTTACGAGATTCCCTCCGATTCAGTCTATGCCATGGATGCTTCCGGCCTGATGAACATTCCATCCGATGACGACTTTAAGTTCCGCTTTATAATGCGAAATCCAAAGCTCTTTGACTTTAACCGCGGGGTAAATCTTTCCCTGTCCCTTGATTCACTTGACTATGGTGGAGCTGCTTCCATGTGGGGAGTTACTCCAGACCCATCCCTCTTTGAACTTAAGCAGGATTCCGACAAGAGCATTTACAATGTTACCATCAGAAAGGAATTCCTTGAATCGACGGAATGCGGCTTTGAAATTACTCCAACTGTAACCATGACCCATCCTTTGACCGGGGAGATTTTTTCTCCATACAAGGGCATGACTCTCATAAGCAATTCTTCTCCTTCACCAGCAAGCGGATATGTTTTCTATACGGATCCGGCTACAAACACTTACGTGCTTTTGTTCAATCTTCCTTCAAGGAAAATGATGCTTGGCAAGCAGAGGGATGTTACAACCCTTACGATAGACGACAGGCTTTATGGTGTTTCCATTGCTCCTGATGGAACCATTTCCCTTTCCGGTGACGGGGCATGCCAGACTGGAGTTCCTTCTTCACTTGCATCCATGATTCCAAGCGGAACCAAGGTCTTTACGCCAAACGGCCAGCCTTGTACCTTTTACACGGGACGAACCGTTTCCAACGAGAACAGCAAGTTCACCCTGAGCCTTTCAGACAGACGCGGTCTTGTTTCCAGTGTTGATGCCTTTGTGCGAGCGGAACAGCTTATGGAACCTGCAGCCTTTGATGCTGACGGGGAATCCATTGCTCCCAGTGCCGGGTTGATTCCTCTTGTTCAGGATGAAGACCAGGACTACGCATCCTTTAAGCTAGTTCCTCCTGCCTCTACAAAGGAAGGAACTTCGGTGTCAGGGGCTGAGGTTTTCTATGAAATCTATCAGGGCTCCGATGATTCTGGAAGCCTTTTGTTCAGCGGAAAGACTTCCAGGGAGCGCGTGTTCAAGCTTCCTTTGGGATTTGTTTTTGTGCGTTTTTACAGCCATAAGAATCCCTATGCAGATTCAGATGTCCAGGAATGGAAGATAAAGGTTGCAGCAACAATTCTGTATGTTTCCAATGCAGGTAGCGACGGTTCAGGAAACGGTACCAGATCAAATCCATTTGCTACCATCTCAAAGGCAATTGCATCCTTTGAAGACAGGACAAACACCAACTTTGTGCGCCTTATGACTGATGTCTCGGAAAACGTAAGCCTTAATGATTCGGCTGCAAACTATACCATCATGGGCTACAAGGAACGCAAGGTCCTTACAGGAAATGTGGCACTTGCTTCCGGCAACCTGGGCTTTACCGATGTTGCAGTCCTTGGCAGTGCCAGTGTTACTGGTGGAACTTTCCGTCTTGCCGGTTCTACGAAGATCAGCGGTAATACAAGCATTGCCAATGGCAGCGTTCCGATTTACGTTGCATCTGACTTTGGCGTTGGCAGCGAAAAGGTTCTTACCGTAAGTCCTGCCGTAATTTCCGATAGCGCAAATCCTATAATCGTCGCAGAAAACGGAAGCCTTAACACGGCCCTTTCACTTAATGTGGATGTTGTTGACGATACCGGTGGAACAGACCCAAGTCAGGTTGGATTCTATCTTTCAATTTCCGGCGGAAGGGGATACAGCAAGCTGAGGAGTAATGGGGCTGGAGTAATGAACCCAAGTTATTTTGGTGCATATTATGTTTATGTAAATGATGTAAGACTTGACAGTTTGAACAGTACTTTCGTAAATGTTGCCCGTGGTGGCTTGCTGTCATTTACTTATGCAAATGATCCTGGTTATTCCACTACAACATTTACTGCAGAAAAAATGGAGCTTTATGATTACAGGAGCGGTAGCCTTTGTGCAAGTGCAAGTGGCAGTGAGCTTAGGGTTCCTGCAAATCTTGCCCCTGGACTGTATGAAGTTGTCATTTCCGGATCTGGAAATAGATTGGGTAACATGAAGTGGAAGTGTTCATGTATTGTTGCTGTCGGCTATTAGGGGGAGAGGGGGAACATGAAAGTGATTTTTGAATGCAAAAAAACTGTTTCGAGGTTTTCCCGTCTTTTGGGTGTTGCCTTTTTGATTGCTGCATTTTCCGGCTGCTGGATGGAAAGCGTTGACGATGACGTTATCCATGAGAATTCCTTAATGGAACAGGGTATTATGCCTGCTCATGTAGATTCATCTGCCCCATGTGGTACGACAGTTTCCGTAATTGAAGACGATGGCACAGGTTCTTCGACCTTGAGGACCATTCTTCCGAATAACTTTGGAGCTTCTTCTTCCGCAAGCTATGCTGCAAAAGCTACTCTCAATGGAAATACCGTTGATGTTACTTCTGCTGCAAGTACCTTTACCATGAACCTTTACATGACAGGCGTCTGGTCCCTTGAAGTGCAGGGATTTGATGCTTCTGGTAATGTAATCTACGAAGGTTTTGGTACCGTTGAAGTTGGACCTGCACCTTTGTATGAGGGAAGCGTTTCAATGTACATATATCCTCCGATGAGGAACACTGGAAAAATTGATTTCTATCTCGGGGTACCAGCTGACGGCTCCAGATATAATATTTCTTTTGTAATGACCAATGTTGCCACCGGTACCGTATACCGCCATGACATTGACGATTCTACGGATGCTGCATCTGGCATGACCCTTAGGACGGTGGTTTCAAAACAATATTACATAAAGTATATTCAGGACATGAAAATCCCTGGAGACCCTATGGTTTATAATGATTTTCCTTCAGGGGAATATGACCTGGTTGTGGACATAAAGAATGAAAGCATTCCTGGAAATGGTGATTTTGGCACTGTGGCAAGGCTTACGGACAAGGTTTACATCTTTGACGGACTCACTTCAAATACGCATAAGTATAATATCTCTCAGGATGCAAGTTTTTTGTTTTATCCTGATTCAAGTTTTAGCAATGCAAATCCTGTTAGCCTGACAATTAAGGATAGCGACGGAAATTCCATTGATTATTATAGAACATTGCCTTCTCTAGATGTTTCTCGCGTCTTCAATTATTATCCGTCAGGTGCTGAATCCAAGTCGCTGACACTTGTTGCCACTCTTGGATATGGTCAAAGCATTAATGCCGGTGCAGGTGCTCAAATTGTTTCTTCGAGGGAAGTTTCCGGTAATATTGAGGTTACGATTCGAAGAAATGATGTATACAGCGACTGGGCTGTTATCGTTCAGTCTGCCAATGGACTTCAGTCTTCTATCAACACTTTGTATCTTGGCCCTGCATATTTTGGAACAGGTGCTGCTCCCTACAGCAACCTATCATCTGCCTTAAATTCCATTAAATTGTCCGGGGATGGTGCCAATGTTCTTACAACTGATTCTCTGGCTTTTTATTTGTCTGGAAGCGATTCAAGCAATGTTACAATGGATTCCCAGTTTGCAGGAAAAAATGTGTACATATATCCTAAAAACAATAATGGACTTGATGAGTTTTCTGGTGAACTTAAAATTTCTGGAAGTAACATGAAGTTGTTTTATGGAAATTCCACTGACATGTATTTTGATGGCACAATTACAGCTGACAATTCAGCTTCAGAACTTTTCCTTGGGACTTTGACACTTGGTTCATCTGCATTTGTTAACATTAAAACAGGTTCTTCTGGCCACCTTACAGGCCGAATAGATTCTAAAGCCACTTCATCCTCTCCTTCATTTGTTGTCGATTCCGGAGCCTTCCTGTATCTTGATTCAGGCTTTAATTCAGATTTTAGCCTCGGCTGTAAGCCTTTGGCTTTGTCCCTGGTTGCAGATAAGGATGTTGCAGATCCTGGCAAGCTGATGGTTTCTTCTGCACTTCCTTCTTCCCTGGGTGGTAAAGTGTCCATAGCCTTGAAGACTGCTGATGGCTCTGCTGCGACTATCTCAGATAACGTTGGAACAACCGTTCTTCATGCAGCTTCTCCTTACCTTCTTACCCAAGCAGACTGTGATTTCTTCTCATTTAGTGGTACCGGTGGTGGCAATTATTTTATTGCACTTAGCAGTGACAGAAAGACCGGTGTAATCCGTGACCGTCGTGCCACCTTTGTCATTACACAGTTTCCTTCACAGAAGGTCAGGCTTTATGATGGTGCTTCAGAAGTCACGGATTTTTCCAACATGGCCAAGGACAAAACCTACACTTTGCGTGCGGTTGTAGGAGGTGTCGAAAATCAGGATGTTACGGTTAACTACCATGTTTACCAGGGAGGGACTGCTGGTCCTGACGGCTCAGGTACAATCAATTTTGGAACCCTTGGCCTTCCTCCAGACAAGTACACCCTGTACATGACGTACACCTACAATGGCACCACATATAGCGAAAACATGAACTTTACGTTAAAATAGCGGCGTTATGGATGCCACAAGGAAGTTTACACAGCAGGTTCTTGAACAGCTTGCCCAGGATATTTCAGAAGCCGGCGGCAATGAAGTTTTTTGGGTTGGCAGAATTAATGAAGACGGAATTGTCGTTTCCGTGGAACTTGGAAGCCGTGGCAACGAAGACAGCGTAATCATAAACAGCAATGTGGCTCGCCAGGGTCATGTACTCATCCATAATCATCCAAGCGGAAACCTTCGCCCAAGCGAGGCTGACCAGAACATTGCCTACAATTCCTCCGAGCAGCATACGGGATTTTACATCATAAACAATGAGGCTACGGAAGTCTATCCAGTTGTTGAGCCCGTAAAGCCGCGTAAGATCATAAAGATAGATCCTGACAAGGCAGCTTGGTACCTTTCAGAAGAAGGCCCCCTCGCAACCCAGAATCCCCTGTACGAAGAACGAAAGAGCCAGCTGGACCTGGTAAGGCAGGTTTCCCAGGCATTCAACAACAACAGCGTTGCCGTTTTTGAAGCGGGAACAGGAGTTGGCAAAAGCTTTGCATATCTCATTCCTTCCATAATCTGGGCTTCTGACAACAAGGAAAGGGTAATCGTTTCCACGGGAACCATCAACCTTCAGCAGCAGCTTTACGAAAAAGACATTCCCGCTGCATTAAAGATTACAGGCCGTGACGTAAAGGCCGTACTGATAAAGGGCCGTCAGAACTACCTTTGCCTCAGGCGACTTGATGATGCAGAATCGGAGCAGACACTCTTTGACAACGACACGGAAGAATTCAAGAAGATAAAGGACTGGTCAAAGACCACGGAAACTGGAAGCCGCAGCGACCTTGCATTTAATGTAGGTGACGGACTTTGGTCCAAGGTAAACAGCGAAAGCGATGCCTGCATGGGTGGCCGCTGCCCTTACCGCGAACACTGCTTTGTCATGAAGGTCAGGAAGGAAGCCGCCGACAGCAACCTTATCGTTGTAAACCATCACCTTTTGTTTGCAGACATCGAGGGAAGAATGGGCGGGGCAGGCTATGACGATACCTTTGTTCTGCCTCCTTTCAAGCGGATAGTTTTTGACGAAGCCCACGGAATTGAAGACAGCGCCACCAGCTTTTTCAGCGAATCCTTTACACGGTTCAAGATCATGAAGCAGGTAAACCTCATGTACAGGACCTGGCGCGGAACCAGGGCCGGATTCCTTACGGCTGCAGCTGTTGTCTCCAGGGCGGAAAACTATACGGAAAAAGCAGACGAATGCCTTGAAAAGGTAAAGAATGCCGTTCTGGAAATGGACCAGGTTGCAGTTCTTCTCCTTGAAAACGAGATGAACATCCGCATAAAGGGTGACAACTGCCAGCTTTTTGAGGAAGTGTTTGATGCCATTGCAAAGGTTCATACTGCCGTTGCTCTTTTTTGCGACATGGTGCGCGAGGTTCTTGAACAGATTGATGAGGAAGATGCAGACATTCCTGCCGTGTGGGAAGCAAAGACCGTCCTTAAGCGGCTTGAAATGTATGTGGTGCTTTTCAATGATTTCGTCCACTGGGATGAACACGAAGACAAGGTTTTCTGGATGCAGAAGGTAAAGGTTCCCCCGAAGACTCCCAGGGAAGATTTTCTTCTTTTCGTTCAGTTTTACCAGACTCCCCTCGACATTGCACCCCTCATGAACAAGGGTGTCTTTGAACCTTTGGACACTGTTGTCTGCACCAGCGCAACCATAAGCATCCAGAACACCTTTGCCTATTGGATGAGGCGTACCGGGGCTTCCTTTGTTGAACCGGAAAGGCTCATGTCCGACAGCTTTGAATCTCCTTTCCCCTACAAAACCAACGTGCTTTTTGCAGTTCCCAACGATGCGCCTTTTCCTGACAGCCCCTATTACCAGCAGTATGTGGAATCCACCGTTCCCCGGCTGATTCAGGCTGCAGGCGGAAGAACCCTTGTTCTCTTTACATCCTTTGACAGCCTTAAGTTTACCTACAATGCATCAAGGGCCGTTCTTGCAAACCAGTCCATAACCCTTTTTAAGCAGGGGGATGACGACAGGTTCCGTCTCCTGGAAAAATTCAAGGAGGACACCCAGAGCGTTCTCTTTGCCACCGACAGTTTCTGGGAAGGTGTCGATGTTCCCGGGGACAGCCTTAGCCAGGTGATCATTGTAAAGCTTCCATTCTCCGTGCCCAATGATCCGGTTTTTGCCGCACGCAGCGAGGACCTGGAAAAGAAGGGGGGCAACAGCTTCATGCAGCTTAGCGTTCCCCAGGCGGTGATAAAATTCCGTCAGGGCTTTGGCCGTCTTGTAAGGCGAGGGGATGACAAGGGAGTGATTGTAGTCTTGGACCGCCGCATTGTGGAAAAAAGGTACGGAAAGATGTTTACGACAAGTGTTCCCATGAGCCGCAGGATGTACAATCCCCTGGAACAGATAGTTGCCGCCGTGGAGAAATTCTTCTAGCAAAAAAAAGGTTCCTGTGGCATGTAACCAAGGAACCCCGTATTGCTTCAAACTGATCTTAGTTCTTTCAGCCGTCCTAGTCGCGGCTTCTTCCAAAAAGCCTCAGAAGGCTCAGGAATACGTTGATGAAGTCAAGGTAAAGTTCAAGGGCACCGACGATGGCAAGCTTTCTGTAAGCGTCTGATGAATCAGCCCTTCTTGCAGCCATTAGGATTTTCTGGCTGTCGTATGCAGTAAGTCCTGTAAAGACTACTACAGTTGCCATGCTTATGAGCCAGTTGAGCATGACCATTGGGGTTCTTGTAATCATGGCCCAAAGCCAGTTGACCATGGATGCAATGATTATTCCAAACACGGCCATCTGCAGGTAATGCCCAGCCTTTGTAAGGTCGGACTTTGTGCGGCTTCCGTAGATTGCCATGAATGAAAAGAGCAGGGCTGTGGAAATAAAGCACTGTCCGATGGAGTCAAGGCTGTAGATGAAGAAAATTGTCGAAAGGGTCACTCCGTTCAGGGCAGCATAGGCAGTAAACATGAGGAATGCCGTAAACGGACTGAATTTCCTGATTCCCATGGAAAGGAAGAATACCAGGGCAATTTCCGCAATGGCAATGATCATGAATGTTCCGCCGCGGTAAAGGTTCATGGCAAGTCCCGGTGCAGATGCAACATAGATTGCACATACCGCACTTACCAAAAGGGCAAATGCCATCCATCCGTATGTCTTTGTAAGAAATTTCTTCTTGTCAGCCTGGGTTGGCGAGTATCTTGTTACAAAATTTTCCATTTTTACTTCTCTTCTTCGTTTTCTTTCTTGAACATGAAAATATCCTTTACCTTAACGCTGTATGTAGAGTCCAGGTCAAGGGTGTCGATCTTTTCACTCGTAAGGGGAACCGTAAACGTGCATTTTGCAGGAACGTATCCATCGCAGGTCACTTCCACGGTAAAATTGAATTTCTTGTTCATTCCGTCTGAAACTGCTTCCTGTGGAGCCATCCAGAATGAATAGCTACCCTTTGTTGCAGCATAGGTTGTTGTCGGATTCTGCCATGTGGAATCGATCATCTCAACGGTTTCGCCGTCCAGAGTAAGGGTGACCGTGGCTCCAGAAAGTGGCTCGAAGGTTGTTCCGTCGATGATGTTTCCAAGGAAAGTCGGGAATGTAAATTCTGCAACTGAAGTCTCACCGTCCGCACCGGCACGCTTGATGCCGTTCTTGTGGTATGGCCTTTTTGCCGTGTTTACAAGCCTCATTCCTTCAATGGCCAGCTTGTCAATGTCGATGGAAATCTGGGTGTCCCTGCTTGTAAGGTCGGAATTGTGGTTCATTCCCCTGGAGCCGATTACATATCGGGGTGGAACCCTGTTAAGGACGTAGCATATCGTATCCATCCTGCAGTTTTCGCAGTCGCAGGTAAGCCATGGGGAATTCTGGTTCTTTACATCGTCGTAGAGTTTGTTTACATGGTTTGTAACGACTTCTTCAATAATGTTGTGTACGCTCAGTGTTTTCTTGACTGTCATAATGTCTCCCACGAGATATAAAATTTCCTATATCCTATAGTATAATCTTGTTTCTTCCAAAATGCAAATTTGCAGGGGAAAAACATGGGCATTTTTTGCTTTTGAGCCGATAATATGGAAGAAAACGCGAATTTTATGCTTATGCTGAATAAAAAAAAGTATTTTTTGAATGATTTGTTCAATTTGATCCTGCTTCTCGCAATTATGGCAGTATGTTCCTGCTCAAATCATGTTTCCTCTTCTTCGGATGAAAGTGACAGCTTAAAAAGCATTGCCGTCAGGATGGATGAGGAATGTGACTGGAGTTCCAATGAAAAGGAACAGGTGCTGGAGGAGGATTTTTCCGATATAGCAGGCCTTTCTTCCGGAGTTGATTCATCCCTGGTTGCCGTAGTTCTTTCAAGGAAAGAAAGCGACGGCTCAAGAAATTACCCTGTGACTGCTGACGGATTCAGCCTTGACGTTTCAGATCTTCCGGAAGTCGTGGCTAAATGCGCCGGTGATTTTGCATCTGACCTTGAAAAGGGTGGCAACGGTGAGGAATTCTTCAGCAAGGAAAACATCTATTCCCTGGTAATTTTTCTTTATGATTATTATGAACGCTTTGGGAACAGGAAAATTACCCGCCATGTTGTTGGAAAGCCCTTTGTGGACAAGGATTACTGGCAGGTCCCCGTCAGGATGTATTTTTCCAGGGGAAAGGCTCGGAAAGATGAATCGGCGGACAGTTTTACTGATATTCATGAGGACGTCCTGCTGTATATAAGGCAGTTTGACACTGAAATGAAGATTTTTGAGATTGAATTTGATTTTAATGAACCTAAGGATTAAAATATAGGTGAACTTGGGCATTCCTAACAATCGCAATTAGGGATCCCTTCATAAAAATGCACGGAGGATACAATGTCAGAAGAAAGGGAGCTTACTCGAATTGAAAGGGAACTTGTTCTCCAGTACCTTCGTGACGACAATGTACCCCTGACGGTTACCCTGGAAGAAAAGCCGGAAAAATCCGAGGCAGAACTTGTTTCGTCAAAGACAGGGGAGACCCTTGATGAAAACAGGGTTCCAGTCAGCGCAGTTTTTCCAGTTGCCATTTCTTCAGACCAGATGACCGTGCTTAACCAGGGAATCATTCTCCTTAAGAACCCGGCTCGTACGGTTCAGCCTTTTTTAGGCCGCCAGGTAAGGGTTCAGTTTTATTTTAACCATCTTGGACTTTATTTCATTACGGAGATGAAGGAATATTCCCAGGGGCTTGCCATCGTTGTACCGAATTCCATAAAGCGCATTCCGGATTCCGTTACCAAGGCTGAATACGACTTTACCGGAACGGTTTCATATAGCGCAGAAAATACTACCGTAAGCATTGACTGTGTTCCCCTTGCAGGGTACGGCATTTTTTCTGCCGCCAAGTGGTCGGAAATCCTCGAGTCAAACCAGCATCAGGCCAAGGCTCTTCTTGAACAGTATGTTGCCGAGGTTAAGGCAGGGGATGTGCAGCTTGACGGAAACGGGCTTCACCTTCTTACGGTGGTCCGCTACCTTACGGAATTGAACAGGTTTGCTCCTCCATCGGCTGTTGAAGGTCGCGCCATGCCTTTCAACATGGTTTATGTAGACGACAAGCGTGCCATTCTTGCAGGCGGAGTGGGAACGGAGAACCTGGACTACGACATTCCCTATACCCTGAACCTTGTCTTTGTTCTTTCGGAGAACAGGCTCTTAAAGCGCAACGTGAGCATAAACTGCACCGTGGAAAAAATCTACACCAATCCGGAAAATCCCGAGGCAAAGTGCATTTCCCTGAGATATAAGGAATTAAAGCAGGAAGATTACAGGTTCATCTACGAAAGGATAACCGGAAAAAAATACGACATGGAATAAGGCCTTCTGACTTAAGGTCGCATCCTGTAGCCGCCATCTTGCTGACTGTATGTTAGCGGTGGCGGTTTTTTCTTGTGTGCCCAAGAAGGGCTCCGACAGGCTTAAGGATCCTGATGTTGTCGCATACGATCTTAATGGTCACGGTCATTGGAACTGCAAGAATCATTCCGACAAACCCCCAAAGCCAACCCCAAAGCGAAAGACTTACGAGGATTATGAAAGGTGAGATTCCAAGGTCACCGCCTTCCCATCGTGGCTCGATTATGTTGCCAAGAACCGTGTTGATCACCAGGATGCACAGGGCAAGAAGAATTATGCGGGCCGGATCCGGGTAAAACTGGAGTATGGCAAAGATGGTGGTGAGTGCAAAGGATGTAATTGACCCGAAGTTCGGAATGAAATTCAGTATGAATGCAAGGAATCCCCAGATTATGGCAAAGTCCAGCCTGAATGCAAGGCTTGTAAGTCCCACAAGAATTCCCGTAATCAGGGAAATGACGAACTTGATGGAAAAAAAGTGGGTCACTTCCGCAATGGTCTTGATGGTGATGAATATGATCATGCGGCTGAGCCTTTCCTCGCGGAATGCATTCTTAACCTTTTCCTTCATGCCTCGCATTTCAATGAGCAGGAAGACGATGAAAAGGGAAATAAGCAGGAGAACCTTTGCTCCTGAAATCAGCAGGTTGCTCAGGGAGAATGCAAAATCCTGGATGAAGGACCTTATCCCCAGGGAATTCCACATGTTTGCAAAAAGGGATGACTGCTCGTCAAAGGGCAGGTGGAACGTATTTGCCAGGGTTGAATAAAGGCTTGTGAACCTGGCCTCGTATTTTGGGTATGCAGCAAGAATTGCCTTTATGCTTGTCACCAGCAGGTTTCCGATGATGGAAAAGGATGCCAGGGCAAGGATTATTACAATCAGGATTCCCAATATCCACGGAATGTGAAAATCCGCAAGCTTCTTGACGAAGGGGTAGAATACAAAGGACAGAAGAATGGAAATCGTCAGGGGAATGAAGAACGCTGCAGTAAGCTTGAGCATGGCCAAACCGACTACGAATGCAAAAAACAGAGAAATATAGAAAATGCCTTTTGTGTAGTCAGTCTGATCCATTTATGCTCTCATGCCCCGTTTTATTATTTCTTGCTGAGGATAACTGGAGATTCAACCTTTGCCTTTGGGCCGATCTTGTCGAATCCGCACAGTGGAACGAGAACTTCCGGAATTGTAACCGAACCGTCTTCGTTCTGGTAGTTTTCAATGAGGGCAAGCATTGCGCGTCCAACGGCGATGGCTGTACCGTTGAGCATGTGAACGTACTTGTTCTTTCCGTCATCATCGCGGTACTTTACGTTAAGGCGGCGTGCCTGGAAGTCGGTACAGTTTGAAGTGGAAGTAACTTCACCGTAGTCTCCCTCTGGATGAGTTTCGTCAGCGCGACCAGGCATCCATGCTTCAAGGTCCCACTTGCGGTAGGCTGGAGCACCAAGGTCACCTGTACATGTATCAACTACGTGGAAAGGAATTCCAAGTCCAACGAAGATTTCTTCTTCAATCTGGCGGAGCTTTTCGTGGAGTTCGTCAGACTGTTCCGGTGTCGAGTATACGAACATTTCCACCTTGTCAAACTGGTGAACGCGGTAAAGTCCCTTTGAGAACTGGCCTGCAGCACCTGCCTCGCGGCGGAAACAGTGTGAAAGACCGCAGTACATCAAAGGAAGTTTTGACTTGTCGAGGATCTCTCCTGAGTGGTAGCCACCCAGTGTGATTTCAGCTGTTGCAACGAGACATGTTCCTTCTTCCTCGATGGCATAAACGTTTGATTCGTTTCCGCGTGGGTTGAAACCGATTCCCTTGAGGACTTCTTCCTTTGCAACGTCAGGAGTGATGAATGTGGTGAATCCGTGCTTGCGGAGAATGTTCATTGCGTACATGATGAGGGCCTGTTCAAGGAAAACTGCCTCGTTCTTAAGGTAGTAGAACTTTGGTCCTGAAACCTTTGTTGCGCGTTCAAAGTCGATGAGGTCAAGGGCTTCCATGATTTCTACGTGGTTCTTTGCCTTGAAGTCAAACTTGCGGATTGTTCCAACCTTCTTAACTTCGAGGTTTTCCGTATCAAGCTTACCGATCGGTGTTTCAGGGTGTGCCATGTTAGGAATCTGGCGTCCTGCTTCGTCAAGCTTTGCTTCAACTTCGTTAAGCTTTGCTTCTGCTTCTGCAACCTGTTCCTTGATAGCCTTTCCTTCCTCGATGAATTTCTGGCGTGTTTCAGGATCAAGCTTCTGCTTCATGGAAGCTGCGTTTGCGTTGCGCTTCTGCTGAAGGTCCTGGAGTGCTGTTGTAAGGGCAGTGCGTTCGTCAAAAAGCTTTACGACGAGGTCTGCGTCTGCCTTTGCAGGGTCCATATTGCGGTCGATGATGTTCTTCTTTACTGCTTCAAGGTTTTCTTTGATGAATCTGTAGTCTAACATTTTTTTCCTCTTGGTGTTGAATTGTTTTAGGGCATCTCTAAAAATTGCAATTTCTAGAGGTTCCCACTATATGTTGTTTCTAAAGTATTTTTTGAGTTGCCATATAATATGACTATTTCGTTTTCTGTGCAACAATTTCGTATACAGCTTCCACTGTTATGGTCACTTTTTTGTCGCCTGCAGAAACTGGTGTTCCGCTGTGTTCCTTGGCCATCATTGGCATTGCTCCTGCACGTGGAAACCCTGGATGCCCGTATTCCTTTATGGAAACTATGGAACCGAGGGCCTGTCCGCTGGTTGTGGCGAGGGTCAGTGCCTTCTGTTCAGCATCGCGGATGGCAAGGATTCTGGCCTGCTTCATCTGCTGTTCCGGGTTGCCGCTTACGGTCTCGAGGCTGCCGATTCTGTTTGCCCCAGCCTTGATTGCAGCATCGATTATCTTTCCCGTTGCATTCTTGTCCCCAATGATGACGGCAATGTCGTTGGACACGCAGAACAGGGTTTCCTCAATTCTTGGCGATACCTGGCGTGTTTCTTCCCAAACGTTGAAACCTTCCGTTGTGATTCCGTCGGAACTTACTCCACATTCCTTTACCGCCTTCTGAATTGCAGCCATCTTGTCGTTGTTAAGCTCGGAAGCCTTTACTGCATCCTTGTCCTTTGTGACAACAGAAACTGTGAGCCTTGTTCCTTCTGAAGGAACTTCGAGGCTTGCAGAACCGGTGACCGTCACGGTGCGGACGGATTTTTCGCGGGTGATGATGCACGATGATAGGGTCAGTGTCATGGCCAAAACGAGGCCTGCTGAATAGAATCTTCTAGTCTTCATTTTTTTTACCTTATGTTAAAATAGAATTTCCTGAGATATGTTACGCGTTCATTTGCCTTTGCCCAGTGAATGCTCTGGGGGTACCGGCGGACGATGGTTTCGTATGTGTCCAGGGCGCTCTTTATGTTGCGGAACGGATTGTTTGATTCAAAAATCTGTCCCTGTATGAAAAGCCCTTCGTCGATCTTGGTTGCAGCCTTTGCAAAAAAGTCTTCAAGGTATGCAAGGGTTTCTGCGTATTTCTTTTCGTCGTAGGCCTGGCGTGCAAGCTTGAGGATTTCCTCAGCAGCCATGTCGCTTGTGTCCTGAATCTTTGCGTTCTGCTTTTCCTTCTGGGCCTGGGAAACTTTTGGTTCCTCACGTGCAATTGAATGGCTTCCCTCGCCGGAAGAACTGTTGTTTTCGCCTGTGGAATTCCTGTTTTCGATGACGGTTACCGCCCCTGAATCTTCCGCTGTAATTGAAGGTGCTGCTGCCTGCGATGGAGAAGGGGTTACCACCGGTGCTTTTACTGCTGCAGGGGATGTGGAAGCTGAAGGAGCTGCCTTGGGGGCAGTTCTTGCGTTTTGGTTGCCATCTGCCGGTGTTCGTCCTGATGCACTAGCTGCCGGTGTGGATGATGCCGATGCAGGGGCCTTCTGGGTTCCCTGTGGCTTTACTTCCGTGATTTTTGTTGATTCAGCTTCATCATCATTCGGGTCCTGAGATGCAAGGGATTCTTCCAATGCCTTTCTTCTTGCAATTTCCGAAGGTTTTTCCGGCTTCTGGGGAATCGTATCTGCATATAATGGAGCAACGGCGTGCTTTGTTCCGTCGTTGGTTCCGCTGATTTCTACTATTAAATAGTCGTCGATTACCCTGTCCGTCAGGGCATCGTTTTTGTAAAAGTGAAGGATTGTCGTACCTGTTTCACGCGAACGCAGGCAGAATGTGGTGTTTCTTTCGCCAATCTTCTTGCCAAAGTAGCGCATGAGTTCCTTTGAATCTTCTTCCCCAAGGTAAATCCATCCCTTGCCCGGGTATTCAATGTCCAGGTACTGGTTGTTCTTCATCGTGGCAGTGCGGGACGGAACTATCTCAATCTTTGCAACTGCCGGGGCTTCCGGTTCTTCCTGGGCTTCAATTTCTTCTGCCTTGAGTTCCGATACCTGAACCTGGGAACTGTCATTTTCCCTCGGTGCGGCAACTGTTCCTGCGGACGCTGGTTCCTGCATGCTTACTGGTGCAACTGCAGGTGATGTGGCTGTTGACGGTTCTGCGGCTGCTGGTGTTATTGCTACAGTTTTTGATTCAACTGTTGAACCGGTGGCTTCTGCTTCCGGGGACTGGGCCCTTATGATTTCAGGGTTTTCTTTTACCACGGCTCCTGTTCTTGGGTTTGATTCCTGGTCAAGGAGGGCTACTGGTTCATCGGCACCATTTTCTTCTGGGGCAGAATCTTCTTTATCTTCTTCTGCCGGTGAATTTTCCTCCACTGGTGCAGGTTCAATTTCCGTTTCAAAATAGCCTTCAACGTCTTCAACAGGTTCCATTGAAGGTTCTTCTTCGGATTCTTCCCCATCGGTTGTATCTCCGTCGGCTTCCGATTCCGTTTCGCCATCCAGGTTCCGGTTCGGTTCTTCTTCGTCTTCTTCTGCTTCCGGCTGTTCAGTTGCCTGTTCAACAGGCTGCTGTTCCTCCAGATTTTCTGCCGGGCTTGAGCTTGGAGCTGATGCACATGAGTAAAAGAAAAGGGCTGCCGTAATTACAAACAGAATTTTTTTCATGGGGCTACTCCTAAAACATCCTGGGTCAGCTTGTCGTTTGCCTTTCCAAGTTCTTCAACCTTTGCCTTGTCTGGAACGGTGAACCAGCGGTTGAATTCTTCGTCGGGCCACTTTGAAGTCTGTTTTCGCATAAAGTAATATTCTTCCGTAAGAGGCTGCTGCTCAGGCGGATAGAATTCCTTGACTGCAGTGTAGGGAATCGCCTTTGGCTGCTCTGCAGTTTTCTTTGGCTTTTGGGGAAGCTGGAAAATCCCCATGAAGAATGCGATGAGGGCAAATGAAAGCAGGAACGCCGCAAGGACTGCCGTAAGCCTTGTGTTTTCGTGAAAAAAATCTTCAATTCGTTCCCTTATGTTTTCAAGTACCTGGTTCATGCCTATTCTTCTTTGCCTGCCTCAGTTTCTTCAGGTTCAGCCGGCTGTGCTGCACTTTCTTCGGCTGCAGCTGCATTATTTTCAGCGGCACTTTCTTCGGCGGCCTGGGCTTCTGCTGCTTCATCCACAGGTGCATCTGATTCTGGAGCTGCAGAAACTTCTGGAGCTTCCTGGGTTTCTGGTGCAGGTTCTTTTATCTTGAGGGTTCCATCCGGGTTGTGCTCGCGTCTAGGCGGACGTGGAGGAATGTATACGCCTTCTTCCGGTGGAACTTCTTCTTCCACAAAGTCGCTCTGGTCTTCGTAGGTAAGGTTTCCGTTCATGGTGTCCTCATCAAGGCGCACCTGGATTACCTTTGTGATTCCCGACTCTTCCATTGTAACGCCAAGCATTGTGCTTGCTCCCATTACAGTCTTTCTGTTATGGGTGATGACAATGTACTGGCTTATGTTTCCAAAGGCGCGCAGTGTGCTTACGAATGAGGCAACGTTCTTGTCGTCAAGGGCGGCATCAATCTCGTCCAGGAGACAGAATGGAGAAGGGCGAACCTGATATGTTGCAAAGAGGAGTGCAACTGCCGTCATTGTCTTTTCTCCACCGGAAAGGAGGGAGATGTGGGAAAGCTTCTTTCCAGGCGGCTGCGCATAAATGTCGATACCCGAGGTAAGAACGTTTGTCGGATCCACAAGCTTAAGCTCTGCGCGTCCTCCGTTCATGAGGCGGCGGAACATGTTGTGGAAGTTCTTCCTGATCTTGTTGTATGTATCCAGGAACATTTCCGAAGACTTTGTCCTGATTTCTTCGCTGACACGTACAAGGTTTTCAAGGGACTTCTTTGTGTCGTTGAAGTTTTCCTGCTGGCGTTCAAAGCGTTCCTTTTCTTCTGCAAACTGCTCCACGGCCATAAGGTTTACGGAACCGCAGTCGGCAATCTTCTTCTTGATGTCGGCAAGCTTTTCCCTGAGGACACCTGCAGGAGAATTGATCTTGTACATGTGCTCTTCAAATTCCATGAGGTCACGGCTGAAGTTGTCCTGGAAGTTCTGCTTTACGTTGCGGATTTCCGTGTCGTACTGGGCGATTCCAATGCTGAGCTTTTCGTACTGGGCCTGGTACTTTGTCTTTTCCTCCTGCTTTTTCTGGAGGGCGTTCTGCTTGCCGGAAACCTTGCTGTTGCAGTCATCGATACTCTTCTTGATGGAATCGATTTCGTCCATGATCTTTGCACCACGGGCGTTGATTTCTGCAATTTCCTCTTCCGTTTCCTGAATCTGTTCCTCTACGTCGTCACGATGCTTTGTCTCTTCATAAAGGTCGTTCTTCTGGTCGTTGAGGGAGTTTTCTTCCTGTACCAGGGCGCGCTTAAGCTGGCTTATCTGCTGCTCGCAGTTCTTGATCTGCTGGATCATCTGGGCGCGGTTTACGGTAAGCTTGGAAAGGGTTTCCTTGTATTCGTTTATCTTCTTTGTAAGCTGAATGTTCTTCTTTGCAAGCTCATCGTTTTCTGCCTGAATGGCTTCAACCTTTTCTGCATTAGCCTGAATGTCAGCGTCGATGGTTCTCTTCTTTGTAATGATACCTTCTGGAGAAAGGAAGTCGTCGATGAACTGGGGCGTTGTCCTTGTGTATGAATCGATGGCCTGAGAAAGTTCCTCAAACATGGTGATGAGGTCGGTGAATGCCTGTACTGCATCGTTGCCCATCTTTGAAGAATCCTTCTCGTTGTGCGAAGGAAGGGATGCAAAGTCACGGAAAATGTTTGCGCGTCCGTTGGCAAAAATCTTGATCTTTTCCAGGAGGATGCCAAGTTCTTCCTTTGCCTTTTTGTTTGATGCGGAAGAATAACCTGCGTCCTTGAGTTTTGCATCAAGTTCCGTAACGATGTCTTCCGTGATGGATGCGAGCTTTTTCTGGAGCTCGGTTCTTTCTGCATTAAGGTTGAGGATCTTGCCGCCGTTGGTGTTTATGAGGCGTACGTTTTCCTCGATTTCAGATTCCGCAAGCTGAATGTTCTGTGCAAAGCTGTCGATGTTGCTGTTTACGTCTTCAAGCTGCTTGTTCTGGTCGTGAAGCTCTGCATTGAGGGAATCGATTTCTTCATTGTATTCGTCAATGTGCTGCTCGATGTTCTTGATGCGGTTTTCAATCTGGCCGATTTTTTCGCGCATCTGGGCCTGCTGGGTGTGCAGCTGGGTTGCAAGGGCTTTCTTTCCAAGGCTTTCCTGCTGGAGCTTGATGGCTTCCTGCTGCTTTGAGTTCATCTGTTCCTGAAGCGAAGTGATCATTTCAGTGTTTTCGTGAACCGTCTTGTAGATTTCCTCGATTTCCTTTTCAGCCTTGATTCTCTTTTCGTCGGCTTCCTTTAGGGAATCTTCGTGGCGTGCCTTGTTCTGGATGAATTCCTTGAGCTTTAAAAGCTGAATGTCCCTTTCGTATTCAAATTTGTCTTCGAGAAGCTTGCGGTACCTTGATGTTTTTTCCGCCTGGGACTTTAGGGTTTCGTAGTTGCGCTTTGTTTCTGCAAGTCCCGTTTCAATCTGTGCCAGGTTTGCCTTTGTGCGTTCAAGTTCGCGTTCTGCTTCCTGAACCTCTGCCTTTGATCGGCTGATTCCTGCGGCTTCCTCAAAAAGATAGCGGCGGTCTTCCGGCTTTGATGAAAGAATCTGGTCGATTTTTCCCTGTTCCATTACGGAATAGGCTGCCTTTCCGACACCGGTGTCCATGAACAGCTTGCGGATTGCAGTTGCTCCAACTTCCTGTCCGTTGATGAAGTATTCGTTTTCGTTGTTGCGGTAAAGCCTGCGCTTGATGGAAATTTCAGAATCTTCCAGCGGCAAAAGACCCTTGTCGTTTGCAATGGTCAGTGTAACTTCTGCCATTGAAAGGGCAGGGCGTGATTCCGTTCCGTTGAAGATGACGTCGGCCATGGATTCGGCACGCAGGTTCTTTGACTTGTTTTCTGCAAGAACCCACTTGATGGCATCAACGACGTTACTCTTTCCACAGCCGTTTGGGCCAAGGAGGGCAGTGATTCCGTCTGCAAAATTTATATGTGTACGGTCGGCAAAAGATTTAAAGCCGAATATTTCAAGACTTTTTAAAAACACAAGAATTTTCCTCTATAAAGTATGGTATTATAGCAAAAAAGAGAATTTGTATCAATTAAAGGCCCGTAAGGGTGCTGGAATGGGAATATGTGCTAAAATGCCGGTTGACCGCCAGACAGGAGTGTCACTTATCCGGACGGCCTTGATGCCCTGGCTTTTTGGAATCCTTCATTCCATGGTGTTTGGATCCACGACCTTCCCTTCGTAAAGCATCTTCGGGTAAACCGTAATGCCAAGCTTTTTTTCAAGGCGTGCATAGCTTTCCATTTCAAAGGCGTCACCGATTACTATGTTGATTCCGGTTTTTCCAGCCCTTGCAGTTCGGCCCGCCCTATGGATGAAGAAGTCTGCCTTGTCCGGCATGTCCATCTGTACCACGTGGGTCACGTTGTTTATGTCAAGGCCGCGGGAAGAAAGGTCGGTGGTTATGAGAACCTTGATCTTTCCTGAACGGAACCTGTCTATGGCCGTCTTTCTTTCCTTCTTGTCTGCCTTTCCGCTGAGGGAAGAGCATTCTATGTTCTTGTACTTGAGCTTTGAGGTGATGTTTTCAATCTGGTCGTTTCTTGCAGTAAACACGATCATCTTCCTTGGCTTTTCCGCATTTATGAGGCTTCTCAAGGTGTCAATCTTGTCGCGGCGTTCTGCGTAGATTGCCCAGTGGGTGATGCGCTTTTTCAGCACGTCTTCTGGCGGCAGGCTTACAAGCTCGATTTTTTCCTCTTCGCTGTTGATTCCGCTGCGGGCTTCAAGAAGGGTTTTTCTTGTAAAGTCGCTGACTGTGGCTGAATTTCCGATGAGCTGGACTTTTGCAGGCAGTCGCTCCATGAGTCCCTTTGTTGAATCCCTCAGTTCCCGGCTCAGGAGACGGTCGGCTTCATCAAGAACAAGAACCCTTACGGCATCTGCCTTGAGCTTCTTAAGGTGAATCAGTTCAAGAAGCCTTGAAGGGCCACCGATTACAATCTGGGGCTTTTCCTTGAGCATGTCTATCTGGCGGGCGATGGGGGCTCCCCCAATGAGAAGGGCGCTCTTTATTCCGCATACTGATTGAACCTGCACCTTTATCTGGGAAGCAAGTTCGTAGGTTGGAGAAGCTATCATTATTTCAACATTGCCCTGGGATGGGGTGTTCACCATGGAAGAAAGAAGGGGCAGAAGGTATGCAAAGGTCTTTCCGGTCCCTGTCTCGCTCTGGAACATGATGTTCTTGCCGTCCCTGACGAGGGGGATGACCTTCTGCTGAACTGCAGTCGGTTCCGTAATGCCCATGGCCGTAAGTTTTTCAATGATTGCGCTGTCTGTATTGAGTTCTTCAAAAGTCATGCTGCCATTCTACATTTTATTGCAATTAATTTCCATATTGGCCAGAATTGAGTTTTTCTGATAGAATTGAACCATGAGAATTGGAATCGACACCTTTGGCCTTGAACACGGACAGTCAGGCTTTGGAAAATATCTCATGTCTTTTCTTGACTGCATGAAGGATGACCCTGATGTTGAGGTTGTTCTTTTTGGCCCGGAAAAAGACAGGTACGTTTACAACCGCAAGAAGAATTATGAATACATACCGGTGCATCTTAAGGAAAGCCTTTGGGCGGAACGAAACTGGCATCGTTTTTGTGCAGATTCCTTTGCCCGCAGGAACAGGCTTGATGCCGTGGTTTATGTGGCGGGTGCAAGACTGATTCCTTCTTCCTTCAGGGTACCGTCGGTGGCTGTGGTAAACGAGATTGCTTCCACAGGTTTGTCTACCATAGGGAACTTTTTTGACCGTCTCCAGGTGCGAAAGGGCCTTTCCAAGGCAGACTGCATAATCGTTCCGGGAATGTTTGTAAAGAAGGATCTTGCGCGCTGCGGAATCAAATGCCGCCGGGTGGAGATAGTGCATAATGGAATAGATCATTCCGAATTCTTTCAGGATCCCCTATCTGCTGAATCCGATACGGTGCAGATAAATCCCTTTGCCATCAAGAAGCCATATCTTCTTTACGCTTCCAGCATCAAGGGGCCGGAAAAAAAGCACATTGAGCTTATAAAGGCTTTCGGCAGATTTAAGGAAAAGACCGGTCTTGCCCATCGTCTTGTTCTTGCAGGAAGCATTGAGGAAAACTTCAGCAAGGAAGTTGCCAAGGCTGCCTTTGAATCTCCCTACGCATCGGATATTTTCATAACCGGCTATTTCCCTCAGGAAGGACTGCCGGAACTTTACAGGAATTCCGATGGCTGCATCTTTCCTTCAATAAACGAAGGGGTGGGGCTTCCGGTTCTTGAAGCCATGGCTTCTGGAATTCCAGTGGCATGTACAAAGGCCGGGGTTCTCCAGGAAATATCCGGCGGTAATGCACTCTATTTTAACAGCGATGACATCGAGGGAATGTCCCTATGCATGGAACAGCTTGTCACTGATGAAAAGATCCGTGGCCAGCTCATAGAAAACGCGGCCCATTGGTCCGAAAGGTTTTCATGGGAAAAGACTGCCTCGGAGACGTTGGAAATAGTCAAGGGCATTGTAAAAGGTAACTGATAATATCTGGTAAAAGCAAAAGGGCTTGCATCGCTGCAAGCCCTTTATGTTTTCTGCCTGTATTTAGGCAGTCTTCTGGTCGATTAAAAGTGATTCCGGGGCAGGAAGCTTTTTCTGGCTTACGATTTCCTTCGTGATGACAAGCTTCTTCTTTCCCTTGATGCTTGGAACTTCATACATGAGGTCAAGAAGAATGTGTTCAACGATGGATCTGAGGCCGCGGGCACCAGTCTTGTTTTTGATGGCAAGCTCTGCGATTTCTTCAATTGCCTCGTTGTCAAATGAAAGGTCAACATCATCGATGGAGAAGCTTACCTGGAACTGCTTTGTAATTGCGTTCTTTGGTTCAACGAGAATCTTCTTAAGGTCATCCTTGTTGAGTTCCTTAAGGGCTGTAGTCATTGGAAGGCGTCCGATAAGTTCCGGAATGATGCCGAACTTAACAAGGTCGTCGGATGTTACCTGGTTAAGGAGCTCCATTCTTTCTTCGCTTGAACGGTGGGTTCCTTCTGCACCAAAACCGATGGATGCAGTTGAAAGGCGCTGTTCGATGATCTTGTCAAGACCTACAAAAGCACCGCCACAGATAAAGAGGATGTTTGTAGTGTCAATTTCAATCATTTCCTGGTTAGGATGCTTGCGTCCGCCCTGTGGTGGAACAGAGGCCTTTGTACCTTCAAGAATCTTGAGAAGTGCCTGCTGAACACCTTCACCTGATACGTCGCGTGTGATTGAAGTGTTTTCGCTCTTGCGTCCGATCTTGTCGATTTCATCGATGAAGATGATTCCGCGTTCTGCTGCGGCAACATCCCCGTCAGCTGCATTGATCAGCTTAAGGAGAACGTTTTCCACGTCTTCGCCAACGTAACCGGCTTCCGTAAGGGTAGTGGCATCGGCAATGGCAAAAGGAACGTTAAGCTTCTGTGCAAGGGTGCGTGCAAGAAGGGTTTTTCCAGATCCTGTAGGCCCAAGGAGAAGGATGTTTGATTTTTCAATCTTGATTTCAGACTTTTCCTGCTGGGTCTTTGAAATGGAAAGCTTCTTGTAGTGGTTGTATACAGCTACGGAAAGAACCTTCTTTGCGTAGTCCTGCCCGATGACATACTGGTCAAGGTATTCCTTGAATTCCTTTGGAGTCGGAATTTCCTTCATGTCGATGGGGGCGAGGCTGTGCTTTTCTTCGTTTATGATTGTCTGGCATGTGGCAATGCAATTTTCGCAGATGCAGATCATGTTGTCTGGAGAACTTACGATGCGGCGGTTGTCGTCACCTGGACGTCCGCAGAATGCACATACAGGATGGTTTGTTCTTCTGATTGGCATTATCTGGCTCCCTTCTTTGCACTGTTCATGATGTGGTCTACAATGCCGTAATTCTTTGCATCTTCTGCAGGCATGTAGTAATCGCGTTCCATGTCGGCAGCGATTTCCTCTTCCTTTTTGCCTGTCTGCTCTGAAAGATACTTTATGCTGAGTTTCTTGAGTCTTCCGATTTCCTTTGCCTGGATTGCAATGTCGCTTTCCTGGCCCTGGGTTCCGCCCCATGGCTGGTGGATCATTACGCGGCTTGAAGGAAGGGCATAGCGCTTTCCCTTTGTTCCGCCTGCAAGGATGATGGCACCCATGCTTGCTGCCTGTCCCATGCAGATTGTCTGGATGTCGCAGCGCACGTACTGCATTGTGTCATAGATTGCAAGACCTGCAGTTACGGATCCTCCCGGGCTGTTGATGTACATGCTGATATCCTTCTCTGGATTTTCGCTTTCCAGGTAGAGAATCTGTGCAACAATAAGGTCTGCTGTCTCGTCACGGATTTCCCCGTCAACAAATATGATGCGGTCCTTCAAAAGACGTGAATATAAGTCGTATGCTCTTTCGCCGTTTCCGCTCTTTTCTATTACTGTAGGTACGAGGGAATTCATGTATTCGTTCATAATTCTTTCCTTAAATCTCGGTTTCGATAGATTAATATAATCAATAAAACGGATTTATGCAAACTGAAGTGAAGGAAATTTGTCGCTCCAAACAAAAAAAACGCAGACAACCTGAAACAGTAATCTGCGTCTTTGTCAGAGTTTAAGGCCGACCATACGGGCAGCCGGGGAAATGGCCCATGGGAACCATTCCCTGCTAAAAACTACTGGTTGTTCTTGAAGAGTTCAGCGAATTCCACCTTGTCACCCTTTGTAACCTTTACCTGCTTGTAAAGTTCGTCAAAGAGCTTGTTTTCCTTGATGGAATCGATGATGTATTCCTTTGCACGTGGTTCAGAATAGTACTTCTTGATTTCGTCAACAGAAACACCTGATTCCTCTGCCATCTTTGCGTATTCAGCTTCAACTTCTTCTGGAGTTACTGCAATGTTCTTTTCACGGATGAGCGTGTCAACGATGAGGCGAGACTTGAGCATCTTTTCTGCGTTGCCTGTCATCTGTTCAAGCATTGTGTCCTTAGACTGGCCGCTTGCTGCAACCATCTTGTCAAGCTGTTCCGGTGTTGTGCGGAACTGCTGTGCCATCATCTGCCAGCGGTTTTCCTTTTCTGCTGCAACCATTGAAGCTGGAAGAACGATTGGGTTCTTTTCTACAAGCTGTTCGAGGAGGGACTGAGACTTAACTTCTGCAATCTTTCTCTTGAGGTTTGCTTCGAGACCCTTTGTAATGTCCTTCTTAAGGTCATCAAGTGTCTTGTACTTTTCGTTTACATCCTGTGCAAGTTCATCGTCGAGGGCAGGGAGGTTGCGAACCTTGATTGCCTTTACTGTAACGCAGATCTTCTTTGTCTTTCCTGCAAGGTCTTCGTTTGCATCGTCAGCAGCGTAAGTCTTTGTGATTTCCTTTGTTTCATCCTTCTTCATGCCGATGATTTCGTCATCGATCTTGTAGATGTTTTCTGCTGTTCCAACTGTGAATACGAAACCTTCGCGCTTTGAACCTTCAACAACTGAACCGTCGTCGTTAAGCTCGCTGTAATCGATTGTTACGATGTTGTCCTTTTCTACAGGGTCTCCATCCTTCTTGTCGATTACCATGGCGTTGCGTTCCTGAACTGCCTTGAGTTCTTCGTTAACTTCCTTTTCGCCAACTTCGCACTGTGGTTCCTTAACTTCAATCTTTGAGAAGTCCTTAACTTCTACTGTTGGGAATACGTCGTATACGACTGTGAATGTAAGGTCCTTTTCCGTGCTGAATTCCGGAAGCTTGTCGTTTTCAAGACGTGGCTGAGCATAAGGAAGAGGGCGGATGTCCTTTGATTCTTCTTCTGCGTAGATCTGGTTAAGGCATTCGTCAATGAGATCTGCAAGAACTTCCTGCTTGAGGGATTCGCCGTATTTCTGTTCGAGGATCTTTGCTGGTACGTGGCCCTTGCGGAATCCTGGGAGCTGAACGCTTTTTGCATACTTAGCGATGCACTTGCTGTAGCCTGCTGCTACATCTTCCTTTGCAACTGTTGCTGTGAGTTTTACTGCTGAATTTTCAAGCTTGCTTACTTCCTTTGTAACTTTCACGGGAAAACCTCTTGAATAAAAATTTTGTGACGGTTAAGCGTCGTAAATAAAAAAAAGCGATTTGAGTTTAGTCAAACCGCTTCGTATCCAGCGGAAAACGGGAATCGAACCCGCAACATCGACCTTGGCAAGGTCGCGCTCTACCATTGAGCCATTTCCGCAAATTTTTTTTATGCTTTTCAGTTATCTGCAAAACAATTTAGAGCGGAAAACGGGAATCGAACCCGCAACATCGACCTTGGCAAGGTCGCGCTCTACCATTGAGCCATTTCCGCAAAACTAATTTATATGCGAGATGAGAGACTTGAACTCTCACGCCTAGGCACTAGATCCTAAGTCTAGCGTGTCTGCCAATTCCACCAATCTCGCAGGTGATTACTGACTGAACACTGTATGTTCAAGAATCCGTAATGGTGTAGACTATATATGTTTAAGATTTTTTTGTCAATACCAACTATATGGAAATGAATAAAATTTTTAGGGTGGGGCATTTCCTGCCTGCAGGTGCAGGCAGGCCAGGCTTTCCGCACTTCCGCAAGGATGCTTCATTCCTCCGCCTTGCTCCGGAAGGGCTGCGCCCGTGCTCCAATCCTTAGTGCGAATGACAGGTTCATGAAAAGTCCGTCTGATGGCTGGGGGATTGGATTTGTGATTATGGAAAAAAACAATGGGGTGTAAAAAAAAGAACTCTCAATTTCTTGAGAGTTCTTTATGAGCGATACAGGGATCGAACCTGCGACCCGCAGATTAAGAGTCTGCTGCTCTACCAGCTGAGCTAATCGCCCTTTTTTTTTTGTTTGTTGTCGCTTTGCTGCGTCAACGATGTAGATAATATACAATGCGAAAAAAAATGTCAATAGCATTTTTTTAATTTTTTCAAAAAAAATTATTTTTTTTTTGGGGGGGGGGAGTGGTAGGCTCTTGGTAGGATTTTGTGAACTGACACCAAAAAATTGGACAAATTTTTGAGAAAAATGAATTATCCAATT
>JAKSLY010000027.1 GCA_024400955.1 Treponema sp.
TTCCGTCAAAACACCAACTTCATTTTCTTCTGCTTTTCTGAATGTCATGTTCATGATTCCCATTCCTTATTTCAGTCCATTTCCTTTTGCTGCCAGGGCGGTCAAGGCATTTCCTGTGACCCGGTATGTAGTCCATTCATCCATCCGCTTTGCTCCCAGCGACAGATAAAAATCAATGCTTGACTGGTTCCAGTCCAGACACCACCACTCCAAACGGCCGCAGCCTCTTTCTTCAGCAATTCTGGCCAGTGTACAGATCAATTTTTTGCCGTAACCTTTACCACGATATTCCGGCTTTACAAACAAATCTTCCAGATAGATTCCAGAGCGTCCAAGGAATGTGGAAAAATTATGAAAAAACAGCGCAAAGCCAACCTCTTTTCCTTCCTCCATGACAAAAATCACTTCTGCTTTCTGTCTGTCAAAAAGCCATTCTTCCAGCAATTCTTCTGTTGCAACAACTTCACTTTCCATGTGCTCATAGGCTGCCAGCTCTTTTATGAATTCCAGAATAAGAGCCGCATCCTTTCTTTCTGCATGTCTGATTTCCATAACTTTACAATCTCCCATTGTGCCGTCTCCCGCCAGAACTCAACGCACCAAGTTGGATCTTGAATAGATATAGAACAGTTCCTGCGTGTATTTGTAACCTTTTTCCATCCGCTCAAACCTGCTGGTTGTTCCCAAAACAGTTGAACCATGCACGTTCATCAAAGGCTTTCTTCTTAGGCAACTTGACATCTTCTTCTGCAACACCCACCGGAAGAAAGCACACCAGCTCATAGCCCTGCGGCACTTTCAGGATTTTTCCATCTTGTGGTTTATGCCGTCGTCGTCCGTGATGTGTCCCTCGTACCAGCAGCTTTCGTAACCAAGTTCAACAATGGCAAGAAGCATGTTTTCAATGGCGGCCGAATAATCCTGCACGGCAAAACATTTGTCCCGGTAGGCATTGATGCGCTGGGTCAGAACACAGATTGCCGCAGGTGCAGTTTCCCCCACCGGAGGATCAATGACGCTTTTAAGTTCATCAAGAACTTTCTTGTCATCAACTGCAATGAAGGATGTGGTCTGCTTGTTACAGCCGGAAGGTGCACTGATGCCGGCTTCGATTATTTTAATCAGGTCACTTCTGGGAACCGCAATATTCTTGTATTTTCCCCTGTAGCTGTGCCTCGAATTTATTACATCCAGTGTATTCATTTTTTTCTCCCGATAAAATCAGATTCCAAGCCAGCTTTTTACAATGCTTCTGAACATTTCCGGCTGTTCAATCTGAAGGTTGTGGCCGGCGGCGTTTATTGCGCAATAAGTCGCATTTGGAAAATTCCTCATAAGATCAAACTGGTCCTTGTAGCCAACTTCCGTGTCCTGCTTTCCCGTAATGAAAAGGCAAGGCAGCCGGCATGGCTCGTCAAGGGCATCAACATCAAAAGAAAAACTTCCGTCCAGCACGTTGTTCAGATAATCCCAGTTCTGGATTGCAAGGGCACTCATGATGTCGGTCTTGTAGCGTTCAAAGACTTCTTTTGTAAGTACTACATTCATGTAAGTAAAGCTGTCGTATTCTTCCTTTGAAAGTGAAGCCAGGAATCCTTCATCTTTTTCCATGACATTCAGCGGTTCATAGCGCCCTTTGCGTGAACCCGGAAAAACAAGCGGACAAAGGAAAATGAATCCCAGAATCATCTCAGGATGCATTTTGTGAAATCCCCGGGCCAAATATCCGCCGTAGGATTCTCCTGCAATGATGAATCGCTCGCCTGCAACTTCCTTTGCAAAATTGTAGATTACATCAAGCATCTGGTCCGAGTTTACTACAGAACCTGCCTTGGAAACGCCCATTCCCGGAAGGTCAAAATAAATGCGGCGGTATTCAGTGCTGTTTTCAAACACCGGTTCAAAACTGTTGCGCATGATTCTTTTGTCCATACTCCATCCGTGGAGAAAAAGGATTGTCTTTCCGCTTCCGTAAATTTCGTAATCAATTTCTGAATCTTTGTAATTGTATTTTGCCATTCCGTTTCCTGCCTTCATTCCACCACAAAATCAGTCCATTCGATTTTGCTGAACTGCATCACGTCATTTGATTTTTCCATTCCGATTTTTTCATAGAAAGGAACAGCCTTGTCATTGGAAATCAGATACACCGCAATGTCCTTTTCTCCTCCCGCAATTTCATGTGCCTTTTTCATCATAGTGCGGCCAATGCCTTGTTTTTCGTAAGCCCTGTCCACACCCAGGTCGGTCACATAAAGCCAGTAGGCAAAATCCGTTAGGCCGAACAGAACGCCGACAATTTTTTCTCCGTCCCTTGCAACAAGACTGATTGAAACATTTTTTACAAGCCGTTCAATGCGTTCCAAAAACCTTTCCTTTGGATACTGCGAACCAAGATCGGTGCGCTTTAGAAAATCAATGTAGGAATCGGCACTAAGCCTTTCTTCGTTATAGGTGATCATTGTTTTTTCCTTAAACTGTAATTTTTATCTGGTTGTCTTCCGGATCAAGGATGCAGTTCTCGTAGTAACCGTCGCCCGTTGTTCTTGGGCCGCTTGCAGCCTGGAATCCGTCCGCTCTTAATCTTTCCGTCAGTGAATCAATTTTTTTCTTTATGGGCAGTGATAATTGTATAACTGAAAGAATTTACAGTTATGATGATTCCGTCTACTCTGCAATACCAGTTCTTACCCTGCTTTGAAATATTGCAGTCAGGTGAAAGAATTTTTTTGCAGCAGTATTCCACTACATCCTCTTCAGTGATTCCCAGATTTTTTCTGATGCGGTCCACACCCATTTCTGTAGTGTGGACTTTATCGATATTAGCCAGAAAATCTGAATTGCCATTCTTTGTGCTGTTTTGCTTTGATTCAGGTAGTTCATCATACATTGCATTTGACATATACTATTTTTCCAATACGATATTCATTCCGCAGCCTTCGTGGTCATTAGGACGGCTGACAAATCCAAACTGCTCATAAAAGCTTTCACGGCCTTTTGCAGCAAGCAGAATCATCCTTACTTTCCATCCGCTCTGCATTCTTGATTTGACTTCTTCGATTGCATGTTCCACAAGTTTTTTTCCGATTCCCTGTCCGCGGAATTTTTCCTCCATGATGACGTCAGCAAGATAGGCTGTGTATCCGCCGTCCCAGAGGATTCTTGCAATGCCCGTAACTTTTTTATTCATCAGGCAGGAAAAACAGATGCTGTTCTTCAAGAGGGCTTCTACCTGGTCATTCTGCAAATCACACCAGCCAACGGAATGACGTAATCCCTTATAGATTTCAAGGTCAACTGTGTCGATAAATTCGATTTCATTTATTTCATTCATCTCGTTTTTCTTCCTATTAATGGCATATTACTTAATGTTAATGCTCCATTATAACTATTTCAATAAACCAGCGCTTTAATATATATGGAACAGATTATCAAAAAAAAGACCGAAATACATTATGTAATGCGGTTTAACAAACAAGGTCTGCTATTTCTTCACATGGACAAAACTATTGTAATACTTCAGTTCTTTCCCCAGCTTTCTTAGTTCCGCAACGGATTCTTCGATTGTCTCTTCTTTTGCAGCATTCGAATTGGTACCATTTTTTGAACAAGGCTTCCGGATGTGATTTTACAAGAGCCACAATCTTTGACCATGTTTCATTTCTTTCAAAAGGAACGGCCTTGTCATTGACAATCAGATACACCGCAATGTCTTTTTCTCCTTCATTTCTATTTTCCCCTAAACCGTGATTTCTATCTGGTTGCCTTCCGGATCAAGAATGCAGCTTTCGTAGTAACCGTCACCTGTTGTTCTTGGTCCGCTTGCAACCTGGAATCCGTCTGCCCTTAATCTTTCTGTCAGTGAATCAACTTTTTCCTTTGAGCCCACACTGAATGCAATATGAATGAACCCTGCCCTCCGCAACTGTTTTTCTTCACCGCAAATATCAGGATGATTCATAAGCTCCAATCTCGCGCCATCTTCAAATGTCAGAAAATATGAGCGGAATTTATTTGCTTCACTATAATATCCGTCATTTGATCTTGCGCCAAAATAATTCACAAAAAAATTTCTGGCTCTTTCAAGATCCTTAACATACATTGCAACGTGTTCGATTTTCATTTTCACTTTTTGAAACATATTCCCAAAGTTCGTTATACTTGCTCATATTTTATTTCTCGATAAGTGCAAGTTTTGCTGCTTCTTCCGGATGGATGATTGCAGTGTCAAAAACCGGCAGTGGAGAATTGTCTTTGTTTATGAGCATTCCGATTTCCGTACAGCCAAGGACAACACATTCTGCCCCCTGTTCCTTAAGATGCGAAATTACATCAAGGTAATACCTGCGGGATTCTTCTTTGACTATTCCAAGGCAAAGTTCCTTGAATATAATTTCATCAATCTTTTTCATTTCTTCATCATCAGGAATGATTACATTCAGGGAATTACTGGTGAACTTTTTTCGCATAAAATCCTTCTGCATGGTAAAGCGGGTTCCAAGCAAGGCAGCTTTTTTTATTCCGGCTGATTTAAGAACCTTTGCAGTTACATCACCGATGTGAATCATTGGAATGGAAACTCTCTTTTGAATTTCATCACTTACAATGTGAAGTGTATTTGTTGCAAGAAGAATGAAATCAGCGCCACCTTTTTCAAGGCGAACAGCAGCATCTCCAAGAATTTCTGCAACTTCATTCCATTCTTCTTTTGCCATGTGCATTTCGACTTCTGCAAAATTCACGCTGTACAGAAGAATCTTTCCTGAAGAAAGTCCGCCAAGAGTTTCCTTGATTTTTTCATTTATGATTTGATAATAAGTTACGGTGCTTTCCCAGCTTGTCCCGCCGATTATTCCTATGGTTTTCATGGATTCTCCTTAAGTTCATCATGCCATGAATATAATGACAAATGGTTACTGTGCAAAACGCAGAAGGTATCCATCCGGATCCTGGACAAGGAATTCCTTTTGAATGATTTCATTGTTTCCTTCCCGGTAGCTGCTTGTTTCCATGTCGGCAAACAATTTTATGCCGGCATCTTTTACACGTTTGTAAACTGCTTCCACATCCGAAACACCGATTTCAAAATTTATTCCGCGGCCAAAAGGATACTCAAGTTTTCCTGTGTTCCAGTAACCGTTTATCTGTTCAAGCATGAACTGGTTTCCTTCGTATGAAACGAAAATGAATTTTTTCTCTGGACGTTCATATTCGATTTTGAACCCAAGTATGTCGCAATAAAAATGTCTTGTCTTTTCAATGTCCGTAACGGACAGTTCAGGTATCAGTGAATTGAATTTCATTTTGGGTCTCCCTACCTAAGATATTCATTAATTGAGTCTCCTAAATTGCAATTTTCGGACACTAAATCAATTATGTCATCATATCCTAAAATTCTCCATGAATTTTGAACATCAGACATCCAGAATATACTATATTCGATGGGAAAGATTCACGACAGAGGCAAAATTTACTTGTTTTATGGCGTTATTGCAGGCCTGTTCTGGGGAAAATCTAAAAAATCAAATTGTAAGGAAATTTCCAAAGAACCCGGAAGCAGAAGCAGATTCTCCCATCGACTCAAGATGCCTTACATCCCCAAGCCGCTGAACACGGAAAACCACTTCACCGGGAATTCTTTCTTCAGCACCAAGAACCGTAATGGAAGACGGAGCAACAAAAAATCCCTGCCAAAGCTGAACTGGACTCATACCCGTAAGATGGCTTATCATGGCAAACATGACTCCAAGATGGCATACAAAGACAATCTTCTTTTCATCAAGATTTTTCTGGTTCTGCAAAAGATGGGTATCAACAGCCGCCTCTTCATGGGTCAAGTGAGGAAAGCAGTTGTATATTGGAACATCAACAGAAAGCCTGTTGTAATCCCAGGAAGAAAGGATCTCATCAAGACCGTCACAAACTTCCCTGTAGTGGCCACTGATGTCACCGCTTTTCATGAGCTTGGTATCAGTCCACTTTTTATCGCTTCGGTACTTCCTTTCAAAAAAGTAATCCCGGGGAAGGTTGTCCCAGCAAAGCCTGGTCTTACCGGTCTTTGGATCCTTGCAGTCATAGGAAAATTCACGGAGCCAAGGAAGAGTCTTAACTTCCACTGGAGGCTTTGTCATATCAACATTCAAACTGGAAAGAACGGCTTCAGCCGTACGCTGGGCCCTTCCCATGGGAGACACATAAACTTCCGTTGCATTAAATCCGGCCATTCGCTTGGAAAGAAGTTCAAGTTCCTTCCTGCCCTTCTCCGTAACAGAGTCATTATTGTAATCAGGATCGGCATGTCGTATAAATATTAAATGCATGTTATCTTCCCCTTGCTGAGATTCTTTACAAGTTCCTTCAGGTCTTCAAGCTCATCAGCATATATTCTTCCGCTCAGCTTTACTCCAGAACCAAAATCTTCCGTCATGTCACTGATATGAAAAACCGAAATCTTTCGTTTTATGGTCTCGTAAATGGACCAGTCGCACTCAAAGGAAAAACCCTGGCGCTCAATGTATTCTTCAGTCTCACATAGGGCAAGAACTTCCTTGACGCTGTCCCCATAAGCCTTCACAAGCCCGCCTGTACCAAGAAGGGTTCCCCCAAAATACCTGGTAACCGTAACAAGAATGTTCGTAATTCCGCTTCCCTTAAGAACATCAAGCATGGGTCTGCCTGCAGTTCCAGAAGGTTCCCCGTCATCACTCATTCCGCAAGCTTCAGCCTTAAGTCCGCTGATAAAGCAATGGCAAACGTGGGTTGCATCACTGTACCTGAGTTTCTGCTCATGAAGCTTTTCACGAGCCTCAGCCTGAGTCGTTACGGTAAAAACTTCAGCAATAAAACGGGAACCCTTGATGTTGATTTCGTTGACTGGATTATTCAGCAGAACTTTCATTTGTGCCGGTGCTCTCCGAAGGCCCATTAAGCATGCCGTTCATTCCAAGGATGGAATACCAGTAGACCGGAATGCTCACATAGAATTTCAAGACCAGGGTGTATTCATGAAGGAAGGCAATAAAGCCAAGTATGCTCGAAAAAATTCCTGCAATGGTGGATTCACTACCGCCAAATCTCATCTGAACGGAAATGCAGATTGCAATGATCAGAATATTCTTGATGGCAATGAAAAAATAAAACCCAATAAAATGGAAGAAGCATCCGCTCATGACTCCAACACATTTTTTTGCTGAATCAAAAACGGAATTGTTTCTGAAATCAGAAGCTTCACAAAACATGAAGACAAAGGGAAGAACCACAAGAATGCAGAACAAAAGGAACAAACCGATGAACGAAAGTCCAATGGAAAATGCACGCTCCATTCCTTCAGTTTCAAGAAGTTGAGCAGGAAGAAATTCCGAAAGGTCAAGGCTTCCAAAAAAATCAAGGTTAAAGAAAACCACTGCTGCTGCAATTCCCTCCGCAATAAGAAAAAGAAAGGCAAAGAAAACTGCAGTTCTTAATGGCTTCGTTTCCTTTTTTGTGGTGAATGCATAGAATAAATCTGCGGCCACAAAGGATTCACCCTTAAGGGCACGGGAAATTGACTTTATGAGACCAAGGGCAAGCTGAACGGAAACAATGCATCCAAGAAAAAGCAATATTGCGCTGAATGCAAAGCTCACAACGGAAATACCTCTTTCCTTAAGATCCACGCTTAAAGGAAAAATGCAAAAAGACGCAAGAAGGGAATCTATAATATGGAATCCCAGGAGAATAAAAATATACCGGTTGAAATTCCGTCCCATCCTCATGATGAGAATCTGATACATTTTTTTATAGTCAGGTCTTTTAAGCTTGTCCTTCATGGCAAAATCCCCTAAAACAATTCTCCCTGGCTGTTACCAACACCAGGAATGGGCTCAACGGAAATGGATTCAACTTCCTTTGTATCCAGGCGAACACCGCCAGCCTTAAGTCCCTTTTCTTCAAAAGCCTGTGCCTTGAAATCCTGGGTCAGTGTCTTAATGCGAGGCTTAGGAACATAGTTCAACGTAAACTTGAATTTTTCCCTGGTGTCAACATGAAGAACTTCCATTCCGTCAGGAGCAAAATTATAGTCACGGTTCATGATCCAACCGGCAACACGACATCGCTTAATGTAACACTGCTGGGTCTTTGGATCCCTGTAGATTACCGTAAAGAGAACCTTATTGATTATTTCCTTCTCCGCATAATTGCAGTAGTACATGCCCTGGTCCACAAACATTTTTTCAGAAACATCGCAGACGCCCCAGATGCCGGTCTTGCGGACAACAAAAATCCTGTCGTATGGTGTAACCCTGATGATTTCCCGGCCGCCTGAAACCTTTGTTCCAAGATAACCCTTGTCATCATAACGAAGGGGAATGTCACGCTTAACCACTGCCTTGACGTCAACGGCACTGAAAGTGGTAACCGTAGTCTGGCGTTCAAGGCTGAATGGCTTGTCGCTTTCCCTGGCTTCCTTTTCAAGCTTGCGGAATTTTTCAACCATTGAATCAAGGTATTCGATGGCACATGCCGTAAGGTTCTTGAGCTTGCGGGCGATTTCCTTAAGGCGGTCATTGATTGCCTTTACTGTCTCGCGGTTCTTGTTGATGTCAAAAAGTGAAATGCGGCGGATAGGAATCTGAAGAAGGTGTTCCACATCCTCGTCGGTAATGTCACGGACAAGTTCATCCTTGAATGGAACAAATCCCTTGTACACTGCCTTGTATACATCTTCCTGGGTCTTCTGGGTTTCAATTGCCTTGTAGATGCGTTCCTCAATGAAGATGCGTTCAAGGGTGCGCATGTGAAGTTCATCAGTAAGCTTGCCCCGTTCAAATTCAAGTTCATCCTTGATGATGGCGGTAAGCTTCTTTGCGTAATACTTGATGATTTCTGTTGCCGTCATGACCACAGGCTGGTTGTCCCTGATCACAAGCATCTGGCATGAAATTGATTTTTCACAGTCAGTGTATGCATAAAGGGCATCAACAACATCCTTTGAGTAAACACCGCGAGGAAGCTTGATTTCAATGTTGCAGTGGTCAGTGGTAAAGTTTTCAACGGAACTGATCTTGATCTTACCTGCCTTGTATGCAGCATCTATGGAATCAAGAAGTGCCTTTGCATTGGTATCAAGAGGGAGTTCCGTGATTACGATTTTCTTTTCATCGCTTGTATCAAACTTTGCACGAGTAACGATCTTTCCGTTTCCGTCATTGTAGTTGCTTACATCGATGAGTCCGCCAGTTGCAACGTCAGGAAGAACTGCAAAAGGTTCCCCCTTAAGACACTTGATTTCTGCATCGATAACTTCCAGAAGATTATATGGAAGAATCTTTGTGCTCATGCCGACTGCAATGCCTTCAGCCCCGATGAGAAGAACGACAGGAAGCTTTGCACGGTAAACTTCCGGCTCAAGGCTTCGTCCGTCATAGTTTGGAACGTAATGGGTGATGTTCTTGTTTGTTACAAGGAATTCCTTTGCAATTGGAAGAACGCGACATTCAATGTAACGCCCTGCCGAAGCACCGTCACCGGTGAACTTGTTACCGAAGTTTCCCTGCTTGTCGATGAAGATTTCCTTGTTGGCAAGGTTTACCAAGGCTCCGTAAATGGAAGCATCACCATGGGGATGGTATTCCATGGCCCGCCCAACGACATACTGAACCTTCTTGAACAGTCCGTCATTCACTTCAAAAAGGGTGTGCATGATGCGGCGCTGAACAGGCTTAAGCCCATCCTCAAGGTCAGGAATCGCACGGTCGCGGATAACGTACGAAGCGTATTCTATGAAGTTCTTGTCAAATATATTCTTTACAAAAGCCACAATTTCTCCTTATGCATCAATTTCAGCATTTGACAGCAGGTTCTTTTCGATGAACTTGCGGCGCTCCGGGGTATTCTTTCCCATGTAGAACGCAAGAAGCTGGGGAACAATCTTGAGCTGACTTACTTCAACAGGAGTAAGGCGGATTGTTTCCGGTGCAATGAACTGCTTGAATTCGCTCGGGTTGATTTCTCCAAGACCCTTGAAGCGGCTGGTCTCGCTACCCTTGCCAAGCTTTTCCTGGGCTGCGTCACGCTCCGATTCGGAATAGCAGTAGATGTTTTCCTTCTTTGTGCGCACGCGGAACAAGGGAGTTTCAAGAATGAACACCCGGCCGGTTATGACAAGTTCCTCAAAGTATCCGAGGAAGAATGTCAGGAGAAGGTTTCTGATGTGGAATCCGTCGTTATCGGCATCAGTTGCAATTACGATCTTTGAATACTTGAGGTTCTCTGCACTGTCTTCAATTCCAAGGGCACACATGAGCTGATGGAGTTCGTCGTTGTTATAGATGTCACTCTGGCGCTTGCCGTACATGTTTTCAGGCTTACCCTTAAGGCGGAAGATGGCCTGGTTTGCAGCGTTTCTTGAATGGGTCATTACACCTGCAGCAGAATCTCCCTCAGTGATGAAAATCATGGAATCCTCACCCTTGGCACCGTCATCAAGATGGTACTTGCAGTCGTCAAGCTTGGGAATGCGGATGCTCATTTTCTTTGCCGCTTCCTTCTGCTTCTTCTTGACATCGGCAAGTTCCGTGCGCATCTTTTCATTATGTTCAATCTTCTGCTTTATACGTTCTGCAGCCTTTGGATTCTTATGGAGCCATGCATCAAGGCCGGACTGAGTTTCTGCAACGATCCAGTCCTTAATGTCAGTGTTTCCAAGCTTGTTCTTTGTCTGGCTTTCAAAAACAGGATCCTTGATCTTTACAAGAACCGCAGCAGTCATTCCCTCGCGAATGTCTTCCGGTGCATAGTTTACGCCAAAAAAGTCGCGGATGCCGTTCCTGAATCCTTCCTTGAATGCAGTAAGATGGCTTCCACCATCGGAAGTATACTGTCCGTTTACAAATGAAAAATAGTTTTCGCCGTAAGCATTGGTATGGGTGAATGCAAACTTAAGGTGCTCGCCGTTGTAGTCTCCGATTTCATAAAGTGGGGCGGCTTCGTTCTGCTTGGAATCTTCAGTGCCTCCAAGTTCCTTGTTCAAAAGGTCAAGAAGTCCCCTGTCACTCTTGTATTCGACGCCGTTAAGCTTAAGTGTAAGTCCCGGATTAAGGTAGGCATAATTCCACATGCGCTTCTCGACAAATTCCATGTTGAATGTATGCTTGCCGAAAATTTCCTCGTCCGGTACGAATTCAAAATATGTTCCGTTCTTCTGTGGATTCTTGAGAGAACCCGTCTTCTGGCTGATGAGCTTTCCCTTTTCAAAAACTGCATCGGTACACTTTCCGTCGCGGACAGACACAACGCGGAAATATGAAGAAAGGGCGTTAACTGCCTTGGTACCGACACCATTCATTCCGACAGAAAACTGGAATACATCATCATTGTACTTGGCACCGGTGTTAATCTGGCTTACGCATTCAACAACCTTTCCAAGAGGAATTCCACGGCCATAGTCGCGAACCTTTACGCGGCCATCCTTGACTTCAACATCAATCTGCTTTCCAAAGCCTACAATGAATTCATCTATGGAATTGTCGATTACTTCCTTCATGAGGACGTAGATACCGTCGTTTTCGTTTGAACCGTTACCAAGACGGCCGATGTACATTCCAGAGCGCAGGCGGATGTGTTCCAGGGCATCCAGGTGCTTGATCTTGTCATCACCATAATCCTGAACTTCCTTAGCCTCCCGCTGGCTTGCAGGATCTATCTGTTTTGCAGCGGCAAGTTTCTTTTCCGATTCTTCCGCACTGGTTGCAGCCTTAAGGGCAGCCTTCTTTTCTTCCTCAACGGCCTTTTTTGTCTTCCTTACAGTCTTTGCATTGGCCCATGCGCTGAATTTTTCTTCGGAAGCAGGTGCACTCTTGGCAGGAGCAGTCTTGGCTGCCGATGCCTTTGCCGCAGTCTTGGAAGCAGCCGGTTTTGAAGCTGCCTTAACTGTCTTTGATGCAGCAGCTTTTGAAGCCCCACTTGCCGGGGTCTTTACTGTTTCTTTCTTTGTCTCTGATTTTTTAGCAGCAGTCTTAGCAGTAGCAGTCTTGACTGCCGATGCCTTTGCCGCAGTTTTTGAAGCCGCAGCCTTAGGAGATGCAGCTTTTTTTTCTATTTTTCCACCCATGCATTTCATTCTATTGTAAGTCATCAAATTTTTCAATATAATAGTAGGAAGTTTGTTTATAGGGGATAAAAATGATTTTCTACTTGGGTGAATTCCTCAAATCTGCTTGGGGACCTGCACGACTCTTACAGTCCTATGCCGTTCTCATTGCCATTGCACTTTATTCTGGCTTTTTCATTACCCAGACCATACTTCCAAAATTCTACGGACTGCTTCCTTCTGACCGGGGACGCGAATTCACGCTGACAAAGGAAGCCGCAAAAGGAAAGCCTACGGGATCCGGCGTAATTTTCATCAGCATTTTCGTAATTCTTTCCATAATATTTGCCCCACTTGACTGGCTTCAGAGCGGAGTGCTTCTGCTAACATGGCTCATGATGCTTACGGGATTTCTTGACGACAGAAGTTCCAAGGGATGGGGAGAATACATCAAGGCCTTTTTGGATCTTGTAATAACAGTCGTTGCAGCAGTTCTCCTTGAACGCTACCTTTCTTCAACATCACCTGACGGACAGCTCAAATTCTGGTTCCCGTTCTTTACGGATCCCATTTCCATTCCAAAATGGCTTTACATCATCATCACCGTCGTAATGCTCTGGGTTTCAGTAAACACAACCAACTGCACCGACGGCGTTGACGGATTAAGTTCAACACTGGTTCTCATTGCCCTGGTGACAATGGGCCTGATTTTCTACGTCATTCTCGGCCACAAGGACATTGCTTCCTACCTTCTTGTTCCCCACCTTAAGGACGGGGCTTCATGGGCCATCATTACATTCTGCCTTGCCGGCGTACTCATGGGATACCTGTGGCACAACGCATTCCCAAGTTCTGTACTCATGGGAGATGCCGGTTCACGCGCATTGGGATTTTACATCGGCGTATGCGTCATGATCAGCGGCAACCCTCTTCTGTTCCTTGCAACATCTTCCATCATATTCATCAACGGTGGAGTCGGTCTCTTAAAGGTTGCCCTCAAGAGATTCTGCAAGATTTCAATCCTTGAAAACATAAGGTTCCCGCTCCACGACCACATGAGAAAGAACAAGGGATGGTCACCAACCCAGGTCCTTATAAAATTCATGATAATCCAGCTCCTCATTACGGTTGCCATGCTTGGTATCTTCTTCAAGATTCGATAACAATTGGAACATCCTGGATTTATAATGGAAAGAAAACGCATCGTCATAACAGGAATGGGCTGCATCTCCCCCGTAGGCAACACGCCGGAATCAGCCTGGGACGCCATAAAAAACGGAAGAAGCGGAATCAAGAACATCTCCCAGTTTGACACAAGCCGCGTCAAGGTAAAGATTGCAGGCGAGATCACGGATTTTAATGCTGAACTTTACGGAATACAGCGAAAATCCCTCAGGAAGATGGCAAGGTTCACCCAGTTTGCAGTTGCAGCCGCCCATGAAGCGGTAAGGGATTGCGGCATTGACGCTGATAAACTCAAGGAAGAAAAATGCGGTGTCATTGTCGGATGCTGTCTTGGAGGAACGGAAGCCTTTCAGGAAGCAATCAGGAAACTCTACGACCCGAGCTTTGGACCGGAAAAAATTTCTCCCTTTGTAACTCCACTTATGATAAGCAACGAGGCTGCAGCCAACGTAAGCATGCACTTTGGAATCAATGGCTTAAGCTGGACCATGGGAACGGCATGTGCCTCTGGAACGGACGCCCTTGCCCTTGCCCTCGACCTTATCAGGTCTGGAAGAATTGAAATGTCCATTGCCGGTGGAACCGAATCTTCCATCACGGAATTTTCCGTTGCAAGCTACGACCAGCTCCAGGCCCTTGCAAAAAATTATAATGACTGCCCGGAAAAATCATGCAGACCCTTTGACAAGGCCCGTGAAGGTTTTGTAATTGCAGAGGGTTCCGTCATGTTCGTGCTTGAAGAACTTGAACACGCAAAAAAGCGCGGTGCAAGAATCTACGCAGAACTTCTGGGAACCGGTGCAAGCTGTGACGCCTACCACATTACAAAACCTCTTGAAGACGGAAGCATTGCCGCCCTGGGATTCCAGGAAGCAATCAGCGATGCAGGAATAAGGCCCGAGCAGATTGACTATTACAACGCCCACGGAACTTCCACAGTAGTAAACGACATGGCAGAGTCATCCATGCTCAAAACTGTCTTTGGAGAACATTCCAGAAAGATCCGTATTTCTTCCACAAAAAGCATGACTGGACACATGATCGGTGCTGCAGGTGCAATGGAAGCCATGGTATGCATAAAGGCAATCAACGACAATTTTGTTCCGCCTACAATCAATCTGGACAACCCGGACATTGAAAACGGATGCGACCTGGACTACACCCCCAACAAGGGTGTCAGCTGTACCGTCAATACGGCGGCAAGCGGTTCCCTGGGATTTGGCGGCCACAATGCCTTTGCAATTTTTGGGAAATACGATTAGAATATGGTTAACAGGAATTTATTTGTTTTTTAGGAGGAACAATAAATGGGAAAAAAAGCATTACCAATAGCAAAACTTTTTCTTCTTGGCATGGCACTTGTAGTTATCGGTTTCATTCTTCCGGTATTCTCAAGCAAGATCGGATCAAAGACAGGCCTTAACTTCATCAACCTTAAGAAGATGAACCCTGGCACCATCGGAGCACTCCTCGTGTTTGCAGGTGCTGCAGCAGGAATCGTTTTTGAATTCATCAGCGTAAAGAATGCAAAGCTCATCAAGCTTGTATGCCTTGTAGCTTCCATCGTTGGCGGAATCATCTTTGCCATGTCATTCGGGGACAACCCGGTTACAAAGGCCATCGGCAAGGGACTATTGAAGCACGCATCCGTAGGCTTCTACCTTATCATCGTAGGCTGGGTTGCAGCAATCGTTGGATACCCTTCAGCTGACTGATAATTACTTAGTCAAAAAAAATAAGGCTGCCATTGATTCTGGTGCATTGAAAAGCATCACGAACCGGCAGCCTTTTTTTTCCACAATTACCTTCTTCCAAAAGACTCTAAATTTGCAAGACCGCGTTTAAACTGGGGAATTCTTGCACATGCAGTTGTACTTAGCGGACTTGTCTCCCCCCTCTTGAGGAAATGATATGCAACGCCTGCAATCATGGCACCGTTGTCTCCGCAAAGCTTAAGGGGCGGGAAAATGCATTTTAGGTCAGAGCGTTCTGCAAGCATGGAACGAAGCCTTGAATTGGCGGCAACTCCACCACCTGCAACAACAGTCTTGAGTCCCGTATCTTCAACAGCGCGCATGAGGCGAGAAACCAAAGTACGGCATGCAGTCTCCTGGAAGGAAGCTGCAATGTTTTCAACAGTCTTTTCATAGCCCGGGTTAAGGAAGGAATCCGCCTGATGTATTACGGCAGTCTTAAGGCCGCTGAAGGAAACATCATAACGGTGTTCCCCCTTGTCGATTTTTGGAGTTGGAAAAGTAAAGGCCTTTGGATCGCCATTTTGTGAAAGCCTGTCAATGATCACTCCCCCAGGGTATCCCAGGTCATAATACTTGGCAACCTTGTCAAAGGCCTCACCCACGCTGTCGTCAATTGTGGTTCCAAGAATCTCAAGGTCGTCAAAACCGTTGACCTTTGCAATGATGCTGTGACCGCCGGAAACAAGAAGACCAAGATAAGGATACTCAATATCGTTTTCAAGATGGGCAGCATACATGTGGCCAAGCATGTGATTGACTGCATAAAAGGGCTTGTTCACTGACCATGCAAGGGTCTTTGCAAAAGTAAGTCCCACAAGAAGTGAACCCATGAGCCCCGGCCTGTTGGTTGCAGCAATGGCATCAACTTCCTCAAGCTTCATGTCCGCTTCTGCCAGGGCCTGCCTTACAACAGGAAGAATCCATTCAGCATGCTTACGGCTTGCAATCTCGGGAACAACACCCTTGTATATCTGGTGGAACGGAATTTGGGTTGCAACGACATTGGAAATGATTTTCCTGCCGTCTTCAACAATTGCACATGCTGTCTCATCGCAGCTTGATTCAATTCCCAAAACTTTCATATTTACCTCTATAAACAAATGATGTCAGTCAGCGCCTAAAGATTATCGTATCTGCGAAGGAGCCACAAGAGCATAGCCCTGCGCCTTGAGTTCAGGATACATTTCCAGAAGGAGGGGCGGAAGAATTTTAGCAGACTTTTCCACATGGCCAATCATTATGCACTTGCCCTTCCTGTTTGCAATGCCGATTCCCCTCATGATCTGCTTGAGCATTTCTTCCCTGGAAACAATGTCGTCGATAAAGACATCACGTTCCTTGATTGTAATGCCGCGTTCAAGGGCAGCCTGTGGGGCCATGGTATCCTTTGTCGTCCTTGAGTCAAGAAAGAACACACCGTAATCCGTGCATGCATCAAGAACCGCACCTATCTTCATCTCGTCAGTCGTAATAAGTGAACCTTCGTGATTGTTAAGCCCCTTTACCCCGGGACCAAGGCTTGCAAGGTTTTCCACAACAAGGTTGTAGATTTCCGCAAGGCTCATGTCGGGCTTGATGGCACCTTCCCCGGGATTCATCTTAAGGTTCTGGGCCTGCATTGGCTGATGGAGCATAAGTTCCTTGCCGGAAGTGCGGATTATCTGGGCAGCTTCCTTAGTAAACTTTTGTCGCGGCAAAACTGCAACTGCAATTGGGAAAGGAAGGCTTGTATATTTTTTCAGGTTTTCCGTACCCAAACCGCCATCATCAATTATGAAGCAGATCCTTGCACCGGATGCAGCTGGTGGAATGTTGAATTTTGCCGCAGGTGGAACCGGAGAAACCTGAGGCTTTGCTGCACCTTGATCACCCTGGGCAGGCTTTGCTTTTTGAGCAGGCGGAGTCTCCTTTTCCTGCTGAACCTTAGGCTTCTGGGTATCGGCCGGTTTAGCTGGTGCCACCGGTTTTGCCGGTGCAACTGGAGCAGCCGGTTTTGCCGGTGTTGTCCCCGCAGCTTTGGAAGACTCCGCGGCTTTGGCAGGCTTAGAAGATTCCGCAGGCTTGGCGGGTACAGCTTCCGCTGGCTTTGGTGCAGGAGTGGCTGGCTTCTTTTGTTCCGTTGACTTCTTTTGTTCCGTTGGCTTTTTTGGTTCCGCCGGCTTTTTTGATTCTGCCGACTTTTCAGATTTCTTCTGTTCAGTTTTTTTCGGCGCAGTTTTCCTTGATTCAGTTTTTCCTGCAAGTTCCGTAGCTTGTGACGACGGAGCAGCAGATTTTTCCGGCTCTGGAACAGAAAACAGGAATGTTATGGAAAGAAAGGAAAGACAAAGAACGATTATGAGGGCTGCAATGAACAGGACCTTGCGGTTGTCAAGGCTTACCTTTGGCTTCTTTTTTTTAGGAGTTTTCTTTGTTCTGGTATTTTTTTTGACTGTTTTCTTACTGGCTGCCATGGAAACTAAAATATATCCCATTGCAGGCAAAAGGACAAGATTTTTGCATCCAGTCCACTTAATGTATTTTTAGAGATGCCCTTTATTCTTTTTTAATACAATGGTATATTTTTTCCATTATGAAGAACATAAAAAAAACAATTTTACATGCCACATGTCTTACAGCACTCATTGCATGCCTTTTGACAGCATTTACTTCCTGCGCAACAACACAGGTAACTGTAGAACCTGACGCAACATATATGGAAATAATCCAGAAGGCACAGACTGCCTACGATAACGGAAAGACAAAGCAGTCGATTCAGTATTACACAATCCTGATCCAGCGTTACGGAATGAATCCAGCCGTTTATGTGGAAGGAACCTACGAAATAGCACACATCTACCTTAAGCAGAAAAAATACGATCTGGCCCGCCCAATGTACAACGAGCTTAAGGCAATTTTTGACCAGACTGCCCCAGGCCAGCTTCCAGGAGCCTATAAAAAAATGTTCATGCACGACTACGAAAAACTGGCCGAACATGACAAGAAGCACGCTCCAAAAAACAAATAGGATTACGGGCGCTCCCGCCGCAAGCGTCGGTCAGGCTTTCCAAGGCTCCGGGGTCAAGGCCCCTCCGGTCCTGACGGACGGCCCGGAAAGATTCCGGCCCCTTTCCAATCCTTAGCGCATCACTTCTTCTTGTCCGGAACAATAATGCAGTCAAGGGTAACATTCTTCTGCTTGGCAAGATCCATGACTGTCTCACGACTGATCTTCTTTGGACCCCTCGGGAAAGGATGGGGTTCAGCATCGCCAATTAGGATTATCTTCTTCTGGGCATCCTCGCGCCATTCATAGTAAACCATGGAACTGTACAGTGCTTCGTAAACTGCTTCCGGGATGTCGCCGCCTTCGTTTCCATGAATCAGTACGGTGTTCAAATTCTTCTTGAACTGGTCCGTGCTCCTCGTAAAGTCAAAGACCTTAACAGGCATTCCCTTGTAGTTGTAGGTATCATTAAAATCCCTGTAGAACAAAAGCCCAAGCCTAATGTCCTCAAACTCAAGAACCTGTTCCAAAAGTTTTGGAATCCATTCCTTCTTGAGCTGGTCAAGGTCATCCTTCATGCTGCCCGTGGTATCGATGGCAAAGACAACATCAACCTTTGTATGAGGCATGATCCTGTCCACGGATGCAAGAAGGTCTTCAGTAAGTTTTTCCACTGTTGAATAGTACAGAAGGCCGCTTCCATCCTTGGCAATACCTGCAAAACTTTCTGCAGCCACGGCATTATAGTCATCGGTAAGAATGAACTCAGGCTCCGGTTCCACTTCCGGCTCTGGCTCCGGTTCCTCAAAAACTTCAGGCTCAACAACAGGTTCCGGTATGACTTCCACCACAGGTTCCGGAACAGGAACAGGTGCTGGCTTCGGCTTTTTTACCACAACCTTTTTCTTTGGAGGCTTCTTTCCAAGGTCAAACATGAATGCATTGTCCATGTAGCGGCCGGTGTAATCTCCGTAAGGCTTTGTAAAGGTTCGGATGTTGATGAACGTTCCGCGGCCAATCTTTACCTCGCCGTTTCTTGACCAGGGGTAGCCGTAGTAAATCGTTTCTGGAATGTAAATGTGAAAGCTTTCCCCAAGAACCGGGTGCATTTCCGTAGTTGAATCTATGAGGCTGAACCTAGAATATTCTGAATTAAGTTCCTGCCCGTTAAGGTAGCGGATTTCGTTTCCATTCACCTCGTTGAATTTTCCGGCCCTGTACGCATAGTTTGTTGCCTTACCGCTTGGATCGCTGGTGGTTTCAACAAGCATGATGCTGTTTACCGCAGGCTTCTTTCGGATGAAGAGATCGACTCCACCTTCAGCACCTGCCCTCTTCTGAAGGAAAATGTCCGAGGCAGTAATCTGCATCTCCGGAGTTTCCACAATCCTTCTGATCTGTCCTGACTGTGCCGATGGGGCCGTCTGGGCAAATGCCATACCAAAAAGAGCAAAAGCGGCTGTTACTGAAAGAAGTCTTTTATTCATATTCTACATTATCGGTAAAAATTCTTAAAAACCTATGAATAATTGTAATTTTATGATATACTTTATAGTAGACATTTGAAGGGGAGTAAAATTGGACGAACAGGAAAAGATTGAAAAGCTCAAGGTGATTTCAGAATCAACCTTTGACAGCGTAAGCATCAACGAGTTTTTTGATGAAGAAACAAAGAAAGACGAAATAATCCAGACCGGTATCATTGTTTTCACCGATCACCAGCAAAAGCTCATTGACCGGCTTAGCACAGCCCTTGCACAGCACGCTCCGGACAGGCTTGACCGCCTGCAGAACAGACTCAAGGACGTAACAGACCTGGCAAAATCCATAGCACGATTCCCGTCCCTCCTCGAAAGGTCCAACATGACCACATCCACACGCACGCCGGAAGCCCTTGTAGAAACCCTGATTTCCTACCAGGAAGACGGTGATACGACCCTTCACATGCCGTCAAAGGCAACACTGGGAAGGGGATTCCTCATTGCAAAGATCCACACCTTCTTTTCAATGTCAAAGCTTGCAAAGAATTACGCCCACATGGACGACAAGCAGGTCAAGGAATATGCCGACGAAACAACGGCCATGATGTTCACCCTTATGGCAGAAGACGTTTACATTAACCTCATCAGGGACAAAACCATCTCCATCGACATGAGGCGCGAAATTGCCAACTACCTCATCATCCTTTGGGAACACAGAAGCGACCAGACCATCTCCGACATTGCACCGGTTCTCCAGTCGGTATGGAATGCACGCCGCTCCCTTGCCCCGGCCTTTGGAACCATGATGGGAACAAGCGAACTTCTTCTGGTAACCCTCCAGATGGACGAACAGTGGAATTCATTCATCAGGGAAAAGCTTTCCGACACGGATGTTTCCCAGGCCATGGAGGAATTCCTCTTTGGCGTTTCCCACGAACAGGTATTAAGGCTCAAGGAAATCCTCAAGAACCAGGGCGTTAAGTCCATTGGCCGTGATGAAGTAAGTTCCTACCTTGGCGAACGCGTCAAGACAGACATCAACCTTGACTACCGCGACTTCTACCTTCTGTATACAGTCCGCCGCGATAATGCACGTGCAAGGCAGAGGCTCCATATTCCAGGACCAAAGAAGACACTGGAAGACCACTTCTTCAGGTTCATCATGGAACAAAACCACGAAAAGCAGAAGAACGACACCTTTGCAAAATAACTGAACCCGGTATCACTAAATATGGAAGAAAAAAAAGAATATCACTTTGGCGAAAAGATCCGTCAGGTACGCGAAAAAAAACACATGACCCTTAAGGCAGTTGCCCAGGCTGCAGGAGTAAGCGAAAGCCTTGTTTCCCAGATTGAACGCAACAAGGTTTCTCCGGCCATCGACACCCTCCTTGACCTTGCCAATGCCCTTGACATTAGCCTTGACTACCTTTTTGAAGAATACAGCCGCCGCCGTCCCGTATCCATAACCCACAGGGATGAACGCCGCACCCTTAACGAGGAAGACGTGGTTTACAGCGAACTTTCAGACTCCTATTCTGCCAACGGGGAAAATTCCTTTGAAAGCTACACGGTTGTAATTCCCGAAGGCTCAAAAACCCACAGGGGAAACTACGGTCACATCGGGCAGGAAATGGGTCTTGTCACACGGGGCACAGGCATACTTCATTACGGGGACAAGCAGTACACCCTTAAGGCAGGAGACAGCATAACATTCAGCGCCAACGCTCCGCACAACATAGAAAACACCGGCTCGGAACCCTTTGAAGCCATCTGGATTGTAACTCCGGCACAGAAATTCAACAGCAACTGAGATTTCAGTGCAAGTGACGGCCATGTACACACATCCCCGGCCATTATTGCAAACAACTTCAAAAAACGGTATTATTTTCGTATAAATTCCAACGGGAATCTGCAGAATCTGTTTTCTGCACGATGTCCCCTGGACATTTCATCCATATTTTTATAAGGGGTAAGAATAATGCCGTATTCTGAACCAACAGACTTAGCAGTCGTAGCATGTCCTGGCGGAGAATCTTTCGCCAACGAAGTAATCACTCACCTTCGCCACATGTACAAGCATCGCTTTACTCTCAAGTGCGATGTAATCTCAAAGCGTTACGGACTTGACAAGGAAAAGGCCGTGCAGCAGATGAACCTTGACAATGACATCAAGACATCTGACCTTTGCATCAGGGGTTCCATTGACAAGTACAGGCCTCCAGTATTCAAGGTAAACGCTTCATTCACCTATTTTGCCAACGGAGAATTCAAGTGCGAACTCAACGAATGCATCCGCGGAAAAGACGTATACATTTTCCAGGACGTTGAAAACCACGAGGAAATCCTCATGAACGGTGGAAAGGCAAAACTCAAGCTTTCTGTAAACGATCACGTTATGGGACTTCTTGTAACAATCGATGCAGTACGTCAGGCCGGTGCAAAGAACATCACTCTCGTTGTTCCTGCTTACCCTTACAGCCGTCAGCACAAGAAGAAGAGCCGCGAAGGACTTACAGCAGCTCTCCTTGGTCATATATATGAATCAATGGAAGTTAAGAGAATCATCACTCTTGACCTTCACTCACGCGAAATCGTAAACGCATTTGCACATACACACTGCGAAAACCTTCACGCTTCATACCAGATCATCCGCGAACTTGCAAAGGCCGTTGACCTTACAAAGGAAGACCTTGTAGTTGTATCACCTGACACTGGTGCCATCGACCGCAACAAGTTCTACGCAACAGGACTCAAGAAGCCGCTTGCCATGATCTACAAGGAAAGGGATTATTCTGTTGTAACCCAGGACGCAAAGAATACCAACATCAAGAGCGTAAAGCTCCTTGGTGACGTTCAGGGAAAGGTTGCATTCCTTGCAGACGACATGCTCGGTACAGGTGGAACACTTCTCAAGGCCATGGAATTCCTCCACAACAACGGGGCAACAAAGGTTATCGCTGCAATCAGCCTTCCATTCTTTACGGGCAATGCCATCGAACAGTTTGACGAAGCCTACAAGAAGGGACTTTTCTACAGGATCATCGGAACAAATGCAGTTTACCACGAAGAGCTCCTCAAGCGCGAATGGTACATCAGCACCAACGTTTCGGGTCTCTTTGCAAACGTAATCACAAGGCTCCACCACAACCAGTCTCTGGGCGACCTTCTTGACAACCGCTCGATCATCGACAAGCTCATCAAGGTTTCAACTCCACAGGACAGCGAAGGCAAGGTGGAAAACAAATAAATGAAAACGGTTTTGTGCGCTGACATCGGAACATCTTCCCTTAAGGCAGCCTTGATTGATTCAACAGGTAAGGTTCTTGCAAAAAGCAGGAGGAAGTTTCTGCTTGTCAACACAGACCACAGTTCAAAGGAATGGCTTCCCGCACTGCAGAATGCGGTTCAGGAGCTGTTCCTTGCCACGCCTGAAACTGTAATCGACGGAATCTGCATTTCAGGCAACGGCCCAACCCTTGTTTCCGTATCCGGGGAAACCCTCATGTGGAGCGACAAGGCATACAACGTTCCGTCAAAATCACTTTTCATTCCGCGCATCCTCGCATTCAAGGACAAGTACCCTTCAGTATGGAAGGAAACAAAGTACATCTTTGGTGCACCTGAATACCTGATCTGGCTTTTGACGGACAGCGCTGTTTCAATTCTTCCGGAAGAAAGATTCCGCGAGGCATACTGGACCGACGAGCTTTTGGCACAGGCCGGGCTTTGCGAAGAAGAATGCAATAAGCTTCCTCCATTCAAGATGACCACACAGCAGGCAGGAACCATTTCCTACAAATGCGCATCATTCCTCGGGCATGAAGAAAACGGCATCAAGGCAGGCCTTAAGGTTTACTGCGGTGCACCTGACTTTATCTGCGCCCTTGCAGGAACGGGAACCCTTAAGCCGGGAGTCCTTTGCGACAGGGCAGGATCCAGCGAGGGAATAAATTTCTGCTCTTCTGAACCGGTTTACGGCGACGGAATCAGAACCCTTCCTTCCGTAGTTCCAGGCCTTTGGAATGCCAGCGTTCTCCTTCCTGACAGCGGTTCAAGCTTTGCAGCATTCAAGCAGAAGATCGAAAGGGAAACAGGCCGCACCTACGAATACGATGAACTTATGGACACCCTGATTTCAAGCGACGGAACAAATCCTACCCTTGACCAGGGAAAGTACCACCTCATACAGACAGCCCTTGACGTAAAGACTGCGGTTCAGACCCTGGCAAAGGCCGTAAAGGAAAAAGGTCATCCCTTCCCGGACAGGATGACCATCACCGGAGCACAGGCTTCCAACAGAAAGCGAAACCAGATGAAGGCAGACATCACCGGAATAAGAATCTGCGTCACTGAATGTCCCGATGCAGAACTCATGGGCGATGCAGTCTTTGCATTTACCGGCATGGGAATCTTTGATTCAATTCCCCAGGCATCCCAGGCCCTTGTCCGCATAAGCGACACCTTTGTTCCTTCCGTAGAGGAATGAGCCATTACAATGCAAACCTTCAACCTACCGGCAGTCCCCAAGACCCTCATCTTTGACATTGACGGAACCCTTTACACCAGCAGCGAATTCGTCCAGGAACAGATTGACGTGCAGGTCCGCCACTGGGCCGACTTAAACGGAATGACCCACGAGGAAGCCAGAAACAGGATTTCAGAATTCCGCAGGAAATACGCAGAGGAAAACGGCGGCAAAAAAATCAGCCTTGGAAACGTCTTCCTTAACTTTGGCATAGACATTGACACAAGCATCCAGTGGAGAATCCAGCTTTTAAAGCCGGAAAACTATCTTAAGCCAAACCCAAACCTAAAGGCGGCACTGGAAGAAGCTTCAAAAAAATTCAGCCTTATTGCAGTCACAAACAATCCTGTTGAAGCTGCAAGAAAAACCCTCTCCGTCATCGGCATCGACAAAAACATCAGCAACATCATAGGCCTTGATACGTGCAAGAAATCAAAGCCTGCAAAAGAAATACTTGACCTTGCCCTTGAACGAACCGGCTCAAAAGCTGAAGAATGCATTTCCATCGGAGACCGCTATGACATTGACCTTGCACTTCCAATCCAGATGGGAATGGGCGGTGTCCTGGTGGACGGTGCAGAAGAAGTAATCCAATTCATTAAATCCCTGTAAGTGCATTATTGTTTGACTTTAAATTCTATTGGTGATACAAAAGAACGCCAGAGAGAATTTTATGGCACAGATAAAACAGATAGATGTAACCAATACCAACCTCATCAAAATAGCATATCCACTCATCATCGAAAACCTTCTTTTCCTTGCTTTTCAGAGTGTGGATGTTTTTATGCTTTCAAGCTATTCCGACAGTGCAGTTGCTGCTGTTGGACTTGTAACGCAATACACCTGGTTTCTCATAACATTCATGCAGATTATTCCAAGCGGAGCCACAATTTCACTTACGAACCTTCTTGGAGGAAAGCAATATGGCAGGGCAAAATCCCTTTCAAGAACCTGCCTGCAGATGATAGTCTTTTTTTCTATTGCAATAGGATTAACCTTCGCAGTTGCCGTCCCACAGATCTTAAAACACTACACCCTGGAACCCCAGGTACGACAGTATGCAACGGACTACATCTTCATATATTCCCTGTTCAGCATTTTCTGCGGAATATCAATAATCCAGTCAACAATTCTAAGGAGCTATGGCCATACAAGGACCGCCATGATTGTAAACGCATGCGCAAACACGGTAAACATTTTTGGTAACGCCATTGCACTCTACGGCTGGTTTGGCCTTCCAATTTATGGAGTAAAAGGCGTTGCAGTTTCTACAGTGGCAGCCCAGGCTGTTGGAGCCCTGGTTCTTTCCATAAAAGTATTCTCACTAAAAGACACCAGATATTCATTCAACAATCCTCTTAAAATAATGAAGGATGAATGGCACCAGATCCTGAAAATTGGAATTCCAACTGCAGGAGAAAGCATTTCCTGGAACCTGTCCCAGATGGCCGTAATGGTCCTGATTTCCACACATGGAACGGCATCAATTGCTGCCTTTACCTATTTTGGAACAATTCTCCGCTTCATCTACATGATTGCAATTTCCATCGGCAACGCTTCCCAAATAAAGACAGGTCACTACTGCGGAGCTTCCATGCAGCAGACAGCATACAAAAAAGTCTTTTGCTATATAGCTGCAGGAACTGCATTCAGCATGAGCATTGCACTTATAATCTACATTTTCAGAAAGCAGATGATAGGAATATTCACCAAGGATTATGAAATTACATTGATTCTTCTTTCCATCATGCATCTTTCCTTCTTCCTTGAAACAGGTCGTGCAGTAAACGTTATTGCCATTCCTTCACTTATGGCTGCAGGAGACATTCACTTCCCCGTTCAGGCAGGCATATTCTCCAACTGGTCCATTTCTTTTGGCCTTGCATGGGTTTTCAGCAGAATCCTGGGCTTGGGCTTTTACGGAATAATTGCAGCAATGGCATGCGATGAATGCTTCCGTGCGGTACTCATGATCCTAAGATGGAAATCAAAAAAATGGATGGCCATGAACGTCATAAGCAAGGAATAAATTATGTAAGGACATGTCACTTTTTTCCTGGATATTTTATCCTGATAATAGGGTGACAAAAAACTACATATAATCTACAATTGCATAACAAATGGGGGAGCTGGCATAAAAGCCGGCTGAGAGTAGACTGTCAGTCTTGACCCTTTGAACCTGTTCGGATAATTCCGGCGTAGGGAGTACATTATGAACAAAAACACCCTTCTTGCAGAAGTGAATTCTGCATTGGTGGCGGTGCGCAAAAACAATCCTCTTGCACCGTCAATCACAAACACAGTTACAATCAATTTTGTTGCCAACGCCCAGCTGGCCTGCGGTGGATCGGCAGCCATGGTTTATCTTGCCGATGAAGGTGAAATGATGGCAAAAATCAGCAGGTCCATGTACATAAACATGGGAACCCAGTTTACCTGCTATCCTGAAACTTTGCCAAGGACAGCAAAAGCCTGTCTTGAAAGTGAAAACAAATGGGTTCTCGACCCTGTAGGAATTGGAATCGGGGAACAGCGCACCCAGCTTCTCATGAAGTTTAAGGAATTCAAGCCAAAAATCATTCGTGCCAACGCAAGTGAAGTCATTGCCCTTGCCTCCCTTTGGGAACTTACAGAAAAAACAGAAAGCGGTGTCCGTGGCGTAGACAGCACTGACGAAGTAATGTCTGCAAAAGAAGCAGCAATGGCAATCGCCAAGCATACTGAAGGAGCCGTTGCCGTAAGTGGAAAAATTGACCTTGTAACCGACGGAACAAATGTCGTACTATGTCACGGTGGATCTGAATTTCTCCCAATGATTACTGGAGCTGGATGTTCCCTTGGCGGTGTATGTGCAGTTTATGCGACACAGGCAAATCCATTCATCGCAGCCCTTACAGCAACCCTTCTCTACAACGAAGCTTCCATGAAGGCAGAAAAAATCAGCAAGGGACCGGGAACTTTCCAGGCAAATTTCCTTGACCAGCTTTACCTTGTTTCCTCAAGTGGAATCCAGGACACAAGCATAGAGATTATTTAAAACAGGCTGTCATCCTGACAAATCGACTGTCATCCTGAATTTATTTCAGGATCTGCAGACTGACAAATCGACTGTCATCCTGAATTTATTTCAGGATCTGCAGACTGACAAAATATGGAGATTTTATATTATGAATACATTGATTGCAGTTGCCATTGCCCCATTTGGCATAGGAGATGAACTTAGTGCCCATGTAGCCCAGGTTTGCAAAGTAATTGCAGACTCAGGCCTCAAGTACAAGACATGTTCCATGTTCACGGAAATTGAAGGGGAATGGGACGACGTAATGAAATGCGTAAAAGATGCCACCATGGTTCTTGCGGAAAAAGGAATTCGCACGGAAGTAATCCTCAAGGCAGACATCCGTCCAGGATATACAAATACAATGGACGGAAAAATCGAACGACTTAATGAGGCCATGAAATGAAAAGAGAAGACCTGCTTTTATATGGAATCACAGACCGCTACTGGCTAAACGGACGAAATCTTGCTGATGATGTGGAACTTACCCTCAAGGGTGGAACCACAATGCTCCAGCTAAGAGAAAAGGACCTTGACGAAGAAAATTTCCGAAAGGAAGCCATTGAACTCAAGGAACTTTGCAAAAGGTACAATGTTCCATTCATCATCAATGACAACGTTCAGCTTGCAAAGGAAATCGATGCAGACGGAATCCACGTAGGTCAGAACGACATGGCAGCCCAGGATGTACGAGCCCTCATTGGCCCTGACAAGATTCTTGGAGTCTCGACGCAGACTGTTGAAGAAGCAATCCTTGCAGAAAAGATGGGAGCCGACTATCTTGGAGTAGGAGCTGTATTCCCAACTGGATCAAAAGATGACTGCTGGGTTTTAACCCATGAACTATGCAGGGAAATTTGCAGTGCTGTAAAAATACCTGTTGTTGCCATTGGCGGTATAAAAAAAGAAAACGTCGAAAAACTTTCTGGTCTTGGATTTGCAGGCATCAGCGTCATCAGTGCCATCTTTGGACAGAAGGACATTGAAAAGGCAACTCAAGAACTTCTTGTAACTGCAAGAAAAACTTTTGTTACAAAATAATTATTAATTAGATTATATATTACGGAAGTCCTTGGGGGCACCACCTGGACTTCCTGCAGTTCAAAAATTCAATGGAGGAAATATGAATACTGCACTATCAATCGCAGGATCTGATTCCTGCGGAGGCGCCGGAATACAAGCTGACATCAAGACCATGACATGCAACGGAGTTTATGCAATGACAGCGGTTACAGCCTTGACAGCACAGAATACTACCGGTGTAACTGGAATTATGGAGGTAACTCCAGAATTCCTGAAGAAACAGATTAAGGCTGTTGTTACGGATATAATGCCCGATGCAGTCAAAATCGGAATGGTCGCTTCTTCAAGGCTCATAGAAGTAATTTCAGATTCCATAAAGGAATTCCGTCTCAAAAATATTGTAGTAGACCCAGTAATGATTGCTACAAGCGGTGCAAAGCTTATAAGTGATGATGCCGTCGAAACATTAAAGTCACAGCTTCTGCCACAGGCAACACTCATAACACCAAACATTCCGGAAGCAGAAGTTCTTTCACAAATGAAAATCTTAACACAGGAAGACATGGAAAAAGCTGCTGCCATAATTCTTGGCGAATTCGGATGTTCAGTTCTGCTTAAGGGAGGCCACCAGATCAATGATGCCAATGACTATCTTCTTTCTAAAGAAGGAGGAAAATGGTTTAACGGCAAAAGGATCAACAATCCCAATACCCATGGAACAGGATGCACTCTTTCCAGTGCAATTGCATCAAACCTTGCAAAAGGACTGCCCCTTCAGGAGTCAGTTGCAAAGGCAAAGGAATACATTTCGTCTGCGCTTGGCGCAATGCTGAATCTTGGAAAAGGTTCCGGACCTATGATGCATAACTTCATGATAAAAAACTAAAAACGGGAGTAATAAAATGGAACAGTACGCAACACAGATGGACGCCGCAAGACGCGGAATCGTAACGGAACAGATAAAGATCGTTGCCCAAAAGGAAAAGATGAGCGTTGAGGAACTCATGCCCCTTGTAGCCTCAGGAAAGGTTGCAATCTGCGCAAACAAGCACCACAAGTGCCTCGACCCAGAAGGAGTCGGATCAATGCTCCGCACAAAGATCAACGTCAACCTTGGCATCAGCCGCGACTGCAAGGACTACGATGTTGAAATGAAAAAGGTAAACGCTGCCGTAGAAATGGGAGCCGAAGCCATCATGGATCTTTCAAGTCACGGAGACACGATCCCCTTCCGCAGAAAGCTTACAAGCGAATGCAAGGCAATGATCGGAACAGTTCCAGTTTATGACAGCGTAATCCACTACAAGCGCGACCTTGCAACATTGACTGCCAAGGATTTCATCGATGTGGTACGCCTCCATGCGGAAGACGGCGTTGACTTTGTAACCCTCCACTGCGGAATCACACGCCATACCATCGACCAGATCAAGAAGCACAAGCGCAAGATGAACATCGTAAGCCGCGGAGGTTCCCTTGTGTTTGCATGGATGACCATGACCGGAAACGAAAATCCATTTTACGAATACTACGACGAAATCCTGGACATCTGCCGTGAGCATGACGTAACAATTTCCCTGGGAGACGCATGCCGTCCTGGATGTCTTGCAGATGCATCGGATGTATGCCAGATAGAAGAACTTGTCCGCCTTGGGGAACTTACAAAACGCGCATGGGCAAAGGATGTTCAGGTCATGGTTGAAGGGCCTGGACACATGCCCATGGATCAGATTGCAGCCAACATGAAGATACAGCAGACAATCTGCATGGGAGCACCATTCTATGTACTGGGACCTTTGGTAACGGACATTGCCCCTGGCTATGATCACATAACCTCTGCCATCGGCGGGGCAATTGCCGCACAAAACGGGGCTGCCTTCCTCTGCTACGTAACACCTGCAGAGCACCTTGCCCTTCCAAACGTAGACGATGTCAAGCAGGGAATCATCGCATCAAAGATTGCAGCCCATGCAGCAGACATTGCAAAGGGAGTACGCGGAGCAATGGACATTGACAACAGGATGGCAGATGCAAGGCGGAAGCTTGACTGGGAAGCCCAGTGGGAATGCGCACTAGACCCGGAAACAGCAAAGGCCATCCGCGACAGCCGCGCACCGGAACATGACGACACATGCTCAATGTGCGGAAAGTTCTGTGCAGTACGCAGCATGAACAAGGCCCTTGCCGGCGAACACGTAGACATTCTTTAAAAAAAATTGCGGTGGTCAGGCAGATTTAAGCCCAAACCACCGCATTCTTCACCTACTGATAAACCTTCATGATTTGATCGATAAGCGTCGGGAAGTACCATTCACAGGTTGATCGGTTGATATAGCCAAAGCGTTCCGATTCATCCGAATTATTGGGAGAATTGTTATCCCAAAGCACGCAGCATACATTGTATTTCTTTGCAGCGTTCAGATAATAGCTGAACCATTCCTCACGGGCAGAAAGATTGTTCTTGTTCGTGGCTCCATATTCCCCCATGATGACGGGAACACCCTTGGAAATGAATTTGTCGTTAAGCCTTGAAAACATTCTGTCAAGTTCACTTTTATGGGCAGCCGTAAAGGATGCTGTTCCCCCTTCCCTGTTTTTCTGCATGGCAAAGGCATAAGGTGCATAGGCATGAGTTGCAAGAGCAAGACATTTTGAAGGATCAGTTGGAATCCTGAATTCATCGGCAAGGGCTGCATCAGGAGCAGCTGCAATGGATGGAACCATGATAAGCCTTTTTGCATTGATTCCGCCTGATTTTCTGATGGTATCCACGGCCTTCTGGTTAAGGCTGTTGAGGCAGTTCATTGCTTCCCTGCACTTTGAACAAGATGGAACGAAATTCCATTCATGGCTGTCCTTTCGCATGCGAGGCTCGTTAAGGGTTTCAAAGACAAGAACGTTTTCCGAATAGTCCTTAAAGAATTCACCCACCTGCTCCCATACACGCACTACAAATTTTTCCGATTCTGCATAGCTTGAATTAGAAAGGTAAAAACCGCGTCCGTATGTGGAACCAAAATCAGAATAGCAGTTGTCGTGATGAATGTTTACAATTACAACAAGGCCGTCTTCAATGGCCCAGTCAACAACAGTCTTAAGCTTTTCAAACCATTTTGAATCAATGGTGTAATTTCTGTCGACAAGGTGATTTGACCAGCTGACTGGAATGCGCACGGTCTTGAATCCCCTTGCAGCGAGGGCGTCAAAAAGTTCCTTCTTTGGAGCAGGAAGTCCCCAGCAGGTAAGTGAACCCAATCCTTCATTATGGCTGTTAAATGAATCGATGTTGCTTGTGGCATCAAAGGTGTTGCCAAGGTTCCAGCCGGTTTTCATGTTGCGTACCATGGTAACAGCAAAATCTCCCATATCAACAGCCTGCGTAGTGTCCTGGACAGCCAAAGAAGAAGGAAGAACTACATCCTCATCAGAAGATGAAGAAGACGACGTGGCACATGCTGAAGAAAGAAGAGCAAAGCCTGTAAAAAGAATTGCGATGGTTTTAACTAGGTATTTTTTCATAGCTATATTATACATTAAAACCAAAATAAATTCTCCACTACAATTATTTTTTCAAAAATAAAAGAATTTTGAGAATATTAAAACAGGAGATATTCGCAGTCTTCGAGAATAAAAAAAATTGGCAGCTGGCACATTCAAAAAAAAATTACAGACTTCAAAAAAAGTTTTTACCGTAAAAAAAAAAATTTTGCATTTTCACAATTTTTTTGTATTAAAAAAATATTTTTTTTAGATGGATTCATTTTTCGCCCTTAACATTTTTTTCAAGATCAAAACAAAAACAGTTTCGCGGAGGAGAAAAAATGAAACTTACAAATGTACTCAGGAAAACAGTACTTGCATCAATGACAGCATTGCTTGCATCAGCCCTTTTGTTTACAGGCTGTTCCAACGGATCATCAAGCGATGATTATACGGCAGAAGAAGAAGCCGCAGCTGCTGCTGCAGCCCAGGCAGCTAAAGTAGAAAACACACCTGCAACAGGAGACGTTTACAGCGGAGACTTGATTGAATTCCCTGTTACAATATCTTCACAAAATGCAGAAAACACACAGTTCTTCATCAAGTATGACAGAAGTGCAGTTGGTGCAGCAGAAGGAATCAATTTTTCTGAACTTAGCCTTGAAGTAATCATCGGAAGCGAAACATTGACAATGCCAAAGGAAATCAGGGCCTTCCCTCTTGATGAATATGGCAGCGGATTCGACGGTGCTCCAAAGGATGGAGGCAAGATTACAGATGCAAACTACATGAAGGAATACAAGGCAAAGGTTTCTCTCAACAGAAAAGTTACTGCAGGCGAAACAGTTAAGGTTACATTGAAGAGCACAAAAATCGGTGGCGCAGTTTCTGCCGTTAACCTTGGTGCAATTGTAATTGCTTTGATTGATACACATGAATCTGTAGGTTATTACAAGGAACTTAGTTCTACAGAATACGTTCCATTGATTACAAAGAAGAACGGTGCTGCTCTTGGTGCTGCTGCTGGTGGTGCTGGCGGAGCCGGTGGTGCTGGCGGAGCCGGTGGTGCTGGCGGTGCTGGTGCTGGTGCCGGTAACGGCGGTTCTGGGAACCCTACAACAATTCTTGAATTCAATTTTGCAACACTT
>JAKSLY010000028.1 GCA_024400955.1 Treponema sp.
GTTCTGAAGTTGTTGTCTTACCAGAGTCGATGTGTGCACTGATACCGATATTACGTACTTTAGTAATATCAAAAGCCATAGTGTATACCTCTCAAAAAAAATGATTACAAGATAATGCTTTGCGAAAAAATACATGGATTTCCGCATCATGCAAAATAGTTCGCATATTTTAGTAAAAAAACAATCAAAATTCAAGTGAACCAGGCCGATAATGTATATTTTTTTGAATGGGAACGGTCCTGCCCAGGACTTCTGGTGCTAGCCCTTGACTTCCACCGAGGCCTTTACAGTCCATGCAAAATGCCTTGTGGACTTTCCAAGGGAAAGGCTTGCTTTTGCACTCCTGCGTTCTGCCGTGGATGTTCTTTCAATGGTTCCCTGGAGGGACAGGGCCTTAACCGGAGAATTCCTTGGGCTGAGGGTCTGGGTGACGGTGTAGGTGTTTTCGTTCCTTTCATTATTCTTCCATATAAATGAAGTTTGGCTTGTTGTCTTCCTGAATGCCTTCCGGATCTTTATGTTCAGGGTGGAATCCCGTTCTTCTTCCGTGACTGCACCGGCTTTCTCGTGGCTGGGTGTCCATGCTGAACCGTAGGTTACGGAGAGGCTTTTTCCTGCTGAATTGAACTGCACCTGTCCCCTGGCCGTCCACGTCCTTGAAAGGTCTGCGTACCTGTCCTGTTCCTCCCTTTGCGAGAATCCCCAGACGAATCCGGTCTGTATGCTGTTCTTGCCCCTGCGGAATGTGTAGCCCGGTACTGCGTAGAACTGGAACCGGCATTTTTCTTCCGTTCCGTCGGCACAAAGGACATGTCCCTGGCTTGTAAAGGCCTGGGTGTAAAGGCTCATGTCATTCCACAGGAGGACCGTCTGGTTTCTTGCCCAACAGGCAGGCTCCCCAAAGGGATTCTGGTGGATTCCGATTCCGGTGGCAGTTCTTGCGTGGGCAAAGGTCAGGTTCGCTTCCCCTGAGAAGGCATTGAAAGAGCTTTCCTTAAAGGGGCGCCTCGGTGGATGCCAGGAATCCGTCCATTGCTGGCCTGCCGGAAACCTTGCCCATGTTGCAGCCACTGTTGCCGAAGGAAGAAAAGCAGCACTGAAATTCCTGTACACCGACCCGTAGAATTCTCCGGATTCAAGAAATGCCGACTGGAACACCGGAAGCTGACCTGCCTTTACCTGGACCATGGCGGCCTTTGGTTTTTCCGAAGCCGTGAAGGATGGCAGGCTGGCTCCGATGCCGGGACTTAGTACGGCAGTCCTTTTAAACGGCGAGGGAACTGCAGGAGATGGATTTCTGAGCCGTGATATGCCCTGTGAAAATCCCAGGGTTCCTGCCATGAGCGAGAAATCTGATATGGAGGTGCTTGCCGTCCATGAGGAACCCCATCTGTAGGTGTCTTCCCTGTTCCATTCTTCCCTGGCCCATTGAGTGAGGTCCTGGCAAGGGGTCTTGGGAATGGAAGCTGAAAGAATTGCAGTAAAGGCCTTTTCCGAGACCTTGATTCCGGTGCTGTTCTTCACGTTGGAATCCCTGGCATTGACAGGAGATGTGGAGAAGTCAGAGGACGTGTAGAATTCAGCACGGGCACAAAAAGCCTTGGAAAGAAGCAATGCTGCAACTGCAAGAATCATCAGGCTGCTTTTCATTTAATATATGATTTGCAGGATTTTGTTTTTTTTGCACGGTTCGGGAAGTTTTTTTTCAGTTTTTGTCCAGATTCTTGAAAATCCGTCGTTTTATTCATATAATGGGCATGCTTTTTTTTAATTTATTTTATGGAAAGAATTTGACGGAGTTTGCTATGAAAAAAATCATTCTTGCAGTTCTCGCTGCAGCTCTCGCATTTACATCATGCGGAAAGAAGGAATCAAGTGCAGTTCAGAAGGGTGAATTTTCACTTGAAGAAGGAAAGCTTAAGATTGCCATGGAAATCGGCTATCCACCTTTTGAATACTTTGCAGAAGACGGAAAGACACCTGCCGGATTTGACGTTGAACTTGGAAAGGCTGTTGCCTCTCGCCTTGGCCTTGAACCTGTTTTCATCGACACTGCATGGGACGGAATCTTTGCAGGCCTTACCACTGACCGCTATGACGTTGTAATGTCGGCTGCCACAATCACACCGGAACGCCAGGCAAACTACGATTTCTCTGCACCATATATCGGAAACGGACAGGCCCTCATCCTTAGGAAGGATTCAACATTGGGCTGGACAAAGCCTGAGGATGCAGCAGGAAAGAAGATCGGCTACCAGGCAGAAACAACATCCGACTTCTTCATTGAAAAGTATGCAGCTGCCCATGGATTCACTTTTGTTGAATGCGAATACGACAAGGTAATGAATGCATACGACGACCTTAAGTTTGGACGCATTGACTGCGTTGTAAGCGACAACCTTGTTTCAGTTTCCTACCTTAACGTTCCTAACTGTGAATTCAAGCGCGTATGGACTGGAACTCCTGATGAATACTTCGGAATCTGCATGAAGAAGGGCAATACGGTTCTCCAGGATAAGATCAACAAGGTTCTTGAAGAAATGAAGGCAGACGGTTCCCTTGCAAAGATCTACATCGACATCTTCGGTGAAGACCTTTCTGATTCAATCAAGTAAAAATGGATACGATGAACAAAATCCTCAAGTGGATTCCTCAGCTTCTTGCCGGTGCAAGGGTAACCATATTCCTCACCATCTGTTCTGTTGTTGCGGGGCTTATCATAAGCATTTTCCTCGCTCTTGGCGAAATGTCAAAGCACAAGGCAGTCAGGGGATTCTGCAAGGGCTATGTTTTCTTCTTCCGTGGAACTCCGCTCCTGATGCAGCTTTACTTTGTGTACTACGGCCTTCCGCAGATCAGCCGCGCCCTTACCATCAACAATCAGTTTCTTGCAGCATTCATTGCCTTTGGACTTAACAGTTCGGCCTACTGCTGCGAGATCATCCGTGCCGCAATCCAGTCCATCGACAAGGGACAGTTTGAGGCCGGCAAGGTTCTGGGCCTGAGCTATTTCCAGACCATGAGGCTTGTAATTCTTCCCCAGTCCATAAAGAGGCTCATTCCTCCTGTAGGAAACGAATTCATCATGATGCTCAAGGATGCATCCCTTGTTTCCCTCATTGCCCTTGCGGACATCACCAAGGTTACGAGAAGCATCCAGTCGTCTACGGCTTCATCCCTTGTTTACATTCCGGCCATGATCCTTTACCTGATCATTACCGCTGTGTTCACCTTTGTGTTCCACGTGCTTGAAAAGAAGCATTCCCACTACGAATAGGAGACGGCCATGAACATGATTTCTACAAAAGACATTGACGTTAGCTTTGGTTCCCTCCACGTTCTCAAGGGCGTGAACCTTGAAGTCAAGCCAAAGGAAGTGGTTTGCATCATCGGGCCTTCCGGCAGCGGCAAGTCCACATTCCTCAGGTCGCTGATTCACCTGGAACATATTGACAACGGCATCATCGAAGTTGAAGGAAAGGAGATTGCCCACAAGGAGCACAAGTCTTCAAAGCTTCACATTTCCAGCAAGGAACGCAGAAACAGGCTCCTTAACGTCGGAATGGTTTTCCAGCGGTTCAACCTTTTTCCTCACATGACTGCCCTGGAAAACACCATGGTTTCTCCAATGAACGTTCTTGGCAAGTCCAGGGAAGAGGCCCGCGTAAAGGGGATAGAACTCCTTAATGCCGTAGGCCTTGGGGACAAGCTTGATGCATATCCAAACAAGCTTTCTGGCGGACAGCAGCAGCGAGTTGCCATTGCCCGTGCTCTTGCCATGGATCCAAAGATCATGCTTTTTGATGAACCTACATCGGCCCTTGACCCGGAACTTGTTGGCGAAGTTCTTTCCGTAATGAAGAAGCTTGCTGAAGACGGAATGACCATGATTGTGGTTACCCACGAAATGGGATTTGCCCGCGAGGTGGCTGACCGCGTTCTCTTTATGGAAGGCGGTAATATTGTTGAAGAGGGAACTCCGGAACAGATCTTTACTGCTCCAAAAAGCGACAGGCTTAAGCAGTTCCTTAATGCCGTCCTGTAGGATTTCAATTCCTGCCTGATGGCTGAATATGGGGATGTCCAGTATGAATGGGCACCCCTTTTTTTTATTCTCCGTCCTTCTCTGGTGATGCAGTTTCTTTTGGTGATGCAGTTTCTTCCGGTGATGCAGTTTCTTTTGGTGATGCAGTTTCTTCCGGCGATGCAACTTCCAGGGCTTCCATGGCCAGGTTATGGTTGACCTTGAGTCTTGCGGCCTTTTCCCTTGTGGTTCCTGCATCGTCCAGTGAGAGCATCTGCTTTTCCTTGGTCTGCTTTTGCAATGCATAGAGGTTTTTTGCGGATATGAGGATTCCCGATGCAATGTCCGACCTTACGCCAAGGGTTTGGGCAATCTCCGATTCCTTTGCCTCGGCAAGGCACTTCAGGGTTCCGAATTTCTTCATGAGCAGGGCATCGCGCTTTGGGCCGATTCCTTCAATCTTTGTGAATGGAGAGACCGTGTTTTCCTTTGTGCGCAGTTCCTGGTTGCGGCTTGTGGCAAAACGGTGGGTTTCGTCACGCACGCGCTGCAGCAGCCTGAGTCCGTCGCTTCGTTTTGGAAGGCAGATGGGCTGGCTTGTGTGTGGGCGCCAGATTTCCTCGTCACGCTTGGCAAGACCCGCAATTGGAATGTTCAGTCCAAGGGCTTGGATTATGGAATCGACAGCATTTACCTGGCCGATGCCACCGTCTATGAGGAGCAGGTCCGGCAGTTCCTTCTTTTCATTTAATAGCCTTGTGTAGCGTCTTGATACGGCTTCCTTCATGGATGCAAAGTCGTCTATGAGGCCGTCCGTGGTCTTGAGCCTGAAGTAGCGGTAGTTTTTCTTGTCCGGGTTTCCGTTGTAGAAGCTTATGAGGGATGCCACCGGAAATTTTCCGCCGATGTGGGCAATGTCGAAGCCTTCTATTCTTACTGGCAGTTTTGGCAGGTTCAATGTGCGCTTGAGTTCTTCCATGGCAGGGAAGTCTCCCCGTTCCCTCATCCTGCGGATTATGTCTTCCTTTGCGTTGTGCATGGCCATGTTTACGGCCGCCCGGTGCAGTGCCATGTTCTTTCCACGGCCTTCCGCAACCGAGATGATCCTTGTTTCTATTCCGTAGGTTTCCAGGATCCAGCGGGACATGAATTCCGTTCCTTCCTTGGTCTGCACGTAGATTTTTGGTGGAACAGACTCCTTTTCCGTATAGTAGGCTCCCATGAATTCCGGCAGGAGTTCCGCATCGTCGTTGAGGGATATGGTCCTGTAGTTGTCCCGGCCCATGAGCTTTCCACCGCGCATCTTGAGTACGGTGAAGCTTGCAAGTTCCCCCTCGCGCCATGGTGCAATGTAGTCCCTGTCGTCGGAATCGAAGTTTTCCACGATGTTCTGGTTCTGCATGATGTAAAGGGCCTTCAGTCCGTCGCGGATTCTTGCGGCCTTTTCAAAGTTCAATTGGGCAGCGGCCTGTTTCATCTGTTCTTCCAGCTTTTTTGTAGTGTCTTTTCTGCCCTCAAGTAGTGAAGTAATCTCTCCGATATATTCATCGTAGGCTTGTTTTCTGTCCTTTTTGCAGCATGGGGCCAGGCATTTTCCCATGTGGTAGTAAAGGCAGGGCGAGGATTTTTCCGTAAAGCGCCTGCAGTGCCGCAAGGGGTATATTTCGTACAGAGTTTCGATGAATGTATCCAGTGCCGCTGCGTCTGGAAATGGACCGAAGTACAGCGAACCGTCCTTGATGACATTCCTGGTCTTGTAGAGGGCAGGGTATTTTTCCCTGGTTATCTTGAGCACGGGATAGGATTTTCCGTCCTTAAGGCAGATGTTGTAGCGCGGGGTGTATTTCTTGATGAGGTTGTTTTCAAGGAGGAATGCCTCGTATTCGTTGTCCGTCGTGATGTATTCAATTGAACGGGCGCGGCTTACAAGAAGCCTTGTCTTGATGTCCTTGTTTCCGCTGAAGTAGGAAGTGAGGCGGTTCTTGAGGTTTTTTGCCTTGCCTACGTAGATTATGGTTCCGTCTTCGGACTTCCACATGTAGACTCCGCTCTGGTTTGGTGCCTTCAGCGCAGTCTGGTGCAGGACTTCCCGTGGCGGAAGGTTGCTTTGAGCTGTTTCTGAGTGTTCAGATTCTATATAATGGTCGTTGATATGGTCGTTCATATGAATAGAAAGTTTTCTCTGATTATAACTGTTTTGTGCATTTTTTTGAATAGTGCCTTTTCCCAGGTTAAGACCCTTACCCTTGGCGGCAAGGATGGATGGCCCCACCTTCAAAAGATGGATGGCGTTGTCATTGGAAATGGAAAGTTTGGCTATGATGCCGTCGTTCTTGCAACCAATTCAAGGCAGGCTGACGAGTTTACCGACATTCTCCTTGACTTTGAAAACGGTTCAAGCCAGGACATTACGGGGCAGTATGCCATTACAAAGGACAGCATGATCATATCCGGGGACGATCCGGTCATGGGCAAGGCTTCCGGTCTGTCCAGGGGAAACGGCGGTGTCAGGTTCCGTGGAAGCAGGAATACGATTTTTGGCAGGACAGGCAGCTGCGGTTCCTTCACCATCGAATTCTGGCTTAATCCTTCCATTGCAGAAAACGGTGAGATTGTGTTCTCATGGCGTTCTTCAAGAACAGTTGCAAACTATCCCCTTTACCAGATGATTACTGCCGCATTCTCCGGCAACCGCCTGCAGTGGAGCTTTGAAAACGTATTTAACGGCTATGTGGATAATGACGGCGAAATTTCCCTTTCAAGTTACAGGACCATTGTTCCTGACAAGTGGATGCACCACGCCATAAGCTTTGACCAGGAGACAGGCCTTCTTGAATACAGGATCAACGGTCTCCTTGAATCATTGAAGTACGTAACAACCAACAGCCACGAAACTGGCGGTTCAATTTACATCCCTTACATGGGCGTTCCTGCCGACATCGACATCTGTCCGCAATACACGGGGCTTATTGATGACTTCAGGATTCAGCGTACTTCAAAAAGCGATGAAGCAAGATCCGTCAGGATGGAAACATACAGGACTTCCGGCGGAAGGTTTGAGACTGAACCAATAATGATTTCCGCAGGTTCAAGGCTTAAGTCCATTGATGCCCTGGTTACCGTTCCTTCACAGACTGACGTTGAATTCTATGTCAGGAGCGGCGATAACTATTTTGGCTGGACTGATACGGAGCCTGCATGGATTCCCGTAAGGAACCGTCGCGAAATAGAAAATGTAAAGGGCCTTTACTTTCAGGTTGCAGCAGACCTGCTTACTGACGGCAACGCAAAGAAAACACCGGCCGTAACGGAACTCAAGATTAACTACGAGGAAGTTCCATCCCCATTGCCTCCATTTGACCTTAGGGCCATTGCCGGAGACGGTGAGGTTACCCTTTCATGGCCTTATTCGGTTGACGATTCCGTTGGTGGGTATTACATTTTCTATGGGGAACATCCGGGTGAATACCTTGGAAGAACTGCTGCCGAAGGGGCATCCCCAATTGATGCAGGATCCGTGACTTCGGTTACACTGACAGGACTAACAAACGGCAAGATCTACTATTTTGCCGTGTCATCATATTCAAGGTTTGACGGAAGAATCATGGGAGATCTGTCAAGGGAAGTTTTTGCGCGTCCAAACAGGCGCTGACAGGAAGAATGAAAAATGGGTGTATTGGAAAATCAGAACAGCATAATCATAGACAGGGCAAAGGCAGCCATTCTTGCCAGGGATTTTGACCAGGCCATAAGGATTTACAGGGGACTCCTGAATACCAATCCGGAAAACATGGAATACCTTAACGTCCTTGGAGACCTTTACGTAAAGAGTGGGGATGACGAGCGGGCCCTTGACTATTATAAGGAAATAGTTCGCCTTGACTCAAACAACGTAAGCGCCCTCAACAACATGGGTGCGATCTACAGGCGTCTTGAGCAGTACGACCTTTCCATTTCCGTGCTGGAACGTGCTGTAATCATCGACGATTCCAACGTTCAGGTTTACTATAACCTTGGCTTTACCTACAAGCTCATGGGAAACTATGACGATGCAATCCAGTGCTTTAACACCGTAGTTGAATCAAATCCAAGGGATGTTCTTGCCTTCAACCACATCGGTTCGATCTATGCAATCCAGAACAAGCATGACCTTGCAGTTCAGTCCTACATAAAGGGGCTTAAGGCTGACCCTAACCATCCGGTCCTTCACCTTAACCTTGCAAAGAGCTACGACATCCTTGGTGATTTTGCCAAGGCACAGTCTGAATATGAAGCTGCCCTTAAGACAAAGCCGGGCTGGTTTGAAGCCATTGAAAGCTATTCAGACCTTTTGCTCAGGGAAAACAAGTCCCAGAATGCGGGCGACATCGTAAGAAAGGCACTGGTTATCAATCCCAAGGATGCGGCAATGCATGCAAAGCTTGGTGATGTCTATTACAACCAGAATAATTATGACAACGCAGAAAACGAATACAATTCAGCATTGAACATAAATCCAGATTGCGACAAGGCACTTTCGGGGCTTGCAAGAACCTACGAGGACACGGGAAGAATTGATGATGCCCTTGAAACCGTTGAGCGTCTTCAGGTTGTGGCTCCGGAAAGCATGGATGCAAAGAGGCAGCATGTCCACATTCTTCTTTCTGCAGACAAGCTGAAGGAGGCAGGGGAAAAAATCACCGCCCTTTATGATGCAAATCCTGATGACGTGCATACCCTCAATCTTTTGGGCCAGTATTACATCTGTACCAATGACGAAAAGAAGGCCACTGGCTGCTTCAAGAAAATAAAGTCCCTTAAGCCTGACTACACCATGTTCTACAAGGATGCAGGAAAGCGCCACAGCCAGGGCGGAAACTATGACAAGGCGGAGGAATTCTTCCAGAAGTACATGGATTACAATCCTGAAAGCACTGATGGAATCAAGAGCCTTGCCATGAATTACGAAGCCCAGGGAAAGTACACCCAGGCCCTTGCAAGCTACAAGCAGATGGAATCCTTTGATTCTGCAAACCTTGGATCAAAGAGCGGTCTTGAAAGGATGAACCAGCAGATCATCGAAACCACAAAGAAGGTTGAACAGGGCCCGGTTGATGAAGATGAATTTGCCGATGTGGATGAAGACATTTCTCCTGTAAAAAAGGAAGGCTTTGGCGACCAGTTTACCATTTCCTTCATTAATGATGGGGATGACAGTGATTCCGTTCCATTCGTAAAGGAAAATTTTGAAGGCTACAGCCACGAAGAATCCGTGCATACACTGGACAGCGGACTTGACAGCCTTAAGAGCGACCAGATTTCCACGGAAAAGGTTTTTGCAGAAGGTGCCCTTGATGAAGCTGATGCAGTGCCGGAACAGTCAAAGATTTCCAGGAGCCTTGATGACCTTATTGCGGACATAGATTTTGACGATGAGGGAACGGGACTTGAGGAAGACGACACCAGCGCCTCGGATTTCTTTGCCCAGAATCCTTTCCGTTCCAGCAATGGACTTAAGGCAGCCCCTGTTGAAGATGATTTTGATCCGGAAGAAGACTATGCCTTTGAAGACGAGGAGGAGGAAGAAAAGCCTGCTCCAAAGCCAAAGAAGCGTGAAGCTGCTCCAGAGGTGGAAAGTACCGATTCTGATTTGGAAGAACCTGCTGAAGAAGTTGAAGACGGAATTTTTGCCGATGACGAAGATTTTGAAGCTGATGAAGATCCTGCCGACCTTGGTGATCCGGAAGAATCCGACGGTTTTGAAGCCGAAGACATTTCCGAGCCGGAAGAAGATTCTGCCCTGGGAACTGAAGAATTTGATCCTGCCATGGAACTTGGGGAAGAGGATGAGATGGAAGATGGGCTTTCTGACGAACCTGTTCCTGACGAAACACTGCCTGAAGAAATCCTTCCTGACGAAAACCTTCCAGATGATATCAATGGCATCGATGATACTGACATCAATGATGGTGAAGAATTTTCTACGGAAGATTTTGAGGAAGTTCCGGAGGAAGATGCTGAAGATGCCCCTGAGTTTGAGGATGAACCAGAGACTGAAGATGGTCCAGCTGCAGAGCCGGAAGAAAATCAGGTTCCTGCTGCCATTGAAGAATCCACCGATGTATCGGCAGACGCACCAGCAGATGCACCTGATTCATCAGTATCCCTTTTTGAAAAGCTCAGGAGCCTTAGCGACCATCTGCCTGATGCAAAGCGCCAGGAATTCCTTGAAAGCCGCATAAAGGTTCAGCTGGACTACATCATCTCAAGGCTCAGGGGAGCAGAGGGGCTTCTTGCCCTTGCCATAAAGCTCCGCCAGTCCATGGGAAGCCCTGAAATTCAGCATGAAGAAAATCCTGGAAACAATGATTCTTCAAGGTCTTTCAGGGAACTGCTGGTTCAGGTCCTGGAATATTCAAGGGAACTTGCAAAATCCCTGCCTGACAGGTCTTCTGCCATGGGTCTTGATGCGGAAATCGACAGGCTCCTGAAAAAACTTTAGGCTTTTCAAAAACGGAAGCTACCTTACCCAACTGATTGAAACGAAAGGCCCATACGTGCTATATTCTTCTATAAAATAAGAAATTATTTATAGAGGAATTATATGCTTACACTTAAATTCGGTGGAACAAGTATGGGTTCTGCCCGCCGCATTCTCGACAGTGTGGAAATCATGATGGGCCGCGCAAAGGCTGACCGTATCAGCGTTGTTGTCAGTGCCGTTGCTGGTGTTTCAAACAAGCTTCAGGCTGCAATCGATTCATGCATTACCGGCGGGACATCTACTTCATTTGTAAGCGAACTGCGCTCAATTCATGCAGACATCTGTGCAGAGATCAAGTCTACCGTTCCTGAATTCAACCTGGACCAGGTAACTGCAAAAATAGAATCTCATCTTACGGAACTGGACAAGCTTCTTGCAGGTCTTGCAATTTTTGGCGAGTGTCCTGACAGCGTTTACTGCCGCATCATGGGCATGGGTGAACTCATGTGTGCACCTATTGTGGAAGCAGTCATTTCTGCAAAAAAGCAGAGCGTTCTTCTTCTTGATACACGCAAGTTCATATATACAACCGGAAACCAGAGGGAAGGTGATCCTGACTATGCAAGATGTTCGGAAGCTTTCTCCGGATACCGCGACGGTACCAATTCTGCACAGATTCTTCTCTTCCCGGGATTCATCTGTTCATGGATTGGGGGAACTGACGGAAAGGCTGTAATGGGTCTTCTTGGCCGCAACGGTTCGGACTTTTCTGCTGCCATCGTCGGAGCATGTCTCGGTTCTTCAAAGGTGGAATTCTGGACTGACGTTGACGGTGTTTACACTGCAGATCCTCGCGTAATCAAGGATGCAATTCTCGTTGACGACATGAGCTACGAAGAAGCAATGGAACTTTCATTCTTCGGTTCAAAGGTTCTCCATCCAAAGACTCTTTCACCTCTTGCCGCAAAGGGAATTGAAGCATGGTCGCTCAACAGCCACAATCCTTCCGCCCGCGGAACAAGAATCGGCAAGGGACCTTTCGACGGATCTTCAACAGGTCCCGTACGCGGAATCTCATGCCTTAAGGACTGCGCAATGATTTCTGTCAGCGGTTCTGGAATGAAGGGACGCAAGGGAATGGCAACAAGAATTTTCCAGTCCGTTTCAAATGCAGGAATTTCAGTTCTCCTTATCACACAGTCTTCATCTGAATATACGATTTCATTCTGCGTAAGAAAGCCTTTTGCTGCAGAAGCAAAGGAAGTTCTCAAGAATGAATTTGCCCTTGAAATCAGCACAAAGCTCATCAATCCAATTGACGTGCGTGATGATGTTGCCATCGTTTCCATCATCGGTGACGCCATGAAGCAGAAGCGCGGTGTTGCAGGAACCTTCTTTGATTCACTTGCAAGCCGCGACATCAACATTCTTGCCATTGCACAGGGGTCTGCAGAACGTTCAATTTCTGCCGTAATCAACGCATCTGACGGTGATGTTGCAGTTCGCGTAGTTCACCAGTTCTTCTTCAATACCGTTCAGTCAATCCAGGTTTACGCCTTTGGTGTCGGTACCATCGGTGGAACAATGGTTGACCAGATCCGCGACCAGCATGATGCTCTTCTTGCCCAGGGAATCGACGTGCGCGTAATGGCCATTGCCAATATTGACGGAATGATCTTTGATGCAGAAGGACTTGACCTTTCTGACTGGCGCGAAGAAGTAAAGGCTAAGGGAAAGAAGACAAACCTTGACGAGATCATTGAATTCGTAAGGGAAACAAAGCCTCTTAATCCGATCTTCGTTGACTGTACTGCAAGCTATGACCTTCCGGAACGCTACCTTGACGTGTTCAGGGCAGGCATGTCCATTGCAACACCTAACAAGCGTGCAAACAGCATGAGCATGGACTTCTACAAAAAGCTTCGTGCCACTGCAAACGAAATGCATGTACGCTTCCTCTATGAAACAAACGTTGGTGCAGGTCTTCCAATCATCGATACCCTCCAGAACCTCTTTAAGTCTGGCGACAAGCTTACTGGATTCAACGGAATCATGTCCGGTTCCCTTTCTTACATCTTCGGAAAGCTTGATGAAGGGAAGAAATTCTCTGAGGCCGTTCTTGAAGCAAAGGAACTGCGCTACACTGAGCCGGATCCACGCGACGACCTTAAGGGAACTGACGTTGCACGCAAGGCCCTCATCATTGCCCGCGAAGCCGGAATGTCCATTGAGCTTGAAGACATTGAGATGCGTTCAATCTTCCCTAAGGACTTCAGCATTGAAGGTACGGTCGATGAATTCCTCAAGCGCCTTCCGGAACTGGACAAGTACTTTGAAGACAAGATGGCTTCCCTCAAGAAGGAAAACAAGGTTCTCCGCATGGCAGCTTCCATCGACAGTGACGGAAAGGTTTCTGTCGGCATGCTTGAAGTAGGACCTGAAGATCCACTTTACACGGTACGTGGCGGTGAAAACGCATTCGTATTCCATACTGCACGCTACAATCCTATTCCTCTTACGGTCAAGGGTTACGGTGCAGGTGCCGGAGTTACTGCTGCCGGTGTATTCGGCGATGTTCTCCGCCTTGTAAGCTGGAACTCGTCAAAGACTGAATAGCAGCCAGTCTGATCAGGTTTAAAACTGGCACCATGTGAGGGAATTTTTCCTTCAAGGTGCCTTAAAAAATATTCAGGGCGTGCCATGACATTGGTGCGCCTTTTTTGGGAGTGAAGAAAATGAAAAAGTTAATTTCCGTTATTGCACTTGTTGCATTGGTATGTTCTGCAGTTTTTGCAGCAAAGGTTAAGAGGGTTGATTCAGACAAGATGACTGATGTTGACGGCTACTGGAATGACAACGACGTTAAGATCGTTTGCGAAAGCCTCATCAAGCAGTGTCTCGAAAGCCCAAGGGTTGCAAAGAAGTGTGCCGTAATTGAAGACAGAACTGGAGATATTCCTGTTGCCATCATTGGAAAAATCAAGAATGACAGCACTGAACACATCGACACATCGATTATCGAGGCAAAGTTCAGGAATGCCATCATCAACAGCGGTGTAATCGACTTTGTTGCTTCAAAGAATGAACGTGAACTTCTCCGCGACGAAAAGGAAGACCAGACTGACTATGCAGCAGATGCAAAGGCAATCGGGGCAGAAACGGCAGCAGACTTCATGCTTCTTGGTTCAGTAAAGTCAATGGTTCAGTCTGACGGAAAGACAGGTGTGCGCGCTTATCAGGTAAATGCACAGCTTGTTGACATTGAAACAAACAAGATCATCTGGAGCGGTGAAGACGATTCTGTAAAGAAGGTCATCAAGAACGCAAAGGTAAAGCTCTAGTCGGATAATTCCAGGGGAACATGATGAAATACAGCTTGACGAATTTCAGGGGTTCAGCCCTTGCATTGGCTTGTGCTTTTTTCCTTGCATCCTGCGCATCCACAAAGATGGATCAGAAAGTGTATGCTTCCTTTGAAAAGGGGGATTATGCAAAGTGCGCAAAAATAATAGAAGGAAGCAGCAAGAACCTTAAGATCAACGATGCCATTGATGTTTCCCTTTTCAAAAGCTATTCAGGCGACCATGCAGGTTCCGCCCAGTATTTTGAGATGACAAAGCGTGCCCTTGATGATTCCTACACAAAGAGCCTTACAAGGGGAGCCGCTTCTGCCATCATCAACGAGAATGCCAGGGAATATTCCGGCAACGTCTATGAATACCTTCTTGTCAATTCATTTAACTGCCTTAACTACATTAACATGGGAGACCTGGATGAGGCTCTCGTGGAAGTAAGGCAGGGTGAAGTTAAGCAGAAGGAATACAAGAACAAGTACGGCAGCCTGGACATTTCCTATGATGAAAACCTTGGGGAAGGACAGGGGGCTGCACGCCAGCTTGGAATCAACATGAATGAATACTGGGACGAAGTTCCCCGTAAGCCGACGGCTGCCGACCTTTATGTGGATTCCTCATTTTCCCATTATCTTGCATCGATCCTGTATACCATGGATGGTAGCGGAGACCCGGAGCTTCATGCACGGGAATACTATGCCCTTAACCCAAACGGAGCAAGGCTTCGCGAATCGATTCAGATTCCCGAGGGTAAGGGACGCCTTGACGTCATAGCCCTTGCCGGAAAGATCAAGGAACGCAGGGAAGGCCAGCTTGTAATTCCATTCTACATTACGGACATTCCATTGCTTAATCCAACCCTTAAGTATGTTTTCCCGACGGTCCAGGGAATTCCTGACGGCAACTACAGTGCCCGCCTTGTTCTCGACAACGGCATGAGCCAGGACCTTCTCCTTGTGGAAAGCTTTGACCAGGCAGTAAACCGCGATGTTACCATTCGTGCTAGAAGGGATTTTTCCAGGAGCTTTGTCCGCAGTACCGTTAAGGAAGTTACGACTGTTGCCACATGCATTGCCATGTACAACAATGCTCCAAATGAGCTGGGGCGTCTTGCTTCCCTTGCAGCCATCGGGCCAATGCTCAATGCTGTTAACCTGACGGAAACTGCCGACATCCGCCAGGCAAAGTATTTTCCTGCCGTTGCCGTTGGTGGCGGATTCACCCTGGATCCTGGAGTCTATTCCGGTACTGTTGAATTTTACAAGGACGGGAACCTCATCGGTAAGGAAAGCTTTTCTGACGTCAGGGTTCGAAAGAACAGGATTTCCCTCATTGAAAAGGCATGCATAAAATGAAAAGAGCAATTGTAGTTGCAACCATTCTGGTTCTTCTCCTGTCTTCTGCTTCTGCAGGTTCAAGGAAGAAAAAATCGAAGGCACCTGTTGCGCCAGAGTGGATTGACGGCCCCTATAGTGTTTATGAAGAAAAGGATTACCTTTGCTGCATTGGCGAAGGTCGCACGGCTCAGGAAGCGGACATGAAGGCCATGGAAGGTCTTGCATCCATTTTCAGCCAGAACATAAAATCCGATTCAGCCATGAACAGCCTGATGCAGCTTTCGGGTGACATGGTGGAAAAGGACAAGTCCAAGTATGTTTCCATCATCAGCCGCAGGGTTGATGCAGACAATCTCGTTGCAACGGAAATAAGGGACAGGTTTGACAATAAGAACGGTTCCGTGTGGTCGGTTGCAGTAATGGACCGTGCAAAGGCATGTTCCGTTTATGAAGAAGAAATAGCCACCCTTGAAAAGAACGCACTTCAGCTTCTTGGCCACACCGGTCCTGTCGCAGATGAATTTTCCATGGCTTCCTATGGCCGGTTGTACAAGGCCCGCGACCTTCTGGAAAAGGCAGAGACCCTGCGCGCAAGGATGTATGTGCTTGATTCTCAAAGGGCATCGGGTACAATTGGGAATGCAACCCTTGCAGGGACAAATTCCGTTTCTGTGGGAATTGCCATGCGGGACATTGCAAGCCAGATTCCGGTTTATGTTGAAGTCAGGGGTGATGTGGATTCCCGAGTGGCTGCATCCGTCGTAAAATGTTTTGCAGACAAGGGATTCAACGGTTCAAGGGATCATGCCGAACGCTATGCCTTTGTTGGCAGCCTGGTTCTTGAGGAATATGTTCCCAAGGACAAGAAGTCGGTTCAGTGCAGGTACTCCGTGACTGGATTCCTTGAAGACCGCATCTCCCAGGAAAAGATGATTCCAGTATCCTTAAGCGGCAAGGAAGGAAGCACCAGCTATGCAGATGCATCCAACCGCAGTCTGAAGTCAATTGAGGCAAAAATCGTCCGCAGTGTCGATGATGCCTTTGCCGTTCTTTTCCTGAAGTAATAATAAAAAAGCCATCCATATCCTTAAGGAACGCGATTGCTCCCCAGGTTTTGGATGGCATTTTTTTTGCCCGTTGACCTTTTTACTGGCCGTCGGCTTTTCTTAGGATTTCACATTCCCAGGAAAGAAGTTCTTCCTCGATTTTCCTGCAGTCTCCCTTGACGTCGCACATTACGCGGAATACTGGTTCAGTTCCGCTTGGACGCATCCAGATGAATGCAATGCTTTTCTTTTCGTCGTTAAGGAACCTTACCTTGAGGCCACCATTGCCGTTGTTCCAGTTGTCGGCTCCTGCAGTTTCCTTTGTTCCGTTGGTGGTGCAGCAGTCGTAGGAAACGATTCCAAGTTCAGCCTTAAGCCTGTCCTTTTTTTCTTCCCATGCCCTTTCAAATTCTTCCTTGAACCTTGCCTTGAGTTCCCCCTTGTCCTGGGTCTTTACGTCAAGGATTGCACGCGGCTCGCTTACGCCGGTTGTGGTGTAAACAGGAAGGGTGCCGATTATGTCTTCCAGGGTAAAGTCGTCTCTGTAGCGGTTTTCCTGCCCGCTCATGGTGCACCAGATGTGGAAGAGTCCCTTGGAATCCCCTGTATCCCTGATGGAAAGGAGCTTGACCAGGGCAAATACTGTGGCAACTGGATCGCGCACTGCAGAAGGGTAGGTGATGTTTCCGCCGTTTGAGCCTTCGCCAAAAATTCTTACGTTGTAGCCTTCATCCCTTTTTTCGCGGGCAAGGTTTACCACGTTGGCTTCTCCAACTTCCGCACGGAACAGGGATGCCTTAAAGCCCTGGCAGATTTCATCGATTCTCATGGATGTGGGGCAGTTTACGGCAACGGCAAGCTTCTGTGCATTGGGGTTCTTCCAGTATTCAAAGGAAAGTTCTGCAAGTACGCAGAGTGCAAATACTTCCTGTGCCGCAATTGGTTTTGCCTTTCCTTCAGAATAGTTCCAGTAGACAATGTTGCCCCTGTCACCGTCGCAGTCAGGCATGTAGCCAAGAACCGCCGCCTTGTTTCCGGCATTCTGCTGGTTTTCCATTTCCCTTGCGCAGTGAACCAGGTTTTCCGGTTCCGGGATGATGGCATGGACAATCTGGCCCGGCTGGCTGTTGAAGTGAACGTATCCGAATCCCTTTTCCGGGATGAATGTCTTGTCAATGGAAACCGAGCGTGCAGAACCGTTCATGTCGCACACGATGGTCAGTGGATTTTTTTGTGCGGAAGCCTTTAGTGTGTTAAAAATCCTGTCCTGTTCCTTTCTGTCCTCGGAACCGCAGATTACGTGGCGGATGAAGCTGTCGTATGATGCCACGGATTCCTTCTTGAAATCTTCCATAGAGTTATAGATTGAATCAACTGCTGCCTTGTCCGCCTTTTCAAGAAGTGAGCGGGCATGTTCTTCGGCTGATGGGGAAGCACACTTTGCCTTGAAGCTTTCGATTACGTTTTTAGCTTCAGGTCCCGGGAGAACTCCGCCATCGTTGAGACCGAATTTAATTCCGTTGTGGCCGATGGGGTTATGGCTTGCAGAAATGTATACAAAGCCGTCAAATTTTTTTCCGTATGCCATGACTTCCGGTGCTGCTGCATATCCCGTAAAGGTTACCTTGATTCCGCAGCTTACGAGGGCACGAATTATGGCATCTGCAATCTGGGCGCCTGTGGGGCGTGTGTCCTGTGCAACCACCACCTGTGGTGAAGCCTTGCCTGTCTTGCCCTTGATGTATTCAGAAAATGTTTCTCCGATGAGAACTGAAAGAAGCCTGTTTGTTTCCCCGATTTCAGGAGTATTGTCTTCGTCCTTGCCGCTATTGGCAAAAATTTTTCTCCAGCCGGAAGCTGAAAGTATCATATTGTGTTCCATAATATTTTTAGTATATCAAAGGCCAATTGTGTTTTCAATCGTTCTGAAATTTGATATACTCTTTGCAAAATTTTCAATAAAATTCAAAGAAACTACAAGGAAATATTATGGCAGACCAGAAAGACGTGTTCCGTAAGATTGTTGCAGAAGCAGTTAACAGCTTTAAGAATTCAAAATCCATTGAGGCTGAGGACATTACTGCTGATTCAGTGCGTGTTGAAATTCCTCCAAAGCCGGAAATGGGTGACCTGGGATTTCCTGTGTTCACCTTTGCAAAATCTTTCAGAATGGCACCTCCTCAGATTGCAGCCGGCGTGATTGAAATCATAAAGGCCATGGCAGAAAAAGATTCTTCCGTTAATGCCCTTGGTGAATTTCTTGCTGCCGGTCCTTACGTTAATGTAAAGCTTAACAAGGCCAATGCTTCCGTTGACATCCTCCGCAGGATTATCGAGCAGAAGGAATCTTACGGTTCAATTGGTTCGGACGGAAAGAAGCCCCTTGAAGGCCGCCGCGTAATGATTGAATTTTCTTCCCCAAATACAAACAAGCCCCTTCATCTTGGTCACCTTCGTAACGATGCCCTTGGTGAATCGGTAAGCCGCATCTTAAAGAAGGCCGGTGCTGAAGTCTTCAAGGTTGACCTTATCAACAACCGTGGCGTTCACATCTGCAAGTCCATGCTGGCATACAAGCTTTTCCACGAGGCAAAGGGCGAAACTCCTGAATCCCTTGGAATGAAGGGAGACCATTTTGTAGGCCAGTGCTATGTTGAATTCGACAGGCATTCAAAGGAACATCCGGAAGCCCTCCAGGAAGCGGAAGACATGCTCATCAAGTGGGAAGCCGGTGATCCTGAAGTTCGCGCCCTCTGGCAGAAGATGAACGACTGGACCCTTAACGGCGTCAAGGAAACATATAGTCGCACGGGAATTGAATTTGACAAATTCTATCTTGAATCGGAAACATACCTTAAGGGAAAGGACGAAATCCTTAAGGGCCTGGAAAAAGGCGTGTTCTTCAAGGCAGAAGACGGATCGGTGCGCATAGACGTTACTGATGTTGTTGGAAAGGGCAAGGATGAAGACAACCACGAGAAGGTTCTTCTCCGCAAGGATGGAACTTCCGTATACATTACCCAGGACATTGGAACGGCCATCAGCCGCCACGACGACTGGGCATTCAACGAGATGATTTACGTTGTTGCATCAGAACAGAACTACCACTTCAAGATTCTGTTCCATATCCTCAAGAAGCTTGGCTTTGACTGGACGGATAAGCTTTACCACCTGAGCTATGGCCTCGTAAACCTTCCGTCTGGACGCATGAAGAGCCGCGAGGGAACTGTTGTTGATGCAGACGATCTTATCGATAACCTTCACGCCGATGCCCTCAAGGCAATTGCTGACCGCGACCGTGATGTTGAGCTTAACGCAGATGATGTTGCAGAAAAGGTTGCTCTTGCAGCCCTTCATTACTACCTGCTTAACGTGGCACCGGTAAAGGACATGCTCTTTAATCCTGAGGAATCATTGAGCTTTAATGGAAACACGGGTCCATACCTTCAGTACATGGGCGCCCGCATTTCTTCAATCCTCCGCAAGGCTAAGGAAGCCGGCGTGGAACCTGATGTAACAGATGAAGCCCTTGTAATGCTTGATTCCGAAAGCGAATGGTCATTGATCAAGGACCTTGAGCGCTATCCTGCTGTCGTTGCACGTGCTGCAGAAACCATGGATCCAAGCGTAATGTCCGCCTATGTCTATGACGTATGCAAGAGTTTCAGCGCATTCTACCGTGACTGTCCTATCCTTTCTGTGGAAGCAGAACAGCCAAAGCTTGCCCGTGCACGTCTTGCCCTTGCAGAATGCACTCTTACAGTGCTGTCTACTGCAATGGAACTTGTACTTGTTCCTTTTGTTGAACGCATGTAAGCCCCATGATTTTATAAATAAAACGAGGTGACTATTATGGATGCAAACATAATTGAAAAACTGTCAAACATTGCCATGAGCAATGACCCTATCGACCAGTCCCTGTATGAAAAGTACGATGTAAAGCGCGGCTTGCGTTATGCTGACGGTCGTGGTGTTCTTGTAGGACTTACAAGTATCGGTGATGCCATCGGCTATGAAGTTGACGAGAACAATAAGAAGGTTGCCATTCCGGGCCGCCTCATTTACCGCGGATATAATGTGGAAGATATTGTTCACGATGCAGAAAAGAGCCATCAGTTTGGCTATGAACAGGTTGCATACCTTCTTCTCTTCGGTGCACTTCCTACAAAGAACCAGCTTGAGGAATTCAAGGAACTTTTGGGAAGCCTTCGTGCCCTTCCTGAATACTTTACGGAAGACATGATCATGAAGGCTCCTTCAAGCGACATCATGAATAAGATTGCCCGTGGTGTTCTTGCCTCATATTCTTATGACAAGGATCCTGAAAACCGCGACATCAAGAACATTCTCCGTCAGTGCATCGAGCTTACGTCCCGCTTCTCAACTCTTGCTGCATACGGATATCAGGCAAAGCGCCGCTACTACGACGGAAAGTCCATGTACGTTCACAATCCAAAGCCTGAACTTGGAACTGCAGAAAACTTCCTTCGCCTCATAAGAAGCGACAAGCAGTACACCCAGCTGGAAGCAGAGCTTCTTGACCTTGCCCTCATTCTTCATGCCGAGCATGGTGGTGGTAACAACTCTTCATTTACCATCCATGTTGTTTCTTCTGCCGATACGGATACCTATTCTGCCGTTGCAGCTGCAGTTGGTTCCCTCAAGGGAAGCCGTCACGGTGGAGCCAACATCCGCGTAATGGAAATGATGGATAACATCAAGGAAAACGTAAGGGACTGGTCCAATGAAAATGAAATCCGTGAATACCTGCTTAAGATTGGCCGCAAGGAAGCAAACGACCGTACAGGTTTGATCTATGGCCAGGGACACGGCGTTTACACAATCAGCGACCCCCGTGCAATTCTTCTTCGCAACAAGGCAGAGGAACTTGCAAAGGAAAAGAACTGCCTTGAGGAATTCCACCTGTACAATATAATCGAACGCCTTGCCCCTGATGTTCTTTGCGAACTTCACGGCGACAAGAAGCGCATCTGTACAAACGTAGACTTCTACTCGGGATTTGTTTATTCAATGCTGAACATTCCACGGGAACTTTACACTCCGCTTTTTGCCATTTCCCGCATTGCCGGATGGAGCGCACACCGCATCGAGGAAATCGTTGCCGGACGCCGCATTTACCGTCCTGCCTACAAGGGAATTGCTGACCTTCGTGAATATGTTCCAATGGACAAGCGTGTTGAAAATGCAATTCCACAGATTGCTCCTGCAGATTCTGCCGTTCATACAACGGGACCTTCTGACTAGGATTCATGCAGATGGCTGCTAAATATCTGGTGGTTTTCCTTTGCTCCATGATTCCTCTTGTTGAACTGCGCGGTGCCATTCCCGTTTCCCAGGGCTATGGCCTGCCGGTCATTCCGTCATTTGCACTGTGCATAATCGGAAACATGATCCCCGTTCCATTCATCTACCTGTTTGCAAGAAGGTTCCTTGAGTGGGGGCAGGACAGGAAGTTCATAGGCGGAATCTGTTCATTCTTCCTGGTAAAGGGAAAGAGGGGCGGGGAAAAGCTTCAGTCAAAGGCGGGCCGTGGCCTTTTTGTGGCACTGTTTCTCTTTGTGGGGCTTCCCTTGCCGGGCACAGGAGCATGGACAGGAACCCTTGCCGCAAGCTGCCTGGGCATGAGCTTTAGGGAAACTGTTCTTGCCGTAATCGCAGGTGTTCTGTGTGCAGGGCTTATAATGATGGCCCTGAGTCTTGGTGTTGTTACGGCAGCAGGTGCCATGTAGCCTTATTTTATAGAAGAAAAGCCAGGAAATTTGAATTTTTACCTGCAAATTTGTAAAATAATCCGAATTTTTTTCGAATTTGTTGACGATTCAGGTAAAATTTTATTATCTTTATCAACAATAAATGAATATCAGGGATGTGAATATGTCAAAGAAAGATGTGACAGAAAACGTTGTGGAAGAAGAAAACAAGACAGCCGCAGCAGAAGCTTCTGAACAGGCCGAAGAACAGCAGGCAACTGAAGAAGTTCAGGCTGGGGAAGAAAAGGAACTTACTGCCGAGGAAAAAATCGCAGCTCTTGAAAAGGAAATTGAAAGTCTTAAGAATGACAATGCTCAGCTTAAGGATGACGTTCTTCGCAGGGCAGCTGATTTTGAAAACTACAGGAAGCGTTCCATTCAGGAAAAGCAGGATGCTTACGATTATGCAAACACAAACCTGCTCAAGGATCTTCTTGAAAGCCTGGACAATTTTGACCGCACTGTGGAAGCTGCAGCCAATGCAACGGATGCAAAGACGATTGCCGACGGCGTAACAATGATCAACAAGTCGCTCATCAGCATGCTTGAAAACAAGTACAACCTTGTTTCCTATGGAACTGCAGGCGATGCATTTGACCCGGACATTCACGAGGCCATCGGCAAGGCAGATGAAGACGTGCCGGAACCGGTTCTCAAGGCAGTTTACCTTAAGGGGTACAAGCTTAAGAACCGCGTAATTCGTCATGCAAAGGTAATGGTATCAATGCCTAAAGAAGGCAACTAAATAAAGTTTATATTGTATAAGAGGTATATAAGATGGGAAAGATTATCGGAATTGACTTGGGAACAACAAACTCTTGTGTTTCAGTTATGGAAGGCGGAAAGCCGGTTGTAATCCAGAACTCGGAAGGTGGACGCACAACTCCATCTATCGTAGGCTTTACATCAAAGGGTGATAGAATCGTAGGTCTCCCTGCAAAGAACCAGATGGTTACAAACCCAAAGAATACAATCTATTCTATCAAGCGTTTCATCGGTCATCGCTACGGAGAACTTTCTGGAGAAGCAAAGCTTGTTCCATACACAGTTAAGGATCATGGTGAAGATGTTCGTGTGGAAGTTCAGGATAACGGTTCTACAAAGGAATATTCTCCACAGGAAATCTCTGCATTCATCCTTCAGAAGATGAAGAAGACGGCAGAAGACTATCTTGGTGAAACAGTTACAGAAGCAGTCATCACGGTTCCTGCTTACTTCAATGACGCACAGCGCCAGGCTACAAAGGATGCAGGTAAGATTGCAGGCCTTGACGTAAAGCGCATCATCAACGAACCTACAGCTGCATCCCTTGCCTACGGTTTTGACAAGGATTCAAAGTCAGAAAAGACAATCGCAGTATACGACCTTGGTGGTGGTACATTCGATATTTCCATCCTCGAACTTGCAGACGGTGTTTTTGAAGTAAAGGCTACCAATGGTGATACTCACCTTGGTGGTGATGACTGGGACCGTGCAATCGTAAACTGGCTTATCAGCGAATTCAAGAACGACAGTGGAATTGATCTTTCAAATGATTCAATGGCTCTCCAGCGTCTTCGCGAAGCTGCAGAAAATGCAAAGATCAGCCTTTCTAACCAGGCTACGGCAGACATCAACCTTCCATTCATCACGGCTGATGCAACAGGTCCAAAGCACCTCCAGAAGTCACTTTCACGCGCACAGTTTGAACAGATGACAGACAGCCTCTTTGAAAGAACACGCGAGCCATGTATGAAGGCAATGAAGGATGCAGAAATCACTCCTGATAAGATTGACGAAGTAATCCTCGTTGGTGGTTCTTCACGCATGCCTAAGGTTCAGGAAATCGTAAAGAGCATCTTCGGCAAGGAAGGAAGCCGTTCAGTAAACCCAGACGAAGCTGTTGCAGTTGGTGCTGCAATCCAGGGTGGCGTTCTTTCAGGCGACGTAAAGAGCGAACTTCTCCTTCTTGACGTTACACCACTTTCTCTTGGTATTGAAACACTTGGTGGAGTATGCACAAAGCTTATTCCTGCAAATACAACAATTCCTACAAAGAAGAGCCAGATCTTCTCTACTGCAGCTGACGGACAGACAGCAGTAACAATCCACGTTCTCCAGGGTGAACGCGAAATGGCTGCCGACAACCGCACTCTCGGAAACTTCAACCTTGAAGGCATTCCATCGGCTCCACGTGGCGTTCCACAGATTGAAGTTACATTCAACATCGATGCCAACGGTATCGTTCACGTTTCTGCAAAGGATCTTGGAACTGGCAAGGAACAGAACATCCAGATCACATCTTCAAGCGGTCTTTCTGATGAAGAAATCGAACGCATGAAGAAGGATGCAGAAGCAAACGCAGAAGCAGACAAGAAGAAGCGCGAAGGAATCGATGCAAAGAACGAAGCTGACAGCCTTGCATTTGCAACGGAAAAGTCACTCAAGGATATTGGAGACAAGATTTCTGCCGATGAAAAGGCAAAGATTGAAGCTGCCCTCAATGAACTTAAGGAAGCCCTCAAGGGTGACAATGTAGAAGAAATCAAGGCTAAGTCTGAAGCCCTCAAGCAGGCATCTTACAAGATGGCAGAAGAACTTTACAAGGCACAGGCTGCTGCCGGTGCTGCTGGTGCACAGAGTGCCGGTCCTAACCCAGGTGCAGGTGCAAATCCTGGAGCAAATGCATCTGGTTCTGCTGACGATGTAGATTTCGAAGTTAAGAACTGATTGAAAGATGGCAAGCAAACGTGACTACTATGAAGTGCTTGGAGTAGACAAGTCTGCGGATAAGGAAACAATAAAGAAAGCCTACCGCAAGCTTGCCCTCAAGTATCATCCGGACAGAAATCCGGACAATAAAGAGGCTGAAGAAAAGTTTAAGGAAGCAACGGAAGCCTACGAAGTTCTCTGCGACGACCAGAAAAAGGCTGTCTATGACCAGTATGGTCATGCCGGTCTTGATGGAATGGGAGGAGCAGGGGCTGGAGGATTCTCTCATGCATTCCACGACTTCAGCGACATTTTCGGCGGAATGGGTGGCGGCGGATTCAGCGACATCTTCGAAAGCATTTTCGGCGGTGGCGGCGGTTTTGGATTCGGCGGCGGCTCAAGAAGGTCCAATGAAGGTGAGTCCATCCGCTGCAACCTGCATATTGACTTTAAGGAAGCCGTATACGGTTGCAAGAAGGACATAGAATACAACAGGAACGAGCCTTGCCCTGAATGTAAGGGTACTGGTGGCGAAAAGGGTTCTTCCACAAAGACCTGTCCTACCTGCCATGGATATGGTGAGGTAAACACAAGGCAGGCCTTCATCTCCATGAGAACCATCTGTCCTACATGCCAGGGTAATGGAACAGTCATTGACAATCCTTGCCATGCATGTCACGGAACCGGCGTCTACAAGAAGAGGCAGTCCATTACGGTTACCATTCCATGCGGAGTCCAGACTGGACGCGACTTGTGCCTGCGCGGCATGGGTCATGCAGGAAAAAATGGTGCACCGGCAGGGGATTTCCACATTTTTGTAAATGTACGAGCAGACAGGTGCTTTGAACGCGAGGGATACGACCTTATCTGTGCCGTTCCTGTCAGCGTTTCTCAGGCAATCCTTGGTGATACTGTTGAAATCACCGGACTTGACGACAAGAAGATCAGCCTTAAGGTTCCTGCAGGTACCCAGCATGGCGAAATCATCAAGGTTAAGGGTGAAGGTGTTCCTTATGACGGAAAGTCAAGGAAGGGCGACCTTTACGTTAAGGTCATTGTCCAGATTCCGAAGGGAATTAACCGCGAGCAGCACAAGGTTCTTGAGGAATTTGCAAAGCTTGAAAATCCTTCACGGAATCCTTCCGTACTGACCCGTGACTATATTGGTGGTTAAATTGGAGGTAACTGGGGATAATACCAGAACTTATCCCAGTTTAACCCATAAATCCCGGTTTTGGGGACCATTTTCGGTTTTCCAGCCGGGATTTTTTTTATTCCCCAATGGGGTGAATTTTTTTTACTTTTTTGCCGATATTGTGTTATAATACTGTAAATATGTGTGTATTACGGGGTAATGGACTTTCGTAGGCATGCATGTCCGAGGTGCAGAAATGTATAAAACAAAAAAACGTATTATCGCTTCCTTTTTTGGAATTCTGATGCTCGCCATTCTTGGATTCATTCTGTTGAAAATATCGTCTTTCGTTGACAGTGTGCGTGCATATCGGGTTGTATTTCCCCTGTTTACTGCCTGTATCGTGTTCAGTCTTCTATATACTGTTGCTGCAAGAATTCAGGAAAACATCCTTGCTTCCATCAAGCACAAGGAACTATACACCGGTGAAACTGGAATCCTGAATGAATTCATCGACAGGATCCGTGTCTGCTATTCCCTTGACGATTTTTATGAGGCAGTCGGTTCCGTCCTTGAAGTGAAGGGTGACTGTTCCGTTCTTCTTGTTGATTCGGAAACCAACTATGTTCTCTATAACAGCCCTGACAGGCTTTCCTGCTCGGAAAAGACGATGAATACCCTTGCCCTGAACTATCCTGCTGACTGGAAGGACGGATACTACTTCATGGGTAATGAATTCGGCATGGTTTCAAAGTATTCGGCTTCCCGCGGATTCATCCTCGTTTTCAACAAGATTCACATGTATGTATTCTGCCGCTACACAAGGCTCTTTGACCAGGAAATCTACAAGCCTCTCCTTGAAGAATTCCAGCGCTTCCTTGAACGTACAAAGCAGATCAGTGACCTTTCTGAAATTTCGGCCCTTTCGCGTGAATGGAAGCAGCTTGCAGATACACAGCAGTCCTTCCTTCCATTGAACATGCCTAAAATCGACAAGCTTTCAATTGCTGCATATTACCGTCCTCTTGTTAACGTTTCCGGTGACTATTATTCGGTTCTTCCAATTACACCTACAAAGACACTCCTCATGCTTGGTGACGTGTCAGGTAAGGGTCTTGCTGCTGCCCTGGTCATGGGTCTCGTGATGAACACGGTAAAGATTCTTGAAGACCGAGAAGACCTTCCTTCCATGATCAAGGCTGTCGATAAGGCCATCAAGGGAATGAAGCTTCAGGATAAGTATACGGTTCTTTTCATCGGCGTTGTTGATACGGAAAAAATGACCATTCGCTATGTAAATGCTTCCATGTCAGACCCTCTTATCATTACCAATTCCCCAAGCGGCTACAGAATCAAGCCCCTTACTTCAAACTGTTCCCTTGTTGGTATCATCGATATTGATGAAGTTGAAGTTGCTGAACAGAGGCTGTTCCGTGATGACGTGATCCTCATGGCATCCGACGGTGTTTCTGAAGTAATGAATGAAGAAGGTGTGGAACTTGGTGATACGGACCTTTATCAGAATACAATCAAAAAGAGCGCTGCAAAAACTCCTAAGGAGTTCATTGATGATGTAGTCAGCCTCATTATGGATTACAATGGTGGCAAGAAACTCAGGGACGACGTTACCATGCTTGTTGCCAAGGTTGGGAGGTAAGCAATGATTTACATTATTATTAACTTTCTTGTAGCTGCATATCTTATTTTTGCTTCGTTCAGCATTGACAAGCTTGAGACAAAGCGCCAGAGTTCCAGCGTTCTCGTTAACCTGATTCTCTTCTGCGGTACCATCTACATTCTCATGGGTGTTACTGACATTTTTGCCCTTAAGAAACTGAACCAGGTTGCACTTCTTGTGGGACGCCTTACATACGTTCTCATGGGATTCTTTGCAGTATTCAGCTGCAACTACATGATGGTTTATCCAAACTACAAGCCCATTAAGTTCTTCAAGCTTTTTGGCTGGATTCTCATTATTGCTTCCATCTACATTGTCTGCATTGTTCCAAACGCATTCAACAGCATCTTCTTTTCTTCTGCAAACGGATTTGCAATTACTTCGGGAATGATGTTCAAGGGGAACTTTGGACGCGTCATGCACATAAGGTGGCTTGACGGATACAACTTCCTCTACAGGGGATTCATTCCGGGCTTTGTAATGCTCATGACCTTTGTTCGTGCTGAAAACAACGATTCCAAGATTACAAGGCAGAACATGGGCTGGAACAACGTGGGCGTAATGCTTTCATGGCTTGCCTTCATTTACATCAACCGCTGTTCAGCATTCATCCCGGATATTAACGCAATTGCTCCTATCGGGTACCTGCCGATGGTTTACTGCTTTATCCGTGCCAATGAGAACGACGAGCTTGTGGACTTTAAGGGATTCATCAAGGCTGCTGCACGCTTTGTCATCGGTCTTGTAATTCCTATCCTGATCCTCTGGTGTGCATTCATGGGACTCCTGCCTGTTTCTGCCGTAAACAGCACCCTTTTCTTTGTCCTTGTGTACCTTATTGCTGCTGCAATTGCAGGATCCGGATTCCTCATCAGGCGCAGGTTTGCCAAGTCAGACCTTTTCCGTGCAAAGCGCTACGAAGAGGACTTTGAGCAGGATATTACACATCTTGACTTTACAAAGACTCCAAAGGAAATCACGGAAGACGTATTCAAGATCTTCAGGAAATATACTGAGACTTCTTCAATGAAGATTCTCATTGACGATGGTAGCGGAAACCTCAATGCCGTATATACTTCTGACGACAAGCCTTTCTCCATCGACGTTGACAGAAGCATTGGCGATGTTGTAATGAACACCCACAGGCAGGTTATTTTCCGCGAGCATCTTGATACTGTTGTTGCCCTTGCCGGTATCAAGACCAGGGTTACTGGACTTCTTGACATGACCGATTCCGATGCATACATCATGCTTAACGAAGGCCGTCAGTTCATCGGTCTCATTCTTCTTGGAAAGAAAACTTCGGGCAATGCATATTCAGAATACGACTATGAAATGTTCAACAAGTACTACTCGAACCTCTTTGTTGTAGGTTACTACGTTAAGAACATCATGAATGAAAGCGTTGTTGGTACGGTTAACCGCGAAATCCGCATGTCCGGCCAGATCATTACTTCCATTCAGGAAAACATGGACCTTATCAAGAGCAAGAAGGTTGATGCAGGCTACCTGATGATTCCGGCACACAACATTGGTGGTGAATTCGTTGACATGATCCGCCTTACGGATACACGACACATATTTATCATCGGTGCCCTTTCCGGTAAGGGTATTGCGGCTTCCATGAACATGGTCATCCTCAAGTCCATCATTCGAACTTACCTTGCAGAAACCACCGACTTCAAGAAGCTTGTTGCAAAGGTAAACTTCTTTATCAGGGATTCCCTGCCTAAGGGAACTTTCTTTAGCGGAATCTTTGGTCTTATGGACTTTAGCTCGGATACCATGTATTACATCAACTGTGGATCGCCAGCCTTGTTCGTTTACACCCGTGCATACAACAACGTTATCGAAGTTCAGGGTGAAGGTCACATCCTTGGTTTTGTAAAGGACATTCTCCCATACCTTAAGGTTAAGAAGGTTCAGCTTGCAAAGGGTGACATCGTCATGTCCATGACTGACGGTATTCTTGATACTAGGTCCCTTCGTGGAGACATCTTTGGTAAGACAAGAACTCAGACTGCACTCATGGAAAATTCAAACTTCCCTGCAGAAAAGATGGCAAAGTTTGCCTATGACAGCCTTGTTGAATTCTCTTCCAAGGAACTTGAAAACGATGTTACCATGCTTGTCATGAAGTATCTTGGTGATGAATAATCAGGGGGTAGAAATTAGATGGACCAGCTTCAGATTAAAGAAAAAGTAGGCGTAAACTACATGCTCCTTGAACTTTCGGGAGCAATGAATTCATATACGGATGTTGAACTTCAGCAGAAGGTTTTCCAGTACATCATCGATTCCAATGTTGTACTTGATACGGAAAATGTAACGCAGGTTGACTCTTCTGCCATTGGCATCATAATTGCGGGTCACAATGACGGCGATGAATATGGTACCAAGCTGTTCATCATGAATCCATCGGAAATTGTAAGGCGCGCCCTTGAGCGTACCGGTTTTCTGGATCTTTTCCATATCATTCACTCTGTAACTGAGGTTACTGATGAATAGGTTGTTAAGCAGCTGTATCCTTGGTACGGCTGTTTTTGTTTCTTCCCTGCTGACACTTGGATGCACGAAAACTGCCTATGCACAGAATGGGGGTAAGGCTCCAAGAAAATTGCAGGTTGAATCTGCCGGTGTTCCGGATGCTGACATTCAGAATGCAGAAAAGATAAGGCGCGTGTTTTCCAGGGTGAATCCAAGGGCTAAATCCTGCCTTGACGGAATCCTTGCCGAGCAGGATGAATTTCTTTCCGACCTGCAGGTTCTACTTGATGAAGAAAAGGAATTCCGCAGTGACGACAAGAGCCTTTTCTTCTTGATTGACAAGAAGAACATGGCGGAAAGTACCTATATTCCAAAGGATCTTATTGAACTTAAGGCAAACAGGTATTTTAACCTTAATAAGTCTGGCATGTTCATCAGGCCGGAAGCCTATGAGGCATTGAAGGAAATGTCCCTTGCTGCCCAGGCTGATGGAATAACCCTTCTTGTAAGTTCCGTGTACAGGTCCTACAAGTACCAGGAGAACCTCTTTAACTATTGGGTTTCCGTGGACGGCCTTGAGGAAGCTGAGCGTGAAAGTGCCAGGGCGGGAACAAGCCAGCACCAGCTGGGAACTGCCGTTGACTTTGGTTCCATCAGTGATGATTTTGATTCCACGACCATGGGAAAGTGGGTTTACAGGAATGCAGCAAAATTTGGCTGGTCCCTTTCCTTTCCAAAGGGATATGAAGATGTGACCGGTTACCGTTGGGAATGCTGGCATTTTAGGTACGTTGGCAAGAATGCCTGTGTTTTCCAGGAAAAGTGGTTTGGTGACGTGCAGCAGTTTATGCTTGAGTTCATTAAGTACTGGAAGGAAGATTGATTTTCTTGATTGATTGCAGAATGGCCGAGCCTTTGGGCTCGGCCATTTTTTGCGTTAGCGATGTGCAGGGCGCGGCAGCGTTGCAGAGCGTAGCGGCGCAATGAGCGTAGCGGAACCCGGAACGTAGCGGCCGGCCGTTTGCTTTTGCAAATGGCCGGCAACGCCCCAAGTTTTTTTTACTTTAACTTGATAAGCTTACTTTGCAACAAAATTGAGGCGGTCCCTGCCGGGACCTAGCGAGTTTCCTACCGAAAACTCGCCAGCTGCTTACTTTGCAACAAAGTTGACCATTTTACCCTTTACAACAATTACCTTTACGATTTCCTTGCCGTCGGTAAACTTCTTGTAGCCATCTGTTTCAACTGCACGGGCCTTGAGGGTTTCGTCGTCAGCATCGGCAGCAGCCTCAAACTTGTCGCGGAGCTTTCCGTTGATCATGACAACGATTTCCTTTGTGTCTTCCTTGCAGTATTCTTCGCTGAAGGTTGGCCATGCTTCGTATGCATTTGTGCTTGTGTGTCCGAGCTTTTCCCAAAGTTCTTCGCCAAGGTGTGGAGCGTAAGGGCTTAACATGAGGACGAAACCTTCCCACATGGCCTTAGGCATCTTTTCCACCTTTGAAGCTTCGTTGATGAAGATCATCATCTGGCTGATTGCAACGTTGAAGTCAAGGTTAGCAGTATCCTTTGTTACCTTTGCAACTGTCTTTGCATAAGTCTTGCGGAGTTCAACGAGAGCCTTGTCTTCGATCTTGCCGGTGATGTCGATGTCAGCCATTGGCTTTTCGCTTACCTGCCAAACCTTGTCAAGGAAGCGGTTGATTCCAACGAGGCCTTGTGTATTCCAAGGCTTTGAAACTGTAAGCGGGCCCATGAACATTTCGTACATGCGCACAGAGTCTGCACCGTACTGGTCGATCATTTCGTCCGGGTTAACAACGTTCTTGAGGGACTTTGACATCTTTGCGATGATCTGTTCAACTTCTTCGCCCGTTGCCTTTTCGATGTACTTTCCGTTCTTTTCTTCAACTTCATCAGTTGGAACAAGAGTCTTGTTCTTGCGCTGGAAGGCAAATGATGTGATGAGACCCTGGTTGATGAGCCGCTGGAATGGTTCCTTTGTAGAAACTACGCCGCAGTCATAAAGTACCTTGTGCCAGAATCTTGCGTAGAGAAGGTGGAGAACTGCGTGTTCTGCTCCTCCAACGTAAAGGTCTACAGGCATCCAGTAGTTTTCTGCTTCCTTTGAGCAGAATGCATTGTCATTTTTGGGATCAAGGTAGCGGAGGTAATACCAGCAGCTTCCTCCCCACTGAGGCATTGTGTTTGTCTCGCGCTTTGCATCCTTTCCGCACTTAGGGCACTTGCAGTTGACCCAGGAGTCGATGGCGGCAAGAGGAGATTCACCTGTACCCGTTGGCTGGTAAGACTTTACGTCAGGAAGCTTGACTGGAAGTTCGCTTTCTGGTACTGCAACGGTTCCGCAGCAAGGGCAGTGTACCAGAGGAATTGGTTCACCCCAGTAGCGCTGGCGGCTGAAGATCCAGTCGCGGAGCTTGTAGTTTACGGTTGCCTTACCGATTTTCTTTTCTTCAAGGAATTCAATCATCTTTGCGATGGCAT
>JAKSLY010000029.1 GCA_024400955.1 Treponema sp.
AATTGCTGAATTGCTGAATTGCTGAATTGCTGAATTGCTGAATTGCTGAATTGCTGAATTTAACCAAAGTCTTCATTTTTAAAAATTATAGCACTAAAAAAACCATTGTCAAATGGAAAAATCTAACGCAAACTGCCCTATCGGTTATCCGGTAAGGCCTTTAAATCATGCTATCTGCTGATTCTTTCTATCTTACAGTCATGCTTCTTGGTCTTTTCATCATAAGTTATTCCAACAAGCACAATATCGCCGGAAAGATCCTTTATCAGTTGAGGATAATTGTTCTGCTTGATCTGGCTTATTGCAGCATCAGCTTCCCGGTTCCACTTAAGTTCTATAACCATTGCACTTTTATCCGAAGTTTTCTTGGGAATGAATACAACATCTGCATAGCCTTTTCCAGACGGCAATTCCTGAATCTGAACGTAATCGTCAACTGCGGAAACATAGGCAAACTTGATTACACTTCGGAGTGCCTGCTCATTATTGTAGAATAATGGTGCCGTACCTGCATCGTGGGCAGCTTCTATTGCAGCAGCAACTTCATCTTCCTTTCCTTCCAATGTACATTCAAGAAGATAGTCCGATTCCTTTATCATCTTGGCAAGATCCTTATGGGAACTCTCTTCCAATGCAGCATAGAATTCATCTTTTATTTCATTATTTGGAATGCGTACGGTAGAATTTTCAGAATTATATGAAAGATACCCCAAATGAATCAAAAGTGTCAGCAAATCATTCTTGCTGTTTATAATCCACATGTCATTCTGGAAGGAAATCGTGTTTACCTTGCAAGTTCCACCGCCAACCAGCTGGATCAAGTCCTGCTTTATTCCGTCAAAATCCATGCTGATATAAAATCTTAAGGAATCAAAAGACTCTGTCCTGGCCCAGAAATTTCGATACTTTCCAGTCTGCATGCATTTCATTATTGAATTCGGATTGTATATGGACAGTCCACCATCAAATGAATAACCGTCATACCATTTCTTTGCGGTCTCAAAATCCATATCATGCTTTTCACAGAGAGCCTTTACTTCTTCTTCCGTAAATCCCGTGTATGGTGCAAATTCCTCTGGGCTGAGAATTGAATATTCACAGAAATCAGTCATTGCCGACTGGGTTCCATATTTTTTTATCGGGAAAATTCCAGTCATAAAAGCCAGCGAGAACATGTTGTCTGTCATTGGCGACTTAAAAAGCCCTCGAAGCAGCATTATGTAATCTTTATGAAGCTTTTCATCATTCTTAGCCTCACGGAAGATTGCGTCCCATTCATCAATAATAATTACAAATTTTTCACCGTATGCTGTTGCGGCACTGGCAATAACCTCCGGCAGGGAATCTCCCTCTGTCTCTGGGTACTCTTTCTTTATTTCCGCAGAAACTTTTTTCTCCATATATTTAAGAACATCGTTAATGTTACCGCAAGTAGAGACAAACCAGGTAATATCAAGATAGATGACAGGATACTTGTTCAGGTACTTTTCAAAACTTTCATCACTGGAAATTTTCAAGCCTGCAAAAAGTTCATGGGAATCGCAGGTCTTGTCATAATAAGCACAAAGCATCTGTGCCAGCAGAGACTTACCAAATCTCCGGGGGCGGCTTATGCAAAGAAGTTTACTCTTTTTGTCAATTCTTCCATTGAGTTCCGCAATTACCTGAGACTTATCAACATACTCGCCATTTAGCGTCGTCTTAAAATTACCGTTCCCAATATTAAGATACATTCCCATACCCTGTAATATAGCATATTTCCATGAAATTTTGTAGTGCCAAACCCCACTCCCAAAATTGCAATTTCTACAGGTTTCTTATAGTATTGTCTTAGGCACCCTTGAAACTAAATTTTACGGAGGAAGTCATGGATAATTCAACGGCCTACCTATATAATGATGGCGAATACTCTATTTTCTCCTTTGGCAATGTAAGGCTGAAATTTCTTACTTCTAAGAACCTCGAAAAATACATAAACGTAAAGGAATGGGACAACGGTTATCTTGTTGTTACAAAAAAGAATATTGGCAAATCAGAACAGGAAGATTACATTGACTTGCAACCTATTCTTGAGAACCTTTACATGGATCCTGAAAAATTCTATCAACCCATAAAAAAAGTGGAGGTCAAATATGTCTGAAGAAAAAATTGCAGAAATTGCAAAAAATGCAAACATGATTATTGCCGGATATGCTTTCACAAAAAAAGAAAATGGAATCAGCATACTTAATTTAAAAAATCCTGACCATGCCATGCTTATCTCTGAAGATGGAAAAATGCTGGAAACCAACATGGATGAAATTGAACAGGTAATTGTTCAAAATATCTGGACAAAAGACAGAGAATATATGGAGACTGAAAATGCCTAAATACTATCCATATAAAATCTGCGGATATTATCTATATTACACAGAACATTGCATTATTGAAGCCATGCATGTTCATGCCAGTGATACAAAGCTTTCTGAACGAGGATCTGCAAAGTTTTTTGTCAAAAGTGATGGTTCTACAGTCATCAAAGCAGAAGGAAATCTTAAGGGACATGAAATAACAAAAATTCAAAAATTTATTAAGGAACATTATCTAGATATGTATAAAACCTGGTCAGAAGATAGCTCCAATGGATTTTATCAAAATTAAAATGAACAACTCCAAAATGAAAACCCTTCTTACCCTATGCTTCTTTTTTTCATTCCTTAACCTTTTCGCATTTTCCGAGCAGCTTCCATGGGTCATGAACACGGAACTGCCTGCAAAGGGAATTTTCAGGGACGAAGAGGAATGCGCCGTCATGGGGCAGCGCGGGCGTCTTTACAGGGGCGGCGGCTCAAACCTCGGATTCATGAACTACGTGTGCCAGCTAAACGACAAGGGAACCGTCGATAAAAAATATTTCTTCAATCATGTAAGCTCCATGCACAACGAATCCCAGGTCATTTACTACGCAAGAAACAAAAAATACTACGCAGGAATTCTTTCCCCGCTAACCGACAGGGTTCTTGCACTGGAATTTGACGACCCACACAAGGCCTACAACCTGGTCTTTGTCTGGACGTACCTTAGGCTCCAGGAATTGAACTGTTCCGCAACGGTAAGGTACCTGCCCCACGGCTACTGGACCGACAGAACGGAACCCCTGGTCTTTCCGCCCGATGCAAAAGGCCTTTATGGAAAACCATACACACTGTACATCGTCAAGGACAGCGACAAAATTTACGACACAATCTGCAGGCAATCCTATTACTACTGTGATGCCTGCACAAGATACAACCATGGCGATCCGGTAATCGAACTGCGCGAAAACCACTATCTGGAATCAGGCGGTCAGGAAAACTGTTACAAAAAAGTCGCCGCCACAATCCGCCACATCTACCAAAACTGCACCGAATACCCAAACTACGGCAAGGACTATTAATAGGGAGCAGACTGGCCTGCTTAACGGGCTTTCCATGGCTTGCCCTCACGGCCGGAGCATGGATAAAAAAAAAGTCATCTCGATTTCATTTGATGCCGTCATCTCGATTTCATTTGATGCCGTCATCCCGGACTTCACTGATAATGTCATCCCGAATTTATTTCGGGATCTTTTTATCCATGCCCACGCTGCGCGTCCATTCCAATCCCGGCTAGGTCCCTCCAGGCCCCTGCCCTCCTTTGCCTTTACAGTCTGGGCAAAAGTTGTTACCCTTGATGAAAAGGGAGTTCATATATGAAAAGTTTTTTACAGAAAAAGATTTGCCCGCATCTTGTTCTATCAGCATTCATCCTGATTGCCATTGCATTCCCATCTTGTTCCCTGCTGAACAGCAATAGCGTTGATGAAGGTGCATCCATTTCCGTTATTCTTCCAAGTAAAAACGACAGGGCTTATTTTACAAAGGAAGAAGCTGCATCCTACGCAGTGCGCCTGTGCAAGGAAGACGGAGAAATCTACCGCGAAAAAAATCCTGTCCTGGAAGAAACCGTCGAATTTGAAAACATTCCCTTTGGAAAATATCAGGTAACCGTAAAGGCCCTTTCCGCCCAGAACAAAACCGTTGCATCTGGAAAGTCAGAACTCATAGAACTTAATTCCCCAGAGGCCGTTACCGTTGCCATCCAGCTGATCTTGAACCAGTACTTTAACATCACCTATGAACTTGATGGCGGAACAAATTCCCCGGACAATCCTTCCATATATACCATGGACGAAGAAGTGGTGCTGTCTGCTCCGGAAAAGGACATGTACTACTTTGACGGCTGGTTTACGGAAGGAACCTTCCAAAACCAGGTGGAATCCATCGCCATGGAATCAACGGGAGACCTTACCCTTTATGCCAGGTGGCAGCTTAAGCTGGAATTTTTTGAATCAGTCCCAACAAGCGGCAGGTATCTTGTTACTTCTGTCGGTGACCTTAAGAAAATTTCCGAATGGGCAAACGGAGGTACCGTGACTTTCAGTGGCGTAACCTTTGAGCTTGCCAATGATATTGCCCTTTCTCCAGACGAAACATGGAAGTCAATCGGTTATGGATATAATGGCATAGGATCCGGAAACGGATTCAAGGGCACCTTTGACGGTGCAGGCCATGAAATTTCCGGCTTGAAGATTGACACTACTTCAGTAGATGGCTCATATAATAAGCCTGCTTTCTTTGGCTGTGTATCAGGAGGAACCGTCAAGAACCTGACCCTCCGGGGAACATCCGTATTGGCAGGCTTTGTAGGCTTTTTTGCAGACGGTGCAAAAATCGACAACTGCATAAATTATGTTGACATTACTACCAGTAAAAGTGGCTCAGGCGGTTTTGTCGGAGCCTACAGCAAGGGCTATGTGACAAACTGCGTAAACTACGGGACCATTACTTCAACTTCCTCGATTGCTGGAGGAATAGCCGGTGATGTCAATAGTTCATATAGTCAAGGTGATTCCTACATAGCAAACTGCACAAACTATGGAGATGTAACCGCTACCGATGAAACGGGTGGAATAATAGGTTTTAGCCGTATTGCTGTTTATAATTGCAAAAACTATGGAAAGATCACTTCCACCGACAGTGATGCCGACGGAACCGGTGGTATTGCAGGGACAGCCTACACAAGAGATGATATAAAACTGATAGCCAACTGTCTTAACATGGGGGAGATTTCCGGCAAAGGCAATGTTGGAGGCATCTGCGGTGGACTTGGAGGTTCATGGAACAGCAACAATAATTACATTGTAAAATGTAACATTGTAAATTCCGTCAATTTTGGTAACGTATCCATTTCTTCAGGTTCATCTACGGTTTACGGTGGCATTGCAGGTATTTGTTATGGTGATGAATATAATACTTTCACTTTTGACATTGAAAACAGCTTTACCCTTACGGGAAAATGTCCAAATACAGTTGGACAAGAAGCAAATGATGGTAATAAGACAACAACAAACAATGCGACTTTCTTTGATGAAGCGGAAATTGCATCTGTTGTAAGCCAACTTAATTCATGGGCTTCGTCCAATTCACCTGCTGCCAGCGGCAGAAGCTACAGCACATGGAAAGTTTCCGGTTCTACCATATCATTCTGATAAAGCCTAGCCCCGCTGTTCGCTCCCAAAAAATAGGCACCACTAAAAAATCTAGTGATGCCTGATAAGTTTAAAGCCTTATAGAGGTTTCCTATTCAGCCTTGGCTTCTGCTTCTGCACCAATCTTACCTTCAAGATCCTTGTTGGTCATGGCGCAAACGCATGAGTCAGAATAAATGTTCACGGCTGTTTCAATCATGTCGATTACTGCATAAATTGGCAGGATGACACCCATTACACCGATTGGCATTCCCTTGCCGGCCATGAGCGAAAGCGTAAGGAAGAAGCATCCCATTGGAACGCCAGCATTTCCCACTGCGCTGATTACCGAAATCAAGATCCATGCAACAACCGTAAAGAGGTTAAGGTCAACACCACCGTTCTTCATTACAAAAAGGGAAGTCACGAGGATGAAGGCGGCGCAACCGTTCATGTTGATTGTCGTACACATTGGAAGAATGAAGCGTGTGTACTTCTTGTCGCACTTTACGCGGGTTTCTGCACAGTTCATTGTTACCGGGAGGGTTGCTGCCGATGACTTTGTAAAGAGGGCTGTAAGGATTGCAGGAATCATGTTCTTGAAGTGCTTTACCGGATTGATTCCGCGCACAAGAAGGAAAATCGAAAGGACAACAAAGAACTGGATCAGGTTGCCGCTAAGGACAACTGCAGTGTACTTTCCGATGGATTCCATTGCGATGTCTGCGCTCATTTCCTTTACCAGCTGTGCAGTAAATGCAACGATACCAATCGGGAGAATCGTGATTACCCAGCCGATGATCATGAATACCAGTTCCTGGAAACCGTGAACTGCATTGATGACCACAGTCTTCCTGTCGGAATCCTTCATCTGTGAAATTGCAAAACCAAAGGCAAAAGATACGATTAATATGGAAAGAACATTGCCAGAAACGAATGGGTAGATGATGTTGTCAGGAATTGCACTTGTAAAGTAGCTGAGGAACGATGCCGAGCTCATGCTTGAAATCTTGTCGGCAGCAACTCCTTCGTATACTGATGACGAAAGAACTTCCGGCTTGATTACAAAGAAAAGGACTGCTGCAATTGTAGAAGCGGCAACCGTCGTAAGAAGGGTGTACATGATGGTACGCTTGAAGATCTTGCCGGTTTCCTTGTTGCCGCCAAGCATTGCAAGAGTGGTAACAACAGAAACGGAAATTGCAGGAACCGCCGTAAATTTGAAAAGCCTGGTGAAAACCGTAGCGATAAAGTCACAAACATTGTCTACTGCACCGACATGCAGCGACCCAAGAATGGCACCAAGGACAAGGGCGCCGACCCAGAAAATAATCTGTTTAACCTGTTTTGTCATAGTAGGGCAATTATAGCAAAAAACACTCTTTTATAGAAGGGAAATGTGGCATGGGAATGTGGCATGGGAATGCGGCCTTGGCAAAATGGCCCAAAGAGACTATGTTAAATCCATGGATGCCTTGGAAAAATTTGATTTTGGAAATTCGCATTTTCTTGAACAGCTCATAGACAGGGTTGTTGAACTCTGGTCACCGCCAACGGAAGACCCAGGGTTCAGGCGGCTTTACGTGGAAGCCATCATCAGACAGAATGCGGCCGGCAACGACATGCAGTTCCAGCTTTCCCAGGATGGGGAACTTTGTTCCATCGCCTTTGCATCACGACCTGGGGAACATAGCCCATGGCATGACTGGTGGCAGGAAAAATTCGATTCCCTGCCGGAATTCCACCAGAAAATGCTTTCCCTTAGCCGAGACTACCTTTCCATGATGGACGAAAAGACCTACCGCTACATGAACGCTAATGACGTTAAGCTGAGCCTTTTTGTAAGCACAAGGACCGGATGGGGCAAGAAGATCCTTGGACAGGCCATGGAAATTTTCCGCTCAAGGGGATTTCGGAACATGTACCTGTGGACCGACTGCGAGTGCAATGTTGAATGGTACATAAGCCGCGGTTACCAGCTTGTGGAGGAAGGTACCTTCGAGCCTTTTTCCCATGAGGAACCCTACAAGACCTACATATTCAGAAAAGGCCTATGATTTTTTTTACAGGAGAACCCCGGATGAAAAGATTTATTCTTGCAATTGTTATTTTAAACTGCTTTCTTGCTCATGCACAGCTGTATGATGGATGCCACGAAATTCCAGAGGAATACAAACAGACCAATAAATTCTTTTGGTCTATGGAAAAGGATGGAAGGGAATATTTTAAAAAATCAAACTGGGAATGGAAGCTTAATCCAAAGGCAACATATGCAGACCCACTTAGGGTTTGTGAAGATGATTTTCCAGCTTGTATTGTCGTAGGATATACCTGCGTTCATTTCAATCCTTTCTCAGATGCACCTACTGAAATTCCCGTTTGGTTTAGGGGAAAAAGTTGTTTTGTTCTCCAGACGGTTTCAAGAGAAGGAACCAGAAGGCTACATAAACTATTGTATGAAGCAGCAGATCCAGACCCTGATGTGTATTTCAATAATTGCAGGAAAATTATGAAGGACAAGATGGTATACAACCATACTTCAGGTGCGGGCAGGGATGCTGTATCTTCTTACAATATCTATGAATAAGCATTTTTTAGGTTGCCTCTAGGAATTGCTGTTGCGCTCCTGGAACATTTCGGCATCCTCGTGGCCGTATTTCTTTTCCCAGTTGGAATATGAACCTGCTGTTTTTCCCAGTTCCAAACTAGATTTCTTTGAATCCACACTGGATTTCTTAGTTCCAAGCTTAACGGGATTTGAGTATTGCCGGCGCATCATTGCATAGTATTCGTTGTCATCCATGAAGCCATTGTACAGCAGCGCTCCGCATCAGGCAATGGAGTGGTTGCCGCAAGGCAAGCCACTGCAGCGAAGGAGTAACCGGAGGTTACGGATGAGTGAAGCGGCCGAGGGTACCGAGCCACGGAACTGCCGCCCGGATGCCCTACCCTATTTTCATCTCGGCTTTGTATTCCTGGACAACAGCTGCAGGGCCATCCCACCAGAGTTTTGTTGAATCGTCATAAACCATTCGGCCGGTGTTAGATTCCATAAATGAAATGAGGACTTCTTCCGTACTTTTATACTGCTCCCTTGCAAGCTGTTCCACTGCCATTTTTGTAATTAAATCCATGGCAATTGCATTTCTATTTTTCACCGCAAATCCTCCAGCTAAAACAGGGCTACCTTTTCGCTCTTCAGGAACTGTAACTTTGAAACACCCTTATCTGTCCTAAAGCAGAATTGATCCTGCAGTTTTTCTGGCAACAGCAAGCTTATACAGTAATCATCAACACTTTCTTTTCCCATGGGCCCATACAGATTATCCATATATGCTGCTATGGTTCTGTTGGTATCATCATTGGCAATTTTGCCCGAGACAACATCGAAAAGTTTCATTTCATCCTGCTTTTCAAGAAAACATTCATTTCCCCTATGGGCGACTATGCAATGCAGCCATTCCTTATCCGCAGTTTTAAATCCGAAGGTTTTTAATTCCTGAACATCATTCACCCTGAAAAATGAGACGTATCCAAACTCTTCGCTCGCAGGAATAAGCCCTCTAGCTTTTGCTTTGGCGGCAGTAATTTTTGCAAAGTTTTTGGCCTGCTCTTTTGAAGTAGTCAGATAAAATCCTTGTCCAAAATCCTTGTACTTAGCGCACCTGTTCAAATCCGGAATTTCTACAATACAATAACTGCCATGATATAAAATCATGCCCTCTTCAAGCTGCTTCATATTGCTGCCCCTTTGGAAACCAAGTATTCCCGGATTTCTTCGTAAACGGCATTATCACCTTCCACATGGAATATTCCCCAGCAGTCACGGATAAAGGGAAGAACCTTAAACTTATCAAACAGCTCGGCTGACTGCTTCAACGTTATCCCAAGTTTTTCAGAAGCCATTCTGATGAGTCTAATCTGCATGAATAAAATCTGCTGCTCTTCGTTCATTATCCTAATTATAACACAGTTTAATTTTTTAATGGAACCACTGATTTTTTTCTCTCCGCATCAGGCAATGGAGTGGTTGCCGAAAGGCAAGCCACTGGAGCGAAGGAGTAACCGGAGGTTACGGATGAGTGAAGCGGCCGAGGGTACCGAGCCACGGAACTGCCGCCCGGATGCCCTACCCTACCCTCCTGCATTGTGCTATCATTGCCCCGAGGAACTGAAAAATGAAAGACACTAAAAAGAAAGACCTTACGACGGGACCTCTGCTTTTGCAAATCATGCTGTTTGCCCTGCCACTCACTGCCAGCGGAATCCTGCAGCAGCTTTTTAATTCCTGCGACATTGCCGTAGTCGGCCAGTTTGTAGGACCGGAAGCCCTTGCCGCCGTAGGAAGCACCGCCCCCCTGATCAACCTCATCCTGAATGTTTTCATGGGCCTCAGCATTGGGGCTAATGTTGTAGTGGCTACCCTTGAGGGAAAGAAGCAGCCTGAATCCATCAGCCGGGCCGTTCACACCATCATTTTTCTTTCCATTATATGCGGCATTATTCTGACTGCATTGGGTATGGTCATGGCACGCAGGGTTCTTGTGATGATTGAAACGCCGGACGAGGTTCTTGTTCTTGCGGACGTTTACCTTAAGATTTATTTTGCCGGTTTTCCCTTCATCCTGCTTTACAACTTTGGAGCCTCGGTTTTGAGGGCCAAGGGAGACTCCTTTAGACCGTCGGTTTTTCTCATTGCCGCAGGAATTCTCAACGTAATCCTGAACCTGGTTTTTGTCCTGTGCTTTGGTCTTGGAGCTGCCGGTGTTGGTATTGCAACCACAGTTTCCAATGCTTTTAGCGCAGTCTGCATACTTGTGGCTCTTGCCAGGGAAAAGGACCATTACAGGTTCAGCCCCAGGCTGCTTGCCATTGACCGTGAACACTGCTCAAGAATTTTCAGGATTGGAATGCCTGCAGGAATTCAGGGCATGGTGTTCAGCCTGTCAAACATTGTAATTCAGGGAGCCCTAAACACCCTGGGACCAAAGGCCATGGCCGGCAGTGCATCTGCAGTCACCTTTGAAATATTCAACTACTTTATCGTTTCCGCATTTTCTCAAAGTGCCGTCACCTTTACAAGCCAGAACTATGGCGCCCAGAATTTTGACAGGTGCAGGAAGACTTTCTTTTACTGCATGGGATTAAGCAGCGGCATTTGCATCCTGTGCTCCGTGGTCTTTACCCTGTTCCGCATCCCCCTTTCACACATTTATTCTAATGACCCGGAGGCAATATTTTACTGTGCCGAAAGAATCCTTAAGGTTGAACTGGTTCAATTTCTGGTCAACAGCTACGAGATTACTTCCGGCGTGCTGAGGGGACTTGGATATTCCCTCATGCCGGCTGTCATTACCCTGGTGGGTTCATGCGGACTTCGCCTTGTATGGATTTCCACGGTGTTCCAGAAATTCAGGAGCTATGATTCCATAATTGCAGTCTATCCGGTTTCGTGGACTGTCACAGGTACTGCCATGATTCTTGCATACGCTATTATATGGAAAAAAATAAGCGATTCCCGGCTGACTGCCGAAAAATAGGAAGACCCTGCCAGAGGGCCGTAGCGGCCTTCTGAGGGCCATTTTTTTTGGATGGTCAAATATCATTACCCCTGCAAAAACCGGGCCTTGGAGCCGATCCTCGCAGGCCATGATTTTTGTAAAGAAATACGCTTTACCTTTGCTTTACTATATTTATTTTGTCTTTACAAGAGTAAAACACTGATAAAGACAATATCTTTATATCTGATTTATATTATTTACACTGTTTCCAACCTCGTCAGAATTCTGCAATCTATGATACAGTTCCTCCAGGGGAACGTTAAAGTCCTGCGCAACAGTTTCTGCCGGCTGGCCATATTTTGTAACTACAATGACGGCATCGTCCAGGGCTTTCTTTCGCCGCCCTTCTTCACGCCCTTCTTCAAGTCCTGTGGCTCGTCCCTCCGCAAGTCCTGTAGCACGACCCTCCGCAAGTCCTGTGGCACGAGCTTCTTCCTTTTCATCTTCCAATATGTCGCTGAAATACATGTACTCATCCTTGAGGTAAGGTTTCCGCATGGCATTTAAAACCTCATCCTCCATCTGTAACGCAAGACCAGAATCCGGCTTTAACCCATAGATAAACTTTAGGACTTCCCTAACCCCGGCATCCTGTTCAATCTGCCACGCACTGCAATTGTAAAATACAATATGGCTTTTGTCATCATAGGCAATCCAGTCGGATTCAAGAAATTTTGTTGTCCTTGTATACCGTGGAATGCCCGCTCCAAAAGGATCATCCTTGCAGATGAAGATAATGAAGGTTTCCTTTATATCTCGAAACTTCGTGCGCCTTTTTGTTGTGGCCACATCCGAGGAGGAAAGGTAATACCTTGACCTGAGAAGAAGATCATCATAATTCCCAGTCTGCATTTCTATGTTGAATATTCGGTCGGATTCCTCCACATAAACGTCAAGACGGATCCCCCGTGCATCATAAAAATTTTCCATGGGATGCTCAGTACGCAGGTAATCAATGCGACTGATCCTGATTCCCAGAAGAACTTCCAGCATTCTCCTGCATATCCTTTCATTCTCCATCACCTTGCAGAAAATAAAATTGTCTGCAATGGTAAGTTCCTCCCAGGGCTTGCTAAACTGTCCCATAAGTCACCTCAATTATAAAATCTGGCAATTGCCTAAGTAGTGATAATTGCAAAACATGTTTTTTCTGCACGCTGAAGACAGATATTTTCAAAAAAAATTTGTTATGAATGGCTAAAAACCGGCTTTTTTTCCCCTGCCGCCAGAGGCCCGTATTGGCCTTTTGAGGGCCGGTTTTGCCGGATAGTCAAATATCATTACCCTCGCAGGAATCGGGCCTTACAGCCAATCCTCGCAGGTCATGAAATTTATAAAGCATTTTGATTTATCTTTACTTTACTGTCTTTAATTTGTATATACAAACATTTTACATACGTAAATTATAATTCTTTATTCTTGTTTTATATGCTTTACAACAGATTCCACCCATGGTAAACTACTAGCATAAAAAAACGGCAGCCCATAAAACCTTATTCTCCGGGATGCCCGCATTTTGGAGGCCAGAATCCCATGTATACCATTTGTCTTTACAACCACAAGGGCGGAGTCGGAAAAACAACCATGTGTGCAGCCCTTGGAGCCCAGCTTGTACTTGCAGGCAAGAAAGTCCTCATGATCGACACGGACAGCCAGGCACATCTTACAGCCAGGTTCATAGAGGAAGACAAGATCACCAAGGAATTTGCCGACTACCTTTTTGAAGACAAGAACAAGAATGCCGTCCTACAGAAAGCCATCATGAAAACCCTTTACAAGAACCTGTACATCATCCCGACAAAAAAACTGTCTGACGACGGAAGGATTGACGCATGGGCAGTAAAGGCTGGATCCGACATAGCAAGCCAGAACATATTCAAGAAACTCCTAAAGACCCTGGAACCCCTGGGCCTGGATTACGTCCTCTTTGACATGCCTCCATCCTACACGGTGCTCAACCAGCTTACCATTGCCGCCTGCGACGAAATCATACCGGTACTCAAGATCGACGCAGATTCAATCACGGGTTTCACCGACTTCTACAAGCTCCTCAACAAGCTGAGGGATGGTGCAGAAAAACCGGCCCTCAAGACCATAATCTTTAACGACCAGAACAAGGCCCGCAAGAACCAGAACGAACTTCTGCCAAGCATCGAAAAGATGCCCCTTGAAAAAATAATCTTCCCCCACGACGAAATGTTCGAGACATCAAGAAGACTTAAGAAGGCCGTACAGACGCTGCGCATAAAGAAGGAAACCCGTACATGCCTTGAAACCCTTGCAGAAAAAATCACCGGCCAAAAGGCAGATGAATAGGCTATTCGCATGTAAAGAAAAGATAAAGCAGAATGTATGTAAAACTGCTTTATAGATACTTTAAAATTGCTTTACAACAATATAAAGGAAACCGACATGGCAAAAAGATCAAAACTTGAAGAAAACTACAACGATTCCAACGGGGAACTGGGGTTGGCCCTGGAAACCATTGGAACCCATGCAAACGAAGAAAACAAAAAGGCTGAGGAAAAGGAAGAGCTTGTAAAAACACAGAAGCTGGTCAACTTCCGCATAAGCGAAGGCCTCTACGACGAATACAAGAAATTCTTTGGTGCCCGCGGAATCACCCTAAGCCGGGCAATCCGCATGTGGCTTGACTACGGAGTAAACGAAGTAAAGACCGGCCACCTTGAGATTTCCGAAGCCGGCATCAGGGAAAACGCCCTCAACAGACTGTAATGGCAAGAACTTTCAGGCAGATAATAAAGGACCCAAAGAGAACAGGCGCTGAACTTGGACTTGTCCTCATGGAAAAACTGCGAAACCAGATCCAGGGGGACGACCTTGTGGCCACGGACAAGGAAATTGCTTCCATGTCAAAGGAACTTATCCCGGAGGAGCTGGCCATATTCAGCATGTACGAGGCAATCTTCAGCACCGTGCTGAACATATACAACTTCTCGCGCCAGACCACATTCAAATTCTATGCCTCATACAACGCCCTGGTTACTTACCTGGACAAGGCAAGAATCCTCGAATGCATGCACGGCGAAACCCTGGTTCCTGAGAGACTGCGCAATTTAATAGAAAGAAAATGTTCAACCTTTGAGGAACTTAAGGATCAGAGCGCCGAAATATACGAGACCATGTTTGAAGCCGTAACGTTCATAGAAGCTTCTAATGCATACACAAAAAACCTCCTTGCACATTTTTCAATAGGAGGCCTTTCATGCATGCAGTACGACACTGACGTTTTCTACACCCTCATGGACAAGCTGGGGGAACAGACAAGGTCCATGATAAAATGCCTGAATCCGGGAAGGGTAGGGGAAGCAGAAAAAGCCTTCATGAACCTGGAGAATATGGTAAAGAAGGAATTCCTTCCTGATGCAAAAAAAGTGTCGGAATTCAAGGAATTCCTCAGAAAAGAGCCAAACAGAGTTATCAAAAACTCATTTTCGTTTATAATGCTTTTACAGAACCACAAGCAGTTCAAGGGGGAACTTTAATGCCTAGCGATATTATCTTACCTTCTCAGGATCAGACAAAACTCGGAGACCTTCAGGCGGAAGATTTTGCCCCCTCAAAGGACATTGAGGTTATTCCCGTAGGCGACTTTACGGACCTGATCTACAAGGGACTTAACGCAGGAAAAGACCTTCCAAGCCTGCCTGACAAGGAAACCAGCGACACGGAGCATTCCCTTTCCGTAGTAAAGAAAGACGAATCCATGGTTCTTTCCAGCGAAACAAAGTACGGCAAGATGAACATTTCCTTTGACAACTTTGCAGTAAGCTTCAAGAAGCGCAACAGTGCCACAAAGAAGGTTTTTGTCCGCGCCATGAAGAAGCTTGGGGAAAAGAGGCTGACCAACGACCTCTTTAGCGACATCAGGGTTGAAATCACCACGGAGGAACTTGTTGCCCTGGACATGTATTCGACCCTGGACAGCGCCCGCGTTGCCCTAAAGACTGCAACAAACCTTAACGACATCAAGATCAGCGGAACCGTTGACTATATAGAGGAAGGAAAGCGAAAAAGCGGAGAAATCGTAAAGGACAAGCTTGACCTTACGGGCATCCAGATCTTCAAGACAGGTATCGTGCGCGGGTCCGGAACCCTTGTGATTCAGTTTGACCGCAACATAAACTACGAATACCTTCTTCCCAACATCTCGATCCTTCCAAACTACTACTATTCCCTTACGGAAAGCGGTGCAGACCTGCTCATGTACCTTTACGGCCTTGCAGTCAACAAGGCAGAGGAAATCGCCAGGGAAGGGTGCTTTTACGTAAGCCTCAAGGACATTCACAGCTACCTTAACCTGCCGGACTACACAAAGGCAAACAACCCAAAGCGCGACATCAAGGAAAAGATCACGGACCTCATCATAGGCGACATCCACGAAAAGGACGGGGGAAAGAACGTAAGGCTTTCCATTGTGGATGTAACGGAAAACGACACCATCGCCCACTGGGTTGTAAACGGCCGCCTTAAGGTGGAGATGCTTGGAGATTCCTACAAGTACTTCCAGCAGATAGGGCAGAAGCTGCTGGACAACAAGAAGAAAAAATAGGATAAGAACACGGACAATAAAAGCCCCCCAAAGCCACCCACTATGTCGGTGGCTTTTTTTATGGCCGGGGAAATTCGCAAGTCTAACGACATTTTGGGTGGCTCAAGAGACATGGTCCGTGGGGGAAACGACAATTCAAGTGGTAAAACCGACATTTTAGGTGGCTAGCCACGCAACTTGTCGGTCTATCTCTCATTTTCCAATGGAGAATCCAGTAAAACCGATAAATTCCGTGGGTATAAGGATGGCTGCCAGAGGGTCGGAAACGTCCTGTACTCCATATTCATCGCCAAATTCTTGCTTATTTATAGAAGAAATCAGCTGAAATTCATGGAATTTCCAAGATAAACGACAAATTAGGTGGGAATTCCTTTAAATCACGTTGGAAAAACGACATAACGCGTGTTAGTTGTCTATAAATTCATACATAATGAGAACAAGAATCACCTTGGGATAAAAACCGACATTTTAGGTGGCTCAAATACCAATATGACTGAACATTAAACTGCCTGAAAAACGACAATTTAGGTGGGTAAATGAATTTCACCGAAAGATAGCACCTGCAAAGGCAGCCACTCAACTTGTCGGCAAATTCGCAGGACAAAACCTTTAAATTAGGTGGGGCAGAATTCAAAACAGGTTGGAATTCCGACAAATAGGGTTATGATACCGACAAAATAAGTTGGAATTCCGACAATTTAGGTTAAATTTCGCAAAAATAGGGTGGCTAAATATAAGGCTAAATCATTGCAATGCAAGCAAATAACTTGGAATTTCAGGGCAAATTCCAGGAATTTACCCTGAAATTCCATATTCATGCAACAAATCCCATGAGTTAGATTATTGTCGGGATAAAGAAGCACCTGCAAAAGGACTCCGGGACACAAGCTGACAGCGGTTTTCTGGAAAAAGTTTCCGAAGGTTTGACAGCCGGCACGTGCTTCGGGTGGGATTTTTTGAACATTGCAAATTCAGCTGCAGCACGCAGCCGTGAATTCATGCCCTTTTCAAATTTCGAAAGGGAAGAACTCGCTGCGGCCAGAGAAATTTACAGAAGACTTCCTCGTCAGATGCTGGTGACAAACAGCCTTAGCCTTGGACTCCATGCAGAAGCCAAGACTACTGGTGTCCGCAATCGCTACATCCAGGTAAACCATCCAAACCTTACAAAAATGATGGTCTTTGACGTAGACAACCCCATTGACCTTTACGACTGGAAGCACCTGGACATTCCACTTCCAAACATCCTTGTCATAAACCCCAAGAACCGTCACGCCCACATGATCTACCTTCTTTCCGACTCGGACTATGTATGCCGCAGTGCAAAGGGCAGGCTCAAGGACATCCTTGCATATCAGGCAGTATACTCGGAAATCTGCAGAAGGCTCAATGCCGACCCCCGGTACGTGCAGAAAATCATGAAAAACCCCTTCCACAACAGCTGGCAGACAAGGGTTCTCCATGAAGACACATATACCTTTGAGGATTTCTACCGCCAGCTGGATACGGTTCCGGGACCTGACAGGACAAAATCCCCAGGAAATGCATCAAGCCCCAAAAGCCTCCTTAAGCAGGAAGAAGGCCGAAACTGCACCGTCTTTGAGCAGACCAGGTTCTACGCATACGCCGCCATAAAGAACCACGACTACTGCAACACGGAAGAAAAGGCAGAATCCTTCTACAACGACATTTTACGTTACGCAGCCACCTTAAATGACGGTTTCCAGCAGCCCCTGGGTTCAAGAGAAATCCAGTCCACGGTAAAAAGCATCGTAAGCTGGACCATCTGCCACTTTGGAACAGATGCAAGTTCCCCAAATTCAGCAAAGGAAAAGAAATTCGAAAAAAAAGACATCTGGGGTGACAGTTCCCGCAGAAACAGCCTGAAAACAAGACAAAATTCAAAGAATTCAGCATTAAAAAAAGCCGCCATACTCCGCTCCCAGGGTAAAAAAATAGAAGAAATTGCCGCACTGCTAAAAAAATCACGCCGCACCATTGAATACTACCTGGCAGAATACAAGAAATTCATCAATGAAGAAAAAAAACATCCTCAGACAAGGAAAACCATCAATTCAATCCGACAACTTCTGTGGCAAAGGCTTAATATGCAATTTGTTATATCAGATATTAAAGGCATAAGTCAGACTATGGGTATGCTGTTGTTTTTTGAGCTTATTGATAGGCTTGAATGATTCTCTTGATTCCCTTATGTTATGTACATCTTTTTTACCTACTGTTTTTGGAGGAATTTATGAAAGCTATTGTAACGTCGAATGCTCCTGCTGCAATCGGGCCTTATACCCAGGGATATGTGGCTGCAGGATTTGTCTATACTTCGGGTCAGATTCCCCTTGATCCTGCAACTGGGGCTGTAGTTGGTTCCACCATTGCTGAACAGGCAGAGCAGGCTTGCAGGAATGTTCTTGCTGTTGTTGAAGCTGGTGGCAGTGATGCATCCAGGGTCATAAAGACAACCTGTTTTCTTGCAGACATGGGTGACTTTGCTGAATTCAACAGGGTTTATGAAAGGCATTTTGTATCAAAGCCTGCACGTTCATGTGTGGCAGTAAAGACTCTTCCAAAGAACGTGCTTTGCGAGATTGAAGCCATAGCAGAACTGTAATCGAAAGACAGGAGGGATTAAGTGGGCAATAAGTATTCAAAATGGGTGAGCACCTGGGGAACTGCAACTTCCATAACGGACAGAAGGGAGGCGGTTTATGCAAAGGATGTTACCTTAAGGTATCCTGTCAGGGTGAATTTTGGCGGAAGCAGGATAAGGCTTAGGTTTTCCAACTTTACGGGAACTGAAGGCGTTGAGCTTACAAAGGTTTTTGCTGATGAAGCGGCCGTGACTTTTTGCGGCAGGACTTCTGTTGAGATTGCACCCGGAAAGGAAGTTGAATCCGACGAGATCGATTTTGAATGCACGGCAGGTCAGACTGTGGCCGTAAGCATCTATCTTGGAAAATGCACCCAGATGAATGCCGGAACCCTTGTTACGGGACCTCTTTCCGGTGGAACCTACGCCTATGGTGATTTTGCTCAGGCCAGGGAATTCCCTGTTGAACTTAGCAGGCCCACCAACATCTATTATTTCCTTAATACCCTTGATGTTCTTACTTCCGAGGAAAACAGTGCCATCTGCTGTTACGGAGATTCCATTACGGCACAGGACTGGCCGGATTACCTTCAGCTTGAGCTTCTTGAAAGGGGAATCAGGAATGTTGCAGTAATCCGCCGCGCCGTCTGCGGAACAAGAATCCTGCGCCAGTATGACTGCATCACCTACCAGGCCTACGGTCTGAAGGGAGAGACAAGGTTCCCCATTGAACTTAACATTAGCGGCCTCAAGGCTGTAATAATTCAGCATGGAATAAACGACATAATTCATCCTGTGGGCAGGGAAGTGAATGTTTTCCGCCCCATGTCGGACATGCCGACGGTGGATGACATGACCTGTGGTGTGGAAAAATTCTACCTTGAGTGGTGCCGCGGACATGGAATTCCTGCAGTAAGCGCTACGCTGCTTCCGATTTACGGATGGCGCACCTACACGGAAGAAAAAGACAAGGTACGTGGGGAATTCAACGACTGGCTCAGAAAATGCCCGGACTTCATGGGCTGCATCGACTTTGATTCCGTGGTTCGTGATGAAGGGGATGCAAGAAGATTTGCCGACGGTTTTGACAGCGGAGACCATCTGCACCCAAGCAAGAATGCATACAAGGCAATGGCAAAAGCCGCAGCTGAATATATAGAAGGAAATGAATTGTTTAATAAGTAACGGTAATGGCTGTAAAACGTGCTTTTGGAGCATTCTTCCTTATATAAATATACATTAGGGAGTTTTTATGAAAAAGAGAACAGGGGCACTTTGGGTGCTGGCTTCTTTACTGGCTTATGGTGCATTTGCGCAGCAGGTAAAGGGAGATGTGACTGTAGGAGTCTATCCTGCCGAACGCAAGCTTGATTCAAAGTATAAGGAAGCCAAGTCGGGTTTTGGCGGGGCATATTTTCTGGGCGACTTTATCATGTCCAATGATCGCATTACGGCTGCAGGCAAGATCTATTACAGGATGTCCGGTGCAACAAACCGCCACGAGGAATCGCAGAAGCTTGACATTAAGCGCGCATACATAAGGTTCCGGCCGGATGGAACAAGAGCCCTTGAAATTTCTGCAGGCAAGCTTTATTCATACTATCTGCCTGGAAATTTCTTTGCCTTGAGCGAGATTTACACGGGCTCCTCAAGATGGGGAAAAACTGGAGTTGGCCTGAAGTCTGAAGTTGCAGGCTTTACATTTGGCCTTGGACTGCCGGTTACGGAAAGTTACGTTGCCTATGAGGAAAGCTTTGGAATCAACGGAGCCATCGGCTACAACTTCAAGCACCTTTACGACAACGTGCCATTGAGCCTGGGGGCAGACGTGTTCTACACCAGGACGGATTCAGAAAAGGAAGGTCTTGATTACAGCCACAGCTGGGCAGCAAGCGCAAACTGGACTCCTTCTTTTGGCGGATTTGTTGACAAGATGAACTTGACCCTTACTTATTCTTCTCGCAGCGAACCTTTTGTTGCAAGCAGCACCTTCAAGAACGTGACCAACTACAAGGATGAAAAGATGAAGGATTCAAACCTTGTGTCGTTGAACCTTGCCACAAACCTTGGTCCTGTTGAACTGACCCTTGAATCCGAGGCCGGACATTCCGTAAGCGGAGACATGGTTTCGTTGTACGATGGAATCCAGCTCTTGATTCCGTTTAACGACCTTGTTGCCTTTAAGCCACGCTTCTTTTATTACGGAGCCATCGATGCAAAGGACAGCGACAGGTCACGCACAACCTACGAAGTTTATCCGCGCCTTTGGTTTACCTGGGATCAGTGGACTGTCAGTGCAGGATTTGACTGGTTCTACAAGGAGACGGAAAAAGACAAATTCCGTGGCGAATGGAACGTTCCAATCTACGTAAAGTATAAGATTGCAAATAAGGGTAGAAAGTGATAGATTAATGCATCCCTCTCAGGGGAAAAGTAGGCGGTGCCCTTTGTGACTTGTTCATGAAAGGGGTAAAAGGGAAGCAGGTTGGAATCCTGCACGATCTCGTCACTGTGTTAAAGGGAGCGGCTGTTCAGCATGTCACTGGAGTGCAGGTGTTTTTCATTGGCACATGCAATGCTTCGGGAAGACGAATGGCTTGAATACCTTTCAGTCAGGAAACCTGCCGTTTATATTGGTACAGGCGCTACGGCGTCAGGTCACGAGTAATTGATCGTACGGAGGAAAAAATGAAACTCAACTTTATTACAAAAAATCTTCTTGTAATATCAGTGGCAGCTGTTCTTTTTGCATCATGCAGGAACCAGGCTGCGGACCAGAAAAAGGCTGACTATGTTGCAGGTCTTATCGATGCAATCTATGTTCAGCAGAGAACTTCAGAAACAGATGCACAGTGCGCTCTTGCAAAAAAGGAATGGGACAAGCTTACTTCTGCCCAGAAGGAACTTGTTGAAGGCGAAAATGCCGACCCTGACTATTTTGGACGCTATACTGGAGAAGCAATGAACGATGATCCATTAAATCAGGACGACATTGGCGAAAACGAAATTCTTGTTGTAAGCTTCGGAACTTCATTCAATGACAGCCGCGCAAAGGACATTGGTGGAATTGAAAGGGCTCTTGCAGCCGCATATCCATCCTGGTCTGTCCGCCGCGCATTTACGGCACAGATCATCATCAACCATGTTCAATCAAGGGACGGTGAATTCATCGACAACATGGACCAGGCCCTTGAACGTGCAGTAAGGAATGGAGTCAAGAATCTTCTTGTTCAGCCTACGCACCTTATGCGTGGTGCCGAATATGATGAACTTTGCGAAGCCCTCGATTCATATAAGGACAAGTTTGAAACGGTTGCAGTTGCAGAACCGCTTTTGTATTCAGCAGATGACAAGGAATATGTTGCAAATGCAGTTGTAAAGGAAGCCGTAAAAGTTTCCGGCTACAATTCTGCAAAGGATGCTGCCGACCGTGGAACAGCCTTTGTTTTCCTTGGCCACGGTACAAGCCACAGGGCAAAGGTTACATATTCGCAGATGGCAGAAATGTTCAGGAACCTTGGATATGCAAACATGTTCATGGGAACGGTTGAAGGGGAACCTGAAGAAACTGCCGTTGAGGAAGTAATTGAAGCCGTGAAGGGAGCTGGATTCAAGAACGTTATCCTGAGACCCCTCATGGTTGTTGCCGGAGACCATGCAAACAACGACATGGCCGGTGATGATGACGACAGCTGGAAGTCACTGTTCAAGGCATCGGGTGCATTCCTCAATGTTGAATGCCAGATTGAAGGCCTTGGAGGAATTCCTGCCGTTGAATCACTGTATGTTGAACATACTGCAAGGGCTCTTGAAAGCCTAAAAAAAAACTAAAGGTTCTTGAGGACGGGGAATATTCCGTAAAGTTTAAGACTGACAGCGGAATGTTCAGCCTCAACGAAACCTGCAGGGGCCGGGCAAAACTGACTGTTGCAGGCGGCCAGATGAAGGTTCACATCACCCTGAGAGGAAAAAAAATAATGAACCTTTATCCGGGCCATGCCAAGGATGCACCGGATCATGTTGATGCCTGGCTTTCTCCTGTTGAAGAAACCGTTGTTTATGAAGACGGTTATTCTGATACCGTCCATGCCTTTGATGTTCCCGTCAGCGTAATCGGAAAGGATTTTGACCTGGCCCTTATCGGTACTAAGGGTGTCTGGTACGATCACAAGGTTAGTGTTTCCGATCCCCTGACTCTTGATGGAACTCCTGTCAGCCTGACGGAAGCTTCTGCCACAGAAAAAAGTGCTGGCAGTCATGAAAAACTTTCCCTTTCACATGCCGAACAGTTTTCGGTTTACTATGAAGACGGTTGTGCCGTGGTTACAATTCGCGGCGAGGGCCAGATTCTCTTAGTTCCCCATGGAAAAAAAGCGCTGGAAGAACTTGCGGCAAACAGGACCGTGCTTACCCAGGGCGTGAACAATGCTTACCTGATTTCCACATCGGGAATGGATCTTGCTGCAAAGTGCGGTGCCCTGGATTCCATCAGATTTTGTTCCCTCAAGGAAAACGACTGGTTCATCCCGGAACCTGTGGACGCCATGAAAGATGGAAAAATGCTTTATGCAGGCAAATACAGCGCCCCGGATTTTGAGAGGCTTGTTGCAGGCGGATGCAATCTTGTCCTTGCCAACACCATGCTCAGGCACAAGCCACAGGTCATTGAAAAATTTGAAGAACTTGGAATTCCGGTTATAATAGAAAAGGCCAACTATGAAAAGGATCCCTTGGGGCGCCTTGAATGGATAAAATTTTACGGACTTCTTTTTGGCAGACTTGATGAGGCCACGGCTTACTTTGATTCCCAGGTTAAAAGGCTTGGCTCCCTTTCTGCCCATGAAAGGACCGGTGCCACAGTTGCATTTTTTGCGCTCAATTCAAAGGGTGGTGTAAGCATCAGGCGCAATTCCGATTATGTTGTTTCCATGATCAAGATGGCTGGCGGAGAATATGCCCTTGAAAAAATTGCGGGCGACAGTGAAGGTGGCATGAGTTCCATCAACGTGACCATGGAGGATTTTTCCATGGCTGCCCACGATGCCGATGTTCTTGTGTACAACGGAACCATTGAGACGAGGCCTCGGGACATGAAGGATTTTGTTTCCAAGTCTCCGGCTTTTGCTGACTTTAAGGCTGTAAGGAATGGGGCGGTTTATACGACGGACAAGGATTTTTTCCAGAAGACCACGGGCATTGCCGAGTTCATTCTTGACATGAACATGGTTGTGAGGGCGGCTGACGGTAAGGTTGCTGACCGGGTTGCTAACCGGGTCGCTGACCGGGTCGTTAGCCCCACCATATACCTGAAAAAGCTTTCGGAGTAGGTTTTGTGAACAGACGCCAGATTCTTGTCCTGACAATTCTAACGGTTTTCCTGATTTTTCTTGCAGTCATGAGCTTTGCAACAGGCAGCGTGCGCATAACCCCCGGGGAACTTTTTGCATCCCTTTGCTCAGGGGAACAGAGCCCGGCCGCCCGCATCATCTGCAGCCTCAGGCTTCCGAGAATTCTTGGGGCAGTTGTCCTTGGCGGTGCATTGAGCGTTTCCGGTTTTTTGCTCCAGGTGTTTTTCAGCAATCCCATAGCAGGGCCATACGTTCTTGGAATTTCTTCCGGCGCAAAGCTTACGGTTGCCATGACCATGATAATGTTCCTTAAGATGAACCTGCAGCTTACTTCCCTTGCCCTTGTGGCTTCCGCTTTTCTTGGTTCCCTCCTGACCATGGGCTTTGTTCTCCTTCTTTCACTGAGGGTGCATAACATGTCCATGCTTGTGGTGTGCGGAATTCTTGTGGGTTACATCTGCAGTGCCATTACTGATTTTGCAGTTACATTTGCAAGCGACACAAACATCGTGAACCTGCACAACTGGTCGTTGGGGAGCTTTTCTGCAGTCAGCTGGAAGGATGTTCTTTCCATGTCCCTTGTGGTTTTTCCGGTGATGCTTTTTGTGTTCCTTCTTTCAAAGCCCATTGGAGCCTACCAGCTTGGTGAAAACTATGCCCGTAACAGCGGGGTGAACATAAAGTTTCTTCGTGTCTCACTGATTCTTCTTTCAAGCCTTTTGAGTGCGTGCGTCACCGCTTTTGCAGGACCGGTTTCCTTTGTGGGAATTGCGGTTCCTCATCTTGTCAAGCTTTCTGCAAATACCACCAGGCCCCTGGTTGCAGTTCCCCTGTGCTTTATTGGAGGATCCTGCGTGACCCTTTTGTGCGACACCATTGCACGTACGGTTTTTGCTCCCGTTGAAATGAGCATAAGTTCCGTGACCGCATTCATGCTTGTGCCTGTCGTGATTTTCATGATGGTAAGAAAGCAGGGGAGGGCATGATGCTTAAGGTTGATTCCCTTTGTGCAGGATACGGAAGGAAAATCGTCCTGCAGGGCGTGAGTTTTGAAGTAAAGGCAGGTTCCATCGTAAGCCTGATTGGTCCAAACGGTTCCGGCAAGTCCACGGTCCTAAGGACAATCCTTGGCCAGATAAAGTCCATGGGCGGTACCGTTTCAATTCTGGAGTGTGACATGTCTGCCATGAAGCTTGGTGAAATTGCCAGGGCCGTTTCCATGGTGATGACCGACAGGATAGATCCTCAGTTCATGACATGCCGTCAGGTGGTTGCCTCGGGACGCTATCCCTATACGGGAAGATTTGGAATTCTTGGTGCGGAAGACGAAAAGGCTGTTGATGATGCCATTGCCCTTGTGGGGGCTGATTCCATTGCCGAAGAAAAATTTTCCACGGTGAGCGACGGTCAGAAGCAGCGCGTAATGCTTGCCAGGGCTGTTGCCCAGGATACGGACATCCTTGTTCTTGACGAGCCGACTTCCTTCTTGGACATGTATTACAAGCTTGACCTGATGAAGATAATCTACGGACTTGCAAGAAACCAGAAAAAGGCCGTCCTGATGTCCATGCACGAACTTGACCTTGTGAGAAAGGTTTCGGATCTTGTGGTCTGCCTTGACGGTTCTACAGTGGTTGGAGCCGGATCTGTTGAACGGATTTTTGCCGGCAGTTTCATCCAGCGGCTTTATGGGCTTAGGGATGATGAATTTGATCCGGCGACGGGAATGGTCAGGTTGAATCTTGATCATGAAAATTCTGCGGTAGAAGTCAAGAAATGTTCTGAACGCGGAAGTGCGACAGAAAGTTCGGGCGACTTGAGTTCACCAGTGGGAAAAGCTGCAAAGGTAATCATGGTGCAGGGAACTATGTCCAGTGCCGGCAAGAGCCTTTTGGTTGCAGGACTTTGCAGGATTTTTGCCCAGGACGGTTATCGCGTTGTTCCATTCAAGTCCCAGAACATGGCGCTCAATTCCTTCATCACCAGGGACGGTCTTGAGATGGGGCGGGCTCAGGTGATGCAGGCAGAAGCTGCGGGTGTTGACTGTGACGTTGCCATGAATCCAATTCTCCTTAAACCGACAAGCGACGTGGGATGCCAGGTGATTGTAAACGGCGAGGTTCTTGGCAACATGAAGGCCAGGGAATATTTTGAATACAAGCCCAAGCTGATTCCCCATATCGTCAGGGCATTCCGCACATTGGAAGAAAAGGCAGACATCATCGTTATTGAAGGTGCCGGGAGTCCTGCGGAAATCAACCTGCGCGAAAATGACATCGTTAACATGGGCCTTGCTGAACTTGTGGACGCTCCTGTTCTCCTTGTTGGCGACATTGACCGTGGCGGAGTTTTTGCCCAGCTGGCAGGCACTGTTGAACTTTTGCAGCCGGAAGAACGCAATCGCATAAAGGGCCTTGTCATAAATAAATTTCGCGGGGACAAAAGCATCCTTGACCCGGGAATTGAAATGATAGAAAAGCGGCTTAATGTTCCGGTCACTGGAGTTGTTCCCTACATGAACATCGTCCTTGATGACGAGGACAGTCTGAGCCGCGTCTTTGAAAAAAAATCTGCATCCCTCGTGAACATTGCAGTCGTTAGGTTTCCTAAGATTTCGAACTTTACGGACTTTACCGTCTTTGAGCAGTTTGACCAGGTTGGACTGCACTATGTAACGGATCCCCGGGAACTTGAGCACATGGATGCGGTGATTCTTCCCGGAAGCAAGAATACCATCGACGACCTTCTGTGGATGCGCCAGTCGGGAATGGAAGCTGCCGTCAAGAAGTTTGCGGAACACGGCCTTGTCTTTGGAATATGCGGCGGCTACCAGATGCTTGGAAATTCCATCAGCGATCCAAGGGGAGTTGAAAGCGGCAAGTCTGTCTGCGGCATGGGTCTTCTGCCTGTCTCCACGGTTTTGCAGGAAGAAAAAATTCGGACGCGAACTGAAGGTGTGCTGCGTGTTGAACATGGTGAACTTAGCTTTCTTGACGGGGAGCCTTTTAGCGGATATGAGATTCACATGGGAACCACCTGTCTTGACGGTGGCAGCGGCCGGAGTTTACCAGAACCTGGAATTCTTACGGCCTGTGGAAATGTTGCGGGCACATACATCCATGGAATTTTTGATGAAGGGAATATTGCCTTTAAGGTTGCGGCCCATCTTGCAGAAAAAAAGGGTGTCGCTCTGGATGGTTCAAGAAAGGATTACAGGGAATTCAAGGAAAGGCAGTATGACATTCTTGCCGACACGATACGTGGCCACGTTGACATGGAAGGAATTTACAGAATGCTTCGCCCGGCCAGAATAAGGGAAAATGCTAGGTGAATTGTTATGAAAGAATATAGAAGAATTTATGATAGAATAAAGGAAAACTGGGATCACGTTGCAAAGCCCTTGGACAGCCTTGGGGTTTTTGAACACGTGATTTGTCGTCTTGGTGCCATTCAGGGGACGGAGCATCCTGCTGCCGGAAAATGCTGCGCCCTGATTTTTTGCAGCGACAATGGAATTGTGGAAGAAGGCGTAAGCCAGGTTGGGTCTGAGGTTACGGCCATCTGTGCAGAAAACATTGCGGCAGGAAAGTCGGCAGTTGGCGTAATGGCCAGTGCCCAGGGAATCGATGTTGTTGCAGTTGATGTTGGAATGGCTTGCACTGGGGAGGTTCCCGGGGTGCTTAACATGAAGGTAACCCATGGAACAAGAAATTTCCTTAAGGAAAGCGCCATGACAGGTAGCCAGTTGGATCAGGCAATTCATTGCGGGGAGGAATGCGTCAGGCATCTTAAGGAAAAGGGATATGATCTTGTCTGCATCGGGGAAATGGGAATCGGAAACACGACAACCACAAGTGCCGTTACTGCAGGAATCCTTGGTCTTGATGCCATGTCTGTGACCGGGCGTGGTGCCGGCCTTGACGACAGGGGACTGGAGCGAAAAAGGGCTGTTGTTTCTGAGGCAATCAGGAAATATTGCCTCCATGAAAAAAATCCCTACGAAGTCGTTTGTTCTGTCGGCGGTTACGACATCGCTGCCATGGCTGGAGCAATCCTCGGAGGAAAAAAATATGGCGTGCCTGTTGTTGTTGACGGAGCCATAAGCCTTGCGTCCCTTCTGCTTGCCGACCATCTTGATGGTGATGCAAGGAATTTTGTAATCGCTTCCCACAAGGGCCGTGAACCTGTTATCGGCATCATTCTGGAAAAGATGAACCTTGATGCCGTGATTGATGGGGACCTTGCCCTTGGAGAGGGAACAGGGGCCGTAATGATGGTTGGGCTTATAAGGACAGCCCTCCAGGTTTATGACAGGTGCGTTCCCTTTGCAAAAAGCGGCGTCGAGCAGTACAAGAGGTTCAAATGAAAACCCTTGTTTACGGAGGAAGCGGCAGCGGTAAGTCAGCCTACGCGGAAAGCCTTGCCCTTGAAAGCGCCTGCGAAAAAAGGTTTTATGTTGCAACCATGAAGGTTTTTGATGCCGAAGGTGAACAGAAGGTCATGCGGCACCGTAAGCTTAGGGAAGGGAAGAACTTTATCCTTGTGGAGCAGACGGAAAATATCGGTGAAGTTTCCGACAAATTACGTGGCTATTGTAACGGTAGAAAAAGCTCGGGAAATTTTGCACTCCTTGAATGCATGTCCAACTTGGTGGCCAATGAAATGTTCGGAGAGAATCGCCAGGTTCCTTCTGCCGATGAAGTTGCCCAAAAGGTTTGCCACGATATGGAAGAATTTCTTGCAGCCTTTGATGATGTGGTGGTTGTAAGCAACAATATTTTTGAAGACGGAATTGAGTATGACGAGTCGGTCAGGGAATACATGAAGGCCCTTGGAATTGTAAACAGGTGGCTTTCCAAAAATTTTGACCGAGTGGTGGAAGTCGTCGCCGGCATCCCGGTGGAGGTGAAGAAGTCTATTGGTTGGAATGATGGCTACAACCATTTTCGTTGATTTCATGCTATAATATAGAGAAGTCTTTATTTTTATGGTACATGTGGATCATTAATTGGGGAAATTTTTTATGTCAGATTCATTGATAAGAGATAATAGAAATTTTGGTAGTGTAGGTGAGTTTTTAAAAGATGTTGTAAAAGAAGGTTCAGATCTTTCTGTAGTATCTGCTTATTTTACAATCTTTGCATATTACGGCCTTCATGAACAATTAGATTCAATTAACAGTATGAAGTTCCTTTTTGGAGAACCAACTTTTGTAACTTCTGATAATGTTGATGTTCGCAATTATAAGATTGAAGATGAATCTCTCGCTATTTCTCCAACAGAAAAATTTGGACAAAAAAGAATTGCCTCTAAATGTGCAGAATGGATAAAAGATAAGGTTGAAATTAAATCAATTGTGAAACCTAATTTTCTCCATGGCAAAATGTATTATTCATCAAGAAAAATCCTGGATATAGAAGAGAAAAAAGTTATATCAGGTAGTTCAAATTTTACAACTAGTGGACTTGGCTTGAAAAAAGAAGCTAATAATATTGAATTGAATCTTATTGTAGATAGTGAACGGCAGAAAGATGAAATGAAAGGTTGGTTTGATTCCATTTGGAATAATCAGGATCCAGAATTCATAAAAGACGTAAAAGCAGAAGTACTTAAATATCTTGAACAATTATACAAAGAAAATGAACCTGAACTTGTATATTTCA
>JAKSLY010000003.1 GCA_024400955.1 Treponema sp.
GGTTGTACATCACTAGTAAATGTTCCAAACATTGGGAAAAATGTAACTGATATGCGTTATTCTTTCTATGGTTGTACATCACTAGTAAATGTTCCAAACATTGGGAAAAATGTAACTGATATGCGTTATTCTTTCTATGGTTGTACATCACTAGTAAATGTTCCAGAGATTCCAGATAGTGTAACTGACATGAGTTTTACATTTGATGGATGTACCTCATTAGAGAAAGTTGCTTTGATAAGCAAGATTCCTAATGACTTTAGATATCATTATGATACGTTTACAGGTGTTCCAGTAAATGTGAAGATTTATGTCCCGCATGGTTATTTATCGGACTGGCAGTCAATCACACCTTCAGACTGGGGCCTGACATCAACGGATGTGTTTGTCCCAAAGATTATCACGAAAAAATGGATTCGTGTTGCTTAGTGTATTTTGCCACTAATACTGTATGGCAAACAGTAAAAACACAATACAAAGGATTCCATTAAATGGAATGTTAAACATGAACACCCTCAAGACTGAAGTAAAGCAGTTTGAGGGTTTCAATGAAAAAAACAGTACGGTATTTGGTGGCACATTAAGCCCATTTTATGATAAGACTTCTGACCTTTTCAGTTCCACTGATTCCTATACAGTATTCAATTCAAAGGGGCAAAGTTTTTCGCTTGTAAAGGAAAACGATAGAATCAATCTTTATAGGGATAAGAAACTTGTAGAAGGCATCTATGGAAACATGGTGACGGAAACAAGGGAACTGAATGTGCCAAACCATAATACGGTTGTTGCCGTAGGCACTCCAGACGGTGGTGTTCTTTATGTTACCAAGGACGGTAAGGTTTATAAAGATGACAAGCTGGTTCATACATTTACTATTTCAGATGTTGTAGAAGGTCAGATTTGGTATAGTGAAAATGCAGCAAGAATTGTAGTTATAAATAAAACACATTATGATTTTGTAAAGATTGATAGCCATGACTATACAGTTTTGGCTACGTATTATTTTGAGTTGAAAGAGAATCTAACTGATTCTAGCGTACCAATGCTTACTGGTGGCATTGAATCTACTGGATTGTTTAAAATCTGTATAGTTCCAAATGCAGGTAGGCGAAAAGGGCCACCATATAAAGGTACACCTAATCTTCCAGATAGATTAGAACAGAAAGCCCGGTGGATAGATGGGGATGGTGGGTATAATGTTAATTCGACTGAAAGGGAAGATTTTTACTTAGTAGAGGATTTTTCAAATCCAGGTTATCTATTAAAAGATAAGAAGTGGGTGTCGTCACCTTATGATGGAACAACCGAAATATATCCTTATTCATTAAGGGGATTAAGCTATGTTTCCAATCGTACAGGTACGTCACCACTTATTAGGGAGACCGAAACATTCAATTATACCGATTATCTGCCTTTTGATTTTAGATTTTGCGGTGTTCAAGATGGTTTTGTCCCTTGTCCAGTGGGTCCTAAGTATTCAAAAGATGGAAGCATATATTATATGGATGGCTCAATAATTAGTATTGGCCATTTAAATCAACCTATTGCACCTCCTCTGTCATTTAATAGGATTATGATTTCTACATATAGGATTGGTAATACTACTTCGTTTACTTATCAGACTACTGATTATAAATGGTATTGCTATTCTGCAAAATCAGTTAGTGATTCCGAGGTTTCTAAAGAATCTCTTAAAGAAATGGTATTTGATAAAAGATACCTTTTTATCAAGAATAATGAAGTTGGATTAACTATCTATGATATAGAAGAAGACAGGATTGAACCAAAGGTAAAGGAACTTGACTGGATTTTAGCAGAACCTCCCGTTTGTTTAAATCTTAATACATACGAGGCTATAAGAGCCCTTTCAGATACGGTTACTGGCTCTGTGTACTGTTCGGGAGTTAATGCAGGTTACATGATAAACAATGCAAAGTTTATTGGTTACCTTCCAAACCCTTATGTTGTCAATTTTAGCCCACCATTGGAAATGCTTACTTTTCCAAAAGTGCCTGATTCAGCTCAATTCTATTGTTCCACTGGCTCCACAGTGCAGTCTGCAAAATATGTAGGAAACGACCCACAGTTTTATGGAACGACTTATGCCATTGATTCAAACAGCAATGTCATCATCCCTGTTTCCCAGAAGGGGGAAATAGTTTCTGGTTATTCAAATAATGACCTTGTAATTGAAAATCATACGACATACCCACTTATGTACTGGAACAACAATCAGAAGACTTATTCCTACTTTCTGCTTTCTGGTATAGAAAACATGACTAATGTTTTTAGCCTTCAGGGGCAGTCTTATGCAGTCGATGATTCAAACATTTATACTACTTCCTTCAGTAACGGGGTCGTATCAAATGTTACGCCTGTTTGCTACAAGAAAAACATGGACTTCAAGGGAACACTTCCAACACAGGCTATTTTCTGGTCCGACTTTAACAAGTCATTCTATGCCTTTACTGGTGACCGTGTTCTTACAAAAATGTTCGAAGCATCTGACATTGGGGAAATAAAGTATGTAGGGCAGAACCCTTCATCTCTGTCACTTTGGTTCTGTACTGATAAGGGCATCTATGTAATCTCTGATACTGATACCTATAAGCTGAATTACAATGCTTCCTATGTAGATTTCTATAAGAAGTTTGCCATGATAGTTGTTGATGGCGAGGAAAACCAGGAGTTACACCTTGTTTCACTTTATGATGTGGAAAATGATGCGGAAATGGTTCCTGTTAAACTAAAGACCGCATACTATGGAATAAATGGTGAACAGAAAGCAGTAATGGATTGTTGGTATCTCAGGTTGTTTGATGAAAACAGGACTGAAGGCGATGTAAAGGTTAAGGTTAATACAATTACAGATGTTACCAGACATACTGAAGAAAAGGTTTTTCATGTTAAGCCAAGTGATTATGATGACAATAACATCGTCTACCTTCGATATCAGCCAAAGTACCAGGAATGTACCGCAATGCAGCTTGAATTGGAAAGCCCTATCGGTATTTATGAACTTGCAATAGGCGTTAATGCTACGGATTCTACTGCGCAGATTAGTAAAATCAGCATCTAAGGATTTATAGGAATGACAACAGTTACAAATAACAGTCCACAGGCAATAAATACAAGTTTGTTTGCACTGGAACAGGAGATAAAGAAACTTTACAAGGACCTTGATTCCATTTCAGAAAGATTAGTTGGAATTGAAGGCAGCGATACAGTTGTATCCGTAAATGGGAAAAAAGGTGTCGTACAGTTGAAGGCTTCAGATGTAGGTGCATTGCCTTCTGATACAAAGGTTCCTACTACAACTGGAGAACTGGTTAATAATTCTGGATTTGTTACGCTTACTGAATTGGACAAGGACTTTGTTAGGAATACAAGGACAATAAATGGCAAGCCACTAAGCAGTAATGTAGTTTTATCTGCTTCGGATGTTGGTGCATTGCCAAGTAATACTGTAATTCCACCAGAGCAGGTTAATAGTGATTGGAATGCCACTAGTGGAAAGGCCGAAATACTGAATAAGCCTGATTTAAGTATTTATACTGAAAAGGGCGATGTTTATGATTTTTCCACTAGTGAAAAACTTGTAGGAACTTGGCTAGATGGTGAAAGTCTGTATGAAAAAACAATCGTTCTTAATGTTCCAAAAAATGGTCCTTATTCTACTTCTATACCTTCGAATGAAAAAGTAAAAGACTGGCGTGGAAACTTTTTTCAAGGTAATGTTAATAATCCAAGCTGGGTTATGCATGCACCCTATACTTACATTGAAGGAAATGGCTCAACGTGGATAATGATATACATCTATTTTGGTAATGGTTATGTAAACTATTCATTATTAGGTGGTGGACAATATGCTTCCTCATATTTTAATGGGCAATTAGTTTTGACTTATAAATATACAAAGGCATAGTCATGCATCACTAATACTGTATGATTACAGAACAAAAAATCCGCGACAGAGTATCTGAACTTAAATCATTGAATGGGTCCAGACTGTCCAAGTATTACAGAAACTATAACTATTACAATAATACACCTGCAGGTACATTGAAGAATGTAAAAAATCCTTCAATCGTTGGTTTGTATAATATCGATGAATCACCAGAAAATGATACAACTTTGACACCTTCCATAAATGTCATCAAGTCTTGCATTGATACATTGACCAGTAAGATTGCACAGTCTAAGGTTAGACCATTCTTTAACTGTATCAACGGTACATTCAAAGACATCAATGTATGTAAAAATGCACAACAGTATTTTGACCAGTACTTTGACATTGAAGAAGTAAATAAGAAAGTATCTATGGCATTCCGTGATGCCTGTATCTTTGACCACGGTGTTATTTATGTAGATAGTGAAACAAAGTCTATTACTAAAGCACTTCCTTGGCAGGTATTTGTCAGACCTGCCGAACTTACTTACAACAACATTACACGTGCTTATTATTGTCAGAATGATTACCCAGTTTCTATGCTTCCAGAAAAATACAGAAATAAGGTATTAAAAGTAAATGAAGACCAGGAATACGTAACTTATGGTATCTATTATGATACAGTAGACCAGTGTAAGGCAGTTTACATTTCTGAACTGGACTTTGTTGAAATTGAAAAGTATGAAGGAAACCGTGTTCCATTTATCTTCCTTTGGTATAACAATCCAATTCACGGTGGCAGTTCAGTATCAGTTGTAGACATGCTTTATGGTATTCAGTGTGAAGTTAATACATTGATGTCTAAGGTAAAGGATGCTTCACAGTTAAGCCCAGCACTTACATTCTTTTTACCAGATGATGCAACTATCAAATCAACACAGTTAAATAACCGTGTAGGTAACGTTATTACTTATAAGGCTACAAGTGACATGTCAGGTAGTCCAGTAACAGTTGCAACACCTAATTTTATTGACAGTCAGTACATTGAATTAATCAACAACTTAAAAGAAACAGCTTACGAAATGGTTGGTATAAGCCAATTATCTGCACAATCTAAAAAGCCATCTGGATTGGATTCAGGTGTTGCCTTGCAGACTATGGAAGATGTTGAATCTGAACGCTTCGAAGAACAGTTGAATCAGGTTATCCGATGTTATGTTGAAATAGCAAAGACTTGTCTGCGTGTATTCCCTAAAGAAGAAACTATTCTTCCAGACACGCCAAACCGTGTAGACATTAGATGGGGTGACATAGTTGATGAAGAGAAGAAAATGCAGATACAGTTCAGTGCTGCCGATTCACTTTCAAAAGACCCATCGATTAAACTTGCCCAATTGCAGCAATTGGCTTCAGTTGGTGTCATCCCACAGGAAAGAATTGCACAGTTCATGGAATTGCCAGACTTGGAAGGAGGGTATTCACTTTCCAATAATGCAATCAATGCGGTTTTGTCTGTAATCCGAGACTGTATTGAATCGGATAATTATGAAATCCCAGATTACATTCCTATTCCAATGTTGAAGACTGAAATCATTAATACGCAGTTGTCTTTGCGTGCTGCAAACTTTATGAAGAATCAGGAAGACATTGAAAAGTTGAACCAACTTTATAATGCCGTAGTTCAAATCGAGCAGCAAATGAATCAGCCAACACCAGAAGAACAACAAATGGCTGAGCAGCAGCAGATGATGCAAGCACAGATTGCACAGCAACAGACTGCCTTGCAACAACAGCCCGTGATGGTACAACAGGGACAACCAGTGCAAGCTGACCTGGACATGCAGACTGGACAGCAGGGGTTAACTGGTTGGGATGGAAGAACATTTGACCAGGCACAACAAGGTCAGATGGCTTAATACACTAATACTTTATAAAGAAAATTATAGGAGAACATTATAAATGGATAATGAACTTATGTCTGTCCTTGAACAGTTTAAACAGGCAATCGATATGTGCATGGATAAGATTGAATACATGGATAAAATGTTTGAGGATTTTAAGAAAGAAAATGATGAACGTGTTCATTCTTTAGAATCAACTTTGTATGACGAAATAATCAATCCGACCAAGGAATACATTGCGGAAGAGGAAAGAAATGCACGTTTTGCAGATTTTGATTCCAAGTATGGTGAAAAACTTCGTCCGTATAATAAGGAACTGTCTGTTCTTGAAGGTGATGATTTTGACATTGTTCGTTCCGCTTTTGATAAATACGATGAGTATGAAGGTGATAAGGTAGACATGGATACTTATGTCGAAAAACTCATTGAAGAGGTTGGCAATCAGCTTGAAGCAATTAAACGTGGGCTTGGCCTTCCAGAGGATGCGGAAATAGAAGTTAAGCAGACTGAAGATGGAGAAACGGTTGTTGAAGTCGAAGATGAAGGTGAAGCGACTGAAGAAGAAGTTGTTGCTTCAACTGAAGATGACCTTCCAGAAGACGAAGAAGCTGAGGAAGATGACCCAGAAGAGGTAGCTGCATTTGAAGAAGAACTCAAAAGGCAGTCATAATTTTTACACTAATAAAGTAATAAATAAATTAAATAGGAGAATTACATATGGCAATTAGTGCTAATGCTTCAATCTTGGCAATGCTCAAGGTTTATTATAGAGACGGTGTTGAGAACTTGATGTTCCGTAACTCACCAGTCTTGAAGAAGATTAAGAAGGAACGTGTTGAAGGTAAAACACAGAACTTTTCTGCTATGTACGGACGTGGTGGTGCCGTTGGTGGCGACTTCCTTATCGCTAAGGGAAATGCAGCAACTGTATCAAAGGCAGTTGAGTTTTCGGTAGAGCCAGGTCAGCTTTTCAGTGTTTATACAATGAACTCTAAGGAAGTTCAGGCTTCACAGACAAAGCGTGGTGCATACATGAAGATTGCTGGTGCAAAGATGTTTGCAGCTTCTGAATCATTCCGTAAGACACTTGCAGCCGCATTATATGGTTCTGGCTATGGTGAAATCTGTATGGCACCTGCTGAAACATTTGTTGCTTCAACACCTATCGACATTACGCTTCCAGATTATGCTATTATGGCAATCGACATTGGGTCACAGCTTGATGTCAAAGCAGCCCTTAATGGCGCTCCAAAGGTTACACTTACAGTAAATGCTATTGATGGTAACAGTGTAAATGTTACACCTAGTACAAGCATTGCTGTTCTTGCAACGGACTATGTATGTCTTGCAGGTTCTGTAGATGGAACCAATCCTCTTCTCCCTGTGGGACTTGGTGCATGGCTCCCAACAAAGCGTGCTAACCTCAATACTTCATTCTTTGGTGTAGACCGTTCTATTGCTAAAGACCGCCTTGCTGGTGCATTCTATGATGCTTCGGCAATTGATGAAAAGATGTCCGTTACAGTTCAGAAACTTCTCCAGAAGTGTCGCAGACAGGGTTCACAGGCTGACCTTATCATTATGAATGATGCCGACTTCCTCAAGTTTGCCGCTGAAATCGAATCAACAAATACATACTTCACACAGACATCAACAAAGGCTAAACGTGAAGCAAATGTAGGTTTCGATAAGTTCTCTGCTAGTTTCTCAACAAACTACATTGAAAACATTATTGATGACCCATACTGTCCAGAAGGACGCTTCTACATTCTTGATTCAGAATACGTTGCACTTTGGTCATATACAAATGTAGACAAGATTTCTGACGGTGTAGAAGGAAATGCCGCAGGTAAGCAGAACCCTATGGAAATGGATGGTGAAGGTAAGACAGAAACTCCTTACGGACTTATCATTGATGACTACCTTAACATTCAGCCAGGTCAGGCAACTTCAAATGGTCCAGCTATGGATGTAACACTCCAGATGTTTGGTTCGTTTGTTGTAACAAACCCTTCTGTTTGTGGTGTAGGTCTGTTCCACGGTGCAAACGGTATTGCTTAAAAAGTAGAAAAAGCCCCGACTATCTTTCTTGATAGTTTGTAGCCCCAGTCCAAGGACTGGGGCTTTTTTGTTTTTAAACACTAATACTGTATGATTACGTATAATGCAAAAGATTTGATTGAACAGGCACAGATGATTGCCGATTTGCAAAACAGTGATTTTATATCTTGGAAGGAAAACATAGTCTTTCTTGATAATGCATGGACTGATTTGTATCAGCAGATTATCAATCATGGGGATAAGGCATTTCTTGAAACATTTGATTTTGAAGGAGATTGCTGTGAACTTCCTTGTGACTTTTATCAGCTTTACTATATTTGCTACAATGATGGTTTTTCAAAAAGACCAATAAATAGAAAATCAAAGACTTCAATTTCTGAAGGCCCTTATTATGATATTGTTGGGAATGAAATCATTATCTATAACAGTAATAACAGTCTTAAAAGTATTGAAGTCAGCTATTACCCGGTTCGTGATTCAATCACGTATGCTTCAGACGATGTTAAGGTGGACGGCATTCAGGGTGAAGTACTTGATGTATGCAATAGCAGTGTATTCTATAAAAATGAAGATGAATACTTTGTAAAGGATATTGTCAACAATAAGGAAGAACCTGGAACAGAAGGTTTCATTCTTTCTGAGGGCGGTATTGTAGACAGTGATAAGCCATGCTTTAAGGCTGACAATAAAGTTTATTACAGTGAATACAATGATGATGGTTTCATTGTCTTTAAGAAAATTAATGGAACTGAAATCCATCGTGTAAAGGTTGATGGGAATCCAGATTTTCCATTAAGGCAGATTAATGGTCTTACTGACTGTGCTGTCTTTTACTGTAATGGAGAAGGAGTGTTGAAACGCTTCGACCTTGAAACGGGTGTGGTTGAAGATTATGCAGATGGTTTAATAAACAAGAAAGTCTATTCCTTTAAGAATAGCATCTATTATGAAACTACAGATGGTGTGTGGTGTAATCATGAACTGTTGATTCCAGTTTTAGATTATGAAACATACATTGGCGTGCTTAAGGTTGACAACAAGACTGGATATGGCGTTTTGTTTGACAACTTCGTGATTAAATCTGCATTTGATAATACAGAATTACTTTTTCCAAGTAATGTATATTACAACTTCATGGCTTATAAACTGGCAACCTATTATAAAATTAAGCAGGGGGCAGATGCAGGTAATATTGCAGCTTTGGCAACTGACGCACTGAATGTCTTTTATGATACTTTGCCTCGTGATGAAAATGAGTATGTTCGCATTTCAAATGTTTATGCAAGATAATGGGAGACTTTAATAATGGGAAATAGTTTTGGAAAAGTTGCAAAAGGGGTGCTTAATCCTCTTAGTTTAATAAGTGGTTCATCTTCATCATCTAGTAAATGGGGTGATTTGCGTGATGATTTGAGAACCGATACGGTTAATGAATCAAAGAATTATCTGAATAATGTAAAATCAGCCAATGACAGCCTCGTAAACAATGTTAAAGCTGAAACGAATGCTTATGGTCAAAAGGCAAATCAAACCAGCGATAGTTATATGAACTCTGTGAATAACTATTCAAGAGATTATGCAAAGGCTCTGGAAGACTATAAGAAAAATACGGCACAGTATACTGGAAATCAAGGATATCAAAATGGTTTAAGGATGGCGCAGCAAGGTGCCATTGATTCTGCCACAAATGCAGGTGCAGTGGCCCAGGGTAATGCCAGAAGTATGGGCATGTCAAAAGGTGCGGCGGCTGCCATGGGAAGTGGGTCAGTCATTAATTCCTATAACCAGGGTCTTGCAAACCAACAGAACATGGTTCAGAACAATTATAACAATGCCCTTAATACACATGGGAATGTTCTCAACGGTCAGGGAAATATTTTCGGTACCATGACTACTGCCGCAGGTAATAGGTATGGTGCAGACATGTCTGCCCTTAACAATCAGTATTCTACAATGGCAAATACCTACAATCAACAGGCAGGTAACCTTTCTAATGCTTATGGTCAAAGTGTTGCTAACAAGCAGAATACATTTAATGCTGCTTATAACAATCAGGATGTTGTTGAAAAACTGCTTACTGGAGCGGATAGTGGCATCGGTGGTTCACTTGGTAAAATTGCAGGTGGTTTATCGTAAGATGCTAATGTGGCTGGAGTTATTCTGGCCACATTATATTTCAAAAAAGGAGAATGATTCATGGGTGCAATAGCGGGAATTGCAAGTTCAGTAATTAGTGGAACTGCACAGTCAGGTCAGAAAGGGAACATGGAACAGGGGCAGGTAGCACAAAATAATGGTGGAGTTAGTAATGCTGGTTCAAGTGCAGTACCTGAAATGAAGGAAGCAAAAATTGAAAAAGCTGCAGACCCAATTACTGGGAATGCAGAACCTGTTAAGGTGGAAAATAAATCTGATAGTAACAGTAAGGGTAACATTGATTGGGGAGCACTTGCGGAAAAAGCACAAAGTTTAGCAAACGGTGGAAATGGAAACCCACAGCCAATTGTTACAAATAATGTAGCTGGAAATCAGCCAATAGCAAACTTCAGGTAGGAATGTGCAATGTCAGATACGATTGTAGATAAAGCCAGGGAAAATCCATTAGGGCTTCTTGATATGGAAGATAACATTGAACGTATTCTTCCAGGACCTACTGAAACGGAAAGAAATGAATCAAGATTAAACAAGGTCATTACTGGGGAAAAACGTCCTTTGTCGCATACTGGCAAGGAAGCTGCATCTTGGGCGTTAGCAGATGGCATTCCATTTTTAGCCTGGTATCTGAAAGCCGCCAGGGTTTCTGATATGGGGCTTAAAGGACTTTCTGCAATTTCTAAAACTGGTGGAAGTGGTGGAATGCAAAAAATGATGAAGACGGCTGAAAAAGGTGCGAAAAAGGCTGTTGAAGAAGCCTCAAAAAATGAAGTCCAGAAAAAACCTGTCAAGTCTGTTTTAGGAAAGATTATGCAAATGGCTCAAAATAGTAATTTCCATGTCGGAAAGGGGCCTTTGTCAGATAAATCTATTGCGGAAAAGAACCTTAAAAACATAGAGACCGCCATTGAAGCCATTTCTTCAAAGCCTGCTGGAGTACAACCAAGGGATGCCATAAAGGCATTTGCAAAAGAAAAGGGTGGAAAGACGGCAGCCAAAACGTACATAGCTGAAAAGTTAGGCAGGGTACTTGGAAAGGGAACCGTTGATTCTGGTGACTATGGAAAAGTAGAAGACCTTGAAGGATATGATAATAGCATTGAAATGGGCGGCATGGAAAAAGCCCTTCATTTTATATCGGGGTTGTTTGACTTAGATACATTGAACCCAGACAAGTATCCCATGGATACGATTAATGCAGTTCTTGAAGAAGTTAATAGGGAAACTGGAAAATGGTCTTCCATTCAGCTTAACAGGCTGGGTGATGATGAAAAGGTTAAGTTAATTAAAAACATTGCCAAGGGGAAATATGATTCCGATGATAAAACTTTATCTTATGAACTTTATAAGGCTTATAAGAAATTAACTAATAATACAGAGGAAAATAAGTAATGGCAGATAAGATAACACAAGAACAAAAAAAGATTCTTGATTCAATCAATGATGATAATTTCATGGATTATGCTGGTGACCCACTCTTCCTGAATAAGCCTAAAGGGCTTAATGGAAAAAGAAGTGATACATGGAACAGATATAGTTTTAAACTTGGCGAATTGGAGCGTCAGAACCAGGGAAAGAATGTAACATCATTATCGGATGATGAAAAAACATCTGGTTTTGGAAAAGGTGCGGCAGGAATGGTTTCTGTCGGAGCTGGTTCTTCATCAAATGAAGGAAAGTCAGGCCCTGTAGAAAAGAATACGGCAAACATGGACTTGAAGGATTCGATTGAAGAGTTTAAGAAATATCTGAATAGTAATGGTAAGGAAGTATCTGCTAAAACACAGTTGCTGGGCAATCAAAAGAATGTTGATTCTAATAGAGGCAGAACCCAGGATGGATACATTGGTTTTTCTTCGCTTAAGTTGGATAAAAAGAATGCGGAGCGTGAATTAGATAAAGCAGAGCGTGCCAATCCTAGGCTTCAAAAGTATCTAAGCATTCAGAAAGACTTGCAAGAAAATCTGAAACAGTTGAAATCCAATCCTAATACTGGAATGTCAACGGCTGATTTGAAGGGTTCATTGTCGGAAGTTGAAAGTGCAATAAAAGCCAATGATAATGCAATCAATGAAATCCAACAGTCTGAGGAATGGATTAATGGAACCGATGACCCAGACTTGAAAAAAAGATTGCAGGAGTTTGGTGATGTACAGGCTCAGCTTTCCATTCAAAGACAGGCACTTGTAAGCCAACTGGAAAAGCAGACTGCACATGAACAACTTGTTCCTGCTTTTGGTGAATTGGCAAATCAAAGTTTAGCAAATACTAAGGCAGGTATCGATGCTTATGGGCAATGGATAAAGGATGGTGTTCCAGATACTGATGCTGCTTATAAATTAGACATTGCACAGAACATTACTGCAAAAATCGGTAGTTTTCTTGAAGATGGCATTATTACGGATGAAGAGGAAAGTCAATTAAAAGACTTATTCAGTGGCATTGATACTCTTATTGATGAAGAACGTAATACCGATTCTTCGATTCGTAATGCACAAGATAAGTATGATAGTGCTAGAAGTAAGTTTTCTTACTACCTGTTTGACCAGATTAAGGCTTTAGCCGTTCTGTTGGTTGGATTGTCTTCTGGTAATGCACAGATGGTATATTCAGCCATGGATTTGTATAACAAGAAGATTGCAGATTCTGAAGCGGATTTTACCACAGATGAAATCAAGGCCTTTAGCAACAATAACGTGAAGGAAATTGAGGGTGAGGCAGATGCTCAGTATGCAATGCAACAGTTACTTCCAGTTTTTGAACAACATGCTGCATTCAAGGAATTGGACAGCAATGACAAGGCCATGGCAGTTGATGCGTTATTCAAGGCTTATCAGAGGTATAAGGCTGATTCACAAGGTTATCCTGATTTTGCGGCTTGGTATACGGCTAATTCGGAAAGCAGTGGTAATGGGTGGTCAGGCATAATCAGGGACTTGATTAAGGCAGGGGCATTAAACTCTGACTTGCTGGATGAAGTATTATCTGGCAAGAATAAGGGGAATAATAAAAAGGGTCCTGGCTTATCTTTTAATTATGATACTAAGGGAAAAACTGACGACATTATTGATTCCGTTTTGCAAGAACTTAATGCATCACCATCTGTTGCTATGAACACTATGGAAACTTCCCGGGATAAGCAGGGGATTATAAATAAGGTTCTTCAATCTAGGATTTCTGGTCAAGGTGCAGTACCACAAGGTCAAGCTGGTGTTCAGCCAGTTAATTCAAGTTGGGGACAGGCATAATGCAAGAAAGGCTACCGATAAAAAGGTAGCCTTAACTTTTTTAACTTTTGGACTCTATGTATTTCCAGAAAAACTTTCGTGCCTTGTTGATTAATTCAAAGTATTCGTCTTTCCAAGCGTAACAATAAGGTTTGCCAAAGGCATTACCTTTACATTTAGCATCTGTATCAATTAACAGCTCACAGTTAGCTAGAAAGTGCATTTTAGGTTGTCTTAAAATAGCCAAAGCCATCGTGTCTGCCTTGCATTTATTAAACTTGCACCATTGGATAAATGCTCTTGTTCTAGCCTCAACCTTATCTGGGTCTGGTATAACCACAACACGTTCTAAATGTTGGTTTTTAACATTGTATTTCTTGTACATTTAAATCCTCCATAACTTCTATATTAATTAGTAGTGACACTAATAAAGTATGATAATGGAAAAACTTTTCAATAAGGTGTTTGGTCAGTTGGAATCTGGCCAGACCAATAGAATAGATAAAAAGCTGGAAAGGGGAAAAGAAATAGATGTTGGCTTGATGAACTCTAAACGTTATTTTGGAAAGGGTAGTAATGGCCTGTTCATCGATGATGATGCTGTTTCTGGTTCATTGGATGAATATGAGGGTGAAGTATCAGCAAGCATTCCATCCACAGCAATTAAGCAGGTAAATTATGACCCAAAGACAGGGGTTTGTAATGTCCTTTATGTTGGGGGCAATAAATGGTATAGGTTTGAAAACATGTCACCACAACAGTTTAAGTCATTTATGGATGCGTCTTCAAAAGGTCGCTATGTAAATAATGTTATGCGCGTAAAAAACCGTGCAAAGGGGTATTAATGTGGAAAAAAAATAACCACATTTTTATTTGCATTTTGCTTTGTGTCATTTTCATATTCTCAACAATCGATTCAGTTAAATATTACAAAACTGGAAGATTATGTAGTCAGCTTACAGAACGAATCATTGAATCAGAGGACACAAATAGAAGACTTACAGAGACAGTTGGGGAATGCCAATCAATCTGTAGAGGACTTGAACAATCAGTTGAAAGAAACATTGAAACTGCAAAGGATGCAATCGAAATCATTGAAGAACTACGAACGCAAGTGCAAAACCTTGAAACTGTCATTGGAAATTGGGATTCCTCTATCTATTATAGGCACAGCGATAGCATGTTCAATTGTTACTGATTGACAAAGGTGCTAATCTGCGGTTATATCGTCTCTAAGGGAAAGCAATAATTCTTGCCAGGTTAAAATTGATAAGGGGCGATATTCTATAGAAGGAAATAACAGGGAAAGTAGGTGACTGCCGGCTTTTTTATTTTAAACCGGAAAAAAGGGCCGCGGACGTGTGTTCCGCGGCCCTTTTCGTTATGGGGCGTGACCCAGTGAAACTGTAAGGCAGTTTCACTGGAAGGAAAATAATATATGCTCAATATCGTGATGGTATGGGGCAGATGCTTACGCAGCCATGCAATTACAAGGGAGTGAAGATTCCGGAGGGACACCTAATGATGGACATGTCCACATATTGGTTAGTGTTCCGCCAGGATGCAGCGTGTCGCAATCTATGGGACATCTAAAGGGAGAGAGTTCACTGATGATATTCGACAGGCACGCAAATTTAAAGTATAAATTTGGTAACCGGCATTTTTTGGCTGAGGGATATTATGTAAGTACAGTAGGATTGAATACAAGTACCGTACAGAAATATATTCGTGAACAGGAAGCCCATGATATTGCAATGGACAAATTGACAACGAAAGAACATGAAGACCCTTTTAAGGGTGGTTGTGATTGACTTTTCAGGATTTTCTTTGACCTGATGAAGCCTGAGCGCGAGTTCATGAGGAGGATGAAGCTTTCCCAGTGGGAGCTTGACAACATGGACATGCTGGTGGAATACCGTGAGGAGCAGGAGGAACTGCGCAGGAAACGGGAGAAGCGGGGCCTTGTTGTAAATGAGGATATCTTTGACCTTGATGAGGACGGTAAGAGGAACCGCAATAAATGACGTGTATGGGGCGCCCGGATTTTACGGGTGCCTTTTTTATTTGCTGCTGCCTTATGGGGAACCTAGACCCGATGGGAAGGGCTGCGACCGCAGGGAGCAGTTGCGTAGCGGCGGGCCGCGAAGCAATGAGCCGGGGGAGGCGAACCCTGGACAGCGGGGGACTTGCATTAAGGTTTGGATTACGGGATCAATTTATCTTTTTACATGCAATATTCTCCCTACGAATACCCATATCATAAGAAAGGCTGTATTCGTCGATTGTAATGGTTGCCTTGTTGCTGTATATGTCATGACTTTCATCCCCAGTGGAACTGTTTGAATCAAAGTATGTGTTTCGTATATTTATTTCTATGGCTGATGCATTTCCTGCGTAGATGGCACCTCCATTGCTTGATGCGATGCTGTTCTGGAATGTACATCCTTCCCATTCCCCAGATCCGCCTATGTCTGCATTGGATAGCGTGTATATGGCTCCACCTTTTGAGGCATAGCCTCCAGAGAATGTTGATGCACTTATGATTATGGTGCCGGCTCCTGACCCGATGTATATGAAGCCTCCGTTTTCTGCTGCCTTTAATTCTTCACTGGAGTAAGTGAAAGAGCAGCCATTGACGTATAGGCTTGAATCTTCCACGTAAATGGTTCCTCCGCAAGTGTAGCTTCCACCTGATGTGCTACAGTTGTTAAAAGTGCATTCTGTGAGGGTTAGCCAACTAGATCCGGTGATTTCAATCATTCCGCCGGCGTCGGAATTTGAATAGCCGTTACTGAATTCCACATAGGTAAAGGAAAGGTTTTTGCCTGATGCTGTTATATGGTAGCTTGAATCTCCGTTTATTTTTACAGGGAGACTGTCAGATGCGGTGATGGTGAAGTCCTCGTCTATGTTGATGTCATTGCACAGGGTGATGTTCCGTTTTCCTGATTCAATGGCGGATTTTAGTTCTGCAAAGGAACTTACCGATGCGTTGATGTCTGACCACAGGGCATATAATGTTATGTCTTTTGTAAGGGTGATGATTTGGTTTGGCAGGTAGTCTGGTTCTTGTGCGGAAGGTGAGAGGGCCCAGCCGGTGAATACATATTCTGCCGGGGGTTCAATTCCAAATATGTAGGGAACCATGAACTGATTGGTGCCTGTTATGATGGTGCTTTCCAGTGAGCCGGAGCCGCCGTTGGCATCGAAGGATACGGTGAATTTGAGGAGATAGAGAAGTATGTCTACAATGGATTCCCTGTCTCCGGTTACCTGGAAGAGTTCGCTTTGGCCTGTGGCGAAAATATTGTCGTTTGGATCCAGGGCCTGCACGGAAATCTTGTAGGTTCCTTCCTGGACTTCCTTAAAGACTGCAGGACCTTCTTCATGGCCGGTTATCTTATCGTAGGTTTTTCCGTCGTCTGTTGCAAGGATAAGGTTGTATTTGATCGTGAAGTTTTCGGAGCCGGATGTTTCCGTCGTTTGGGAAGATGAACTGCTGCTTGATGAACTGGTGCCTTGAGAAGTTTCGGTTTGGATGACTTCTTCCGCGCGATAGGTCATGAACCTGGATCTTGATGGCAGGTTTACGGTTACAGAAGACGATGGGGATTCATGGGATGAGACTATAAGTGAACATGAAGTGAATGCAAAAATTAAGACCAGTGGAACCAGAATGGGTATATATTTTATCTTGCGCATGTAAGCCTCCTGAATGTATAGGACAGGTGGTAGAAATTGAAAAAGCTGCAGGTAGGACTGCTGTTGGTGCTGAAAATTTGTCAGTAATATTATAACTTATATGGATATTAGTGTCAGCAGTATTTTTGTAGGAGATGCTGTGTGAAGCCGCTGAAGGCTAACAAGTTTTGCATGATGGAGTTAAGTTCATGGAGATGGAACCCTGCGCCCAGAGGGCGCAGGGTGAGTTGTGTATAGTATCAGAGATCTGTAAAATCGACGTTTTCGTAGACATCTATGCAGTTTGAACTCTTGTATACTACATTTTTTTTCAATATGTAGACATTGTATTTGCCTGAAGAAGATGAATACTCTATGCGTAAATTTATACGATTTGAAGAACTACCTGTAGGCGGTAAGCTGAAATCTAGGGAGCCACAATCCAATTCATTCTGGTATCTTGTTGGAGTGGTTAGCTTATTTTTGAAGGCCGTTGACAACTCGTCGCATATGATCAGACAGTATGTAGATTCGAAATCGCTGCTGTTCTTAACGTATTTTAGGACAGTATCAGCACAGATTTTATCTGCAAATTCTTTTGTGAGGGAAACAGGAGGGAATCCCTGGGATTGCTTGTATGCAGCCAGGCTGTCGAGGGATATACCTTTAATTACGTCAAGACACCCTGCATTTTCAAGTCTGTAAGTATATCGTTCACTATCTGATACTGAATATGTGTATTCAACATAAGGTGCGAGGAATCCCTGGGAAACACCTTCTTCTGCAATCTTATGATGGTAGGTATTTGTTTTCCAGAAATTAAGGGTCTGGCCAAACTGGTCATTTCTTGTGTACATGTTGCTAACCCAAGCCCCCATTGATTCCCAGTCTTTTCCGATTGCAAAGTCTGTTACCACACCCCAGTAATCGCCCCGATAGTTGTTTAGGGAGCTAGAAGTCGCTGTAACTTTGAGGTCTCCATTTTTGCTGTATTCGAGACTGATGGTGCCACTATAGGAAACTTTTCCAAGACCAGTAGATGGAGTTATTGTTATTTCGTCCCATGCAAGAACTTTTACCTCTTTCTTTAAGTTATTGCTGTCATTTAGTTCTAGTTCCAGTTTAAGATGAAGGGTAATGGCCTGGTTTGGATTTACATAAGGGAAAACCCATTTTGTTGGATTAATTGAATGGGCAATAATTTTTCCTTCTGACGTCATAACCAGCTGGTATTGATTGTTTCCACCATAGGAATTCCTTTCTGATTGAGGAATAACAAGAGGAGTACCGTTGGAATTTTTTACGCAAAGGGCAATGCCATTGTCACATGGAAGCTGTTCAATCTTAAGTGAACGAGGAACATTGGTTACTTCCACAGCCGGGATTGTTACAGAAAAAGTTCCATCTGCAGCTGTTATGAAGGCGAAGGATTTTTCTTCCTTTACTGGAAGAAGGGCTCCGCTTGAGTCAGCAACCTTGGAAATTTTAAGGGTCAAAGATAATGTGCTTCCACCAATGTCTCCGGAGAAATATCCAAAGAATGTTGGGGCTGTCTTTCCACTTTCCGTGTATGTCCATGTTCCAGAATATATGGCACGTGAAGAACTCTGGCGGAATTCATAGGTGCCTCCGTTTGTGTCTGTAGCTTTTCTTACAATGTCACCGTTGGCTGCAGTCTCAGCAGCGCCAATGGTCCCTGTTGAGGTAAAGGCTTGGCCGAGAGTAACTGGTACTACGGCAATGTCATCGTCATCATCTGATGATGAAAAGAAGCTGCATGCAGTCATGAAGGTTACAGCAGCGAGGATGGAAAATAAGAATGCGAGTCTTGTTCTTGTTTTCATAGTTTTCTCCTGTTCACTTTGAGTTAGTAATGTTCTGAAAAAAAAGAACAGAAAATTGTAAAAAAAAAAACGGTTTTGTCAAGAAAAATCGTGCGGGGAAAATTTTGGTGTAGGAGATGCTGAGCGAAGCCGCCGAAGGCTAACAAGTTCAGCATGACAGAAACAAGTTTAGGGTGATGGGGAATGGGGTCAGTGGGCGCCGGGGTGGAAGGGCTGCGACCGGAGGGAGCAGTTGCGTAGCGGCGGGCCGCGGAGCAATGAGCCGGGGGAGGCGAACCCTGGAAGTCCGGGTGAGCTGATGGAATTCATGGCAAACAGGGGCTGCTGCGCCCGGTAGCTGGTGAAGGCCGCCTGAACATAATAATTGAAGGTTTTTGAATTTTTCTGTATAATTTTTTATCCGTTTTTTATGCTTGGCATCTGCTTTGCTTATACTGACGGCTTGTTTTTGGATTTACTTTTTAACATTTTTATAAAGAGGTTTTTTTATGTCTGAAGTTAGGGTTAGGTATGCTCCATCGCCAACTGGCATGCAGCATATTGGTGGTGTTCGCACTGCACTTTTTAACTATTTGTATGCACGTTCACAGGGTGGCAAGTTCATTCTCCGCCTTGAGGATACTGACCGCACTCGCTACGATGAGAAGTACGTGCAGAATCTTTACGATACAATGGCCTGGCTTGGAATTGACTGGGATGAAGGCGGTTCCAAGGGTGGTGAATACGGTCCTTATGTTCAGAGCGAACGCTTTGAGCTTTACAAGAAATTTGCCATGCAGCTTATTGAGAACGGCGAGGCCTACTACTGTTTCTGTGATGCTGAACGCCTTGAACGCATCCGCAAGATTCAGACTGAAAACAAGCTTCCACCTGGATACGACAGGAACTGCCGTCACCTTACTGAAGAAGAAGTTAAGGCAAACCTTGAAGCTGGCAAGCCTTACGTTATCCGTCTTAAGGTTCCTCTTGAGGGTGAGACGAAATTTGCAGACCATCTTCTTGGCGACATTGTATGGAAGAACGAGGACATTTCTCCGGATCCTGTTCTGCTTAAGAGCGACGGGTTCCCGACATATCACCTGGCTAACATTGTTGATGACCACCTGATGAAGGTTTCCCATGTTATGCGTGCACAGGAATGGATTCCTTCGACTCCGCTCCATGTTCAGATGTACCGTTCCTTTGGCTGGGAGCATCCTGAGTTCTGCCACCTTCCTATGGTTAACGGTAGCGACGGCAAGAAGCTTTCCAAGCGCCATGGTTCCACATCATTGAACGAGTTCCGTGCCCGCGGCTACCTTCCACAGGCCATCGTGAACTACGTTGCACTTCTCGGCTGTTCCTATGATGACGGCCGAGACATGTACACCCTTGAAGAGCTTGGCCAGAAGTTCCGCCTTGAACACCTGAACAAGGCTCCTGCAGTTTTTGACTACAAGAAGCTTGAATGGTACAACGGCCAGTACATCCGTGCCCTTTCTGACGAGGAACTTTACAACTGGGTTCTTCCGTTTATTACGGGAACTGGTGATGCCACCCTTGAGATTAATCCTGACAATCCTCAGCCTAAGCCGAAGGTTGGCCCTGAATATTCTGGTGTTGCTTTGGGTGCAGACGGTGAGCCTGTTTGCGTTGATGCTGCCATGGGAATGGACAGTGCTGAAGTCAAGAAGCAGCTTATGGCATTGATGCCTCTCATTAAGGAAAGGCTCCACTTCCTTACGGATGCTGCAGAGATGGTTCACTTTCTGTTTACAGAACCTGCTGTTCCTGCAAAGGAAAACATCATTCCGAAAAAGCTTGACGAGGCCAAGACTAAGGAAGTTCTTGTCAAGGCAAAGGATTATGTTGCAGAGATTTTTGGAATGGAGCATGAGGCTGCCGAGGAACTTGCAAAGAAGTATGCTGAAGAACTTGGTATCAAGCTTGGTGACTTTATGATGCCTGTGCGCATGGCAGTTACCGGAAGCCGCGTTTCTCCGCCGCTTATCGGTTCCATCTGGATTCTTGGCAAGGAGCGCGCTGTTGCCCGTGTTGAGAGGACTCTTGCAACTTTCTGATTGGCGATGTGCCGGTTTGAAGGTATGGTGAATTGAAGAATTAAAGAACGGTGACCCTTCCCATGCTGGAGGGGTCATTTTTTTTGTGTCATAGGGATTGAGTGTGTGTTGATGAACACACTGATTGGATCCGCCTGTGGCGGATCTTTCTGGATTAGTTGAGGCAGCTGGAGTGTGGATTGTCGTCCGGGAATGCAACTTCGAAGCCGCAGTTTGCTTCCATGTTAAGTTCCCGGAGTTCCTTCTTTCCGTCGATGTACAGCTGGTAGTCTATTCCTGTGGATTCGTATCCGCAGCCAAGCTCGTAGTCGTCGCCCAGGGATTCGGCGACGATTTTTGCCCTCTGTTCCCGTGTAGTGTCTTTTATTAAGATGCTTGCCATGGCTTTGCTTTTAGTCTGTCATTGCCTTTCTGCACAGTGGAATGAGCATTCCGCCCACTGCGTTTCCAAGGGACATGATGATGAGGTAGCCGAAGCTTTTTGCCGTCCATGCGCTTGCAAGGCTGAAGTAGAACATGTTGGCGATGCAGTGCTCGAATCCGCTTAAAATGAATGCCATTACTGGCAGGAAGATTGCAAGGCATCTTCCGGTTTCGTGGTCGATCTTCTTGTAGCCGTCTGCCGCGATGAACATGAGCATTCCGCAGAAGATTGCCAGGATGAAGAGGCTTGGCAGGCTGTCGTTCATCTTTACTGCACACATGGCTGCGGCCTTTGCAGAGATTCCTGCTATGCGTGTCATGAGTATGAGCTTTGCAAAGACGAAGGTTCCGATGAGGTTACCAAGCCAGATGAGTGCAACGTCGCCAATGTATTTTGGTTTGTTTTCCACGATGTATCCAACTTTTCCGGTGTAAAGGTAAAAGCCGAAGGTGAGGATGGTGAAGAGTCCTGTTCCGAAGAGGAAAGCTCCCACCACTTTGCTTTCACAGCTGAGGAATACGGTTCCCCCGATGCCGATTGCAATACCTGTGAGAAAGGCACGAGTAAGTATGTTGATGATCGATTTCATAGTGAACGTATTATATAGAATATATTTGTTTTATAAAAGGGAACATTTGAAAAATTATGACGCGTTAGGGATTGGAGTACGGAACTCCCGGAGCTTGCGGAGGGATGAGCCGCGTTGGCGGCGAAGTACGTAAAGCCCGCCGTGGGCTTTGCCCGCGAACGCCCTTGCATAAACATTAAAATAACAGTATATTTATGCAAAATTATGCAAAAGGAGTGTATATTTATGCATTTTATTGACGGAGGAGTTTGTGCTCCAAAAGGTTTCACTGCTAACGGAATTCACTGCGGACTGAAGGCTTCCAGAAAGACCAATGATACCGCCCTTGTTTACAGCCAGGTTATGTGCAATGCTGCCGGGATTTTTACAACCAACCGTGTTAAGGCTGAATGCGTTAAGCTTACAATGAAGAACATTGCAGGCGGTAAGATGCAGGCTGCCATCTGCAACGTTTGTTTTGCCAATGCATGTACAGGTGAAGAAGGTTATAAAAATGCACTCCGTATGGCCGAATTCACAGCAAAGGGTTTTGGCATTGCACCTGAGAATGTAATCGTATGTTCTACCGGCATCATCGGTCAGCATGTTCCGGTTGATAAGATTGAAGAGAACTTTGACACCCTTAAGGCGGGGCTCAGCGTTGAAGGGCACAAGGAAGCACGCGTTGCCATCATGACCACTGACACCCATTACAAGGAATGTGCCGTTGAGACTGAGATTGGCGGAAAGACTGTTCATATTGGGGCCATGTGCAAGGGAAGCGGAATGATTCACATCAACATGGGTACCATGCTTTCCTTTGTTACGACTGACTGCGCTATTTCTTCCGACATGCTTAACAAGGCATTGAAGGAAACCGTCAAGGGTACATACAACTGCGTTTCCATTGACGGCGACATGTCTACAAACGATACGCTGACGATCATGGCTAACGGTCTTGCAGGTAACGAAGAGATTACTTGCGAGGGAGCCGACTTTGATGCATTCCTTAAGGCATTGAATGTTCTTAACACACAGATGGCCATGAAGATTGCTGCCGACGGTGAAGGTGCAAGCCATCTTGTTGAATGCACTGTCAAGGGAGCAAAGGATGTTGAAACTGCACGTGGCCTTGCAAAGTTTGTCATCAAGTCCAATCTTGTTAAGGCTGCCATGTTTGGCCGTGATGCCAACTGCGGAAGAATCATGTGTGCCATGGGTTACAGCGGCTTTGACTTTGACCCGGACAAGGCATGCGTTTATTTTTCCAGCAGGAAGGGTTCAAAGAGATATTTTGACACTCCGGAAGAAGATAAGTTCCAGGTATATGGATGCGACAAGTGTGGCGGAAGAATCGAGGTTGTTCATAACGGCGTAGGTCTTTCCTTTGATGAAGAAAAGGCTACATCGATTCTTGCGGAGGAAGCTGTTGAAATCGAGGTTGTTCTTCAGGATGGAAATGCCGAGGGAACTGCATGGGGATGCGATCTTACCTACGATTACGTGAAGATTAACGGTGACTACAGAAGCTAGCCTGTAGAGATTTTTAGAGGGAAACTGAAATGATTAATGAAATGAGAAGTAATGTAAATCCTCCACTGGACAGCAACCAGTGGTCAAGTGTTCTTGTTCAGGCTCTGCCATACTTTAAGCATTGGGTAGGCAAGACTGTCGTTGTCAAGTACGGCGGAAATGCAATGCTTAACGAAGACCTCAAGCGCTTTGTAATGGAAGACATTGTTCTTCTTAATACAATTGGAATCAAGGTTGTTCTTGTTCATGGCGGCGGTCCGGAAATCAATGCCATGCTTGAAAAGGTTGGCAAGGAATCCAAGTTCATCAACGGCCTCAGGTATACGGACGAAGAGACAATGGAAATCGTGCAGATGGTTCTTGCCGGAAAGCTCAACAAGGGCATTGTTGGAATGCTGGTTCAGCAGGGCGGTAAGGCTGTTGGACTTAGCGGAACTGATGGCGGCCTTATCCGTGCAAAGAAGCTTGAGAAGGATGGGGTTGACCTTGGCTTTGTTGGTGAAGTTACGAAGATCAATCCGGAAATCATTCAGAGCCTTTTGAACGAAGGTGCCATTCCTGTTGTTTCGACAATTGCACTGAGCGAGACTGAAGAAAACGTGCGTTACAATATTAATGCTGATACGGCAGCCGCAAAAATTGCCATTGCATTGAAGGCTGAAAAATTCGTTCAGCTTACCAATGTTCCTGGCGTTCTGCGCGACATGAATGACCCTTCAAGCCTTATTCAGCGCATTCGCCTGGAAGAAGTTCAGAATTATTTTGATGAGGGGATTATTTCCGGTGGAATGATTCCTAAGATTGAATGCTGCCTTCTTGCACGTAATGGCGGTGTTCCAAGAACACATATCATTGACGGACGCGTACCACATTCTCTGCTGATAGAAATGTTCAGCGACCGCGGTATCGGTACAATGATCTATTAGTTGAAAAAGCCATTCATGGCTTTTTCAACAACCGAGTTTCAATTCAGCCGCAGTCCGCGTCTGTTTTTGCTTTGCAAAAAACATTGAAACTCGCAGGATTCAACGCTTGAAACTGATGACGCGACATCCGTGTCGCTATTATGGGGTAGTTTCAATTCAGCCGCAGCCTTGGTAAACTGCGGAAGAGTAATTTGAGGTTTTTTATGGGAAACAAACAGATATTGAATAATTACGGATCCTTTGATGTTACCTTTGTCAAGGGCAAGGGTTCCATTCTTACGGATGTAAACGGCAAGCAGTATGTTGACTTTCTTGCAGGCATTGCCGTCAACTGCCTGGGACACGGGTACAAGTCTCTTGTAAAGGCTGTTGCAGCACAGGCAAAGAAGCAGATTCACATCTGCAACTATTTTACAAGTGACATCGGAAATGAATATGCTGCAAGGCTCCTGAAAGCAACCGGTTTTGAAGGCGTGTTCTTTGGAAATTCCGGGGCAGAAGCAAATGAGTGTGCCATTAAGCTTGCAAGAAAATACGGCTGGCTCAATGGTGGCGAAAAAAGAAGAACTATCGTTACTCTTAAAAAGTCATTCCACGGAAGACCTCTTACAACTTTAACAGCTACAGGACAGGATAAGTTCCATCCAGAATGCTTTGGTCCTTATGTTGAAGGATTCAAATACCTTGAACCAAACGACTTGGATGCATTGAAGACTGCCTTTGACGAAACAACTGCAGCTGTAATGTTTGAACCTGTTCAGTGTGAAGGCGGTGTTCTTCCTTTGGATAAGGAATGGGCTTTAGCTTGTGCAAAGGCTGCCCGTGAAGCCGGCGCCATTGTTATTTGTGATGAAGTTCAGACTGGCATGGGAAGATGCGGAAGCCTTTTGTGCTCTGACATTTATGGCGTTGAACCTGAAGTCGTTACCCTTGCAAAGGCAATTGCCGGTGGCGTTCCAATGGGTGCATGCATGTGGCGCGGAAAGGGCAATGTGTTTGCTGCAGGTGACCATCAGTCTACATTTGGTGGAAATCCATTGGCCTGTGCTGCTGCAAATGTGGTTCTTGACGAGCTTACGAAGCCTGGATTCATGGATTCCGTTAATGAAAAGGGCGACTACATCCGTAACACCATCAGGGGCTGGAACCTTCCGTGTGTTGTTGATGTCCGCGGCATGGGGCTTGTTGTTGGAGTTCAGGTGAAGTCAAATCCTGTTGAATACGAGAAGGCATGCCTTGCAAAGGGACTCCTCTTTTCTACGGCAGGTGATGATGTGCTTCGCTTTGTTCCTCCGCTGAACATTTCCAAGGCTGACATTGACAGGGGCCTTGCTATCCTTAAGGAAGTCCTTGAGGCATAGGGGTCTGTTGTAAATCAATGCAAGAACATGTAAAATGTTCTGATGAAAAAGAAAATTACCTTGGCACTGCTAATTGTGGCTTTTGCCGCAGTGGCAGTGGTGTTCATTTCAAATAAATTCATTAAAAAAAGTTCTGATAAAAGCGTAGAGTCTTCTGTTGTTGTCCTTCAGTCCAATTCGGAAGCTGCGCAGAATAATTCCGAAGTCTCCATGGAAGAAGAGGATTCGGGCCTTGTTTCCCTTGTTCAGCTTAGGCCTGATGAGACACTCATAAGCATTGTCAGCATGGATTTTGACGGTGACGGTTTTGATGACCAGATTAACGCCGTGAAGACTCTTTCCAGCCCCAACATCTTTCTTCTTGTAGGATTGTATAACCAGAAGAAGTCAGCCTATGAGCGAAAGGGACTTCTGGAAACCGGCATCAGCCAGAGCCAGACTTTTTCCTACACCGGAATGGATCTTACCGGTGAGCATAGGACGGCTCTTGTTTTCCAGGGTTTTGCAGACAATGGGGATTCAATTCTTCAGGCCTTCTTCATTTCAAACCGTAACGACAGGTTTTCCATCAGGTCCATTGCAGACCTGCGTGGGGACGGAACGATCTTCATTCAGCAGGTTGACCGCTATGATGCCTATGAAAGGTCCAATGCCAACGGTGCAAGCTTTCCAATCTGGGTTTATACTTCAGACACGGAAAATCCCAACAGCAATGACCAGCTGCAGGTTCAGTATGAATGGAGTGATGCAGAAAGACGGTACGTTCAGACAAAGAGCATTCGTGTAAGGGGAAGCCGCATTGCAGCAAAGGAACTTGCACGAATTCAGGATGGAACCGTGGCAACTTTTGCAGGATTCCTCAATGGCCTTTGGTACATGAACGACAGTACTGGCGGTACCAGATATCTTTTCTTTGACTACAATGCAGGTGAAATCATCTTCCTTAAGGATGACACGGAAGAAGTCTATAAATGGGCTCACAGCAACATCCGAAGAAACGGAATATATCTTTCCACGACCAATCAGGAAATTGAAAACCTAAAGAGACGCATCGACATTTCACTCAAGAGCACTGATGAGGTTCATGTGCGGCTTCAGGATGACGTGCGCATGATCATCAGCGAGAGCACCATGTGGGATGGGGATTACAAGAAGACAAACCAGACCGCATACATCAAGCAGATCAAGGGACTGGAAAAGACGGAGGATTTTTCTGCTGAATTTGAAAAGGTCCATGCATGGAAGACATCTGACGGCAACACCATAAAATTCCTTAACGGCAAGTACATTCTTAGCGGCGAAGCTTCCTTTGAGGAAGGAATGTATACCTGCACCACCATTGGCGGCCAGAGGTTCATGCAGTTCAGGCCTCTTTCTGAAAAGACCCACAAATTCCTCTACAACTTCTACAGGGTGGAAGAGGAGGGGGATGCAAGGGACAATATGGTTACCCTGGTTCCATGCAAGATTCAGGCGGATGGAATTTCCGACATTGAACAGAAGACCGTGGTTCTGGTCAGGATTCCTGATTCACAGTAGGCAGCAGGAAGATGGAAGCGTCAGGCCTGCCCAGTTATGACGATTGGTGGTCTGTGTTCCATCTGCCTGTCCGGATGCACTGGCAGAGTGCCTAAAGGTCCTTGCCGGAAATGTTTATGTTGTCAAAGAAAACCGTTCCGGCGCAAGACTTGCCTGCAATCCTGAAGGTTACGGTTCTTATGTTGTCATCGTCCTGGATGCCTGGGATTTCCATTCCGGATGCGTCCTTTACCTGGTGTCTCAGGTCAAAGCATACGTTTGTGTTTACTCCGATTCCTATGGCTACTTCCTTTGTAACCGATACATTGTGTTCCCTTCCGCCCTGGACTTCTGCAATTACGTAAAGGGGATTCTGCGTCGTGTTGTTTATGTCGCAGATGATGAATTCAGCATTGGCCCAGTTTTTTGTTATGAGGGATTCGCATGAGAAGGATGCGAAGGATTTCTGTGGAACCGGATTCAGTTCAACCTGAAGGCTGTTGCTTCCGTATGATGCCCATTCTTCCGAAATCTGAACGTATGATGAATAGTCATCGGTCTTATATTCTCCGTCTGCGGCCCAGTACAGTTCTTCCTCAAAACCGTCAAGAAGAACAAGGGATCCCTGGGGAACTGAATTGTTTATGCATGGAACTTTTCTTAGGCTCGATGAATCTGGAACAAGATCCTTTTGCTCGGATGCCTGCGTTACCTGTTCTGTCCCGGAATCTGCCGGCGTAACCTGTGCTTCCTGTTTAGGGGCTGAGGCACAGGATGAAATCAAGATTGCTGCTGCAGCTGCTGTAAGATAAAGTAATGATCTTTTCATACCTCCAATTTAATCAATGTTCGCCTACTTTTCAATGTGTTGCGCATAAAAACTTCAATCTATTGTCTTTTTATCCGGAAAATGAGAAAATTAGCCGTTTTTGGAGGCAAATAATGAAAAAGATTATTACTGTAATTTGTGCTGTGGCATTTGCAACTGTCTCTGCCTTTGCTCAGGTTATGGAAAAGTCAGGCATGAAGAATACTGCCTGGACTGGATTTGGAAATCCTTTTGATGGAAAGACGCAGTATTTTGGTCTTACTGATACCCTTCAGGCAAGAGTGAACAGGGGTAACGTTACTGTTGAAGGGATGCTCAGCTGGAGCTTTCTTGCAAACTATGATAATGAAGGTGATGTTGACAATTTTGTCTGGGGAACTACAAACAGGAATCCCCTTGCACTTCATGCAGGCTATAACAATAGCGGCTGCAGTACAGGAAAGAACACCAATAAATTTATCGGCGGTAAATACAGCAATGCAGTCAATACGACCAATGCCCTTCAGGATTCCTACTACGTGAACTTCTTCTGCCATCTGAACAAGAATTTTGATCTTGGTGTTGGTACAAAGCTTAACTGGGGTTCTTGTCCGGCTCCTGGATACGGAGCATGGATTTGGGATGCCGATGCCCATAACGTTCAGGGTGGGTTCAGCACTTCTTATGATGAACGTGGCGGTGTCTTTGGACAGACTTCTTCTGAAGCCACGGGACGCTATCAGTACAGCGTAGATGCTCCAGGAACTTCTGATGTTGTCGGATTTGTTCACTATGCAAACAAGTATGCAAAGAAGGCTGCTGGCGTTCGCTTTGTAACTGACGGTGACTTCTATCTTGAGCTTGGTTCTGCCCTGCCAAACGGATTTAACACAAGCGATCCTGCAATTAACTTTGGTGCAATCTTTGCCCCATGCGACTGGCTTAAGTTTGGTGCAACCATGGAAGGTGCCTTTGAAGAAGCTGCAAACTTCTATACCGGTGCAACAATCGGGGCCGGCAATGTTGTAGTGGACGTTTACCTTGCAATGGATTCCCTGTTTACTGATGTCGATGATGACGAGGCTTACGGTACTGGAGTTGCAGTTACATTTGGAATTCCTTCCACAAAGATCACCCTCAGACCGGAACTTGGAGTCAACTTTTTCCAGTATGATGAATATACACCAGCATGGTATACGGGGGCTCTCTTTAGCCTGCCATTTAACGAGGTGTTTGAATTCAGGGTTTGGGGTTCCTTTGCCCAGGGTTCAAGGGACAAGAGATGGGATGATTCTTCTGCAACAGATGATTACGACGGCGGACATATCATAACTGCACGTCCATCCCTTAAGTACATGGTAAGCAAGGCCCTTTCTCTTGATGGTTACTTTAACTTTGAAAAGAGAAAGGCATTTGACGGTGAAGACCGCAATGCATGGTCTACTGGAATTTTCTGCACATATAAATTCTAGCAGGTCTTGATGTAAAAGGACATTAAAAAAAAGTAAGGCAGCTGCTCGAAGGATTCCTTATGGAACTGCACTTCAGCCGGCTGCCTTTTTTTATTGGGAGCCACATGCCCTATTCATACATGCCGTTAAGGAGCCTGTATATCATGTTGATGTTTTCCTTCTGGCTTTCGGAAATGTTCTTTTCCCTTGCATCATCCATGAGTTTTTCCAGGGACGAAATGCTTTCGTTGATTGCAGTTGCAAATCCCCTGGATACCTTGAACCAGTAGGTTCCGTTGCCGTCCGTAAACAGGCAGATGAAGCCCAGTTCCTTTGATGCCTTTTTTGCAACGGTAACGCGCATGATGAAGGATATGTTCCTTACGAGGGAATCAAGTCCGCCTTCTTCGTGAATGCTTATGTTCATCTTGCGTGACCATGACTTTTCTTCCACCGGCTCCAGGTTGAGGATTTTTGAAGCCTTCATGATGATTTCCATCTTCTCGCCATCAAGCAGCTTGAAGCCTCCCTTCATCAGGATGCATCCCTTCATGCCGGCAATCTGTGCAAGAAGGTTTTCGTTCTTTTCGGCACATAGGGCGGCCTTGAATTCCTTCCATGGGAGCTGGGCCGTTTTCTTTCCCTTGACTTTTTTATATTCAAAGGCTGAACCGCCAAGGCTGATGGTGTTTTCCTCTGCCTTGAGTTCCTTCCTTGACTTTTTATCCTTGCTCTTTGCCTTTTCCTTTTCTTCTGCAAAGGTGGAACCCTTGTATTCCAGGTTGCCCGTAAGGCTTTTGGATTTTGCACCGCGGCAGTCCGTAAGCTGTCTTTCAAGCTGGGGGTCGATCTGTGACAGGAGCTTTTTTGTAAGCGGGGAAACGCTCATGGCAAACATGCGGCTTGTGCGCACGATTTCTCCGGCAACAACAAAAAGTGGGTTTGTCTTGAACATGGACGATCCCGGATGAATGGAAATCCTGTCCTGGGTAAGGCTTCTGTATGTTTCCCGTCCTTCGCGTATGCATACAAACTGGATCATGCCGGCTGCAATGCAGCACAGGTAGTTGTCCATGCTTCCACCGCCTGTAAGGGGGAACTGAAGTTTCTTTGAGACGATTTCTTCAAGCTGCTCCTTGATGTTCACGATTTCTGCCATGACCTTTTCGTCAAGGAAGCTGTGCTTGCAGAATTTTTCCTTGTTTGGGCTTTCCGTGTATTTCCTGAAAAGCTTGACATAGGAAACGAAGTCTCCCTGAATGTCGCGGAATGCGTGGTGGGCCTGGCGTGCATCCATTTCCTGTCCTACAGGAAGAACGAATGGACTTTGTGCGCTCAGGAATGATGCTGCAACAAGAACTTCATCAAGGACGTCAGGATAGCGCATGAGGCTTTCGACGATGATTCTTGAGATGCGCGGTTCAAGGGGGAATTCAACCATGAGTTTTCCCGTGCCTGTAAGGGTTCCGTCACTTTCAAGGGCGTGGAGCATGTTAAGGGTGTTTACGGCTCCTGCAAGACCTTCCCTTGCCGGCGGAGAGATGAAGTCAAATTTGTCAAATTCCGTGATGCCAAGTTCCGCCATGCGGAGGACTACTTCGCTCAGGTCAGTCCTGTATATTTCTTCCGTTGTGTATTCCGGGCGGGAATCAAAATCCTTTCTTGAAAAGAGTCGGTAACATGTTCCCTCGCAGGTGCGGCCGGCCCTTCCGCGGCGCTGGTTGCAGCTTGCACGGCTGACTGGCGTTTCGTTGAGGCTTGAGGTAAAGGTGCGTGGACTGTAGAAGTTAAGCTTTGCAAGTCCTGAATCGATTACTGTTGTGATTCCGTTGATTGTAACCGACGTTTCTGCAATGTTTGTGCTGAGTACAACCTTCTTCTTGCCGAAGGGAGCCTTGTCAAAGACCTTTTCCTGCTCTTCCTTTGGAAGTCTTCCGTAAAGGGGAACAATGTGGATCTTGCTGTGGAACTGGGCGTTGTAAAGGCGCTGCATGCAGTCCTTGATGATTTTTTCTCCCGGGAGGAACACGAGAATGTCCCCGTCTTCCTTGTTGTCAAGAACCCTCTCGATGGTATGCTCGATTTTTGAAAGAAGGGCTTCCGTACCGCTTTCCGTTGCGGTGGTTGCGGCAATGAGGGGAGGATCATATATCATTGCAACAGGGAATGTCTGAGTTTCAATTGACACGATGGGACATCCGCCAAAGTAGGTGGAGAAACTCTCCGCATTCATTGTTGCAGAACTTACTATCACCTTGAAGTCAGGACGCGCTTCGAGTACACGCTTTAAGAGTCCCAGTACAAAGTCAATGTTAAGGCTTCGTTCATGGGCTTCGTCAACCATGACAACGGAATACTTTGTCATGTATGGGTCAAGCTTCATTTCCTGCAGGAGGATTCCGTCAGTCATGATCTTGATCTTTGTGGTGTAGTCGGTCTTGTCCTCGAACCTCATCTTGTATCCGACAAGTCCCGGGTATTTTGTCTTAAGCTGTTTTGAGATGAATTCGCTTACACTGAGGGCTGCGATTCTGCGCGGCTGTGTTACGGCTATGACACCGTTGTCGCTGTAGCCTGCCTCATGAAGGATCACGGGAATCTGGGTTGTCTTTCCTGAGCCTGTTGGACTTTGTACAACGATGACCTGGTTTTCCCTGAGCTTTTCCAGTATGAGTTCTTTCTGTGCGTAGACAGGAAGCTGCTTGTAGTTTATTGCCATTTTTCAATTCCTATTATTTTTTCCATCAGTTTCTTCCTTTCTGAAAAATACTGGGCTTCTTTTGTTCTTCCCTGATTCTTCAATGACTGGATGAAACCGTCGTTGAATTTTTTTATCACGAACCAGTTGCTTTCCGTAATGCATGTCGTAATAAGCTGCGGTTCGATGGTGAAGCTCACTGTTCCGTCTGGTTCCATGGTGGCATTGACGGTAAACAGAAAGCTGTCTCCCGTGTATTCCCTGGGGAGTGCTGGATTTGCAAAATTGTATTTCCTGCGCTGTCCGCTTATGGTGTTACCCACGGAATAGAAAATCATGCCACGGCATTGCCCCCTTGAATCCATCATTGCCTCCCAGTTTTTTGATACATGGGGATGGTTTATCCAGAGGATGTCGGTGCCGGCTTCCATCATGTCATGGTAAAATTTTTTGCTGGTTTCATCAATGGAAAGTTCATATTCTTCTTCTGCGGTGTGAAATCCAATGACAAGCAGGTTGCATCCTGATTGTTCCTTTCTGGATTTTATCAGGGAAAGAAATTCTGAGCGCGCTTCTTCCGTTCCCTGGATTACGTTGAACATGTCAGTCTGGGTCTTGAAATTCAGGACTTCCGTTACGGCGGCAAAAAGTATTCGGAATCCATTTTTTTCCATGAGGGTGAATTCAATCTGGCTTCCAGGAACTTCCTTTATTCCGTTTGTGTATATGCCTTCCACCGAGTCAAACCATTTTTTTGTCTCGATAATTCCTTCCGCGCGAAAGTCGTTGATGTGGTTGTTTGCCAGGCTGAACACGTTGAATCCTGCGTCGATGGCTGCCTGTGCATATTCAGGCTTTGTACTGAAGGTTGGGTAAAAGCTGTAGTCCCTGGATGGGATTACGGGGCATTCAAAATTTGCAAAGCATAAGTCAGCAACCTGGAGGTCCCCTTCAATTTCCCTGTAGATCTGGTCAATGGGTGTGTCTGCATTTTCCTTGTGGCACATTATGTCTCCTGCAAAAACCATCCTAAGGGTGGGCCTGGTGGAAGGTAACGGGTTTATGTTTGCAGACTTGCAGGAAAAAAGGGAGAGGATGAAAATTAAAACTGAAACTGACGCTGCATTATGGAACTTCATTTTTTACTGGCTCCATTATACAGCATCAGGACGGTTATGTCACACGGCCATTCCGAACATGGTGTTGTAGTCTCCCGGAGTAAGGCCGGTGTAAGACTTGAATTCATGGATGAAGTGGCTCTGGTCGTAGAACTTCCAGTTTGATGCAATCTTTGAGAACGAAGCCTGGCTTCCGTTGATTTCCCCAAGCACAAGCTGGAATTTTACGATGTTTGAAAAATGCTTTGCGCTGATTCCGCAGTAGGTTTCGAAAAGGTGGTTGATGTATCTTGCTGAATATCCCGAAAGCTTTTCCAGTTCGCTGATCTTGATGAGCCCGTTCTTCTGGACAACAATCTGCATGAGCTGGCGGAAGAGGGAAAGGGTTGAGGCCTCGTTTTCGTGCTTTGAGCTTTCCATGATCTTGCAGAAGGATTCCTTTCTTCTTTCGAAGGAATCTGCGGCTTTCATGGCAAGGCAGAGGAGTTCCGTTCCTGGAAGTTCCTCAAGGGGAATGATCTTGTTGCCGGCTTTCTTAACGTCTTCGTTTGTAAGGAATGGGTTCTGTCCCGGCTGGTATTTTACCTGGAAGTATTCCGTGTTTTTTTCAATCTTGAATAGTACGCTTTCCGAGTTTGTAACTACTGCAAAGGAACTGAAGCTGTGCTTTGAATAGCAGAAAATCAGGGAAGAACATCCGTCAGGAAGGAATGTCACATGGGCATAGTCATTGTTCTTCTGGGGCTTTCCCTTGAATCCGAAGAATTCTGCATTTGATTCCTCCTTGGAAGAATGGAATGCGCTTTTTTCCGTGTTCAGCATGAGAAAAGGCTGAATTGTCTGGATGTAGGAACAGTTTTCTTTCATAATGTAACCCCCAAAAAGAAAATGCTTTAAACAAAAAAAAGGCGCTGGAAACAGTATCTCCTACTATTTCCAGCGCCATTGCTGATATTTACAATTTATCCTATTTTGCCATTGAAGTCAAGTGAATTTACGCAAAGGAAAAGGCCACCTCCAGTATGGAATTTTTTATCAAATAGTAGTATTTTTACCCACATCATGAACAAGTTTAGCGGAGTTGTTTCCCTTGCCCTGTGCGGACTTTTCTGGAGCACGGCGGGAATATTCATAAAGAAGGTAAATGCTTCATCATTTACGATTGCCGGCTTAAGGAGCCTCATCGCCTTTGTCACTTTCATGGCCTATTACAGGAAGTTTCCGTCCTTTGCCGTAAGGGATGGGGAAGGAAAGGTTTCCGCTTCTTCAACCCTGTACCTGTGGCTTGGGGGGATTTCTTACAGCGGCACCATGATCCTCTTTTGCCTTGCAAACAAGATGACTACTTCTGCCAATGCCGTCCTGCTTCAGTATTCATACCCGATTTACGTGATTCTCTTTGGGCCTGCAATTCTCGGCGAAAAAAACAGGGCTTCCGACTACCTTACCGTTGCCGGAGTTCTCGCAGGGGTTCTCCTGTTTTTCTACAGTGACCTTGAGGCAGGACGCCTGCTGGGGAACATTCTTGCAGCCCTTTCCGGGGTTTGCTTTGCATTCACAACGATCTTCATGCGAAAGCAGCGCAGTGCAGGTTCCGCCTCGTCATTCATGCTGGCTCACCTGATTACCGCAGTGGCATGCATTCCCTTCTATTTTTCACAGGGAATTGAGTGGGGCGACTGGACCAGCCTTGCCTTCATTTTTGCCCTGGGCATTGTCCAGATGGCAGTGGCAAACATTTTCTTTGCAAGGGGAATTGGAAGCGTTACTGCTCTTGGTGCAAGCATCATCACCATGATCGAGCCGCTGATGAATCCGGTTTGGGTGATGGCCTTTGCAGGCGAGGTTCCGGGGCTCCTGTCAGTGGTTGGCGGCCTTATCATCCTTGGCTGCATCATAATCCGCGAAGCCATGGGAAGCCGCAGGGAAAAAACTGCAATTTCAAGCTAGTTGCAGGAATAGGGCTTGTAGTCCCTTATCCATTGGAGAATCAGGTTGGCCCAGTCCCTGTCTGATTCTTCAGATCCTTCATATTTTTCAAGGTATTGGGAATATGTTTCCCTGATGTGCTGCTGGATGGCATTTCTGTCCTCCGGCTTTATGTCCTCTGAATCCTTGAATATTTCGTCGATGAACTTGTAGATGTCTTCCGGAGTTACAAGTTCCCTTTCAGTTACGGTAATCATGAACATGGCGGCTGGAATGCAGTTTACGCTGTGCTGCTTCATGTAGAGCACGGATTTGGCAATGCTTAATCCACGGTCGTAAAGCTCCCTGTTCCATTTTTCCATTTCTGCCTGGGTATAGTTTTCAGCTGCAAAATTCTTACGCCAGAAAAAAATCACCAGCAGGACTATGACGATGTGCAGGCTTGGTACGCAGCAGTAGTGGGGGTCTGCCCTCTGGATGTTGCGGACTGTTCTTGTGGTGGCCTTTGGTCGCGACGTGGTCGTAATGTTTTTTGAATACACCCTGTATGCTTCGTTGTATGCAAAGGCGATTTTTTTTATGAACCTGCGGGAAATCAGGGCGCCCTTATGCCAGCCAAATTTTTCCACTGCCAGTGAAAGGGGCCTGATCCAGAAGTTTATGAAGTCCAGGTATGTTTTTGCCGTGTCCTCGCGGAAAGGAATGGTCAAGTCAAGCTTGTGGTCTGCCAGTGTAATTTTCACCCGGCGGATATGGATTTTTTCAAGGTACTGAAAGATGAAGAATTTCCATGCTACAGCCCCGATGAATGAAAGGATGGCAGGCAGGGAAGCAGGGTGGGTAAAAACCGTAAGATAGGCCTTTGCCACACCCATTCCATTTATTGAAATCGATTCTATATTTTTCTTCATAAGGACTTCCTTCAGCTTACAAGGTATTCGTCAAGTTTACGCAGGCGTGATTCTTCCACCTTTACAAAAAGGTTTTTTTCATTTGTCGGGAGGACCAGTCCCTTTGGTCCGTTCTTTGCCCGGCGAAGGTATTTGACCTGGGTGTAGTAAAGGTCTGCCTGCATGTTCTTTCGTCCCTTGGAATGCCAGACTGCAAGGGTTCCTGCATAAAGGAGAATTTCCAGGGGAACCGTCTTGTCCTTCTTTCCCTTTATGAATACGTATCCTCCTGCATAGTCCCTGGTGTGAAGCCACATGTCCTGCCCCTTTACGAAGTGCCTCAGAAGCTCATCGTTTTCATTGGCAGTTCTTCCGACCATGACAGTCCATCCCTGGATTTCGTAGTGAAGGCCAGGATGGTTCTTCTCCGTCTGCTGCTTGGGCTGTGTGTCGTGGCGCAGCATCTGTTCTATCTTGAGGACGTTCTTCTGTTCCCTGATCTTTGCGTATTCTGCATCCAGCTGGGCAATGGCTTTTCTGGAAAGCTCGATGTCGTGTTCAAGGGCTTCCAGGCCTGAGACGGATTTCTTGTACTGCTCGTAGTATGCCGCCGCATTTTCGTGGACGCTTTTCTTTGAATCAATGCGGATGTGAACTTCCTTGCCCGTGTCGTAGTCCATGCAGGTAAGCAGGTTTCCTTCCGCCTGGTTTCCGTAGGCAAGAATCAGGTCCCCCGTATGCTTAAGGCTTCCCGCATTCTCAAACTGTTCCTTTTTTTCAAGGAGCTTTTCCAGGGCAGCTTCCATCTTGCTGTGGCGCACGTTGTACCATTTTTCGGCCTGTTCAAGAAGGCTGTCGCGGGAAAGAATCTTTGCATGCTCGCTGTAGTAGATGTCGATTTTCTTGTTGAATGAAAGGGCCTTCTGTTCTTCCGTGAATTCAGCATCGGAAAAATCCCTGACGGGGAATCTTTCAAGGGCAGTGGTCCGTTCTTCTTCCGTAACTTCCTTTTCTTCCGGAATGAATGTGCCGCCTGTAACCTCACCCTTTTTTGGCCTGCGGAACATGCAGTCAAGGATCGTTCCGTTTTCATCTGTGACGATTACGTTTGCCGCATTGGACCACAGCCTTGCGTAGACAAAGAGGCGTTCCTTCCATGTGGAAACGTCAAGGCGCACTATGCGGTCAAGGCCAAGCTGAACTATGGAATTGATCCTCATGCCCTGCACCCGGGACTTAAGGAATTCGTTGAACCTTAGGGGCTTTGAATTTTTGGGAGGCTTATAGTCCGTAAGGTTTATGCGTGTTGCCTGTGGTGAAGTGCAGATGAGTATGTTTTCAAGGTTTCCCTTGTTTATGGCGCGGAAGCAGAGGGTGTCAAAGCCAGGCTGAATTATTTCCTGTATGAAGGCACCTTCAAGGCTGAGTTCCGAAAGAATTGCGTTGATCTCGTTACAGTTGAGTGACATGGTAAAATCATACCACAGAGGGAATTATTTGGGAATGCACTACACCTTTGCCTGGGCCAGGGCGTCCATGAGGGCCTGGATGCGCTCCATGACAAAGGCCCGTTCCTTTTCGTCCAGTGATTCCAGGGCCAGAATGTGGTCGTGGTACTTTTTCTCAAGTTCAAGGCGCCGGTTGATGTCGGATATTTCCCTGCGTTCCGGGGCTGAAGCCTGTCCTGCAAGAAAATCCAGGGATACGTCCAGGGAATGGGCAATCTTGTATGCAGTGGAAAGCTTTACTTCGGAGTTGGTTTCAATGCCCTTGTCGATTGTCGTTTTTGGAACTCCGCTTTGTACGGACAGGGTCTTTCGGTTTATGTCACGTTTTTCTGCCGTATCTTTTACTCGTGGCCAAAAATCCATGGGCAAAGTATAGTAGAGAATAGTCGATTTTCGGCATAAAGTGGATTTTGTTCCATAAAATATTTGATGCAGGCATATTCTAATCGATAAAAGTCGAATTTAGGTCATTGTTCCCAAGGTTCCTAAAATTCTGTTGAAAATTTTCAATAATACCTATAAACTCACGGAATGATAAAAGCTACAGGTTCTCAGATTATTTTAAAACTTCTTGAAATGGAAGGCGTAAAGACTGTTGCCGGAATCCCCGGTGGCCAGATTCTTCCATTATATGATGAATTGAACAAAAGTTCCATAAAGCACATTCTTGTCCGCCAGGAACAGGCAGCCGGTTTCATAGCCCAGGGGATGACACGTTCCACTGGAATTCCTGCCGTCTGCATGGCTACATCAGGCCCTGGCGCAATGAACCTTCTTACGGCAATTGCAGATGCAAAATGCGATTCCATTCCGATTGTAGCATTCACAGGTCAGGTAAACACAACAATGATCGGAACCGATGCCTTCCAGGAGGCGGATACTTTCGGCCTTTCATTTCCAATAACAAAGCACAGCATGATGGTTAAGACTCCGGAAGAACTTCTGACGGCCATTCCTCTTGCATTTGAAATCGCCGTTTCCGGTCGCCCGGGTCCTGTCCTCATTGACGTGCCTCGCGACGTTCAGCTTAAGAGCGCAGAATTTGAAGACTGGCCAAGGATCCGCACTGCCCAGGAAGCCAAGGAACGCGTTCTTGCCGGAAAATTCTGCACGGAAGAATCACAGATTCCTTCTATTATAAACACCATGGCAGAAAAACTTCTTGCCTCAAGAAAGCCTGTAATCTATGCCGGTGGCGGATGCAATTCTGAAAAGACCCACAAGGCACTGGCTTCCCTCATGGGAATGGTTGACGTTGCCTATGTTACTTCCCTCATGGGAATAGGGGCTGCCCCCCGTTCAAACAGGAATAACTTTGGCATGGTGGGAATGCACGGTTCCTTTGCTGCAAACAAGGCCATGCATGATGCAGATCTGGTCCTTGCACTTGGGGTTCGCTTTGATGACCGCGCAACAGGCGTAATTGCAAAGTTCTGTCCGGAAGCAGATATCCTCCACATTGACATTGACGCTGCAGAAATCAACAAGATCCTGAAGACTTCAACATCCCTTGCCTATGATGTGGAACTTGCCCTTCCAATGATCTGCGACAGGGTTTGTGCCCTTAAGGAATCTGCCGGGGATGAATGCGCCCAGGCCCGCAAGGAATGGGTTTCTTCCCTTGAGGCAATCTTTAAGGAAACCGAAAGCTTTGAGCTTGGCCGCGGAAAGGATGCATCGTGTCCTAATCCACGCCTTTTCATCAGCAGGATTCCTGAGGAAGCAAGGAAGGCTGGTCTTGCAGAAGGCGACATCATCGTTACAACGGACGTTGGCCAGCACCAGATGTGGGCCGCCCAGTATTATCCTGTTGAACATGCACGCCAGTTCCTTACAAGCGGTTCCCTGGGAACAATGGGATTCGGTCTTCCTGCAGCCATAGGAGCAGCCCTTGCAAATCCTGACAAGAGGATTGTCTGCATTTCCGGGGATGGAAGCATCCTCATGAACATCCAGGAACTTGCTACCCTGGCAGACCACCAGCTTAACGTAACGGTTGTTCTCCTTAAGAACGGCGTCTTGGGAATGGTTCACCAGCAGCAGGAATACCTTTTTGAAAGGAACTTCAGCGCCAGTGAATTCATCAGGAATCCTGACCTCCTTAAGATTGCGGAAGGATTCGGCATCGATGCAGTCAGCGCCAACGATGATGCTGATTGGGCAGCCAAAGCCTTTACAAAGGGGCCTCATTTTGTTCAGCTTGAAATAAAGCCGGATGAAAACGTTCTTCCTTTCGTACCTGGGGGAAGGGCAAACATTGACGCCATCAGGGACTGACCGGGAAATGACATGAATTCGCAAAATCCTTGCTAGAATTGCGGGTTCATGATATTATAGAGCACTAAATTTATTTAAAATTAAGGGGAATTTAATATGTTTAATTCACTTATGTTGCAGGCAGCTCAGCAGGCTCCAATGGCTGGTGGCGGATTCGGTATGCTTATGCCACTCGTCCTCATCATGGGAATCATGTACTTCTTCATGATCCGTCCTCAGAGCAAGAAGCAGAAGGAAACACAGAAGATGATCGACGCCCTCAAGAAGGGTGACAAGGTTGTTACAATCGGTGGAATCCATGGAACAATTTCTTCTACAAAGGAAAAGACAGTAATCGTAAAGGTTGATGACAACACAAAGATTGAATTCAACAGGACTGCAATTGCTACAGTTATCGTAGACAAGCCGGCTGCAGAAGAACCAAAGGAAAAGAAGTCCCTCTTTGGAAAGAAGAAGGAAACACCTGCAGCAGAACCTGCAAAAGAAACAACAACAGAACCTGCAAAGGAAGAAACACCTGCAGCTTCTGAATCAGAGGAAAAATAAATGAGCAAAAAATCACGTCTTGTGCTCATACTTGCTGTGCTCGCAGTATGCTTTGCATTCCTGTGGCCATCAATCAGCTGGTATGCACGTACACCAAAAGAAGATCAGGCACTTGCCCTGAGTTCCCTTGAAAGCATCAAGGATTATTCAAGCTTCAAGGCAGTAAGCGAAGTAAAGACCATGGTTGCAGCCCTCAAGGCAGATCCTGAGACTCTTGTTTCTGACAACCAGAAGTGGCTCAAGGACCAGGTCAAGAAGAACTACAAGCTTGAAGGAAAGAAGTATTCTGAACCACTCAAGCTTAAGGATGCCCTTGATTCATTCTCTTCAAAGGCAGAACTTACGAATTTCATCGAAGGCATCTACCGCAAGAACATCCTCAAGACAAAGGATTACTACAAGAACTCAGTAAAGCTTGGTCTTGACCTTTCAGGCGGTATGAACGTTATCGTAAAGGCTGATCTTGATGCAGTAATCGCAAATCAGGGAGACGCCGCTTTTGTTGAGGAAACACTTAAGACGGAAGCAATGGCACAGGCTGTGGAAACACTTACAAGCCGCATCGACCGCTTTGGTCTTTCTTCTCCAACAATCAGGCAGCAGGGTGAAGACCGCATCTACATTGAACTTCCAGGTTCTGCAGAAGCTGACCAGATCAATTCCATCATCCAGGGTCGCGGTATCCTTAACTTCCGCCTTGTTGATGATGCAGCAACAGATGCATTCTCTGCTTACTATTATAACCACATGGACAGCACATTCGATAGCAAGGGCCGCCTTATTGATCCTTCTGTAATTCCTGCCGACTGTGAAGTAATGGGATACTACACAACAGATGCATACGGCCTCGACCAGAGGGTTGGTTACCTTGTAGTAAAGAAAGAAATCGCCCTTGACGGTAAGCACATCAAGTCTGCAGAAGTTGGACAGGAAGACCTTACGGGAAAGCCACAGGTTAACTTTGCCCTCGATGGTGAAGGTGCAGAAATCTTTGCAAAGTTCACCGGTGAAAACGTTGGCAAGAACCTTTGTATCATCAGCGACGACAAGGTTAAGTCAAATGCAAGAATCCAGACTGCCATTGCAGGCGGACACGTTGCAATCACAGGCTTTGGAATTCAGGAAGCACAGAACCTCCGCAAGGTATTGCAGACAGCATGGCTTGATGTTCCTCTTTCAGTTGAAAGCCAGCAGGTTATCGGTGCATCCCTTGGTGAAAAGGCAATCCGTCAGGGTATCATGGCCATCGCCATCGGTCTTGTTGCAATCATGATCTTCATGCTCATCTGGTATCAGGGTGCAGGTGTAAACGCATGTGTTGCACAGGTTCTCAACCTCTACATGATGTTCTCGATTCTTTCGGCATTCAACCTTACAATCACTCTTCCGACAATTGCCGGTATGATCCTTACAATCGGTATGGCTGTTGATGCCAACGTAATCATCTTTGAACGCATCAAGGAAGAACGCCGTCTTGGAAAGGACAGGGCATCTTCAATGAATGCTGGTTTCAACAACGCATTCTGGGCAATCATGGACTCAAACATCACTACATTCATTGCAGCCATGTTCATGTCTCAGCTTGGTTCCGGTGCAGTTCAGGGATTTGCAGTCAGCCTTGCAATCGGTGTAGTTTCTACAGTATTTACAGCACTTGTAGTTTCTCGCCTCATGTTCGACTTCCAGACTGAAGTCATCGGTAAAAAGAATATCAGCATCGGCTGGGGGATTAAATAATGAAAACAGTTAAGAATTTCAGCAAAGCATTTCCTGCCTGTGCAATCGCAAGTGCCGTAATCATCGTTTTTGGCCTTGTAGGAATCTTCACACGGGGAATTAACTTCGGCATTGACTTCGTTCCTGGTCTTGTTGAAGAAGTTCGCATTGCACCAGCTGCAATTGAGCTTACATACACAGGTTCAGCAAGCGTAAGCGTTGAAACATCAAATACTGCCCTTGAACTGGTTATTTCCGGAACAGGTGCAGAAAACGAAACAAAGACATTTACATTCGGCCAGAACCCAACGGTTCAGGACATGGCAAATGCAATCAATGGAATTGACGGTGTAGCTGCAAAGGTTACAGGTTCAGCTTCGGCAGACTCGTACGGAATCTACACTGACAGCGCATCTACATCACGCCTTTCCTATGACGTGCCTGTTCGCCTTTATGTGGCTGACGTTGCAAACACGGCTTCTGTAGAAGAAGTTCGCACAGCCCTTGCTTCTCAGAATGTTGCAGTAAAGGAACTTGGAGACGTTGCCAACCGCAGCTTCCAGATTCGTGCAAAGATCGAAAAGGGTGACGACAGTTCTGTAGAAACACTTCAGAAGGGAATCACAGGTTCCCTCAAGGCAGCTTTTGGCGATACAAACATTGCCATCGTTAAGACAGACTTCGTTGGTTCAAGCTTCTCGTCAAGCAATGCTGCAAAGTCAGTTGTCCTTGCCCTGGTAACCCTCCTTGCAATCTGGCTCTATGCAACAATAAGATTCCACTGGGACTTCGCTGTTGGTGCCATCATCGCCCTCGTTCACGACTGTCTCATCATGTTTGCATTCATCTCATGGTCACAGGTTGAATTCTCAACGACAACATTTGCTGCCGTTCTCACAATCTTCGGTTATTCCATTAACGCAACCGTCGTTATCCTTGACCGTGTTCGTGAAAACATCAGGCTTGTTGAAACAAAGAACTTCAAGGACATCCTTGATACTGCAATTTCCGGTACATTGAGCCGCTCTGTAATTACAACAGTTACAACCCTCTTTGCTTCCATCGCCCTTCTCGTATTCACATCGGGAAGCATCCGTGACTTTGCACAGGTTCTTACAGTGGGTCTCATCTCTGGATGTTATTCTTCAATGTTCATCAGCTCAGGATTTATCGCTGTTGCACGCCGCAACTGGCAGCCTGGTGAATGGGCATACCACGTAAAGCCTCACAACAAGTAGTAAAATGAAGTTTCCTGGGGACGGTTTTCGTTTCCATGGCACTGCTTAAGATATAAGACTGTCCAATTGCGGGCAGTCTTTTTTTTCGCTATCATCTTCTATATGAAAACTATCCGTGCTTCTGTTCTTGGTTTTTGCATGGGGGTTCGTCGTGCCGTTGATGCAGCAGAAAAGGCTCTTGCTGAAAACACCGACAGCCGGCAGATATTTACCCTTGGCCCGCTAATTCACAATCCCGTCGTAATGGATTCTCTTGAAAAAAGGGGAGTCATGGTTCTTGCCGGGGATGACTTTGGCCTGGTGGATTCAAATTCCACCGTAATCATAAGGGCCCACGGAACCACCCGCGAAATTCTTGCAAGGCTCGAAAGAACCGGGGCTCAGGTTATAAATGCAACATGTCCTCGCGTCGTCGTCAGCCAGAAAAGGGCCTTTGACTACAGTTCAATGGGCTACACAATAGTTCTTGCCGGTGACAGAAACCACGGGGAGGTGGTAAGCATTTCTTCCTTTGCAGAGGGAAATTGCCTCATCATCGAAAGCGCGCTTGAGGCGATGGAACTTGATCTGCCGGAAAAAACGGTCCTCATGGCCCAGACTACATTCAGCATGGAAGAATATGAAAAAATCCAGGTCATTCTAAGGGAAAAAAATCCGGATATCGTGGTGTTCAATTCCATCTGCTCTGCCACAAAGGAAAGGCAGAATGCACTGAGGGAACTTGGCGGCAAGGCGGACGGAATAATTGTTGCCGGTGGAAGCAGCTCTGCCAATACCAGGCGTCTTTACGAAACCGCATGTACAATCTGTACCCGTTGTGCCTTTGTGGAAAAACCTTCCGACATCCCCGAAGAATTCAGGAACCTTGAAACCGTAGCCATTACGGCCGGGGCAAGCACTCCTGATTCCGTCATTGAGGAAATTGAAAAGAGCTTGATGACCGGTAAAAATTGATATTTTTGGTGATTTTTGTTAAACTTTTAGGGAATTTGCTATTTACTGCGGATTTTCATTTTTTCTTTAAATTTTTTAATCATGGCAAATCTCTGAAACAACATTGGGAGGGATTTGTTTAATTTACGGAGGACACTCTTATGAAAAAAACACTTGCACTTTTTGCTGCAGCCACACTTGCAGCCTCTGCATTCGCTTACAATCCACCTCACGGTGGGGAACAGATCTACCGTCTTACAAGCCCTGAAATGCTTGGCGGTTCTGCTGCTTCTGCTTCTGGCGGACCATCCCTTACAATCGTTCCAACTTCTACAGTGATTAACCCTGCAATTCCAGCCCTTCAGGACCGTGTGTGCGTTAATCTTGACGGAACAGTTTTCCTTAATTCAGACAAGGAGGACAAGACCTATACGGATCCACTTACTGGCGAAGAAGTTGTGATCATGAAGGACAAGTCGACAGCCTTTGGTTTTTCTACCGGTGTAATTTACCCTACAAGATTTGCAAACTTTACCCTTGCATGTAACGGCGTGTTCAGCGACATGCTCAGGATGCCTGTAGGAAACGTTGTTGACACTCGCGCTGGCATTTCCAAGGAAGTAAATGACTGGCTTTCTGTAGGTGCTGGGCTTTACTACACAATGGTTGATACTGATAAGCTTGCTGATGATTCTGACTTTGGTGTTGGTGCAGACTTTGGTATCCTTTGCAAGGTTGGGGAAATCGGACCTTTCAAGAATTCAAGAATCGGTCTTTCACTGGTTAACATCGGTAAGCCTGCAAAGGCAAAGACCCTTGGATTTGATGAAGATGAAGATTCAACAATGTACCCTTCAATCCTCACAGCAAAGGCTGGTTTTGGTGCAGACATCTTTACTGTTGGAAAATGGATGGGTTCTGCAAGTGCTGACGTAAGCGTTCCATTCTTCCAGAATGCAATCATCGAGGCTGGATTCCAGATGATGTATGACGACCGCCTTAGCCTTAATGCAAGCACACAGTTCAACACAAGGGAATTCATTGAAGACGGAATCAATGCTTCTACCCTGGGAATTTCATTGGGTGCAACATTCAAGTTTGGAATCAAGGCTTCAAACCCAAGACTCAACGGATCCGACATTACACCGGGTCTTGCAACACAGATCGTATATGAAAACATCGAGGCAGTAACCACAGGCGTTAAGTTTGAACTTGGCCCAAAGGATGAAGGTGCTGCTGAAATCACGATTTTCTAATTTTATAAATATTGAAGAAAAAGGACAAAGTAATGCTTTTTAACCTTAAGACAAAAAAGGCAGTTCTTGTTTCAGCTGCGGTTCTTGCTGCAGCCCCGGCAGTTTTTGCCGACAAGGCTCTCGAGTACATCTCGCCTAACAACGACGGCATCCAGGATAATCTTGACGTAAAGTTCCAGATTTCCAAGAAGGCCGGTTATCTTAAAAGCTGGGCCTTTGTAATCTTTGATGCAAAGGGAAATGCTGTCAGGACAATCCAGAACAAGGTTGTCTTTGACTTTGACGAAGGTTCCATGAGTGCAAAGAAATTTGCAAAAGCCCTCATGACTTCAAAGCACGATGTTGAAGTTCCTTCGGAAATCATCTGGAACGGTTACCTTGATGACGGTAGCCTTGCTCCAGACGGCGAATACTACTACCAGTTCAATGCAGTAAAGACCAACGGACAGGAATCGGCTTCCGCAAAGGTTAAGTTCATTGTGGACAATACGGCTCCTGACATCGACGTGGTAAAGCTCCAGGGTGACGACAAGAACTTTGGTGAAGGCGACAAGGCCATCCTCGTGATCAGGCAGACCGGTTCAAAGGAAAAGCTTTGGACCGCAAAGATCACTGATTCTGATGGAAAGGTCATCCGCTCCTACAAGTGGAACGATGCTGCTCCAAATGAAATCACGTGGAACGGTACTGACGACAGCAATGCCATCGTTAAGGATGGTATCTATCATTATGAAATTACATCAACCGACCTTGCAGGCAACACTTCTGAAAAGGCTGGCATTGCAAACATCTTCTTCTCTGCAGAAAAGCCACAGACTTCCATTGCAATTTCCGGTGCCAGGTATTTTGCTCCGGAGCCAAAGGGTGAGGTTGCAGAATCAAGGAAGGACATTAAGTTTGATGTTTCCATTCCTTCTCCAAAGGCAAGCGTAAATAAGCTTGTTGACTGGAAGATTCAGGTTGTTCCAAAGGATGGCGACAGCGTTCTTTATTCCCTGGAAGGAAAGGACAAGGCTCCTGCTTCCTTTGTTTTTGACGGAAAGGGTTCAAAGGGATCCTATCTTGCCGACGGTGAATACCGCACAAAGGTTACTGCAAAGTATCTCAACGGTTATGAACCTGTTCCAGTATATTCCCCTGTTTTTGTAATCGACAACGAGGCTCCTAATGCCACTGTCGTTCTTCCAGAAAGCATTTTCAACGGCCAGAAGCTTTTTGCCATTGCACAGCAGACAGTTGCAGAAGAATCTTATACGGGTCCTAAGACATGGTCCGGAAAGATTGTTGCTGCAGACGGAACTGTTGCAAGGGAATATGAATTCGGCAATTCCCTCCCTTCAAAGGTTGAATGGAACGGTCTCAACAAGGACGGTCAGTTTGCTGACGGTGCCTACAGGTATGTTCTTGAAGTTACTGAACCTGCAGGAAACAAGAGGACCATTACATCGGACAATTTCACCCTTGATACAAGCACGACAGTTCTTGCAGTTTCTGTAAGTCCCGAGGCATTCTCGCCAAACGGTGACGGTGTAAACGACAAGATGACAATCACTCCTGTTGCAAAGGCTTCAAGCGGAATCAACAAGTATGAAGTTACGGTAAGCCTCAAGGGTAAGGCCGTAAAGACATTCTCAGGCACTGGCAGCGTTCCAGCCCAGATTACATGGGACGGACTTTCTGACAGCGGAACAAGGGTTGCTGACGGACGCTACAGCGTTGCAATCAAGACTGTTGCAAACTCTGGAACTGAAGATACTTCACTCCCTGTAGAATTCATCGTTGACACGACGGCTCCACAGGTTGCAGTTTCTGCACCATATACTTTGTTCTCTCCTGATGGAATCAGTTCAAAGCAGACGGTTCCTGTAAAGGTTGCTTCTTGCTCTGATGAGGAACTTTGGACTGCCGAAATCCGCAATGCAAAGAATGCACTCGTAAAGTCATATACATGGACTGGAAAGGCAAAGGATTTTGACTGGGATGGAACTGACGACAACGGCAACAAGGCTGCTGACGGTGCATATTCCCTCAAGATTGCTTCTACAGACAGGGCAGGCAACAGCGGAAGCGCAAGCATCCAGAACATCGTTGTTGATACAAGACCAGTTTCTGCATTCCTTACGGCCGACTTTGCTGGAATCTCTCCAAACGGCGACAGCATACTTGATGCACAGAAGTTCAACATCAAGGTTTCCCTCAATGAAGGAATTTCAAGCTGGAAGTTTGACATCATTGATTCTGCTTCTGGCAAGGCTGTAAAGACATTTACTGAAAAGGATCAGGCTGATCTTCCTGCTGCAATTACATGGGCTGGCGAAACATCTTCCGGCAAGACTGCAGAAGGAACTTTCTCTGCAAAGCTTCACATTGAATATGCAAAGGGTAATGTTGCCGATGCAGTTTCCGGTTCATTCATCTGCACATCTAAGGCTCCGGAACTTGTAGTTAAGACAACACCTGAATACTTTAGCCCGGACAACGACGGTGTTGACGATGAAGAAATCATCCAGCTTTCTTGCAAGACCCTTGCAAACCTCAAGAACTGGACATTCACAATCTTTAACCCGATTAAGGATGAAAACGCTCCTCTCAAGCCGTTCTGGAAGATTGGCGGAAAGAACGTAATGACGGAAAAGATCGTGTGGGACGGACGTGGAAACAATGGTGAACTGGTTCAGTCTGCCGAAGACTATCCTTATGAACTTGTTGCATACGATGACCTTGGAATGTCAAGCAAGGTTACGGGAGTTGTAAAGGTTGACGTTCTCATCATCCGTGACGGCGACAAGCTTAAGATGATGATTCCTTCAATCATCTTCCGTGCAAACCATGCTGACTTTGGACTTGCAAAGACAGACGCAAAGGGCAATGTAATCGAAAAGGGTATTACACCTGCCCAGGCTGCAAACAACAAGCGCATCCTCAAGCGTGTTTCTGAAATACTCAACAAGTTTGCTTCTTACAAGGTAACTGTCGTAGGACACTCTAACTACGTTATGGCTAACGATGCAGAGGCCATTCCACTTTCACGCGATCGTGCTGAATTCGTTATGAACGAAATCATCAAGAACGGTGTTAAGGCTGAAAGACTTTCTGCAGACGGTAAGGGTGATACGGAACCTGTTGCTGACTATAAGAACAGCGACGTTAACTGGAAGAACCGCCGCGTTGAATTCATCCTTCAGAAGTAGTTTCGCCTTTGCGGAACTCTGAAGATGTAACAGCTAAACAAAAGTCGCGCCGTCCATGGCGCGGGACAAAATGCCTCCTGCTCTTGATCGGGCAGGGGGCTCTTTTATTTTTATTCCATTACATTTACAATTGGCTCCATGAAAGAGCAGTTCATTCGTACAGAGGCAATTCTTGGTGATGGTTCCGTTGCGGCGCTGGAAAGGGCAAGGGTACTGGTTTTTGGCATTGGAGGTGTGGGCGGTTTTGCCGTTGAAGCCCTGGCCAGGGCCGGTGTCGGACATCTCGTATTGGTGGATGACGATGAAGTTGCCCTGTCCAACATAAACCGCCAGATCATTGCAACCCACGGCACTGTTGGCATTGCAAAGGTGGATGCCATGAAGGAACGCATTGCAGACATTAATCCGGACTGCCATGTGGAAGCCCTCAAGACCTTTTACCTGCCGGAAAATGCGGCGGATTTTGATTTTTCTTCCTTTGATTATGTGGTGGATGCCATAGATACGGTAAAGGCGAAGGTTGACATTGCTTCCAGGTGCGATGCCCTTGGCGTAAGGCTCATAAGCGCTATGGGGGCCGGCAACAAGCTTGACCCGACCATGTTTGAAGTCTCTGACATTTACAGGACTTCCGTATGTCCCCTGGCACGTGTAATGCGCAGTGAGCTAAAGAAGCGGGGCGTCAGGAAGCTTAAGGTTGTCTATTCAAGGGAACAGCCGGTAAGGACGGACTGCTTTGGCCAGACAAAGGGTAGCGGTGGCCATCCTGCCCCTGGAAGCATTTCCTTTGTTCCTTCCGTAATGGGACTGATTATTGCCGGGGAGGTCATAAAGGACATTGTGGCTTCCTGCCGGGATAAAAAATATGGCATCTGAAAACTGAAGTCGATTCAGTTACCAGATGCCGTCATTAATCTTCTTTTTCCAGGGAATCTAGAGAAGCTTTTCCAGCTGGTCCACAAGGTCGCGGAATGTATCCAATGCAGCCTGCACCGGCTCTGAGCTTTCCATGTCTACGCCTGCTACGCGAAGGGCTTCAATTGGGTAACGGCTGCCGCCGCTCTTGAGGAACTTGAAGTAGTCTTCCCGTTCCTGGTCGCCCCCTTGGGTGACGCGTTTTGCAAGGGCAAGGGCTGCAGAAATTCCGGTTGCATACTTGTACACGTAGAATGCATTGTAGAAGTGTGGGATGCGCAGTCCTTCCATGTCGCTTGATTTTTCAAATACCATTTCAGGACCAAAGTACTGTTCGAGGAGTCCGCGATAGATTCCGCGGATGCTGTCGGTGCTCAGTGGAATTCCATTTTCAACGGATTCATGGCACTTAAGCTCGAATTCCGCAAACATGGTCTGACGGTGAAGGGTAGCCAGTATGTCGCTTGCACGCATGGCAAGAAGGTACTTCTTCATTTCGTCATCCTTGGCATTCTTAAGGAGGTGCTGGAATACAAGTTCCTCGTTGAATGTGGATGCAACTTCCGCCTCAAAAATCGTGTATTCGTAGCAGCTGAATGGATTGTTCCTTACGCTGTACCATGAGTGCATGCTGTGGCCGCCTTCGTGGGCCATGGTGTAAACGTCGCGGAGCGTGTCCTCGTCATAGTTAAGGAGGATGTATGGATAGCCTTCGAAGCATCCGCTTGAGAATGCCCCGGAATGCTTTCCCTTGTTTTCAAAGCGGTCGCACCAGCCGCCAAGGAGTCCGCCGCAAAGAGTGTCGGTGTATTCCTTTCCAAGAACAGCCATGGCATTGCGGCAGATTTCGACTGATTCTTCGTAGGTCACGTGGGATTTGACGGACTTTACGAGGGGTGCGTATACGTCCCAGTGGCGGAGTTCTTCCACTCCAAGGACCTTCTTGCGGAGCTTGTAGTAGCGGTGAAGGTCAGGAAGGTTTTTGTGAACCGTGTCGATGAGGTTGTGGTAAACGCTTTCCGGCACCTTGTCTCCGTAGAGGGCGCTGTCGAGGGAAGACTTGTAGCCCCTTGCGCGTGCGTGGAAAATGTCGTTGTTTACGGAGCCTGAATAAAGGGCAGCCAGGGTGTTGGCGTGCTTTTCAAAAACGTCGTAGAATTTCGTGTATGCTTCCTGGCGGATTGAACGGTCCTGGTTTTCGAGGAAGTTGCTCCATGTGCTGTGGGTAAGGGGCTTTTCCTTTCCGTCAACGGTTACGGTTCCAAAATTCATGTCCACATCGTTGAGCAGGCTGAATGCATTGGATGCCGTCTGGCCCGATTCGCTCTGAAGGGCAAGGATGCGCTCTTCCTTCTCGGAAAGAATGTGGGGCTTTGCGTGGAGGGCCTTCTGGATGCTGATCCTGTAGTCTGCAAATTCCGGCAGGTCGCACCATGCGTTGATCTTTTCGTCGTCAATGGCAAGGAGTTCCGGGGTAAAGAAGCTGCACTGGGAACTCATCTGCGTGTATGCCATCATTACCCTGTTGTAGCGTTCCTGGTTGGCACTTTCGCTCTGGTCAGCTTCGTTCATGAGGCTTGCATAGTGATATACCTTTTCCAGGAGAAGGCTCAGGCGGTCGTCGGCCTTGAGGGCCTGCAGGAGAACGCTGCTTGATTCCCCAAGGCGGCCCTTGAAGGCCGTGAATTGAGCCGTAAGTTCGGGAATGCGGTTAAGGTCTGATTCCCATTCGGATTCGTCTTTATAAAGCTGTGTCAGGTCCCACTTGTATTCAGCAGGGACGTCTTTTCTCAATGGAATTGTTTCGTTACTCATGATGCCACCTAGTATAGTAAATTTTGCTTTTTTTGTCCTGCGTTAGCGATGTGAAGGGCGCCCATGGCGGCCACTGGAACGGAGTGAAGCGGCTGGAGCGAAAGCGGAACCCGGAACGTAGCGGCGGGCGCGAACCGCAGGTGAGCGCCGGCAACGCCCAGGTGGCTTGTTGCACAATTATTTTTTCACATATATAATAGTAGAATTAGCGGTTTTTCCGCAAAACAAGCATCAGGCAGGGTTATATGGTAGCTGATTCTTTGGGAAACATTACATCTTTGAAACCGGTCATTAAGCCTATCCGCATGGGTATTGACGTTGGTTCCACAACTGTTAAGGTTGTTGCTCTCGGTGACAATGATGAACTTTTGTACGGAGCCTACGAGAGGCACAGGGCAGACATCAGGAATACCATCATTGCTGTTGTCAACAAGGCTTTTGATACTCTTGAAGGGCTTTTTCCGGCTAAGGAGAACCAGACTGTCAGCGTTAAGGTTACGGGGTCAGGCGGTCTTTCCGTTTCCCAGTGGCTTAACATTCCCTTCATTCAGGAAGTTGTTGCCGCTACCACTGCCGTGCGTAAGATAATTCCACAGACGGATGTTGTAATTGAACTTGGCGGTGAAGATGCCAAGATTACATATTTTAAGGGCGGCGTTGAGCAGCGCATGAACGGGACCTGTGCCGGAGGGACCGGGGCTTTCATCGACCAGATGGCTGCCCTTCTTGAAACCGATGCTTCCGGACTTAACGAGCTTGCCCGGGGTGCCACAACCATTTATCCTATTGCCGCCCGTTGCGGTGTTTTTGCAAAGACTGACGTTCAGCCGCTGATTAACGAGGGTGCACGCCGTGAGGATATTGCCGCTTCCATTTTCCAGGCTGTCGTTTCCCAGACGATTTCAGGCCTTGCATGCGGTAAGCCTATCCGCGGTAACGTTGCATTCCTTGGAGGCCCGCTGCACTTCCTGGACCAGCTTCGCGAGCGTTTTGTTGTTACCCTTAAGCTTAAGGATGATGAACAGATTGTTCCAGAAAACAGCCAGCTTTTTGTTGCTTCCGGTGCAGCCTTTTCTGCCGAGCGTGAGATCAAGTGGATCAATGCAAAGGGGGAGGACGCTCCTGCCGTGTTCCCTACCATTAAGGAATTCCGTGCAAGCCTTACCAATCTTGTGGGAGCCGAGATGCAGGAAGTTCAGCGCCTTGAACCGCTTTTTACTTCCCAGGAAGAACTTGATGAATTCAACCAGAGGCACCTGACGGAGAAGGCCCTTGTGGGAGAACTGGACAAGACTGAAGGCCCGGTTTTCCTTGGCCTTGATGCAGGTTCCACAACGACAAAGGCTGTCCTTACCGATACGGAAGGAAGAATCCTCTGGAGGTTCTACGACGTCAATGCAGGTAATCCTGTTGACCTTGCCGTAAAGGTCTTGAAGAAGCTTTATTCAATCCTTCCGTCAAAGTGCTATATTGCCCGCGCCGTTTCCACAGGTTACGGTGAGGCCCTTTTCCAGGCTGCCCTTGGTGTTGATGCAGGTGAAGTTGAGACCATCACCCATTATCGTGCTGCGGATTTCTTTGTTCCTGGTGTTGAATTCCTCCTGGACATTGGCGGTCAGGACATGAAGTGCCTTCGCATGAAGAATGGGGCCATTGTTTCCATTCAGCTTAACGAAGCCTGTTCTGCAGGTTGCGGTTCCTTCCTTGACAATTTTGCCCGTACCATGGGCATGAGCGTTCAGGAGTTTTCAAAGATTGCCCTCATGGCAAAGAAGCCAGTTGACCTTGGAACAAGATGTACGGTTTTCATGAACAGCCGTGTTAAGCAGGCACAGAAGGAAGGTGCGGAAGTTGCGGACATTTCTGCAGGACTTTCATATTCGGTAATCAAGAATGCGCTTTTTAAGGTAATCAAGCTCCGCCGCGCAAGTGAAATCGGCACCAAGGTTGTGGTTCAGGGTGGAACCTTCTTTAACGATGCAGTTCTCCGTGCCTTTGAAAAGATTGCCGGGGTTAACGTTTACCGCCCTGATGTGGCCGGCCTTATGGGTGCCTACGGAAGTGCCCTCATTGCCCAGGATCAGTGGGAAGACCTGCGCCGTCCAAAGCCGGATGATCCGGACCAGACTCCAAAATTCGTAAAGTCAAACATTGCAACCCTTGACCAGCTTGAAAAGTTCAACGTTCAGCTTGAACTCAGGCGCTGCGGCAAGTGCTCTAACAACTGTCTTTTGACCATCAACACCTTTACGACCGGTGAAGGCGACGACAAGGTTTCAAGAAAATTCATAACCGGCAACAGGTGTGAGCGCGGTGCGGAAATAGAAGAGGATTCTTCTGCAAAGACCAAGCTTGTGGATGCAAGCAACAAGGCCAATACCAAGGGTGCTGAAGGAAACGAAAAGCTGCCCAACCTTTTTGAATGGAAGTACAAGAGGCTTTTCAGCTATGTTCCACTTAAGGCGGAGGATGCTCCCATGGGCGATGTTGGAATTCCACGCGTCCTCAACATGTACGAGAACTATCCGCTGTGGTTCACCTTCTTTACGAAGCTTGGTTTCCGCGTAAAGCTTTCTCCACGTTCCAGCCGTGCAATATATGAGAAGGGGCTTGAAACAATTCCGTCTGAGTCTGTCTGCTATCCTGGAAAGATCAGCCACGGTCATGTGGAAAGCCTTTTGCAGCAGGGAATAAGGTTCATCTTCTATCCTTGCGTTCCTTATGAAAAGATTGAGGATTCCGGTGCGGGTAACCATTACAACTGTCCGATCGTAACAAGCTATCCTGAAGTTCTCCGCAACAACGTGGACCGCCTGCGACAGGATGAAAACATTTTCTTCATGAATCCGTTCCTTCCGATTTATGATAAGCCGCGTCTCAAGGAAAGGCTTTTTGAGGAACTTTCAAGGCGGTTTGTGAACATTTCACGCAAGCAGGTGAACGATGCCCTTGATGCAGCCTGGGACGAGCAGGAAAAATTCAAGAGGGAAGTGCAGGAGAAGGGAGAGGAAGCCCTGGAAGAAACCATTACCCGCGGCGGTAACGGTATTGTTCTTGCAGGCCGTCCATATCACCTGGATCCTGAGATCAACCACGGCATTCCGGAAATGATCAACGGTCTTGGCATGGCAGTCTTTACGGAAGATTCAGTTGCACATCTTGGTTCAATTGAGCGACCGCTTCGCATCATTGACCAGTGGACATATCACAACAGGCTTTACAGGGCCGGTGCATTCGTCAGCGGCATGGCAAACCTTGAGCTTGTCCAGCTTACTTCATTTGGATGCGGACTTGATGCGGTTACTGCCGACCAGGTTGACGAGATCATGAAGGCCAAGAGCCGCATGTACACCCTCATCAAGATTGACGAAGGTTCAAACCTTGGTGCAGTCAGGATCAGGATCCGTTCCCTTATTGCAGCCGTCCGTGCCCGCGAGAGAAACCGCGTCAAACTTACGGTCAAGTCTGCAGCCTACAAGCGCCAGGTGTTCACCAAGGAGATGAAGTACAAGCATACGATCCTTGCACCTCAGATGAGTCCGATTCACTTCCGCCTTGTCCAGCAGGCCTTCAGGCATACGGGCTACAACTTCGTGATTCTTGATGCAGTTGATCCGGCAGCAATTGAAACCGGACTTAAGTACGTGAACAACGACGCATGCTATCCGTCGATTCTTGTTGCGGGGCAGATGATCTCGGCCCTTCAGAGCGGAAAGTATGACGTCAACAATACAAGCCTTATGGTTACCCAGACTGGTGGTGGATGCCGTGCAACAAACTACATCGGCTTCATCCGCCGTGCCCTCGTGGATGCAGGATTCTCCCAGGTTCCTGTAATCAGCCTGAGCGCCCAGGGATTTGAGTCAAACCCTGGATTCAAGCTTGGACCTGCACTGCTTATCCGTGCCATGCGTGCCCTGGTTCTGGGGGACCTTTTGATGAGGGTTCTCTACAGGACAAGGCCTTACGAAGCCGAAAGCGGAAGTGCAAACGCCCTTTACGAAAAATGGAATGCAAGGTGCGAGATGGGGCTTAAGTCGTTGAGCCACTTTAAGTACAAGTCCCTTATCCGCGGCATCATCCGTGACTTTGACCGCCTGCCGTTGCTTCCGGTTAAAAAGCCGCGCGTTGGCGTCGTAGGAGAAATCCTCGTCAAGTTCCATCCGACGGCAAACAACCAGATTGTCAACGTCATCGAGAGGGAAGGTGCAGAATGCGTCATGCCGGACCTTATGGACTTTTTCTTCTATACATTCTCTACGGGAATCTTCCGCCATCAGGAACTGGCATTCCCAAAGAAGACGGAAAAGAATGCTCGCAGGCTGGTTTCAGTCCTGGAACTTTTCCGCGTGTACATGAAGAAGCAGCTTAGGAAGAGCCGGCGTTTTGATCCGCCACACCTTATCTATGACATGATGAAGGGTGTTGATGACATCGTTCAGCTTGGAAACATTACGGGTGAAGGCTGGTTCCTTACTGCCGAGATGGTGGAACTGATCCATAGCGGTTGTCCGTCAATTGCCTGCGTTCAGCCTTTTGCATGTCTTCCAAACCACGTTACGGGAAAGGGCATGATCAAGGAACTCAGGAGACGGTATCCTGATGCAAACATTTCTGCCGTTGACTATGACCCGGGTTCAAGCGAAGTAAACCAGCTTAACCGCCTTAAGCTTCTGCTTTCAAATGCGCCTGTGGGAAGGCATCCTGATGAATGGGATGACGGCATGATTCACGGGCCGGACAAAACCGTGGTAAAGCCTGAGATAATGCTTGCCGAGGGTGCCGCCCAGTTTACGGATCCGGAGCCTGTGGCAATGAAGGATGCGCCTGTAAGCAGGGACTAAATTCTCAAAATCAAATGCCGATAATGCAAGAGATGAAGAAGATAATTTTCAAATTAGCACTTGCATTTTCTGTATTCTCGGCATTTGCGGCCTATCATAGCAATTCGGTTCCAGATTCAACAGAAATCAGAAAATCAATAATAAACTCATGGCTTAAGGAAGATGTTTCCGTTCTTCGTGAAAAGAAGGAAGAATTCGTACTTGATCCGACGGGGCTTAAGTTTCAGGTTCGCATGGAGGAATCCAATGACGAATTCTGCATCATCATTGCTCCCCGCAGTGAAATAGACATCAACATGATCAATGGCGACAGTTCAAGGATCATGCGTGCCGAGGTTTTCCCAAAAGGGGGAATCGGAAGCTGGATCCTGTACCGCGACAAGAAGAAGGGATTTGCCAAGCGTGCTGAAATTCATTTTAACCAGGATTCCGATGTATACATTCAGCTCAGGAACGAGGGGCAGAAGACTTATGCTGACCTTTATGTGAAGGGCTCCTATGCGGCAAAATCAGTTCTTACGGGTATGCCCTTTGAGAAGGTCTATACGGCTTCTTTACAGGAAATCCAGGACATGACCAGAAAGTCCATTCCGTGGAACAGGGTTACGGTAAGGCCGGATCAATATAACGGCAATCAGGTTCTTATTACGACAGTGCGACAGAACCTTCCGACCATGGAATTCATGGAGGATGCATGCTATGACGAGCGTGGAAAGCTCAGGTCCATTCTTACGGGGGAACCTTTTATATTCCGCAATGAAAGCGGAGATCCAGTGGAAATGGATACAAGAAAGACCCACTACCTTTGCGGCGCAGGCTTTGTAAAGTGGATAATCGACGGCATTGTTGAACCTGTTTGCGGGCGTGGTGCCGTCATCCGTGACCTGACGGAACCTACGGTTGAAGACAAGTCCGTGGGAAAGAACGGAGTAATGTCCCAGCAGTGGAACCTTGGCTTTACCCTGGACTGGTGCCGTAACCTTGCATCCGTTGCCTATGACGTTCGTTCCAGCCGCAGTGCAAACTATGCAAATGCAGGCCTTGACGTAAACTGGAACTGGTTTGCCCAGGACTTTGAAAACGGAAGATTCGTGAATTCAACAGGCTACATAAAGAACACGGGATACAAGGTGGACAATGTAAGGGCTCTCCTTTACCTTCTTGGCTGCACTGAACCGGACTGGTTCTATCTTGCCGCCATCAGGCAGGGAACTAACATTGACGAAGACGAGCTTGTGTTCAATAACTGTGCCGTAATCGTTCCATATTTTGACAGGAATGGAAGGTTTGCCTGTGTTGTCTTTGAGCAGGGCAGGGAACTTTCCATCGATGAATTCGTACAGAAGTACAAGGGTTCATTCGTTCATCTTGAGCGCGTAAAATCTACAGAGGCATTCTTCCCTTATGAAAAAAAATAAAGTTATCATAGCGGCCCTTGCATGCGTCCTGGCCTTGAGTCGGGCATTTGCAATGGATGCCAGCGATTCGTCGTATTTTTCTGAAATGAACTCGGCTTTTTCTGCACAGGCCTATCCTCTTGCTGTGGAATATGCAGACAAAATCCTTGCTGAATTTCCCCAGTCCACCCTGGTCCCAAAGGTTCATCTTTCAAAGGGACAGAGCCTTTACTTCCTTGACCGGTACAGTGAGGCGGAGGATGAACTGAAGGTTGCGGCCGGCTATCCGGACGTGCAGATCAGGATCCAGTCCAATTTCTATCTTGGAATGATCAGCAGAATTCTTTCAAGGAATTCAGATGCGCTTTCATATTTTTACAAGTGCTGCGAGCTTGCAGGTAAAAAGGGCGGAAAGTCAAGGAACTGGTACAGCAAGGCGCTGTTTTATGCAGGCCAGATTTACCACGACGATGGTGACTACAAGAACGGCTGCACGGTTTTTGAATCTGTTGTAAGCAACGGCACGGACTATGATTCCGAAGATTATGCAGAGGCCTTCAGGCTTCTGTTTGACTGCTACCTTAAGCTGAACAGGTACAGGGAACTTGCAGGAGTTTACCAGCAGTTCCCCAAGGACAGCATGGATTCCTACAGGAACCTGTACGAAGACCTTACCATGGATGCAGTCGTTGCCTACGAGGAAACAGGAAAGGGAAGGGAAGCCTTTGAGTGCTGCAAGATTCTCCTTGAATCGGAGGATCAGTCCCGCCAGGTTTTTGCCGTGGAAAAGATGTATTCCCTCTATGGAAAATTTCCGGCCCAGATAAAGGAATCTCCAATAGACCTTGTGGGCGAAAAGGAAAAGATCCTTGAATCAAACCCGGCCCTCCTTGCAGAAATCTGGATTCGAACCGGTACGGACAGGTTTGAGCATAACGACTACACTGGAGCCGACAGCGCCTTTGTAAAGGCTGAAGGGTTCGACACGGAAAAAAAGTACGCAGCCCTCATCGGATTGTACCGTGCAAAAATGAGCGGAAACAATTCAATAGAACTTTTGAATTCTTACTCTGAAGAAAATTCAGTCCAGGCTGACAGCACCTATTATGCAGACTATGAGGCTTCCTTTGCCGAGCAGTATGCAAAAATCGGTGACTGGGAAAACAGCCTTGTTCACGCACAGAATGCCATTGATGCCATGCATGCAAAGCTTTTGACCGGCGGACTTTTGCAGAAGGCTTTCTATTACAAGGCCCTTGCAGTCTATTCTTCAAGGGGAAAGAAGGAAGCCCTGGACCTTATCCTGAATTCGGACATTAAATTTGTTTCGGGTGTTCCATACTACAAGCCTGGAATGTGTCTCTATGCACGCTGCCTTGCTGAAAACGGAAGGGAAAAGGAATCCCTTAAGGAATATGAAAAGCTCTACAAGGCAGGGCTTCTTGATGCAGAGGAAAAGAACAACTACGCAAAGGTTCTGTTTTCTGCAGGCTACGCATCTGCTGCAAGAAAGCTGGCCCAGGAAAGCGGAACCAGGGAAAGCCTGTACGTTGCAGCCATCAGTGCATTCAACCTTAAGAACTGGGATGTTTGCATTGAGGAACTTTCAAGGTACATGAAGTCGTCTCCTGAAAAGAAGAACCTTCCTTACTGCGTCTTCTATTCAGGATATGCGTACTACAGGCTTGGAAACAATTCCGTATGCGAGTCCATGCTCAGGACCTTTGCCCAGGACTATCCAAACCATCCCCTGTGCTTTAATGCTGCGGTAACCTGTGCCAACGCCTACGTTCTCGACGGGAACCATGACCTTGCCCAGGTGCAGGCAGCTAATGCCGTAAAGTTTGCATCTTCCCGTGCAGAGAAGGAAAGGGCTGTCATTCTTTCTTCAACAATTTATGAAGATTCGGGAATGCATGAAAAGGCCCTTGCAGTCCTTGCTCCCTATGCTTCGGAGAATTCAGACTTTGGCGTCAGGGCCAGGTTCCAGAGCGCCCTCATCCTTGCAAAGATGGACCGCATTGCAGACAGCGACAAGGCTTTTGGTGAGATCTGCACAAAATTCCCGGATTCAGCATTTGCAGATGAAAGCTGCTACCGCCGCGGGGAGATTTATTATGCCAAGGGAAATTTCACTCAGGCGGCAGTGCGCTACAAGGAGTACGTAAGAAGATTCCCTCGGGGAAAATTCATAGACAGCGCCTATTATTATCTTGGGGATTCCTATCGTATTGCGGATAAGCCTCAGGCTGCATTGCTTCAGTTCATGACCCTTGCAGATTCCTTCCCTGAATCGGGGTTTGCATTCAATGCACGAAGATACAGCGCTGACATTTTAAAGGGCCAGAAAAAATACAGGGAAGCCCGTGACCAGATTGAGATCCTTGAAGGAATGGCAGAGACGGCTTACCAGAAGAATGAGCTTCAAAAGGAAAAGGCCCTTCTTGAAAAACTTGCAAAGGGTGGTGACAGCAGGATCGTCATCCTTCGCGACAGGTATGAATCTGAAGGCAGGGAAACCACTGCTGCCGGAAGGCAGGCTGGAACCGAGCTTGCAGAGCTTTTGTGGACTGACGAATCTTCAAAGATGGAAGCCGCCGGCCTTGCAGAAAAGCTTTATGAAATTCAGGTTTTAAAGGAGAACATTGAGGCTGAATGTGCAAATGCCGCACGATGCCTTTTGATATGTGCAGAACTGGACCGCAGCCAAAACCGCAGTTCAGAAGCTGCCGCAAAATTTCTTGAGACTGCAAAGCTTGCAAGGCAGGCAGGAAACGGCAGTCTTGCAGAAAGGTCCCTTTACGGTGCAGCAGAATCCTTTGACGCTGCTTCCATGTATGGGGATGCAAGGGTGACTGCAGAAAATCTTCTTGAGCTGTATCCACGCAGTTCATACGCTGCAGGCGCACGAAAATTCATTGAGAGGTAGTTATGAGAAGTATACTGATGAAACTTGTAGCTTTTATAGTCGCCGTATGCATTTCCGTGGCAATCACGAATGCCCAGGGCATCCTGGACGACGACCAGATTCAGCTTCCGGAACTTACGACAACCGTTTCCGGTGACACGGTCGTTGCAGGCAAGGATGCAGTTCCTGATTTTTCAAAGATAGTTCCGGATGATGGCAGCGGAAATTCCATCATGCCAAAGCTTCCGGAAAAACGCGACAGCAGCTATTACGATTCGGATGATGAACCCTTGGCCGACTTTACCTTCGGCGAGAACAAGAACATCTTCGTTCAGGGACTCATTGGCGGCGGTTATCCCGGGGATTTTATCGGTGACTTTTCCGTTTACAAGAGTTCAGGAGCCAATCCATTCAAGATTGAATTCTCACACTTGAGCCGCAACGGTTACGGAAAGCATTCTGCAGGCAACGGATTCTTTGACAACGGGACAAGGCTTTTTGCAGAAAAAACTGTGGGAGTCTATTCTTCCGACCTTACATTCCGCGGAACCTATGAAAAAACCGGAACCGGACTTCAGGATGTAAGCACCGTTTTCTATGATACCAATTCCCAGAAGATGGATGGAGGCGTCGAATTCTCCCATGTCTTTGGAGACAGCGGCCTTGCATTCAAGACTTCCTTTGACAGCACATGGTACAACCGCTACGGTGGAATCATTGACAAGACATACGATCTTTCCGACATTCAGGAAGATGCAAACGTATTCTACCTTAAGCCAAGAATGGGATTTACATGGGCTCATGATGAACTTTCCCTCAGCATCGATGGTGGCTTCCAGTGGGAAAATGTTGCAGGCCAGAAGAACGAAATGGAAATCAAGAAGCTGTACAGGGGAGATGGAAATGTCCTTGTTGGATTTAAGAATGATTTCTTTACCCTCTTTGGCTCGGCAGGAATTGCAGGCGGAAATGAAATCGGAGACAAGTGGGCAATCCCTGTATTTGGTGCCGGTGTTGAAGTCAAGGGCCACATGGGAACAAATGAAAATGCATTTTCCATCGGCCTGAGCGGAGGACTTGAATCAGGTTTCGAAACGTTCTACGACCTTGAAAAGAAATTCAAGTATGCTCAGCTTGAGTCCCTGACTCCGGAAACTTCAGACTGGTATGCAAGGACAAATGTGGTTCTTCCATTGACCGATACGCTTATCCTTCATGCCAAGGGTGACTATAAGAAAACTGCCTTTGACAACGGAGTTTGGGAAGCAGATTACGGCGAAATATCAGACAGGGGAGTGTACGGCTTTGAATGCCTTGACCGCACCTTGGTTTCAACGGAAGGGGGACTTTCAATTCTTGTGGACCCTGTAACTTTCTATGCCGGAGTAAAGACTCACTGGATGCATGTTCCGTCAAATGAATACAGGAATGTCGTAAGGGGTTCCGTATCATACGATGACGATGATGAAATGTGGGGGGCAAGTGCAGGCATTGCAGAAGCCATTGACAGCGGAAGCGACAAGTGCCCGATCATCAGCTCAAGCCTCTACTTCAACATAAAGGACATGATGAGGATCAGCTGCGAACTGGATGATGCCATCAAGCTTTTTACCCGCAAGGACAGAAGCTTTGTTGACTCTGAATATCTTGTTCGTGCCGGAAGTGTAACCTTACTGGCCAGATTCTTCTTTTAATTATATGGGCGTTGGGGCTGTCCAGATTGGCCAGCCCCCCAGGCTTTCCGCTGTTCGCCGTCTTGCGCGGCTCATCCCTACGCAGAACTCAAGGAGGTTCTGCGTAGGGACTAAAGCAGCTCCAATCCTTAACGCGTGAAAAAAAACTACTTACTGGAGAAAACTATGTTACAGATTTTGAAAAACGGCGGAATCCTCATGATTCCAATCATCATTTGCGCTCTCATTGCACTTTTCGTGATCATTGAAAGGCTTCACTATTTTATTTCCATAAAGAAGCGCGATGAAAAGTTCATGGCAGACATTGACGAGCCTCTTGCAAAGGGCGACTACCAGACGGCGGAATCCATCTGCGTCCTGGCCGACTCTCCATGCGCCCGGGTTGTAAAGGATGCCATCAGCCACAGGAACCTTTCGGAAGCTGACCTTAAGGAATACGTGCAGACAACCATGGATCTTGCAGTGCCAAAATTCGAGCATCTTCTTGCAGCCTTGGGCACCATCTCAAACATTGCAACGCTCCTCGGACTTCTTGGAACTGTAACTGGAAACATCAAGGCTTTCGGTGTATTGGGTAACGGCGGTTCCATGGGGGATCCTGCCCTTCTTGCCAATGCCATTGCAGAAGCCCTTGTCACGACCGTTGCAGGTCTCGTTGTTTCAATTCCTGCCATCATCTTCGTGAATTTCTTCAATTCAATGGTTACCCACAGCATCAAGAGAATGGAACTTACGGTAACAAAGGTAATGTTCCGCCTTACAGGAAAGAACCTCTAGGTTCAGGGGGAGCCAATGAAAGTTTCACAGAATGCAAAGAAAATCGGGGGAATCGACCTTTCCCCAATGCTGGACGTAATCTTCCAGCTTATCCTGTTTTTCCTTGTTTCCACAACTTTTTCAGTTCTTCCTGCAATTTCCGTAAACCTTCCACAGAGCACCACTGCCAAGGGTGAGGAAACGGGAAGCATTACGATTACGGCGGAGGCAGATGGAACCCTGTGGTTCAATGATGCAAAGGTTTCCATGACGGAACTTAGCGATGAGCTTGGAAAGTATGACACTGGAAAAATCGAGCGAAAGGAATTTCCTGTTTCCGTTTCTGCCGACAGGGAAGTTACCAACGGTATGATAGTAGAAATTTTTGACGCCATCAGGTTCAACGGCTTTAGTGCAGTCAGCCTGAGGACAACGGGAAAATCCAGGCCGGGTAAAAAATGACAGAACTTGAAAAAAGGGGGAACAGGGTTGCTTCCATAGGAACTGCTGTTCTTTTTGCAGTATTCATAATTCTCTCGCTATGCCTTAAGTTCAAGCCTAAGGATAATTTTGAAACCATTTACATTCAGCTTGACTCAACGCCTGTCGTAAAGAACGAGCCAAAGCAGACTACGGAAAAGTCGGAGAACAACCAGAAGTCAAGGGAATCTGCACAGGCTCCTTCTCCTGCCCCGGCAAAAGTTGAAGCCACTGCCAAGGTCGAGCCAAAAAAGGAATCAAAGCCAGCTCCGGCCAAGGCTGAGCCAAAGAAGGATCCGGCCCCTGCACAAAAGCCAAATGCAAAGGCTGCTGCATCTTCTTCCTCAAGTCCTTCAAAGGCTGTGACTCCCACTGCGGAAGGACCAAAGATAAAGAAAAGCATGGACGAGCTCATGGCGGAAATGACTGCCAAAAAGCCATCCCAGCAGAATGACTATACGCAGGATTACGAATCAAGTGAACAGGAGTTCAAGCCGGAAGTCAGCAAGTCCAGTACCCCGTCTTCAACGGGTTTAAGCGGAAGTGCCGCATCTTCTTCAAAAAGTGCAGATACCTCAGCCGCTTCTTCTTCAGCAGAAAATTCACCTGACCGCAGCCAGAGCGCATCCTCTTCAACATCCCAGGCTCTTGCCGGAATCAAGGACGTGGTTTATTTTGCAAAGGCGGGAAGCACCGTAGGCCATACCCAGATTACGGAATCTTCATCATCATCTTCCGGTGAACTTTCCATGAAGATGACCGACGGTTCCACAAGGCAGCTTTTGAATCCAAAGTCGCCGGCCATAAGGATTTCCGAGGAAAATGCCAAGCTCATTGACACCACAAGAAACGTGTCCATTGAATTCATAGTTAATCCTGATGGAACCGTTCCATATAATTCCATCGAGATTGTTCCGGCAGCTGCCCTCCCGTCTCCAATTCAGCAGGAAATCAGGAACCAGCTTATGAACTGGCTCTTCTCAAAGGGTGGAACAAACAGGGCCGTGTTCAAGTACACACTGCAGGTTAACTAGGTCATGGGTGGCCCTTGAGGCCGCCTTGCACCCTGCCATACCGGCTAAAATTGCAATTTTTTCATTCTTCCTGTATAATTAATCGTTATGTTTGAAGGAATTGAAGCCGTAGCATTTGACATTGACGGAACTCTCTATCCCCAGTGGGCCCTTTACATCAGGATGCCTTTCTACATTCTGAAGAACTTTGGTTTTTACAGGTATTTCAGGAAGGTCAGGCATGTAATGCACAGGACAGCCCCCCTTGCCGATTTTTATGAATACCAGGCAAGAATCTATGCCGAAGCTTCCGGCGTAGACCTGGAGACTGCAAGAAGGGACATTGACCAGATAAGCTACAGGGGTCTCGAAAAATTCTTCAAGAAAATCAAGCCATTTCCTCATGCAAGGGAAGCCATAGAGCAGATGAAGGCTGCCGGCCTTAAGATCGGCATTCTCTCGGACTTTCCCCCCGACCAGAAGGGTGACATCTGGGGAATTCGTCCCCTTGCCGATGTGTGCATGGGTTCCGAGGATGCTGGGGCACTAAAGCCTTCCAAATATCCTTTTGGGGTTCTGGCTCACAAGCTGGGCGTTCCTGCAGAAAAAATCCTTTACGTTGGCAACAGCGTCTTCTGTGATGTAAGGGGCGCCCATAATGCAGGAATGAAAACTGCCTACATCCTTACGGGAATAAAGAAACTGTTCAATAAAAAACTGCCGGAAGCTGACATATCTTTCAGGAATTACAGGGAGCTTCAGGATATGGTGTTGAACGGTTCAGCAATTAAATAGAAAAAAAAGTGGTGGGAGTAAAAAGTGATTGCCGTTGGAATTATAATATCAGTTTTGTTGTCTTCATTTGTTGCTCTTGTTATAAGGCAGGTTGACAGAAAGGACAACCAGAAGGAAAGCCTCAAGAATTACACCAGGGCCCGCATTGAGGAATTTGACGAATACTTTCAGAAGCAGGCGGAAAACCAGAAGATGCTTGCCAGTGCCCTTGATGAAAAGGACATACTCGGAAAGGCTGCAGTAACGAGAATGCAGCAGCAGATAGATGAATGCCGCGAAACAATCAGCAACCTTGACAGTCCGGTTCAGGCCGTAAAGGACATTCAGGCCAGGATTGACAGCTATGACAGGGTTTTGCAGAACCTCATGGAAATGACTGCCGCCGTTGAGCAGAACCTTGCTTCCGTAAAGAACGAGGCTGCCGTCATAGACAGGGTTACCCAGAAGCTTAACAGGCAGCAGAAGACTGCGGAACTCCTGGAATCAAAGATTGAGGAAATTACAAAGCAGTTTGCCCAGAAGAATGCAGACCAGCTCATGAAAATAGGCGACGACCTTTTGAACCAGTACGAAGAAAGGGCATCCCAGGTGGAAGCCACTACGGAAAAGGCTAGGAAGCAGAATGAAGCAATCATGCAGAAAATCGAGGACGACATTCGCAATGCCTATTCACAGGCTGTTGCCAATGCAAAGGATCTTGAGGATGAATCCTTCCAGCGTCTTCGGGAAGATTCCCTTGCACGCCTTGAGTCATGCCGCAATGAAATTGAAGTTCAGGCAAACCAGGTAAATGCCATCATCGATGCCCGCATCTCGGACATTCAGGGCAAGCTGGAAGAAAAATCCACGACTCTTGCAGAAGAACTCAGGAATACTTCTTCTGCCATGGAAGACAAGTTTACCGATAAGGTGAATAACCTTAAGGACATGCTTGATGCCCATACCAATGTTCTTTCGTCAACATGGACGGAGAAAATCGGAAGCCTTGAAGAAACGGTCAAGACCCAGTCTCAGAATCTTGAATCTGGTTTTTCAGAAAAGCTTGGTGAACTTGAAAGCAACGTCAGCGAAAGGATCAATTCCATTTCTGACGACGTGAATTCCGCAGTGAGCAATGTTGATTCAGACTTGAAGGGCAAGATTGCAGAACTTGCAGACAAGGTTAAGACCGGAACGGAAAAGCTTAACACCGTGGTTGACTCCCGCCTCACCTTAATTGAATCAAATGTAAACTCAAGGACACAGGCCATTGAATCGAATCTTGATGCAAAGGTTTCTGCAATGGAAGAAAACGTGGCCAGGGCAACTGACGGTCTTGAGTCTCAGGTTGGATCCCGCGTTGAACAGCTTGAAAGCCAGATCATGAACCGGGTGGATGAACTTGAATCGTCAGTTAACTCCCGGGTTGAAAATCTTGAATCCCAGGTTGGAAGCCGCGTGGACGGCATTGAAACTTCTGTCATTTCACGCGTAGATAGTCTTGAGTCCCAGATCGGCAGTCGTGTTGACGACATAGAATCTTCCGTTAATTCTCGCGTGGAAGGTTTTGAATCCCAGATAGAAAACCGCGTTGACGGAATCGAGTCTTCAATAAATTCCCGTGTGGAAGGCTTTGAGTCTCAGGTTCAGTCAAAGGTTGATGACCTTGAATCTTCCGTAAACATTCTCACCGATACCTTTGAAGACAGGGTTAACGGAACCTTGAATTCCATCTCGGACAAGGTGGACAGTTCCATCCTTGGCATCGAGCGTGACCTGAGCGACCGCATTGAAGAGCTTCACCAGAAAATCGCCGACAACAATGAGGCCGTTGAAAACCAGTGTCAGGAAAAGATCGGCCAGTTTGAGGAAAAGTTCCTTGGAAAAATCGATTCAATATCAAGCAACCTTGCCATGCGCACCGATGAATTTGAGGCCAAGGCAAATGCTTTTGAACAGTCTGTAAAGGAACGCACCGACAGCTTTAACTATACCCTTGAAAACGACACCACGGAATTTACTGACAAGCTTAATTCAAAGATAGAAGAACTTTCACAGCGTCTTGATGAAAAGACACAGTCCCTGGATTCCCTCTTCCGCGACCATACCAGAAGCCTGGAAAACAATTATGGCTCACGTACAAACGAACTGGTTTCAAAACTGGAGGACACGTATTCGGAGATGGTCAATTCCGTTGATTCCCGCCTTAAGGAAATCACGAAGAACTATGACGAAAAGATTCAGGAAATGGACCAGAGCTTTAACGACAAGTCCCATTCCGTCGTCCAGCTTTTTGAGGACAAGACCCACGAGCTTGAGGATGTATATGCCCAGAAGTCCAAGTCCCTTAAGGATACCCTTGATTCAAGCAGGGATTCTGCCGAGCAGGAAATGAAGAACAAGGCAAAGGGACTCATTACGCTCTTTAACGACAAGTCAACTGAACTTGGCCAGAAGGTAAAGCAGAAGATTTCTGACTTGAACCAGGACCTTGATAAGGATGTGGAGGATATTTCCACAAAGATTAAGGAAAAGATCAAGCAGGTTAACACAAGCCTTGAGAATTCTGTCAGCAAGCTGGAAGGTGAAATCAAGACAAAGACTACCGGCCTTACAACAAACTTTGCCGACAAGTCTGACGGCATTGAGGCCATGTTCAAGAAAAAGCTTGAAGACCTTAACAACCGCGCTGCAGCCATTTCAACGGAAATCAAGAACAAGACTGATGGCCTTGAGGATGAGGTGCGCAAGAAGCTCAGCACCCTTACGGAATCTGTCAAGGACCAGACAAGCCAGGCCATTGAAAAATACAAGACCACAACTTCAACCTATGATCAGGATATTGAAGAAAGAACCGACATGCTCAGAAAGGAACTTGCAGACAGGACAGAAGGCCTTGACCGCATGATCCGTGAGCGTACCCAGGAGATTGAATCGCGCCTTAATGAACTTTCCAACAATGTGGAATCCCAGACAAGCGGTGCCATGGAAAAGTACAAGGCAACAACTTCTGCATACATCCTTCAGATTGAACAGAATACCAAGGCTTTGCAGGATGGGCTTACGGAAAGAACCTCCGAACTTGAAAAGCTCATAGACCAGACGGCATCGGATACGCGAACCACTGTTGATGAACTTAACAAGCGTGTTAGCCAGGCCGTTGACAATGCAAATCTTCAGGTTCAGGAAATCGACCGCGACCTTCAGGATAATTCTTCAAAGATAAAGGAAGTCCAGAAGTCCATAGATGACCGTGCGGAAGAATTACGCGACCGTTATGACGGAATATTCAACACCATTCTTGAAAAGGCAAGCAAGGAAGAAGAAGAGACAATGAACAAGCTTGACCGCCTGCTTTCTTTAAACATCGAGGACCTTAGGCGTCAGTATGAGTCCCAGCTTACTTCAATGAATGATGACATAAAGGCAAACATCGGTGCCCTGGACCTTAAGGCCAATGACCTTACGGATAACATTTCGGCTTCACTTGCAAACATCCAGAACAAGTTCCAGTCGCTGGAAGAACGTTCCGATTCTGTAATTGAAAAGATTGAGCAGGAAACAAGGGAAAGCGAGGAAAAGATCCGCAGCCTTTCAGAGGGAATTGATTCCCAGATTAAGGAACTCAATGCCCAGATGCTTACGGCTACAAAGAACATCTCCCAGGAAACTGACGCACGCCAGACAAAGTACCTTGCAGACCTTGACAGCCAGCTTGAAGCCTACAAGAAGGAAATGGAGTATCGCTTTAAGAAGCTTAACACTGCAGGTGCCGATGTTGACAAGCTTGAAGCTTCCCTCAGGAAGGTGATGGACCAGAGCCAGAAAAAGGTTGCCGGTGACTTTGAAAAGTTCTCGGAGGCTGCCCTCAAGACCCAGAATGCATTTACCGATTCCATCAAGGAAAAGTACGAGAAGCTTAAGGATGAGCTGAATTCAGTTCAGACAAACCTTGATGACATAAAGAAGGAATCACAGGCCAAGCTCAGTGCCAAGGTAAAGCTCTTTGAAGATTCCTTTGAGCAGGACCTTGTAAAGCGAGAGAACGACATTGAGTCTAAGCTTGTCTCTTGGAAGAACAAATTCGATTCCCAGTTTGACGGATTTACCCAGGAATACGAGGAAAGACGCCAGGCCCTTGAAGATCATTACGACACGACCCTTGCCCAGCGCATCCAGGAACTCCAGAAGAAGACCCAGGACCAGGAAAAGAAATTCCAGTCGGCTCTTCTTGCAGGACAGGCTACGATTCAGGAGCAGATCAACAGCGTAAACCAGCGCATTCATGACTTTATTGAACAGTACCGTTCAGAAATAAAGAAGGCAATTGAAAGCGTTGACGGAGAGCTTAAGAACGAGACGGATGGATACAAGCAGCGTGTTGCAGAAACCTTTGACCGCAGCGAGCGTGAATTGAATTCAAGGATTGAAGAATTCAAGGACATACTTTCCACAAAGCAGGAAAACCAGAGTGCGACAATCGATGCCGCAGTTCAGGAATTCAATGAGTGGAAGAAAAAGCTTAACGACCAGTATGAGGATTCATATCTTAAGATTGAAGATCAGCTGAAGGTTCTTTCTGAAACAAACGACCAGAAGATTAATGAACTTCAGAAGGACTTTGGCCAGGCTGCCAAGCGTGCAGGTGACATTCTCAGCGGATTTGAAGGAAACAGCAAGAAGTACCTGGATCAGTTTGAAAGCCAGTTTAACGAAATGTTTACAAAGGTTAAGTCTTACACAGACGATCAGACTGCAAGTGCAGAACAGAAGATCAAGGACCTTCGCAAGACATTTACGGAAAAGGCGGAAGAATACAAGGCTGCATACCAGAGTGCAACGGACAAGCTTAACGATGATACAAACAACATGCAGGTTAAGATTGATGAAATCAACAAGAGCATTGCAAAGTTTGTATCTGATTCTTCCGTATTTGACCAGGCCGACATCCTCAAGAAGCAGCTTGGAGACAGCATTGAAAACTTGAGGAGGGAAATCGCTTCCGTAAAGAACTTCGATGCCAAGCTTAATGAACTTGGTGCTCAGATGAGGCAGCTGGAAAAATTCGGCGATGAAGTCAACCAGAAGCTTAATGCCTACAGTGCAGACAAGTCCCGCCTGGACAACATCCAGTACAAGTTTGATACGCTTACAAAGCTTTCAAATGGAATGGATGCAAAGATCCAGGAACTTCAGTCTATGAATGATGACTTCATAAACATGCAGTCAAAGATGAGCCAGTTTACGGAATCCCTTGCCGGCATGGAAACAAAGATCAATCGTATTGACAAGAAAAGCGAAACGGTTGACCGCGTTGCAGAGGAAGTTAACAAGTCATTTGAAAACCTTAATGCCCTGGAAAAGCAGATTGAAGAATGCACGGGTCGCGTAAAGGTTTTGCCTGACCAGGTAGAAAAGCTTACGAAGAACATCGACAAGATTCTTAAGAATGACGGAAAGATCAATGATGCCGTTGGCAAGGTTGAAAAACTCCAGAAGATTATGGACGATGCAGACAGGAGGCTTGAGCAGATTCAGACAAGCCAGACTGGAATCAATGAGACTGAGCTTAGGCTGCAGCAGCTTTACTCTGATGCAGAAAGTAAGCTTGATGCCCTTCATTCCATTGCAAAGGCATCTTCCGGCAAGACAAAGGCTACTGGAGGATCCGCACTTTCACCGCAGCTTAGGGAAAATGTCCTTAAGCTCCGTCAGAGTGGATGGGGATACGGTGAAATTGCAAGAAGCCTTCATATCGAGGAAAATCTTGTTTCATTGATTTGTGAGTTTAAAAACTGATGATTTTTATATGAGCAAGGGGCGCCAACCGGCGCCCCTTGCTTTTTCCAAAAAAACTATTTTACAAGCATGCAGATACAAATGGTTTTTACTGCATTCCATTGACCTACGCTGTCAAGCTTTTCGTTGGTCTTTGCCTTTACAAAAACCTGGTCTTCATTGACTTGAAGAACGGATGCAATGGACTGGATAACCTTCTGTCTCCACGGGAGGAATTTAGGTTTTTCCATTTCTACGACGCAGTCAAGGTTGTTAAGCTTCCATCCGGCATTTCTTACGTCATCCCAGATTTTTTTCAGCAGGATCTTGGAATCTGCATCCTTCCACTGGGGTTCTTCCGGCGGAAAATAGGAACCAATGTCTCCCAGTCCTGAGGCTCCAAGAAGGGCGTCACTGATAGCGTGGAGAAGGGCATCTCCGTCGGAGTGGCCAAGTTCCCCTCTTTCTGAAGGAATTTCAATTCCCCCGAGCCATAGCTTTCTGCCTTCCGTAAGGCGGTGCATGTCCGTTCCAATTCCGATTCTTGTCATGGTTTCCTGTCCTGTGCCGGATCCTTTCGGTGTTATGTCGCCTGGATATGTAATCTTGATGTTTTCTACGCTTCCATCGACAACCTTTACCCTTTGACCGCCAGTAACCTGAGGGTACAGATCCCAGACTTCAGTGTCGTCGGTGCAGTCAGGATGTTCAGCGTCAGCCAGTTGGTGGCACGCTAGAAGCTTTTTCAGGTTGAATGCCTGTGGCGTCTGGACTGCTGCAAGATGGCTTCTGACCAGATGGGTCTTAATGTAACCTTCACCGTCCAGTTCCTTCTGGGTGTCAACGGGAGTAAGGCCTGGGACTGCAGCACCGAATTTGCCGGCGGCATCTATGGTGTCTCCTATGACTTTGCAGGAAACGTATGGCCTTGCCCCGTCGTGGACAAGGACAATGGTGTCTTCTGGATTTATTCCCTGGTTTTCAACATGGGTGCAAAGGGCCTGGATGGCGTTGTATACCGACTTTTGCCTGGTGGAGCCTCCGGAAACAAAAAGGAGCCTTGATTCCGGAAGAAGCGAGCGTACCTGGGGATCTGCGTACAGGGCATCCCTTGCCTGTTTCTCATGTCCCTGGGGAATGGTGATTGCCACGGCGTCAAAAACCGCAGTCTTAAGAAAAGATAAAGCGGCGCAGGAAAGAACTGTACCGCTTTTTAATGGAAGGTATTCCTTTTTAATCGTGCCACCCATCCTGCTTGAAGAACCGGCGGCACATATAACTAAAGTCAAACCCATGGATTAATCGTCATCGTCGTCGTCATCATCGTTTCTTTTTGATGATGTGTCTTCTTCGAATTCATCCTCTTCGTCTTCATCTTCAACGAAGGTCTGCTTCTTTTCTACACGGAGACCAAGAGGTTCAAGCTTTTCATGGAGCATGACCTCAACTTCCTTTGAAGAAATTCCAAAGGCTTCTGCAATCTCGTCTTCAAGAAGCTTCTTTGCGTTGTCGTAAAGCTTGCGTTCGAGAATAGGGAGTTCCTTTACCTTTGAACGGTGGTAAAGGCAGCGGACAATGGCTGCAATGTCGAGGATGGTTCCCTTTTTCTGGAGCTCAAGGTTCTGCTGGTATCTGAGCTTCCAGTCTGATGTCGGCGGCTCAAATTCTTCGCTGATGGAATCAAGGGCTTTCTGTGCTTCATCCTTTGAAACAACTGCACGGATTCCAAACATGTGGGCATTTTCTACCGGCACGATAACGTACATATCAGAAACTTCAATGAAAATCTTGTAGTGATAAACCTGCTCACCCTTGAATTCACGCTTGAAGACGTCTGTGATTTTACCAAGACCCTGGCTTGGGTATACAACCTTCTGGTTAACTGAAAATTCTGTCTTTGGTTTTGCCATAGTTTACATGATACCACAGTTTTTAAAAACTTACAATCTCATCAAAAACACTGATGGCAAACTGGTCGGTCATTCCGCTGATGAATTCGATGATGCATTTTTCCCAGCTCTCGTTGTCATTGATGTCGAATACTTCAGGCGTGTTTATCCTCATGACGGATTTTTTTTCAGCATCGTATTTTGTGTACTTGACCAGCCATGTGGAAAATGAAGACTGGAGCTTTGGCATGTAGCGCAGGGCCTGTTCAATGCGCTTGTTCTGGGCATAGATCTGAAGCTTCATCAGGGTGCGGTAGATTGTTCCAAGGACGTTTTCCGCATATCTTGCAAATTCCTCAAGGCGCCAGTTCTTGTAGATGTTTGCGTAGCTGAATCTCTTGAGTTCGGAAATGAATTTATAGTATGGCTCGCTAAAGCACAGCCCTTTTTCCGGGGAACTTTGCTCGCACAGGTCAACAATCATGTCGTTTATCAGGACCGTGGTGTTTACCGCTCGCCCTGACCTGTAAACTCCGTTTGTGGTGTGGGAAGAAAATTTCTTGTTGGGACCAAATCCAAGGGTGGCCCCGACAATTTCCCTAAGCTGGCGGTAGGCCGACATGTCAAGGATGTGGTAGCTTCTTGCGTCCTCGATGTCCCGTCCAAGGAATGAAACCTTGTCTGCAATTTTAACTATGCAGCTTTCCCATGTGAATGGAGAAACTATTCCCGGTCGTTTTATGGAATAAAGCTCGATGGCTTCGCTTCTTGGCTTGAGTCCCTGCTGGTCAACTTCTCCGCAGTGGCATACAAGACCGTCCCTTACGGCGTATGTCAGGTCAAGGTTTTTTTCGGCTCCCTCAGGATCCTGGAGGGTTTCTATGAAGTCTGCAAAGAAGAGGCTGTTCCTTTCATGCCAGAATTTCTTTGGGGCGTTGATGCCTTCCTTCTGGTTCTTGATGAGCTTGTTCAGTATGTCTTCCCCTGTGTGGCCAAAGGGGGCGTGACCGATGTCGTGGCCAATGGCAACTGCGTTGGTAAGCTCCGTGTTCAGGCCAAGGTACTTGGAGATGGTGGTGCTCACGCTTGCAACGTGGTTAACGTGCTCGATTCTTGTGCAGATGTGGTCATTTTGCGGTGCATAAAAAACCTGGGTCTTGTGCTTGAGCCTGCGGTATGCCTCGCAGTGCAGGATTCGGGTGTAGTCCCTTTCAAATTCCGAGCGAATGCCGTTCCTGCTGTAAAGGGAGCTGTCCCTCTTGATGCACTGTTCCCACTTTGGATTTTTTTCGTCACATCTAACTTCTGCAAATGAATCTTTCATGATTTTATTATAATATTGGATTGTTAAAAACTCAATTCAGAAGTTCAGCATGAAAATGCAAGGGAGAATAAAATGAAGTCATCAGTAAAAATTACGGTAGCAGTTCTTGCTCTTTTATTTCTTGCAGGAATTTTTCCCACAGCTTATGCCGAGGATTTTTTTGATCATGAGGAATATGCACTGCCTGTCTGTCCTGGAAATCGTTCCGGTGCTGGCGCAGAAGACCACGAGATTCATGGCTACAGGGGATTCACACTTTGTTACAGGGAAAGCTACGAGGATGCGGAATGGGTTGCCTATATTCTTACGCGGGAGGAACTTAATGCAGTCACCGGCCGTACCAACAATTTTCGCCCCGATCCTTCCATATCAACCGGCAGTTCTGAACTTGCAGACTACAAGGCAAGCGGCTTTGACCGGGGACATCTTGCACCTGCGGCAGACATGGAGTGGAGTGATGAAACCGTCAGCGAAAGCTTTTACATGAGCAACATGACTCCCCAGGCTCCGGCCTTTAACCGGGGAATGTGGCAGCAGCTGGAAAGCCAGGTCAGAAAGTGGGCACAGGAATTTGGCCGCATAATGGTAGTTACTGGTCCTGTTCTTGAAAAAGAGGCGGGTCAATATCCTTCGATAGGAAAAAATAGTGTTGCAGTCCTGGAATATTTCTTCAAGTCGATTCTTGCCATGACCGGGGATGGTTCCTGGACTGCCATAAGCTTCATAATGCCAAATGCAAAATGCGAGGGAACCATCTGGGATTATGTGGTTTCAACTGATGAAGTGGAACAAAGGTGCGGCTTCGACGTGTTTTCCTTTCTTGATGATGAAGTGGAAAATGTCATAGAGTCGGAAACTTCACCTTCGTCCTTCAGGTAGGCAGGGTTCCTTCTGGCAGAACTACCTGCCCGTTTGCCTAGAGAATTTCGCAGAGTTTTTCCACATCTTCAGCGGTTGTTGCCCAGCTTGTTGCAATCCTTATGATGGTGTGGCCTTCGTCAAGTTTTTCCCAGAAGCTTACCTGGACTTCCTTCTGAAGTTCCCTGTACCGGTCATTTTCAAGGACGATGAAAATCTGGTTTGTCGGAGAGTCTATGTAGAACCTGTATCCCTTTTGTGCAAGAACTGCCTTGATCCTTTCTGCACATTGGATGGCGTTGCGTGCGATCTCGCAGTAAAGGTTGTCCGTAAAAAGCACGTCAAACTGAATTCCGTGGAGACGGCCCTTTGCACATAGGGCACCGTGCTGCTTTACGACAGCAGTGTAGTGCTTGGGCATGTTCTTCTTGGTGAACACGATGGCTTCTCCGCACAGGGCACCGACTTTTGTTCCGCCGATGTAGAAGACGTCACATAAGCGTGCGATATCTTCCATTGAAACATCGTTTTCCTTTGCGACAAGTCCGTATCCAAGACGGGCTCCGTCAAGGAAGAGGGGTATGTTGAACTGATGGCATACGGCAGAAATTTCTTCCAGTTCCTTCTTGGAATAAAGGGTGCCGAATTCCGTTGGCTGGCTTATGTAGCACATTCCTGGGAATACCATCTGCTCGTGGTTTTCATCGGCAAAGAAATCTTCAAGCATTGACTTGAGGCCTGCTGGAACGATTTTTGCATTTTCAGTCCTGCAGGTGAGAACCTTGTGGCCGGAAAATTCAATGGCTCCTGCTTCGTGACATGTAACGTGGCCTGTTGTTGCAGACACTACGCCTTCATAATCCTCGAGCATTGAATCGATGACAAGCTGGTTTGTCTGGGTTCCTCCCGTGACAAAAACAATTTCAGCTTCCGGACAGGAACATGCGGCCCGGATTTTTTCCTTTGCACTTTCCGTGTATTTGTCGCTTCCGTAACCCGAAAGTTTTTCCATGTTTGTCTCGACAAGTTTATCAAGAATCTTTGGGTGGGCGCCTTCGCAATAGTCGTTTACAAAATAAAGCATTTATTCTCCTGTTTGTTTAATCCTCGTAAATCGGTTCAAAATCTTCCTTGGGATGGCCGCATAGTGGGCATAAATAGTCCTCCGGCAGTTCCGGCCCTTCATAAATGAATCCGCAGATTCTGCATCTCCAGGCCTTGATTTTTCTGCCGGGTTTTACAGTTTCATTCTTGGGTTTTATTTTTGCATGGTAGTCAGCGTATGTAACGGGCTTGCCATTACCTGTAACCATTGAATCCACAATCTCACCGATAAAGAGGGTGTGGGTGCCCAGGTCAATTTTTTCGGTAACACGGCAGCTGAAAACTGCACATGTGGACCATGAAAGGTATGGAACTGCGTTTGTGTCCACTGGAAGGTCGATTCCCTTCATCTTGTCCACATTCCTGCCGGACTGCATTCCCCAGTGCCTGATGGTTTCAAAGGAAGTAGTTTCGTCAAGGACACTTAGGGCAAAGACACCGCTTTCCTTTATCAGGTCGCAGGTGTAGTTGCCGTTTATGACGGAAATGGCAAGTCTTGCCGGGTTTGAGGCTACCTGGTTGCAGGTATTGATGATGCATCCGTTGGCCTTGTCCCCCGACTTGCCTGTAAGAACAAACAGGCCGTAAGACAATTTAAACAAAGCTTTCTCATCCATGGGCTTTTGTCCGTAATTTCCTAGTAGTTTTCCGAGTTAATCTCAAAGTAGCTTTGTGGATGGGCGCATGTAGGGCAGACTTCAGGAGCCTTTTCTCCGACTGCAATGTGTCCGCAGTTGCGGCATTCCCAAACCTTTACTTCGCTCTTCTTGAAGACTTCCTGCATTTCAACATTCTTGAGGAGTGCACGGTAGCGTTCCTCGTGGTGTTTTTCGACGGCTGCCACCAGGCGGAATTTTGCTGCAAGTTCTGCAAATCCTTCTTCTTCCGCAGTCTGGGCAAAGTTGTCGTACATGTCGGTCCATTCAAAGTTTTCGCCGTCTGCCGCTGCCTTCAGGTTTGCAGCAGTGTCACCGATTCCGCCCAGCTCCTTGAACCACATTTTTGCATGTTCCTTTTCGTTGTCTGCAGTCTTCAGGAAAAGGGCTGCAATCTGTTCAAAGCCTTCCTTCTTTGCCTTCGATGCAAAATATGTGTACTTGTTGCGTGCCTGTGATTCGCCTGCAAAGGCTGCTTCAAGGTTCTTTTCCGTTTTTGTTCCTGCGTACTTGTTTGCCATGTTTTTCTTCTCCTTATGTTTGGACAGCAGAAGCCAGGATAAAGCCTGGACAGCTGTTGCCCTAAAGCAACAGTTTATGTTTTCTTGATAAAATTATAAAATCTGTCCACCCATAAGTCAATTTTTGAAAGGGCCTAGGGGGGAATTCATCATTGGTTGGTGACCGGATGTGTTTAGGGTGCAGTGCCCGGCTGATTCTTCTGATGCAGGCAACGCCCTTTGCGCAACTGTTTGCTCAAGGTCTCTCCGGTTCAGGGGCTTTCGTGTTGCTTTTTGCATGAAAGGCGATAGAATAAAATCATGACAGTTTACGAAAGCATCAATTCACTTGTCGGCTACGGCCTTGTTACTGGACTTATAGAAGAAGATGACGTTGTTTACACACAGAACCGCCTGCTTGAAGCCTTAAGGCTGGACGGTTTTCCCACCCAGGAGGAAGCGGAAAGAATTCCTTCCATAAAAACACAGGACCTGGAAAAAATTCTTTGTGGTCTTCTTGACTACGCTGCCGAAAATGGAATCCTTGAAAACAACAGCGTGGTTTATCGTGACCTGTTTGACACAAGGCTCATGAGCTGCCTTGTAGCCCGTCCTTCGGAAATCCGACGCACATACAGGGAAAAATATGCCTCCTCACCAAGGGAAGCCACGGACTGGTACTACAAATTCAGCCAGGATACGGACTACATCCGCCGTTACCGCGTATGCAAGGACGTAAAGTGGCAGACCAAAACTGAATTCGGCGACATGGACATTACCATCAACCTTTCAAAGCCGGAAAAGGATCCAAAGGCCATTGCTGCAGCCTTGAATGCACCAAAGGGCGGGTATCCCCAGTGCCTTCTCTGCCGTGAAAACGAAGGCTATGCAGGACGCGTAAACCATCCGGCCCGCGGAAACCACCGCATAATTCCCTTTGAACTCCAGGGCGAGAAATTCGGACTTCAGTATTCACCATACGTATACTACAACGAGCACTGCATCGTCTTTGCCATGGAACACGTACCCATGGCCATAACGGAAAAGACCTGGCGCTACCTTCTGGACTTCGTAAAGATTTTCCCTCATTATGTAATCGGATCCAACGCAGACCTTCCGATTGTAGGCGGCTCGATTTTGACCCACAACCATTTCCAGGGTGGAAACTATGACTTTGCCATGGCCAAGGCTCCTGTGGAAAGGGAATTCACGATAAGGGGCTTTGAGGACGTAAAGTGCGGAATCGTAAAGTGGCCAATGAGCGTAATCCGCATAAGCTCCCCTGACAGCGAGCGGGTGGCTCTTCTTGCAGACAGGATTCATGCCGCATGGAGAAGCTACACCGACGAAAGCGCATTCATATTTGCGCAAACTGAAGGAACAAAACACAACACCCTGAACCCCATCGTACGCCGTCGTGGCCAGGATTTTGAACTTGACATAGTTCTCCGCAACAACATCACAACACCGGAGCATCCTCTTGGGGTCTATCATCCCCATGCCCAGCTTCACCACATAAAGAAGGAAAACATCGGCCTCATCGAGGTAATGGGTCTTGCAATTCTTCCGGGGCGCCTTAAGGCTGAACTTGCAGATCTTGGCCAGGCAATTCTTGATGGACGCGACCTTAGGGCTGATGAAAACCTTGCAAAGCATGCCGACTGGGTTGATTCGTTCAAGGCAAAATATTCTTCCATAAACAAGGAAAATGTGGAGGCCATCCTTCGTGACGAGGTGGGAATCGTTTTCTCCAAGGTTCTTGAGGATGCGGGAGTTTTCAAGCGCACTGCAGAAGGTCAGAAGGCCTTTGACAGGTTTGTGGAAAGCCTTAATCGCTAAAAAAACACCCATTTTATCCTTTTACCCTTGAATTTGATTTTCAAATTTGATAATATATTGAACTTATTGATGGCTTTCCGGGGGAACGCTACTCCCTGGGGGCAAATAAAATCTTATTTATAGAGGTTTAAAATGTACGCAATTGTTGAATTCAAAGGCAATCAGTACAAGGCAGAAAAAGACGCAGTTCTTAAAGTGCCTCACATGGATTGTAAAGATGGCGACTCTGTTACTGTAGACACAGTTCTTCTTGTAAGTGACGGAGAAAAGGTTACAGTAGGAGCTCCTTATGTAAATGGTGCAAAGGTTGTTCTCCAGGTAACAAAGCCAATGGTAAAGGATGGCAAGGTTCTTGTTTTCAAGTACAAGTCAAAGAAAGACTATCACCGTTTCCACGGACACCGCGAACAGTATACAGAAGTTACTGTAAAGGAAGTTCAGGCATAAGGTAACTGGTGACAAAGATAGATTTGATTTGTGACGGTTACGGAAGAATCAGGAGTTGCTCTGCTAAGGGCCATGCTTCTTTCGGTCACAAAGGAAAGGATATCGTTTGTTCGGCAGAATCGATTCTGTTCAATACTGTACTTGACCTTCTTGGTCGTACAGAGGGAATCCTTCTGAAAACTGACACTGCTTCCCGCGGAAATCTCGCATTCAGTGTGGAAGTAAAAGACTCCGGGTCCACGGAGCGCTTAAAGTGCGTGGCAGAGTTTCTGCAAAGCGGACTTCGTTCACTTTCGGAACAGTATCCTGCTCACGTGCAGTTGCGGGAAAAAACTGAAGATAATTAGTCCGGTCTAACCGGCGGAGGATTAAAATGGGACGTACTAAAGGTGGTAGCGGTGCTAAAAACGGCCGCGATTCAAACCCTAAACACTTGGGCGTTAAGAGATTCAGTGGTGAAACTGTAACAGCTGGTTCTATCATTGTTAGACAGCGCGGTACTCGCATTCATCCGGGCAAGAACGTAATGCGCGGTGGAGACGATACACTTTTCGCTACAGTTGACGGTGTTGTAAAGTTCGGTCAGCGCATGAACCGCAAGATCGTATCTGTAGACCCAGTAGCTTCTGCTGAATAAGTTTTACAAAGAAACGTAAACTCAATATAATGCCCGGTCCGGATTTGACATTAAAATTCGGCTGGGTATTTTTTTTAAATTGGAGAATTAAATGATTCAGTTTGCAGATGAAGCAACCATTCGCGTGCGTTCAGGAAAAGGCGGCAACGGCTGTGTTTCATTCCGCAGGGAAAAATACATTCCCAATGGCGGTCCCAACGGTGGCGACGGCGGCAGGGGAGGCGACGTATACTTCTGCGTAAAGAGGAACCTGCGCACCCTTGCACACCTTCGTTTCCATCCCGTTTTCAAGGCACAGAACGGCGGTGACGGCCAGAGCTGGGGAAAGTACGGAAAAGACGGCGAGGATGTGTATGTACCTGTTCCCCCGGGAACCACAATCCGCGATGCCCATACCGGTGAGCTTATCCATGACTTTACCTCGGAATCGGAAGACGAGGAATTCCTCTTTTTAAAGGGCGGCAATGGCGGCTGGGGAAACATTCACTTTAAGTCCAGCACCAACCAGGCACCTCGCCATGCAAACCCGGGCATCATGGGCGAAGAACGTGAGCTCCGTGTGGAACTTTCCGTCATGGCAGACATTGGTCTTGTTGGATTCCCTAATGCAGGCAAGTCCAGCCTTCTTGACCTTTTTACCAATGCCCGTCCAAAGATTGCTCCTTATCCGTTTACCACAAAGATTCCAAACCTTGGTGTTCTTCATGTTGATGACGAAAAGGACTTTATCATTGCCGACATTCCTGGAATCATCGAGGGTGCATCTGAAGGTGCAGGCCTTGGAATCAGGTTCCTGAAACATATTTCCCGCACTGCAGGACTTCTGTTCATGATCGACTGCTCTGATGAAAACTGCCTTACTGCCTACGATTCCCTCCTTAAGGAACTTGAAGGCTTTGGCGGCGACCTTACCTCAAAACCGCGCATTGTCCTTTGCAACAAGATTGACGTTGAGGGTGCAGAGGAAAAGGCCTTTGAAATTGCAAGGAACATAATGGAAAGGGATCCTGCCGTAAAGGTTCTTCCCGTTTCCGTAATGACACGCAAGAACATGAACGAGGCACGCCTTGAAATCATCCGCCTTGTAGAAAAGATGGATGCCATGCGCACCCCTGGAAAGAACCACGGTACCTATTCCGCAACGGAAGCCCTCAAGAAGCAGAAGAGCGACTTCCTGGCAGGAAGGTCTGTGGACGACTCCATGGAAATCCAGTTTCCTGGAAGCGAGAACTAGGCCGGCATGAAAATTGCAGTTCTTGGAGGAACATTCAATCCCATCCACATGGCCCATCTGGCTGTTGCAGACGAAGTGTGCACTTCCCTGGGCTATGACAGGGTTCTCTTTGTTCCTTCGAACATTCCGCCCCACAAGCAGATGAATTGCAGCGTTACGACGGAAGACAGGGTAAGGATGGTTCAACGTGCATGTGATGCTGATCCAAGGTTCCAGTGCGAGCCTTGCGAAGTTGAGCGCGGTGGAATTTCCTACACCTACGACACCATCTGTTTCCTGGAAAAAAAATATGCCCATGTTCTTGAAGGAAAACTTGGGCTCATAATGGGCCGGGACCAGGCTGCAGGATTCCACCTGTGGCACAGGGCTCACGACATTGCCCGGATGGTGGACCTTGTCCTGGTGGAGCGTCCTGTCATGACGGAACCGGCTTCCTGCAGCGTAGGCAATGTTCCCACGGGGGACTATGCATCCATTACCGGGGATTCCCTCAGGGAATTCAATGCATCTGACGATCCTCTGCTTAAGGGAGCAAGGGTTCTTTCCAACGCGCTTCTTCCCGTAAGTTCAACGGACATCAGGGAGAGGGCTTCTGAGGGAAGGGCATTCCGATATCTTGTTCCCCCGGCAGTTTTTGAGTATATTATGGGCGGAAATCTTTATGGACAACATTGAAGAATTAATAGAAAGAATCCGCCTGGAAGTTAAGGCTTCCGTTAAGGAAAAGCGCTATGAGCACAGTGTTCGCGTTGCTGAAACTTCGCGATACATGTGCACCCTTTATGGCCTTGATCCTGACCTGGGCTATCTTGCAGGCATTGCCCATGACCTTTGCAAATGCTGTGAGGATGAGGAATTTCTTGCCCTTGCTGCCATGGATGGAAGCCCCATAACGGAAGTTGAAAAATTCAAGCCCTCATTGCTTCATGGAAGGGCTGCAGCCGTAAGGTTACGCAGGGATTTTGGCGTAACCGACGAAGACGTGATTCAGGCCGTTGCATGCCATACCCTTGGGGGAACGGATTTGTGCGACCTTGCAAAGATCGTCTACGCTGCCGACAAGATTGAACCCGGCAGACCCCAGTCCACTGATGAGTACAGGAGCAGGCTTTTTGCCATGTCATTGAACCGTCTGCTTCTTTCCGTCGTGGAAGAAAACATTGAATACCTTAAGGGTAAGGGCAAGAAGATAGCACCGTCCAGCATGGACTTCAGGCAGAGTCTTCTTGATTCCATTGCCAAAGAAGGAAAATAAATGAGCCTTTCAAGAGATAAAAAAAGCGCGCTGTTTCTCCTGGTCATTCTCATGATCATCGTTGGAATCATTGTCACGGTTTCCATTTCGCTAAAGAGCGACCCTATGGAAGAAAGCCTTAAGTCGGATCCGGTAATCAAGGTTCTGTGGCTCATTAAGGATGACGATGACAATGTGCTTTCGACGGACATTCTCGTATTCTATCCTGAATCAAAGCAGGCCGTGTGCATAGACATTCTTGGCAATACCGGTGCCATCTTCAGGAGCATTAACCGCGTTGACAGAATTGATGCGGTTTACAAGGACCTGGGAATAGGTGCATACAGGACGGAAATAGAACGCCTTGTTGGAAAGAAGATTCCGTTCACTGTGGAACTTACCCTTTCGGACCTGGAACTTTTTGCCGACTATCTTGGCGGAATCAATGCCTTTGTTCCGGTGCCTGTTGACGCCGTCTCGGAAACTGGTGAACGCTGGCTTTTGCCGAGCGGTGCCGTTGCCCTTGACGGAGACAAGATCAGGACATTCATGACACTGCGCCTTGAGGGTGAAACCGACGCCGATGTGGAAGACAGAAGGCAGAGCGTATTCCTTTCACTTCTTTCCGCCCTCAGGGAAAACAGGAACAACGTGTACAGCAGGAAGAATTTCCCCGTGTTCAAGTCCCACTTCAAGGTGAACCTGGATGACGAGTACAAGTACAGGCTCCTGGAACAGATTGCAGGCATTGACACGGAACGCATTGTTCTCCAGACCATTTCCGGATCCCTTCGTACCGTAGAAAGCGGAAAGACCCTGCTGTTCCCTCTGTATGACGGACAGTTCATCAAGGATGTCATGGACCAGTCAATCAGCTCGCTGGTTACGGGCGACTACGGAAACTCCAACAGGAGCTACGTTCTTGCCATTCAGAATGGAACCACGGTTCAGGGCCTTGCAAGAAACACTTCATTCCTCCTGCAGAGTTCCGGTTACGAGGTTCTTGAAACGTCAAATGCAGATGTTCTTTTTGACGACACTACAATCGTAAACAACTGTGGCAACGCCGAGGCCGCAGCTGCACTTGGTAAGTTCATCAGGTGCAATAATATAGTTGATTCCTCCGATGCAGGGGATATCAGGACGGGAGCGAGGGTGGACTTTACCCTTATCCTTGGAAAGGATTTTGACGGACGCTTTGTAAGAAGAAAGGCTTCTGAAGGCAGTCTCTAAAAGAAGTTTTTACTATGGAGAATTTTATGGATAAGTCGATTAATGAAATGGCCCTTGAAATCGGGCAGATTATGGAAGATGGAAAGGGCATCGATGTAAAGGTCATCGATGTTTCAAAGCTTAACAGCTGGACCGACTGCTTTGTAATTGTGACAGTTACATCAACGGCACACTGGCAGGGACTTTACAAGCAGATCAAGGATTACATCAAGGATAACGATGTGCTTCAGATTCACCAGACCCATACAAAGAGCTCACAGGGTGAAGACTGGAATCTTGTGGATCTTGGCCCGATTGTAGTTCACCTTATGAGTGATCAGGCCCGCGAGTTCTATGACCTGGAAAAGCTCTGGCACGCAGGTGAAATCCTCAAGTAAATGGCATCTCTAAAAATACTTTTTAGAGATGCCCTAAAAAAAATGGCCAAAAGCGGAATGAACTTCACTCCGTTCTTGGCCTTTATTTTTTACCAGCCCTGGGTATCCATGTCAGCTGGATCGGAATCTTCTTCGATTTCTTCGTCTTCACTGTAGAAGTCGTCGTCGTCAAAACCCCTTATGCGGTTGTCGTAGCCGTCTTCCGGTTCGTGATCATCGTAAGGTTCGTCGTACATGTCGTCAGACTGGTCTTCGTCCAGGAAGTCATCCTTGAAATCATCATCGTATCCGTCAGATTCTTCGTCATCCTCAAAGTCGTCATATTCATCATTCATGCTGTCAGAATAATCGTCTTCACCGTCAAAATAAGACATGGAAAAATCTGCTTCGTCTTCTTCAAACATATACGCATCCTTCTGTTATTCGTGTGTCATTAGATTAGTTCAGACCTGTTTTTTTGTCAATCATCTTTATATGGTATTAAGCAAGAAAAACTTCATATTGACATTAGGGGCGATTTGTGTATAATTTGACCCTGTATGTATGACAGTATAACTGTTGTTGCCCCGGCAAAGATCAATCTTGGACTTGAAGTATATCCAAGGCGGGCCGACGGTTACCACGATATACGGAGCATCTTTACTACAGTCGGGCTGTTTGATGAGCTTACGGTGACCCTGACTGACCAGAAGAACTCCTGCATCGTTGAATGTGATGCCTTCAGGCTTCCTGAGAACAACACATTTACTTCTGCCTACAAAGCTTTCTGCGTGCTGACTGGCATAGACAGGGGAGTTCGTGTAAATGTAAAGAAGCGGATTCCTGCCGGCGGTGGATTGGGGGGCGGCTCTAGCGATGCTTCTTCTTTTATTCAATCCATTGACAGTCTTATGTCCACAAAGCTGAATACCGCTGATCTTGTTTCCATTGCAGACAAGGTGGGCAGCGATGTATTCTTCTTTACCCATGCACTTTTTGCAGACGGCGGAAAGAGGTTCAGGTCCTTTTGTCCTTATGCGGCCATTGTTGGCGGCAGGGGTGAGGATGTCGTACAGATAAGGGAGAGAGAGGATTTTTCAGTTCTGCTGGTTTTTCCGGGTGTCGGTGTTTCTACGAAGGAAGCCTATGGCCTGGTCGATGCGGAAATTGAAGCCAACGGCTTTACTGCCCAGGAGTATTCTCTCGAGGAAATGTTTGCCCGCCCGGTAAGAGAGTGGCGTTTTGCAAATCATTTTACAGCTCCGGTATGCGCTCATTATCCACAGGTTAAGGCTGCCCTTGATATGGTCAGGGATTGCGGTGCGGATTTCTGTGACATGTCTGGTTCCGGATCAACGGTGTTCGGAGTCTTTGAAGACAGGAAAAAGGCGCTTGATGCCAGGAACAGGATATGCGGATTCTTTGAAGCTGTTCTTGCCTAGTGCACTGTGTATTTTCCGGCTTGCCGGTTTAAATATAAAGGGGAAGAGAGTTATGCAGATTACCGATGTTAGAATCAGAAAGGTAGAAGCAGAAGGTAAGCTTAAGGCTTATGTGACGGTTACTTTTGATGACTGCTTTGTAGTTCACAATGTAAAGATCATCGAAGGAACATCGGGTCTTTTTATCGCCATGCCAAGTCGCAAGACATCGACAGGTGAATACAAGGACGTGGCACATCCAATCAGCCCTGAATTCCGTACGGAAATCCAGGACAAGATCCTTGCAGAATACAATGCAGGTCATGTTGAATCGGGTAGTGCAGAAGACTAGGTGAACAAGCCTGAATTTTTTCAGGAGTTCATATATTGAGCCGTCGTCAAGTGGTAAGACAATGGCTTTTGGTGCCATCATTCCGCTGGTTCGAATCCAGTCGGCTCAGTTTAAACTTTTTTTAAGGAGTACCAGAAATGGACAAGTTTGTTATCAATGCAGTAACACGCAAAGAAACAGGTAAGAAGTATGCAAAGAAGCTTCGTGCAGAAGGAAAAATCCCAGCTGTTGCATACAACGAAAAGGGTGAAGCATGCAGCCTTGAAATCGATGCTAACGAATTCTCAAAGGCATGGCGCTCAATTACAAAGACAACTCTCGTTAACCTTAAGATTGACGGTAAGGACAACGACGCACTCATTAAGGATACAGAATATGATATCAAGACTGACAAGTCTCTTCATGCTGATTTCCATGTTGTAAGCGGAACAAAGCCTGTTCAGTTTACACTCAAGATTCGCCTCAATGGTACACCAGCTGGTGTTCTTAAGGGTGGATTCATGGTTAAGCACGTTACAGACGTTATCCTCAAGGCTCTCCCACAGGACATGCCAGAGTTCGTAAACGCTGACGTTTCTAAGCTTGAAATCGGACAGAAGTTTACAGTTGCAGACCTTAACCTCGGTGAAAAGGTAAAGGTTCTTACAGCAGCAGATTCAGTTGTTGTTTCAATTGCACCACCAAAAAAGTGAGATTAGCTGATACCTAATTCTTGTTTTGATCCCTCTGCTTTCAGGGGGATTTTTTTTTGATTGGCAGGGAATCGTGGAGATGCGGAGAATCTTCATGATGCAGTTTTAACGGGGGAAACAGCCATGGCTTTTAGTGATGACCTTGAACAAAACGTAAAAACTTCTCTTCTGGAAATTCTTGGGAAGAAGTCCCTGGATGATCTTTCCGCCTTGAAATTTGGTGTTGCCGTTTCCGGTGGTGCTGATTCAATATGCCTTGTGACTGCATTGAAATCGGTTCTTCCAGAGACTGCAAGCCTTTTTGCCATTACCGTAAACCATAACATCCGCCCAAGGGAAGAAACTTGCGGTGATGCAGCATTTGCAGTGGATTACTGCGCTTCCATTGGCGTTGAGTGTTTTTGCGCGGAAATTCCTGAAGGCAGGATTCTTGAGGATGCCAAGATTGATGGCACCGGCGTGGAGGATGCTGCAAGAAAGGCCCGTTACGATGCATTTGAAAAATTCATTTGTGAAAAAAATATAGACTTCCTTTGCCTTGCCCATAACAGGAATGACAGGCTTGAAACCCTGATGATGCGCATTCTCCAGGGAACTGCCGACTTGTCAGGCATTCCACTTTCCAGGGGAAAATTCATACGTCCCTTGTCCGGCTGCGACCGAAGCCAGATTGAATCTTACCTCCGTTGCCGTGGTATAAGCTGGAAGACGGACAGCACCAATGGGGATAATTCATACTTGAGGAACAGGATCCGCAATGTTCTTGTTCCGCTTTTAAATGAGGAATTTTCCGGGTGGGGTAAGGCTGTTCTTTCCCTTTCTGAAAAATCTGCCGCGCGTACAGGGGCCCTAGATTTTTACAGGGAAGAAGCCAGGGGCAGGGTGGAATTCGATTCTTCAGGCAGGGACAGGGTTTCCATGAATTCAGGGGCTTTCTTTAGCTTTCCCCTTGAAACGCGGACTGCGCTGATGATGGATGCAGTAAGGCATCTTGGGGCAAGGGACCGCATTCCATACGGATTCATAAAGTCCAGGTGCCTTAAGGAACATGCCGGCATTCATCCTGTGGAACGTTCTTCCGGTCTTGTGTTTTCCTGCAGGGAGCCTTTTGTATCGGTAGAAAAAGAAACAAAGGTAGCGACAGAGACAGGATTTTTTTGTATAATAGAAGAAAGTGGAAAGTTTTGCGCCGGCGGTTTTTCCTTTGACGTAAGGATGAATGGCGGGGCAATGGTTCTTTCCTGTGACAGGGATGAAGTAGAAATCCCTGGATTGAAATTTCCCTTTGCCGTTAGAAGCAGGCAGGGCGGGGATGAAATCGAGGCGGCAGGAAACAGGATGCGCAGCCTTTCAAAAATTTTCGATGACTGGAAAGCCGGTTCCTTGAGGGATAGAATTCTTCTTGTCCAGCAGTTGGTGCCTGATGAAGACGGTTCTGCTCCCTTGAGATGCATTTGGGGAATCCCTTTCGGATTCCACAACTGGATTACAGGATTATAATATGAAAAAGATTTTTACCTTGTTTGCCCTTTCGGCAGTTTTTTCGTTTTCGGTTTTTGCCCTTACTGCAGAAGGTGCCAACCGTCGCACTGCATTGCGCTGTCTTGCCAATGCCACCAATTATGCCCAGGAAAATCAGTTTGCCAGCGCCATTTCCCAGGCTTCCCTTGGCATTGAATATGATGAAACCATTTCGGACCTGTGGTACATTTCAGCCTTTGCAGGAGCTGCCATGGGACAGACCAAGGCACAGGTTCTTCCGGTTTTGGAGAAGGCACTTTTTCATGATTCATGGGTCAATTACAACAGGGATAATGCAAGGCTCATGTATGCAGACATCCTGAGCGATACCTGTGCAAGCTCTGCAGCATTGATGATCCTTGACGAGGAACCGGCCCTTTATTCTTCAGACGCAGAATACATCAGGGTAAAGTGCTACTACCGCATTGGAGGGGAGGCTAACATTTCCAAGGCCCGCAACAAGATTGACGGTGCCAGGAGAATCTATCCAGATGACACCAGGTTTCCCCTTGTATTTTTTAAGTATGAGAAAACAACACTGGAAAATCCGTCTGCCAGGCGCCTTGCCGAAGCCTTTATCCGCCAAAGTGCCAATTACCAGGAAGCAGATCCGGATAAGAATGCCGAGCTTGAAATTCTTGCCGCCTCATTTGCCACTGGGGAATCAAAGAAGAAGCTCCTGAAGTCTTTTTCTGCCCGTGGACTTAAGCATCCCCTTTATGCAAGGGAAGCCATGAGTGCAGGCATATTCACCCAGTCTCAGGCTGCGGAATACATCACCCAGTTTGCCGACAAGGGCATAAGCCTTGGGATTCTGTCAGAATTCGTTTCACTTCTTGATGACAGGGAATCCCTTGAATATCTTGGACGCTATCTTGAAGCCTTTGGCGGTTCCATCTATCAGGATACGGATGGAGACGGCATTGATAATGTTCTTGTGGAATATTCCCGTGGCAGGGCGGTTTCAATAATTTACGATGAAAATCAGGATGGCCTTTCCGACCTTACGTTGGAGTGCGATTTTGGCGTTCCAGTAAGCGGAGCTCTTGATTCAAAGAACATGACCTTTACCTGGTCTTCTTTCCCTTACCTTAGTACTGTTGAATTCAATGCCAAGCATCCAAAGGCCGAAGCCCGTGAGAAATTCGTCTTTGCAGATGAGTCACTTACCTGGTCTCCCGTTGACATTTTCCCGGAGCCGGTGATTACGGCAAAAACTGGGTTTGAATTCTTTTTCCCAGGAATAAGGCCTTCAACTGAGGGCATTACAAACAGCATGCTTCTTGATGCAGCATCTTCATTCATTGTGGATACGGAAAAATCCAACGGAGAAAAAATTCATTTTGTTCTTCTTGATGGAGACGTTCAGCAGGCCCTGTATTATAAAAATGGAACCATGTATGCCCAGACCCAGTTCAGGGACAACCTGCCTTTCCTCAAGATAAATGACTGCGATGGTGACGGAATTTTTGAGACAACGGAATTCTATGCAGTTGATGAGGATGGTACCATGGAAGTTCATTCCCTGCAGGATGAGCGGTCCATCATGAACGGCATTTACGGTGTTCCTTCAGATGGAGCCGAGTTCTACCTCAAGATGGTTCAGGTTGATACCAATGGTGATACGGTCCCGGACTTTACGGAGGAATATCTGCCTCACGGTGGAAAGATTACTTCGTGGGACAATGAAGGTGATGGAAAGTGGAATGTTCGCTATGTTCTCTATCCAAGGGATCCAAATGGAGACAGCACTGATGTGATTGAAGAATCCATGTTCCATACTGTTCCAGACAATGTTCTTGTAACTGTACGCACGGTTAACAAGGTTCCTGTCATGGTTAGGAATGGAAGCGAAGAGCTTTCCGTAGTTAAGGGAACAGGTGAAAATTTCTGCTGGCTTTCAAAGAGGAATCTGGATTACGGCCAGAAGGAATATGTGGACCTTGAGAGGGCTGCCGTTCAGGCTTTGGACAGGGAAGGCCGTCAGGGAACTTCGCTGATTGCCAGGGCTGGAAAGAAAACCGTAATGTGCGTCAGGGTTGGAGGCTATGATTATGCCGTTGAAGTTAACCTTGACATGAAATATGACCACAGCAATGAAAAAGATGAAAACTAGAAGACTGTTTATTTGCACCTTATGTTCCATGCTTTCCCTCATGGTTTTATCCTGTGGAAGCGTAAAGGGTGCAACCGATGTTTATGTTCCCGTAGACTATTCCCAGGAAGCTGCCGTTAAAAGTGAGCTGGAACTCATAGCCCGCATTGCAGAATCAAATCTTGTAAAGGCATTGTGGCGTACAAAGCTTTTGTGCATAAGGATGCCGGACAGTGCAGAGGCAAAGAAGGCATTTGAAGAATATGGGGCAAGATGTGTTGATGAAATCAATTCCCTTGTGGCGGAAAAGGATTTTGTCAATGCCCTAAGAGTTTATACTTCCCTGCAGGAATGCGGTTCTTCCCTTTCCGGCGTTGGCCAGACGGTACAGTCCATCTCGGATATGGTTTATAAGGATGTTCCAAAGATTTCTTCCGACCCTTCAAAGGTCCCAGTTGGAGAGATGATCAAGGGAACGGTTACGGTTTTTGTTGACAAGGGAATCAAGATCAAGCGTGGTGTCGGTTATGCCGATTCCGTTCTTGGCAGCGGTTTTTTCATTTCAAAAAACGGATACATCGTTACTAACCATCATGTCATTGCTGACATGGTTGACAAGAAATATGAGGGATATTCCAGGCTTTACATCAAGCTTGCGGAAGATCCCGAGACAAGAATTCCTGCAAAGGTTGTGGGCTATGACAGCATCGTTGACCTTGCAATTCTCAAGGCAGAAATCGATGCGCCTTATGTCTTCTCCCTGGGTTCTTCAAGGGACCTTAAGGTTGGGGACAAGGTTTTTGCCATAGGTTCGCCCCTTGGACTTGAAAACACCCTGACCAGTGGAATCATTTCTTCCACTGACAGGCGGCTTTTTGCTTCCGGCACAGTGTTCCAGATTGATGCGGCAGTAAACTCTGGAAATTCCGGAGGCCCGATGATCGATGAACATGGCAGGGTGCAGGGTGTTGTTTTTGCCGGAGTTCCCATGTACCAGGGACTTAATTTTGCAATTCCAGTTGAGTACCTTCGCAATGAACTTCCATTCCTGATTTCGGGTGGCGAGAGGATTCATTCCTGGATAAGCGCCTTTGGAAAGACAAGAAGGCTTCCTGGTTCCGGGGCAAAGAATACTGGTGTGCAGGTCATCTATGTTCTTCCCGGTGGAAGTGCGGACAGGGCAGGCATTGTGGAAGGCGACACCATCATAGGCATCAGCCGTACGGAAATCACTTCCCTTGAGCAGCTGAAAAATGCATTCATGCAGCTGCCGTCGGATTGTGTCGTTCCAGTTAAGGTTCAGCATGCAGATGAAACCGTCAGCGAACGGTTCGTTTATCTTGATCACAGGCCAAAAGCTCCTGGCTATGAGATATACAAGAGGGACATCATGGAAAACTCCATGTATCCCCTGACTGGAATGAAGCTTGTTAATGATTCAACCTTGAGCAAAAGGAAATTCCAGATCACGGAAATACTTAAGAATTCAACGGCGGATGAAACGGGATTCAGTGTTCATGATCCTGTCGAAATTCTTAACGTGGATTTCACCCAGGAAAAGGAAGTGATGTTTGTCACTCTTGCAGCAAAGAAGCGCAAGAATGGATTCCTTGATGTGACCATGAGGCTTACGGCTCCCATGGACAGCCCAAACTTTTTTTAAAAGCGAAATTTATAACGGAGAAAGAGATAGATGACAGATTTGAAATATAAGCGAAACTTTTGTATTACTGCCCATATTGACCACGGCAAGTCCACCCTCGCAGACAGGTTGATTCAGCAGGCACACATTATTGAGGACCGTCAGATGATGAACCAGATCCTCGATAACATGGACATTGAACGTGAACGAGGAATTACAATCAAGAGCCAGGCTGTTACCATTCCCTATCGTGCAAAGGACGGCCACGACTATGAACTGAACTTTGTTGACACCCCGGGTCATGTTGACTTTTCCTATGAGGTAAGCCGTGCCATCGCTTCCTGTGAAGGTGCCCTTCTTCTTGTTGACGCAACACAGGGCGTTGAAAGCCAGACCGTGTCAAACCTCTTTCTTGCCATGGAACAGAACCTTACGATTGTTCCCGTCATCAACAAGATTGACCTTGCAAGTGCCGACATTGAAGAATGCAAGAAGCAGATAGACCGCGACCTTGGCCTTGACTCTGCTGATGCCCAGCTTGTTTCTGCTAAAACCGGCCAGGGAATCGAAGATCTTCTTGAAGCCATCGTTACAAAATTCCCGGCCCCGGAGGGAGATGTAAATGCTCCATTGCAGGCCTTGATCTTTGACTGCCATTATGACGAATATCGTGGTGTCATTGTTCATATCCGCGTAAAGCATGGCCGCGTAAGGAAGGGTGATGTAATAAAGTTCATGAGTTCCGGAAAGGAATACAAGGTTGAGCAGACAGGAATCTTCAAGATCAACTATGAAGAGGTTGATGCACTGGAAGCAGGTGATGTTGGATATATCATTTCCGGAGTAAAGACTGTAAGCGATGTAAGGGTAGGTGATACCATAACTTTTGCAGAAGGCGGAGCTGCTGAACCTCTTGAAGGTTTTAAGGATGTAAAGCCGGTTGTATTCTCTTCAATCTATCCTATTGATTCCAATGACTATGAGGAACTTAAGGAAAGTATGGAAAAGCTTAAGCTTAACGATGCTTCCCTTGTCTACGAAAAGGATAATTCCCTTGCCTTGGGTAACGGTTTCCGCTGCGGCTTCCTGGGGCTTTTGCATCTTGAAATCATTCAGGAGCGTCTTGAACGCGACTTTGACCAGGTGATCATCTTTACGGCCCCGTCCGTACGCTACAAGGTAAAGCCTGCAGGCCGCGAGGAATTCTTCGTGGACAATCCTGCCGACTTTCCTGACGGCAAGATTGAATGGTCCCAGGAACCGTACATCAGCGCATCCATCATTACTCCGGCAGAATATCTTGGTTCCATAATGGAACTGTGCAGGATCAAGCGTGGAATCCAGAAGAACATGCAGTACCTTGACGAGAAGCGCGTTGAACTTACCTACGAGATGCCCCTTGCAGAAGTCCTCTTTGACTTTTATGACAAGCTCAAGTCCTATAGCCGCGGTTACGCAAGTTTTGATTATGAAGTTATCGATTACAGGCCAACGGACCTTATTAAGATTGACATCCTGATCAACTCAAAGCCTGTGGATGCCCTTGCCCAGCTTTGCTACAGGCCTGCTGCAGTCGAAAGGGCAAAGGTTGTCTGTGAAAGGCTTAAGGGAGAAATTTCTCGCCAGCAGTTCAAGGTTGCAATTCAGGGTGCCATTGGTGCCCAGATCATTGCCCGTGAAACTGTAAGTGCCGTTAGAAAGGATGTTCTTGCAAAGTGTTATGGTGGCGACGTAACCCGTAAGCGAAAGCTTCTTGAAAAGCAGAAGGCAGGTAAGAAGCGAATGCTTATGGCTGGTAACGTTGAACTGCCTCAGAGCGCGTTCCTTGCCGTCCTGAAGGAAAACGAGGACAACTAGGCATTTTCTATTTCATCTGCTTTAGAAAAAAATCAATTTCTGCACGGACCCGCTTAAGAAAATCCAGGGACATCTTTGGACCGCATCCATCTGGAAAGTGGACAAAAAGATATTCCCTATCTTTTAGCAGGGTCTGGATCTGATGGTCCAGGCTTTCGTCGTTTTTTCTGTAGGATGATTTTTCTCCCTTTGAAAGAAGGTCGCGCAATTTCTCAAGGGCGGTTCGTTCTTCTTCCATGAATCTACTGGCTCCAGATAATTTTTTGAGCTCAGGGCTTTGAAGGGCATTTTGCGCACTGCCAGCAATTTTTTCTGCCAAATTTCCCGTTACAGAAAAATCCGGCTTGCACATAGGGATCCCAAGATTCATCCCGGAAGAGGAAGCGTCAAAAAGATTTTTCTCCTTGGAAAAAAGATTGACAAACTGCCTAGCGTAGGATTCAAGGTTCTTAAGGCTGTAGATTGTCCTTCCGTTTTTGTCGGAACATGAAATGGAAGAAGGCCCAAAGGAAGCAGCGATGGAATCAATGCCCGTCATTCGGTTTGAAAGCCTGAGTCTGTCATTGTGGGCGCAAGTTCCGTTGGCATGGGTTTTTCCAAGGCTAAAGCTAAAGTCAAGGCCGTAAGTAAATACGGGAACATCTTCACTCGAACGCAAGGCCAGTGCAATGTAGACGGCATAAAGCCCGACAGAACCCATGGGCTCGACAAATCCCCTGACATTTCCTTCTGATTGCAGGCTGGAAAAAAAATCAAGGCGGGCAAAGCGGGATGCAAACCAGACAGTATTCATTGCCATCTTGTCGATGACTTCCGGGCGGGAAACAAGGTCTGCAAAAACCGTGATCTCCTTTCCGGCTAAAAGCGACTTTGCCCCGATGTAAACTTTTTCTATGGCCAGCTGGGATTCCACGGCAACAAGGGCATCCGGCACGATGCCGGCCTTAAGCAGGGGAACAAGGGCTGCATCAACTGCAATGATGTAAAGGTTTCTTCTCGGGCCGCAATTGGACCCAATGGAATTTCTTATGCTGCAAATGAATTCCTCAAGTCCTTCCCCGGCACCGCAAACCACGATCTGGGTGTCAACGGATTTTCTTACATCGTCCAGGAATAGGGGAGTGCTCCTGCGGTCACATCCTGATTCCATTGCTGATGAAAGGTTTCTCATCAAGTTCCTGCAGAAAAGCTTGCCCATCTTAACGAGGGTGATCCTGTTCTTCCAGAATGTCTGGACTATGTCTGCAATGGCATCAAATGCCTGGATGTATGTGTCCTTTGAAAACTGGATGCCTGCACTCATGTCAAAGCGCAGTGCCCTCTTGATTCTGCCTGTCTTAAGCAGGTCGTAAATCCTGTCTTCTATGGCCAAGGTGTCAGACAGGCAAAAAAAGTCGGCCCCGCCAAATTCGCAATTCAGTTCAGGACTAAAATCAAGGCCAAGTTCCTGCCTTAATTCCGCCGGTAAGTTTTTAATTGCAAAATCAAAAAGAACGCTTTCCGCTTCTATGAAAATGACATGGCAGTCATCGGGAAGGACTTCAATGAGTTTTTTGGCGCCGTACCAAAGCACTGGCGAAAAGGCAATCACCAATGTTCCCGGAAGAACGTCAAGCTTTTCTACCGAAGCTTCCACAGCCCTGGATGGATTGTACTTTGAATAGAGAAAACGATTCCTGTATTGTACCGTAAAATAGCAAGAGCCCTGGCCGGCTTGCACCAGACAAGGCTCCTGATTGTTTTCAATTGACATCAATTGGAACTATTTGTTTGTATTTTCCTGAAGAAGGCGAAGGTAAGTTGCAAAGAAGTTGTCTTCAACCTTGTCGTTAGCCATCAATGTGTACTGGGCACTCTTGTTGTCAACATCTTCAAGAACATTTGCAATTGAAGCAGCCTTGTCTTCAACATCATCGTACTGGATGCCGGCACACTTGAATACAACAACGTTTGAGCCGAGAACAACCGGTGCGCTGATTTCATCCATCTTGAGGCTGAACACTGTCCTGAGGGCAGCGGCATTGTTTGCAAGATATGGAGCGTCATCAGGAGTCTTTTCGTAAAGACCGCTGTTGCCATAGTTGAGCGGGAATGCAGAAAGTTCAATCATTGTCTTTGAGAACTTTTCGCATGCAGTGTTAAAGTCGGCAGTAGCGGCAACAGCTGCAAAGTTTTCTGCGATTCCAATAAAGTATTCCTCGATGATACCCTTTTCGTTGGACTTGATGTAAGAAAGGGCTGCATCCTGAATTTCCTTGTCTTCAAAGTCAGCTGCAACAGAAGCTGCATTAGCCTTGAAAATCGAATATCCGCGCTTTGTCTGGATAATCTGGCTTACGTCTCCAGCAGCAAGGTTCTTAACTTCAGGAACCTTGTCCTCGTTGTCAATGATGCTGTCAATCTGGTAGCCAAACTTACCGGAAATCTTTCCTTCAGAATCAGAGTAGTATTTCTGTGACTTTTCAGAAGCTGCATCTTCAAAAGTGATTTCGTTGGCATTGATCTGCTTGAGGATTGCTGCTGCTTCCGATTCACCGTCAGCAGTGATGATGCTCAGGTCGTACTTTGTGAATTTGTCTGCGTTCTTCTTTGCGTACTTAACTGCTTCATCTGCAGGATATTCTTCCGTGCTGAAAGCAACAGTCTGGAATGTATGCTTTTCTTCGCCCATCTTTGCAAGGAACTTTGCTTCGTTGGAACTGCACTTGAGGCCGTAAAGCGGCTGCTTGTTAAACTGTGCGTTGTCTGTGGTGCCAAAAAGGTCCTTCACGAAACGGCTGTAGAAAAGTGTGGATTCTGCTTCAGCCCTCATGGATGTAAGGTCTGCCTGGCTGATCTGGTTGTACATCCTCTGTGAGAAGTTACCGTTTTCATCAGAGAATGCAGGAAGAATGTATCTGTTAACTGCATCCTTTGGAACCGAATAGCCTGAAGCCTTTACTGCATCAGTGTAGGCCATGTTGAGGATTGTCTGCCTGTAGGCTTCGTGCATGATGCGGTAGTATGTCTGGTCGTCAACATTGATGCCGTAGTTCTTGTATGCGTTTGCAATGCTTGAAGCCGTGTTAAAGAAAAGTGTGCCAGGTTCGTATGTAATCTTCTTGCCAGCGTAAGAACCGTATGTGTTTACCGTTTTTCTTGCGAGGAAAGATTCAAAAACTGCGCTTGCTCCGAACGGAAGGAAAACAAGAGCCGAGATAATCAGGATGATAACGGCTCCTATCTTTGTTCTGTCCTTTTTTTTCTGTTCTGGAAAATTAATTGGTTCACTCATGGGATTAAATGTCCTTTGTTAAATTTAGTACAATATTTTAGCATAATTCTTCCATAAACTCAACAATTAATGGAGCGAATTTTTTCAGCTAAACCCGCTTTCCGCTCCAATGGCCGCCGCCTGTCGTCGCCGCCCATTCCGCTGCAATCGGGGCTAGGCTCATACCCAAGCCCTGTCATCCCGGACTTGATCCGGGATCTCAACCACCCCTGCCATCCCGCTTTATTCCTGTCATTCCGAACTAGATTCGGAATCTCTGCATCATATGGAATGTAGATGCCGTGGAAAGCCGCCGAAATCCCGGATAGTGGGGAAGGCAAAAAAAGGACTGATTCCCCTGCATTGAGGATATCAGCCCATGGATTTTACATAACTATTCTGATTTCTTAAAAGTCATTAAAGACCTGAAAGATCGATGTTTCTACTGTACTTTATACAATCTGATGTACCGTATACTTTACCGGCTTCCAGATAATATATGGAATAATCCATCTTTGAATTAGTATGTGCTTCACATGACACAAATACATAATGGTTATTTGAGATATCCCCGTTTGATGGCCTATTTGGATAATATGATACGTCTGAATCGGTATACCATGTATTATTATTCAATAGATTCTTGAAAGCTTGAGTTAATTCAGAGCATTCAATAGTGCAAGAATAATATATTACAGTTTCTCCTTTAGAGTTTTTATCTAATGAACCATTTCCAGTATAAAAGTTTACAACCGTACCAAATTTATCGGCAAAAGCTCTTGTAAATGGATTTGTCAATCCCTGAGACTGCAGGTAGGATTCAAAACTGTCGAGGGTTATGCCCTTTCTGTAACCAAGGCCTTCGGCATTTTTTGTCTTGTAAGAATATGACTCGTTATCTGAGACTTTATAGGTGTATTCAATGTATGAATCAAGAAATCCCAGGGTAAGGCCATTTTCCAATATTTGATGATGGAAACCACTATTCATCCATAGATTAAAGGTCTGGCCAAACTGGTCATTTCTTACATACATGTTGCTCATCCAGGAACCAAGCGATTCCCAGTCCTTTCCGGTGGAAATGTCAGTCACTACATTCCAGTAGTCTCCCCTGTAATTCTTTAGGGTCTGAGAGTCAGCGGTTACCTTAAGGTCTCCACTCTTGTTGAATTCAATGTTTACCTTGCCGTCATAGGTTACTCTCCCAAAACCTGTCGTAGGGGTTATGGTGATTTCGTCCCAGGCAAGTTCTTTTACTTCCTTCTTAATTTTATTGGCGTCAAACATTTCGCAGGTTAACTTAACATGAAGTGTGACAGGTTCATTTGGATTTACATAAGGGCAAATCCATTTTTCTGGCATAGCAAAATTAGAATATAAACCATTATCTAACTCTATAACTAAATAATTGTCATTACGTCCTCCATAAGTATTATTTTCACCACTTTGAGGAACAACAAAAGGCGTACCGTCCAGGTTTCTTACTGCGATGGCAATTCCGTTGTCGCATGGAAGCTGTACGATCTTGAGGGTGCGTGGAACATCTGTAACTTCAACGGCAGGAATCGTTACGGAGAAGGTTCCGTCGGCTGCAGTTGCAAAGTCAAAGGATTTTTCTTCCTTTACCGGCAAAAGGTTTCCGCTTGAGTCGGTCACCTTCTCGATTTTAAGGGACAGGGTCAGTGTGGAAGCCGTAATGTCTCCCGTAAATGAGCCTGAGAAAGTTGGACTTGTCTTACCGCTTTCCGTGTATGTCCATGTTCCAGATGGAAGTGCGCGGCCTGCAGGTCTCTGGCGGAATTCATAGGTTCCTCCCTTTGAGTCAGTGGCCTTTCTTACAATGTCACCATTGGCTGCTGTTTCCATGGCTCCCATGGTTCCCGTTGAGGTAAAGGCTTGTCCTGGAGTAACTGATTCCACAGTCTGCGGGATGATGTCGTCGTCATCGTCCGATGATGAAAAGAAGCTGCATGCAGTCATTATTGAGGCTGCCATGAGGATGGAAAAAAGGAATGCGAATCTTACCCTTGTTTTCATAGTTAATTCCCCTTAAGTCTGAGATTTAGATTTACTAATAAAAACGCCATATTGTAAAAAAAAAAACGGTTTTGTCAAGAAATGTTTGGGAGCGAATTTTTCCAGCTAAACCCGCTTTCCGCTCCAATGGCCGCCGCCTGCCGGCGCCGCCCATTCCGCTGCAATCGGGGCTAGGCTTATACCCAGGCTCAAGTTCTCCCAGCCAAACCGCAAGCTAAGGCGGCCTGGGCTTTTTCTTTTTGTAAAATTACAATAGAATGCACGGCATGAATTTTTCTTCAATAGAACACCACGCATACGGCAGGTACTGCTATGCCCTCGATACTGATACCATGAACCTGGGAATAAAAACCGGTTCCGACATAACGGAAGTATGGATCGTCTGGGGCGACCCCTTTGACAGGGACTGGAGGACCCAGGATGCCCCATGGAATTCCGTGCGCCAGCAGGTTTCCGACTGCAGGAGGCTTCCAGGTTCCCTTTGGTGGAACATAAAAGTTTCTCCTCCATACAAGAGGCTCAAGTATTATTTCGAGCTTCATTGCGGACAGGAAGTCTGGATGCTCTATGAAGACGGCTTTTACACTCCCCGGCAGGCACAGAACCTTTACTACCCAATGATGTTCATCTTTGCATGGATGAACCCGGCAGACATTTCCACCGTTCCCCAGTGGGCGCGCAACACCGTCTGGTACCAGATTTTTCCATCAAGGTTTTCCCGTGGAACAAATCCTGCCTGCACCGAGGAAGTCCTACCCTGGGCAGACGAAACCGTGGCCGTTACCAACGGGGATCGCTATGGAGGAAACCTTCGCGGAATCATCGACAGGCTTCCGTACCTTCATGATCTTGGCATAAACGGCCTTTACCTCAATCCCGTCAACAAGAGTTCTTCCCAGCACAAGTACAACACGGAAGACTACCTGACCATAGACCCACAGTTTGGAACCAATGCCGACATGGCGGAACTGGTACAAAAGGCCCACAGCCTTGGAATGAAGGTCATGGTGGACGGAGTGTTCAACCATTGCGGCTGGGAGCATTTTGCCTGGCAGGATGTCCTTGCAAACAGGGAAAATTCCAGGTACAGGGACTGGTTCATGGTCAATGACTTTGATTTTGAGGAACCGGGCCAGAATTCCCGCAAGAGCAAGTTCTACACCTTTTCCTTCGTGGATAACATGCCAAAGCTTAACACAAACAATCCCCAGGTGCGCGACTACATCTGCGGAATATGCCTCCAGTGGATCAGGGAATATGACATCGATGCCATCCGTCTTGACGTGGCCAACGAAATAAGCCATGAATTCTGCCGCCAGCTGAGGAGGGAAGTGCTAAAGGAAAAATCCGACCTTTTCATCTGCGGCGAAATCTGGAACGATGCAACTCCATTCCTTCAGGGCGACCAGTTTGACAGCGTAATAAACTATCCCCTGCGTTCCTCAATAATGAACTTTGCCATGGACAAATCCTCTGGAACCACTTGGCTTGAAGAACAGGTAAACCAGTGCCTTACAACCTACTGCATGCAGAACACCCAGGTTCTCGTAAACCAGATGGACAGTCATGATGTGGCCCGCATCCGCTTCAGGGCAGGGGACAGGAACCTTGCAAGGCAGATGGTAGCCCTCATGTTCATGATGCCGGGCTCTCCATGCCTCTACTACGGAACTGAAATCCTCATGGACGGCGACAATGATCCAGACTGCAGGCGATGCATGCCATGGAAAAAGATAGATTCAGGCCTTTATATGGAAGAACTTGAATTTTTCAGGAACCTCATAGCTTTCCGCCTGGAAAATGAAGGCCCGATTAACGGTACCACGGATTTTGTCCATGAAAAGGACGGCACCATGGAAAACCGCCTTGTACGCTTCAGAAAATCCGACGGAAAGAAGAGCTTCATGTGCATCTTCAATTTTTCAGGACAGGATGCTGAAGTTTCCTCCGGTGAATTTAAGGAACTTCTCTTTTCCCATGGAGTAAGCAAGGCTTCCGGTGGCTGGATTGTGGCTCCATGCGGCTTCGGCATTTTTTCCGAAGGTTCCTGCTAAATTTCAGCCGGCATTTTTCCGATAATGAAAGGGTGAAAAAGTCTCTTCTTATTGCATTCAGAATCGTCTCATTTTGCCTCGTGCTTTTCTGTTCTTCCGTCAACAGGGCCGATGCCTATGTTTGCAAGTACAAGGAAGACTACTTCAAGCTTTATCACGTTCACCACCAGCAGCTTCCCGACGACGTAATGGAAAACATCTACTGGCTGGAGCAGGCCGTGAAGGCTGACTTTGCAAATCCGCTGTACGCCTATGCAAAAATCGAGAACCGCCAGCAGTGGGAAAAATACCGCTATCTTTTCCAGATGCACCTGAACCTAAAGCTCATAGAACAGCACCTTCGCCTGGGAAGAATCTACGACAAGAAAGTTGCATACTTTTACGATGCTCCCTGGAAGGATGAATACCTTCGCAATCTTGAAAAGGCAAAAAGCTGCTATGAAATCTGCTATGCATACTGGCAGGAAGCATCCCTTTGGGCGGAGAAAGCCAACGAGGGAAAATTCAAGTTTCTTTTCATTACTGGATTGCAGAATTGGGAAGATGAGCGGGAACGAATTTTTACCGGCAGCCTGGACTATAAGAAAATCCTCGACCGCGAGCTTGCCCGTCTTGATGCAGTCATCCAGGACCTTAAGGCCATGGAATCAAGGGGATATTGATTTTTAGGTTTTTAATCAGAATCAGCGCTGGATTCCAAGTTCGTTGATGAGCTTTGAGACGTAGGTACGCTGCACGTCAAGAATTTTTGCAGCCGTCGTCTGGTTCCAGTTTGTCTCAATCAAAATCTGTGTTATGTATTTTTTCTTGAATTCGTTTACTGCTGTCTTCAGCGTCCTGTCGGAGGATGAAGGGGATGGCATCGGCATCATTGGATCAGCATTTGTTTCACCAGTTCCCTTTGCCAAAAGATCCGAAGGCTGAATTCCAAGGGGAAGCCGCAGGTCTTCGACAGTAATAAATGGCACGCGACCAATGATGCATGCACGTTCAATGGTGTTTTCAAGTTCGCGGACATTACCCGGCCACATGTAGCTGTAGATGGCTTCCTTTGCCTTTTCAGAAAAACCGATGAAGTTCTTGTTTGTTTCCCTCTTGAATTTTTCCAAAAACAGCATGCACAGGTCTGGAATCTCTTCCTTTCTTTCTCGTAGGGGAGGAACTGCAAGTGGTAGAACGTTCAGGCGAAAGTAAAGGTCCTTTCTGAATGTGCCTTCTGCAATCATTGCTTCAAGGTTACGGTTTGTGGCGGCAATGATTCTTACATCTACGGAAATCGTGTTGTTGGAACCTACGCGCTCGAATTTTCTTTCCTGGAGAACGCGAAGGAGTTTTGCCTGAAGGTTCAGTGGAAGCTCTCCAATCTCATCAAGAAAGAGGGTGCCCCCGTCAGCGCTTTCAAATCGTCCTTTTCTGTCGGAAAGTGCATCTGTAAAGGATCCCTTAACGTGGCCAAAAAGTTCAGACTCAAGCAGGGAAGGGGAAAGGGATGCGCAGCTTACGCGAACAAAGGGCTTGTCGTGTCTGTTGCTCAGGAGATGGACCTGTTCTGCAAAAAGTTCTTTTCCAACGCCGCTTTCACCGGTGATTAACACGGAAGAATTAATGGAAGATGCCTGCTTAATGTTTTCTAATAGGGAAAGGACCTGCGGGTTTTTTGCTATGAAAGGGTGATAGTCTTTTCCGTGGGCCTGGGCAGTCTGCAATATGGCAAGCTGCTCGTGGTCTTTCTTGTATTTAAGGGCATTCCTGTAGGCAAGGCCTGCCTGTTCCCCAAGGATTTCAAGAAACTGAAGGTCTTCCTCCGTAAATTTTTCGTCCCTTGCCTTGTTGATGACTTCGATTACACCGGCTACCTCACCCTGGATTTTCAGGGGAACGGCAACCATGTTTTTTGTCATGTATTTGGTTGTGTCCTGAACCGTTGAATTAAAACGTGGGTCCGAAGAAGGATCATTTACAATCAAAGACTTGCAGTTGTCTACAACCCAGCCTGCAATGCTTTTCTTGTCAACGATTATTTTCTTTACTTCTTTATTTTTTGGGCCAAGACAAACTGAAAATTCAAGGGCACCAATATCCTTGCGGTTCAGAAGGATGGAAGCAGCTTCACAGTCTACAACCTGCTTTGCCGATTCCAGAATGGAAGAAAGGACGGCGTCTGCGTCCTGAAAATTTGAATTAAGGATTGAATTAATTCCGATGAGCGCCTGTAACTTTTCTATGCTGATAGTCTTTTCACTCATCGGAATTATATGTCATTTACTGCTGGTTCTTGAGGCTGTCACCGATTGTATATGCAGCATCGTCGTTGCTAGAAGACATGTACTGAGAAATTTCAGCACGGTCCTGTGCTCTCTTGTATTCCTTTACAGAGAATGCAACGCGTTCTTTTTCTACATCGATTGATACAACGTATACGTTAACCTTATCGCCAACATTGTACTTCTTAACAGCTTCTTCGAATGGAACTTCACGGTCGTCACTGAGGTTTGCTTTGTTTACAAGACCTTCAATTCCATTTGGAGCCTTTACGAAAATACCAAAGTCGTTGATAGATGTAACTTCACCTTCGAGAGTTCCGCCAACCTTGTATTCTTCGGCAAATGCCTTCCAAGGATTGTCTGTAAGCTGCTTAACGCCTACGCGGATTCTGTGGTTTTCAACATCGCATTCAGTGATAACGGCTTCCAGTTCCTGGTCAACCTTGATTTCGCTGCCTGGATGTTTAACCTTCTTTGTCCAAGAAAGGTCTTCGCCAGCGAGGAATGCATCGATTCCGTCTTCGAGACGCACAAATGCACCTCTGTTTGTGATGTTTACAACCTTACCAGTGATCTTTGTTCCTACAGGATACTTTTCGCTGATTGTGTCCCATGGATTTGCTGTAACCTGCTTGAGGCCGAGGGAAACGCGACCAGCCTGAATGTCATAACCGAGGATCATGCATTCAACTTCGTCACCTTCCTTAACCATGTCAGAAGGCTTGTTGATCTTCTTTGTCCAAGAGAATTCTGATACGTGGGCAAGACCTTCGATTCCTTCTTCAAGTTCGATGAAGGCACCGAATTCTGTAAGCTTTGTAACTGTTCCCTTAACGATGTCATTTACGTGGTACTTTTCTTCAAAGTGTACCCATGGATCTTCAGAGAAGTGCTTGAGTGAGAGGTTGATTCTTTCTCCCTCTGGATCAAGGCGGATAACCTTAAGTTCGATTTCCTGACCCTTCTTTACGAAGTCCTTAGGACGTGTAACGTGACCCCATGACATGTCATTGATGTGAAGGAGACCGTCAAATCCACCAAGGTCGATGAATGCACCGAAGCTTGTGAATGACTTTACAGTTCCCTTTACAGAGTCACCGATCTTTACTGATTCAAAGAACTTGTCGCGGTTGATGTCCTTCTGTTCTTCAAGGTACTTGCGGCGGTTAACCACAACGTTGCGCTTTCCGTTGTTGCTGTAGAGGCGAACAACGTAGAACTTAGACTTAACACCGATAAGCTTGTCTTCTTTTTCTACTTTCTGAGAATCTGACTGGCTGATTGGGAGGAATGCACTGATTCCACCACCAAGGTTTACCATGTATCCGCCCTTTGTAACGGATGTGATTGTGCCGTCTACAGGTGTGTTCTGTTCAGCTGCAACCTTGAATTCTTCCCAAAGGCGCTTTTCGTCGGCCTTCTGCTTTGAAACTACAGGACCGTTCTTTCCGAACTGGCTTACAAGATAAACTGTAATTTCGTCGCCTACTTTTGGGAGTTCTCCTGCGAATTCAGAAACAGGAATCTTTCCTTCTGACTTGCAGTTAACGTCGATGAATACTGTGTCGTCTGTTACCTGAACAACTGTACCTGTTACATTAGCGCCGTCTTCTACCGGCTCCATTTTGTTGATAGATGCTTCTAATTGTGTGTAAATGTTGTCAGCTCCCTGTGCAACATTCTTTTCCACTTCCTTTTCCATAGCAAACCCTTTAGTTTTAATTTTGCTTGTAATTATCTCACAAACCTGTGTAATGGTCAAGTCAGATGTATCGATATACACCGCGTCATCGGCCTTTTTAAGGGCTCCTTCAGCCTTGTTCCTGTCCATTTCATCACGCTTGATAATAGCCTGTTTGATTTCTTCCAGAGTCAATCCGGATACTCCCTGGTCGTAGCGGCGCTGTGCCTGAACGTCAATGTTTGCATCAAGGTAGAACTTGAATTCAGCCTGCGGGAACACAACCGTAGTCATGTCGCGGCCTTCACAGATGATGCTCAGCGACTTTACGATTTCCCTCATTCTTGCATTTACAAGATGGCGGAGGGGCACGATGGATGACACCTTGGAAACGTTGGAATCAACCTTGTCCTGGTGAAGAAGGTCATCCACATCCTTTCCATTGAGGATCAGCCGGGCGTTCTTGTAGTCAAGCTTCTGCTTTCTGGCAAAATCCATGACTGCATTTTCATCATCAATGCTGACTCCTGCGTCCATGAGGGCGAGGGTGAGTGCGCGGTAGAAACTTCCGCTGTTAAGGAATGTAAGTCCCAGTTCTTCCGCAACCTTGTGTGCGACTGTGCTTTTTCCTGTTCCTGCAGGTCCGTCAATTGCTACAACCATTTGATCAACTCCAATATTTTCTTATATGTTTAAATTCAATTTTCCCTTTGTCAAGGTTCTGCCCCATGGTGCTACCGTTTCTTACATAGCTTAAGGAGGGCCTTGACTTCGTCCTGGGTCAAATCCCGGAACTGGCTGAACTGAAGGTTGCCGACTCCGACACAGCCGATCCTGATTCTCATGAGGCGCTTTATTCCGACTCCGCGGCTTTCGAAAACCCGTCGGATTTCCCTGTTTTTCCCTTCTGCAAGGACAATCCTCATCCTGTGGGAATTGAGTTCCCTGGCATCAAGGCATTTGTAGAACACGTCGTCTATGCGCACGCCCTTCATGAATTCTTCTGCAAGCCCATAGGGAATTGGCGTGCTGGTGTCTACTATATATTCCTTCTCAAGTTCCGCGCTGGGGTGGGAGAGGGTCTTTGCAAATTCACCGTCGTTGGTGTAGATGATGAGGCCGCTTGAAAACATGTCCAGTCTTCCCACGTTGTAAAGGCGTTCCGAGTATGCATCCTTGAGCAGGTCAAGGGCAATCTGCCTGTCCTTTTCGTCCGAAGATGAACAGATGTATCCGGCCGGCTTGTTGAGCAGGACGTAGCGCATGGTTTCTTCCGGGTGGATTTCCTTTCCGTCAAGAAGAACCGTGTCTCCAGGAACGACCTTGGTTCCAAGTTCCGTAACGGGACTTCCATTGACGGTAACCCTTCCTTCGAGAATGATTTTTTCGCTGGCCCTGCGGCTGGCAACTCCACAGTGTGCCATGTACTGCTGCAATCGCATTGCTTGTGTTTCGTTTTCGTTAGCGGGCAAGTTCGAACCTCTGTCTGTCGCCTTCTTCCGGCTGCGGCAGGTCTTTTATCGACTGCAGGTGGAAGAATTCAAGGAATGAATCCGTTGTTCCGTACATCGTCGGTTTTCCCGGAACATCTTTTTTTCCAACTTCCTTTATGAAGTTTCTGTCCAAAAGAACACGCATCATGTTGTCCACATTGACGCGGCGGATGCTTTCAATTTCTGCACGTGTAATTGGCTGGCTGTATGCGATGATTGAAAGGGTTTCGATGGCGGATTTTGAAAGTTTTCCTTCATTTTTCTTTCCGTATCGTTCCTTTACAAAGTCAAAGCATTCTTTCTTTGGAGTCAGGATCCAGCCACCGAGAATCATGGAAAGTTCAATTCCTGAATCGGCGTTGGCATATTTTTCCTTAAGCTGTTCCAGGCAGTGCTCTACTACGTTGTCCCCGAATTTTGTAATCTTGGCAAGGCTTTCCACTGTCTGCGGCTCGCTTTCAAGAAAAAGGACGCATTCAAGAAGGGCTGTTTCCGTGTCAAGGTTGAGTTCGGCACGTCTTCTTTCCAGTTCTGAATCCTCTGCCGCTTCCTCATCATCTTCTTCCGGCAGCGGGCTTTCCTTTGCCTTTTCAGCTTCTTCCTGCCCCTTTTCTGGAGAACCTTCATTTTCCTGCGGGCTGTTTTCCTGCTGAACCGGGGCTACAGAATCCTGTGTTTCCGGATTCATGGCCTCCGCTTCCTGAAGGCTTTCATTCTGTTTTTCTTCAACCGTATTTTTAACTTCGTTATCCATAATTTATGCTGCCTGCTTTTTGCTGCAAATTTTAATGTCGCCGAACATCTTGTTCTGGTATATGTCGGCCATCTTGAGTTTAACGGCTTCAAGAATTGCCATGAAAGCGCATACTACGTCAAGTTCATTTCCGCGCCTTGTAATAAGATCCGTAAACATGCACTGGCCCTTCTTTTCAAGAAGTTCAGCCATGAGGGCAATCTTTTCGTTTGGTGCAATGTCTTCGGACATGTTCAGGATTCTTTCATCTGGATTGATGTTTGTAAGGTTCCTGAATATTTTCTGCATGTCCTGGAGAAGGGACCACGTGTCCATCTTTTTCCACTGTGACTCGTCTTCTGCAAATGGAAGCATGCGTTCAATTTTCTTGCGTTCAAAGCTCCATTCGCTCTGTTCTTCCTGTTCTTCCATGAGCATGGAAAGTTTCTTGAACCTCTGGTATTCAATGAGCTTTTCAACAAGTTCCTCGCGAGGATCCTCTGCGCTATCCTTGCTTACGTCGGCAACATCTACAGGAAGAAGCATGCGGCTCTTGATGTTCACAAGTTTTGCTGCCCAAAGGTAAAAATCGCTCAAGTCCTGAAGGTCAAGTTCAACGGCGTAGTCAAGGTAATCCTGGAACTGGTCGGTTATTTCTGCAATCGGAATGTCGTATATGTTGATTTTGTTTTCACGGATCAGGCTCCATAAAAGATCAAGAGGACCTTCAAACTGTCCTGCTGTAAATTTCCTTTCCTTTTTTTCTTCTACTTCAACTGTTTCTTCCATAAAGAGATCCCCGATAAAATGTATTGGGCTCCCCAAAAACGTGCTTTCGGAGATTCCCTGTTCAATCTTCCTTTTCCACGCGCTGGTCTTCTAGACCCTGCAGCTTTGAGTGGTAAAAAGAGATTGCCTCCTTATTTTTATCGGCATCTTTATTTAGAATTTCAAGTAAAGGTTTAAGAACAAAGGCCCTTTCGCAAATTCTTTCATGGGGAATGACGAGATCCGGCGTTTTTACCTTAAGGTCGCCAAATATTTCAATGTCTATGTCCATTGACCGTGGCCCAAACCTGATTTCCATGGACCTGTCGCGGCCAAGGGATGCTTCCACTGCCTGAGTCTTTTCCAGCAGGGATTCCGGCGAACCATCGTATTCGATCTTCACCACCATGTTGTGAAAGTCCTCCTGGTCCGTAACATACATTGCAGCGCTTCTGTAAACGGAAGAAACGGAAAGAACAGTTGAAAAACTTCCGATTCCTTCTATTGCTTTTTCAAGAAGCTGATTGCAGGATAGATTGCCGTATGCTCTGTTTGATCCCAGACCAAGAAAGACTGTCATTTTATTTCCTCATTCCTAAAAATCGCGTATTGAAATTTTACCGCTATTCTAGGACACCCCTAATTTAGGATAGTCCTAATTTAGGACACCTTTAAAAGTTACAGTAAGCTACAGTTTTTTACAGGTGTCCCTTATGAACCTAGAGTATTAACCTAGAACAGTTCATGAGGCAGCGGCTTGTCTTCGGCTGCAGCCTTTGCAAGGGAAGCGGCCTTTGACTTTGTTGCCTTTTCCTTTACGGGAGCGGATTCCGGGGTTGCCGGTGTACCTGAAGCTGCCGCACCTGTAGCACTGGCAGTGGTTGTACTTGCTGCCGCTGTAGTTCCAGTTCCGTCGTCGGAAGATGCATCGCCTTCTTCCTTAGGAACTACACCTCCGGTACCGACGCCCTTTGCCTTCATTTCCTTTTCGTAGGCAAGAATCTGTTCCCTTGTCACGACAGCTCCTTCCTTCGTGCGAAGGACAAGACCCGGAAAAATCTTCTCACGCAGCGATTGTTCCAGCTGGAGCCTGTAGTCAGGGTTGCTTTCAATATAGTTGACTGCATTTTCCTTACCCTGCCCAACCTTTTCGTCTCCGCGTGTATACCAGGCTCCCCTTTTGTCAATGAGCCCGTGCTTAACGGCCGAATCAAGGATGGAAGCCGAAGCCGAAACACCCTTTCCAAAGTAGATGTCAAGCTCAACCTTGCGGAAAGGAGGGGCAACCTTGTTCTTGACGATCTTTACGCGGACACGGTTACCTACCGCCTCTTCATCTCCCTTGCCGTCAATGGACTCAATCCTGCGGATTTCAAGGCGGATTGAAGAATAGAACTTGAGTGCGTTACCGCCAGTTGTAGTTTCAGGGTTTCCAAACATGACGCCGATCTTCATGCGGATCTGGTTAATGAAAACGACAATGCACTTGGACTTGCCGACAATGGCCGTCAGCTTGCGCAGCGCCTGTGACATGAGACGTGCCTGAACGCCCATGACGCTGTCTCCCATCTCGCCTTCAATTTCCTTCTGTGGAGTAAGGGCTGCAACGGAGTCGATGACGATGATGTCAACGGCTCCCGAGCGAACGAGGTTCTCGCAGATTTCAAGAGCCTGTTCTCCAGTATCCGGCTGGCTGACCCAAAGCTCATCAGTGTTAACGCCAAGGTTCTTTGCATAAACCGGATCAAGGGCATGTTCAGCATCAATAAAGGCCGCAATGCCACCAAGTTTCTGGGCCTCTGCAACAGCATGGAGTGCAAGGGTGGTCTTACCAGAGCTTTCCGGACCGTACATTTCAATGATTCTTCCGCGGGGGTAACCGCCGATGCCCAGGGCTTCGTCAAGGAGAATCGAACCTGAAGGAACGCAGTCAATGGTTGCAGCATCTGTCTTTGTGCCCAGCTTCATGAGGGAACCGGTCCCAAACTGCTTTTCAATCTGAAGTCTTGCGGCTTCCAGTGCCTTCAGCTTTTCCGACATGTCTGCAGGCATTTTTTCTTCTGTCTTTGCCATAAAATCCTCTTGTGTATAAATTGAAAATTCCGCAGCGCAAAAAATTCGCATAACAGAATTCAATCTATATATATAAGCTCTGTTTTTCTTTTTTTTGTCGCTATTTCATACTAATTTAAGAAGAATTTTCAAAAAATACAACTGCGGAAAAAAAATTGCAAAAAAAAACTCCATCTTCAAAAGCTCATTTGATTTTTCGGCGGAAATATGCTAATATATAGAAAACTAACACACGAGGTTTAATATGGCTTACAAGATCAATTCTGATACATGCATCAACTGTGGTGCATGCGAAGGTGAATGTCCATCAGGAGCAATCAGCGAAGTAAACGACAAGCGCGCAATCAATGCAGATTCTTGCGTATCTTGTGGTGCATGTGCTTCAGCTTGCCCATGTGAAGCTATTTCTGAAGAGTAATTTTCGGAAAAATAGTCATCAGCAGAAAACGGTTTCTGATACATCATGTCGGAAGCCGTTTTTTTTGTTGGGCACTCCCGCCCTGGCGGGCGGTCAGGCTTTCCGCACTTCGCCGTCTACCGCGGCTCATCCACTGCGCAAGCGCCTTCAACAGCAGGCTCTTGCTCCGGGACCGGCTTCGCCGGGTGCTTCAATCCTTAGTGCGTAAGAATAAATGTCCGCAGGATATTTATTCTTAAAGAATGACCTGCCTTCAGGTCATTCCGTGCTCCAATCCTTAGTGCGTAAGAATAAATGTCCGCAGGATATTTATTCTTAAAGAATGACCTGTCCGCAGGTCATTCCGTGCTCCAATCCTTAGTGCGTAAGAATGGTCCGCCGGAGAAACATGGAAAAGACAATGGCACGTGCTTCATCCAATTCAGTAAAAAGAAAAAAAGCATCATTGCTGCTTGCCCTCCTTTTCCTCATTCTAAAAAGTTCTTCCATTGCCATAGAATACGAAAGCATGTGCCTCATAAGGGAAACAAGGCCTTCCGACCAGGGATATGCCCAGTTTTGCAGCGACCTGGAGAATTCAAAGAAAACCCACACCCGTGGCGGAATCATCGAGCCCCTGTTCTACAGGTACATGGTCAGGGAAGGGGAGACCATCTTTACCGTTGCGGCAGCCCTGTCACTAAGGCAGGACACCATTGCAACCGTAAATTCCATCGAGGACACAAGCCGGAATCTTGAAGGAATCCAGCTGGTCATCCCAAGCTGCGATGGACTTTTTGTGCCGGAACTTCCCCAAAACCAGACGGAGCTCCTTCTTGCCGGCGAGCATTCATCATTCATAGAACAAAGCCAGCCGGACCTGTATTCCATAAACGGCCGCAAATTTTACTTTCTCCCGGAATCCAGATTTTCCCCGTCCATCAGGGCCTATTTCCTAAACCCCGGAATGGCCATGCCATTGGAAAAATCTGTCCTCACGTCAGCCTACGGAATGAGGGTCAGCCCCGTCTCCGGAATAAAGAAATTCCACAGGGGTGTTGACCTTGCTTCCCCCCGCGGCTCAAGTGTCCTTGCGTGCAGGGGTGGAACCGTAAGGACTGCAGCCATGGCAGATCCAGTCTATGGCAACTATGTGGTCATCCATCATCCCAACGGCATGGAAAGCTTCTATGCCCATCTTGATGACATTTTCGTAAAAAAAGGCGACAGCGTAACCATGGGTGCAAGAATTGGAACGGTGGGAATGACCGGCCTCACGACAGGTCCACACCTTCACTTCGAGATAAGCCGTGATGGCTCCACCCTTGATCCCCAGCAGTACCTGAAAAAACGCTAGAAAGGGTTGCCACCCATGTCATGCTGAGGAATCTCAGCATCTCTCCAACTGAAAATGAGGACATAAAAAAATCTTCCCCGGATTGGGATTTTGCCCTAGAAATATAGTGCTTTTTGTTTCATAATTAATGCATGTTCTCTGGATTCCCAAAAAGAGCATGTACATTATTCCTCATGATGGCCATGGCCGCAGCCCTTGCATTCAATGTCGGGGCAGAAACTTTCCGCGTCCATAAAACCAACATGCTCGTGCTGGAAGACAACTTTGAAAAAAAGACCACGGACTGCGGAGTCAACGATGCAGTGGCGGTGGTGCTTCCAAAGGACATGACATTCATCCAGGGAATCGAAATAAGCATCCGCGTGCCAAAGGAAGTTGCAGCCTGGCAGGACAGCGTCGTGTGGTCCCTTTATTCTTCCATTGAACCAAAACCGGAAGATTCGGCCATCGACTACTCCGGCACAAGGGAAAACTTCGGCACCTTCGAAAGCCTGTCCATGAACATCCGCGTTCCCGTCAAAAAGGAAAACAACGTAACAAAGGATGCATACTCAACCCTTGCGGAATTGATACCGGCCGGTCCCGGGGAATCCGTGTTCCTGCGCCTCCAGCTGGCCATGAAGGGAGTAGATGATTCAATATGGAATTCCCATTTCCAGATATCGGCAAAACCCCTTCTCATAGATGAGGGAATCCTTTCAATGGAACTGGAAACCCCCGAGGGGGAACTCATAAATGACTTCAAGGACTGCACTGTATTCATAGACAAAAAGCAGACGGACATGTCATCGGGCAGTGTAATGGAAACTATAGGCCAGCACACCGTAAGCGTGGTAAGCAGCCGCTACCGCAATGAACTTCGCACCGTAACAATCGAGCAGGCAAAGGAAACCCGGCTAAAGATTCTCCTTCGCGACATAAAGCCCATGGTGCGCCTCGTGGCTCCGGAAAATGCAAGGGTGGTCTTTGACGAAACGGAATACGCGGCACCAGTGGAACCCTTCAACACGACCCAGGGCGACCACACCATAAAATTCCTTATAGGCGACTACGAAATCGTGCGGTCCATAACGGTAACCGACGGCCGCAGCTATACCGTATCCGTAAACATCGACGCCGTGGTATCGGAAGAAGAATAGCCTTCGTCCCGGACCTTTCAATCCCGAAAGCCCCGGTTAAAAAAATCCCTTTAAAAATAAATGAAAAAAATCAGAAAACCCTAAAAAAGAATTCAAGATTTTGGGGGGTGGGGCCGATATATAATGTACCGGGTGTTCAATTTTATCCCCTCCCACCCATTGACGCCCGGTTGTCAGTAATGGCATGGCCGGTGTAAAAGCCGGTCTTTTTTTTTGCATCGGAATTTGCTATACTGCCTTCACAGTACCAAGGAAACTGTAAAACTAGCGCTGCATCAGGCGTGTTTAATATTACGTTCAATATCAAATAGGGGAACAAGATGGAACTAAAGAATCTCGAAAAAACTTTGTCAGAAAATGAATATCCAGGACGCGGAATCATCATCGGAAAATCTGCCGACGCAAAATATGCCGTAACTGCATACTGGATCATGGGCCGCAGCGAAAACAGCCGCAACCGCATTTTTGTAGAAGACGGGGAAGGGCTCCGTACCCAGGCATTTGACGAATCAAAAATGGTAGATCCTCACCTCATCATCTATTGGCCGGTGCGCGTATTTGGAAACAGGACGATCGTAACAAACGGAGACCAGACGGACACAATCAACGACGGCCTCAAGGCAGGAAAAACTTTCGAGCAGTCCCTCCTCTGCCGTGAATTCGAAGACGATGCCCCAAACTACACCCCACGCATTTCGGGGCTCATGAACGTAGAAAACGGAAAGTTTGATTTCTCAATGTCAATACTCAAGAGCGACAACGGTGACGGATCAAGATGCAACCGCTACACATACGATTACAGCAATCCAAAGGAAGGGGTAGGCCGCTACATCCACACCTACATGGGGAACGGAAGCCCACTGCCATCCTTCGAGGGCGAACCGGAACTCCTTGAGCTTAAGGGCAGCATCGACCAGCTTACGGAAACAATCTGGAACAGCCTGAACTCGGACAACAAGGTATCCCTCTTCGTTCGTTACATCGACATCGCCACCGGAAAAAGCGAGAGCCGCATCGTAAACCGCAACAAGTAGAATTTAATATTAAGGGCGAAACCCTGTGCCCTCCGGGCACAGGGTCGGGCTATTGAACTGCACCCATTTTTTTGGACAGTTTATGCTACCAGGTTTTCATTACGAACT
>JAKSLY010000030.1 GCA_024400955.1 Treponema sp.
CTGAATACGACTGGAACAAGAAGCATGGTCATGAGGCCAAAGACTGTCATGATGCATCCAAAGATAAATGCTCCGGTCAAAAGCCAGCGTTCTTTCTGCCTTGCCTCCTCAAGCTTTCCCTGCCCAAGGGTGTGGCCAAGAATGACGCTTGTCGCGGTTGTGATTCCTCCAAAGGCAATAAAGAAAAGATTGGCGATGGCAAAGCTTGCACTCATGCCGGAAACAACATCGGCACCACCGCGCCCGTTGTAAAGGGCAGTCGTTACAGTTTCAGAAAGAACCCATACCATTTCGGAGAATAGAATTTTCCAGCCCTTGCCCAGGATTTCAAGTATCAGCTTGAAATTTATCTGCACAAGATCCATCAGACGGATTGCAAAGGCCGGCTTTTTGACATAAAGGTAGACAACAAAAATGATCATTTCAACACTGCGGGCAATGATTGTTGCAATGGCGGCTCCCCGTACTTCAAGGCGTGCAAATCCAAGATTGCCGTAAATTAAGACCCAGTTGAAAAACGTGTTTATCAAGGTAGCAATGACGGAAATTACCAGCGGGGATTTTACTTCTCCTATCTCGCGGAACGAAGAAGCTATGACTGTTGATATCATCATGGGGATTCCAATCCATGCCATGAGCCGCATGTATTCCACGCCCTGGTCAAGAATCAGGTCTGCCTGGGAATTTCCCCTTACCATAAGGCTCAGGAACTGTCGTGGAATTCCAAGACAGACATATTTATAGAAGATGGTTGCAAGGATTCCCATCATCAGCTTGAAGCAGAAGGCCTGCTGCATTCCTTTTTTATCATGAGCACCGGAAAACTGGGTCATGAAAATTCCACCGGACATGCAGATCGTATTCAGGAAGACCATGAACACAAAGAGAATCTGGCCCGTAATGTTTACTCCCGACATCTTTATGTCTCCAAGGCCTGAAACCATAAAGTTGTCGATGAGGGAAACCATTGTCTGTATGAGGGCCTGGGCCATGACGGGAACTGCAATTTTTAAGGCATCCTTATAAAAGGATACAGGCCCAAGGTATTTGTTAAGTCTTAAGGTTTTCATAATCAATAATGCTGCTATGCCGCAAACCAGTCTTCCATTCTGAGGAATGTCTTTTCTTCCATGTAGGAAAAGTCTTCCGTGTTGTGCGTTACAAGAATCATTCCGTTTGAGATGGCCGTTGCTGCAATCTGGCTGTCACAATATGGAAGTTTTTTTCCAGCCTGTTCTGCATTGCTCTGCACTTCGCCACAGATGGAAGCTGCAAATTCATCGTAGGGGATTATTTCAAGATCACGCTTATATAGATCAAGGCATTTTCGAATGTATTCCTTTTTTCTTCCTTCGGGCATTCTTGATAATCCATAAATCAGTTCCTGCCATGTAACGGAAGAAATGGCACAATAATCCTTTCTGACGTTGTAATAGTCAAGAACCTGTTCATTGGGTCTTTCCTTGGAAAACTCAGATACTATGTTTGTATCAAGCAGATATATCTTTTTCATTCGGCATTCTCCTGTTTTCAGTCTTCAAAAATCTTTCTGTTTGGATCGGGATAAAATTTCGGCATCGGTGGAATGCCTTCGTCATCTAGAACATCTGCGTATTTTTCTCGTAATTCCTTTAGGCTGTCCAGTAGTGACGGTTTTTTATCCTTTTTGCTGTATTCTTCATAGCTTATGATTATGGCAACCGGCTTGTTGTAACGGGTGATTTCGACAGGTTCGCCCTGTTCCGCCATTTCCACATAGGCCGAGAAATTATTTCTTGCTTCATAAATGGATGCACTGCACATGTGGTCCTCCTGCATGGGATGATTCTTTCCTGATAATAGTGGATTTGCTTTATCTAGTCAACTTTAACTAAGTTAGCCAACATTTAAGTTTTTCATTCCTGTCGCTGATTGTTTAATTCATTCAATAAAGATGCTAATATGGAAGAAAATGACGGACATACTCATCGGCACAAGCGGCTACGACCATCCTGAACTTGTCGGCAGCTTTTACCCTGCAGGCATCAGGCGCAAGGATTTTCTTGAATATTATTCCACCAGGTTCAATGCCCTGGAACTCAACAGCACATTTTACGGCATGCCGGATTGCGCTCGCATGAAGAATTTTTATGACCGTTCCCAGGGGAGGCTTAAGTTCAGCGTAAAGCTTACAAGAACCATGACCCATGAGATTGCTCCTGACTGGAAAAATCAGGCGGTTCAATTCAAGGCAGCCATGGAGCCGCTTTTGGTTAAGGATGCACTTTCCTGCCTTCTGGTCCAGTTTCCGGAGGGCTTTCGATATGCTGAGGGAAACAGGTTTTATCTTTCCCATTTGCTTGCTGAATTGAATCCCCTTCCTGTGGTTGTGGAATTCCGCCATAGTTCGTGGATAAGGGACAGCGTATTTGAAGGCCTTGAAAAAAGAAATGCCGGCATCGTTTTCTGCGACATGCCGAGGCTCAGGAATCTTCCGGATGGATTTGCAAACAGGACTCCCTTTATAGGTCCCAATGCTTACATAAGGTTTCACGGCAGGAATGCCCAGGGCTGGTATGCTTCGAATGGGGCTGCAACATCGGCGGAGACTCATCGCTATGATTATGACTATTCCATGGAAGAACTCAGAAGCTTTGTTCCCGTAATCCAATCGGCACAAAGGGAAGGACGCAGGGTTCAGCTTTATTTTAACAATCATCCCAAGGGAACGGGCTTTATGAATGCACTGCAGCTAAGGGAAATACTTTTGCATTGTTAGCATGGCATACTTGTGGTATCATTTTATATTATTTTGGAGGAATGAATGAAACGGAATTTTTTTGCAGGTGCAGCCCTTGTCTTGTCTTCAGTACTTTTGCTTGCGGGGTGCAGTTCTGATGATGATCCAGAACTTGAGTATGAAATGTATGCTGATGAAACGGTTATTAGCGACATGCCGGACAGGATTGGAAATGATGACAGGGAAATAGACATGTCAAAATATGAACTCGCCTTTTCGGATGACTTTAATGGTGATTCCCTGGATCCGACAAAATGGGAGCCATGTCCTGAATGGGAACGCCAGACTCACCTTAAGAATAATGGCTGGTGGTCAAACGACTGTGTTTCCGTAAAGGATGGCAACCTTGTTCTTGAATGCAAGAAAGGCGACGGTAAATTCAAGTCAGGTGCAGTGCGTACAAAAACACAGGATCATTCCCGGGAACTCTTCAGTCAGTGCAAGGGAATCTGGGAAATTAAATTCAGGGTTCAGAGGGCATCGGGCCTTTGGTATGCATTTTGGCTGATGGCAGACAATACAAAACAGAACATTGGTAATGGTGCCGTTGACGGTGCAGAAATTGACATGTTTGAACTTTTGCCTGGTAAAAGTTCATGGCAGAAAAACGGAAAGGACTGGGTTACGGAGCCAAACCGTTTTATGACCACCCTTCACTGGGATGAATATGGCAGCAGCCACAAGCAGGCTGGGGTAAACGGTTTTAGCGTCATGGACTTTGACCCGAAATTTTACAGTTCATATCATATTTTTAAATTTGTATGGACCGATGAGGGATACACCTGCTATCTCGATGGAAGAAAGTTATGGTTCCTTAAGGGAGAAGAATATGGTGGCGGAACATGCAGGAAAAGAGGATACATGAAGATTTCAAGTGAGTTTGGAGACTGGGGCGGACCTCTTGATGGAACCGTGCTTGTAGGCGGATCAAAAAAGTTTTTTGTTGATTACGTAAAAGTCTATAAGGAAAAATAAGGATGAGCATGGGCCCTATGGAAGCTGAATTTCATGGGGCCTTGATTTTTCCTGCAGGAGTTCCACAAGTTTTTCATAAACCCTGTCTGCATAAAGCTGCTTGATTTCTTTTCTGGTAAGATGGCTTACCTTTTCTTCTATAAAATAATCGTGGTTTTCGTTGCCGATCCTGATGCAAAAAAAGGCGGATCCCCTTACGGAATCAGGATTGCATGGGTCAACATTTCCCGTTGTTCCGGTAATTCCAATGGCGATGTCTGTTTTGTAAATGTTCTGGCACACCTGGGCCATGTCTTTTGCGCATTGGCTGGAATAGACTCCGTGGCGTTCAATGGTTTGTGCTGCAACTCCAGCCGCGATTTTCATTTCGTTGCTGTAGGTCACAAGGCTTCCCCTGAAAATTCCAGAAGCTCCTTCCGTGTCTGTTAGCATGGAGGCAAGAAGTCCGCTGGTGCAGCTTTCCATGAAGGAGATGGTCATATTGTTTTCAATGAGGAACCTGGTGGCTTTCGTGCAGTTCAATTCATTCATGGATAGGATTATAGTTCCTGGAATAAAAAATGAACAGTCCGTCTTGAATTCTTATCTTCCTGTAACCTTGCTAATTTTGCCCTGTTTTTATTATTATAGATGGTAACTTCTAAACCTTGCAGGTTTTTAGAAATGCCAGACATGAAAAAAAAGGAATTATAAAATTAGTGCATCCATGATAAAGGAAAAAATCGAAAGAAAACTCACGCGGAAACTGATGAGCGAAATTCTATCCACTGACCTGATAGACGTCATCAAGGAACAGAACATGCCATTCCAGCAGATGATGGCATTCTTCAGGTGTGCGACCATGGAAGTCGAAACAAAGTTCAAGGTCCTCAATGAAGAATTTTCCCTCAAGTATGACCGCAATCCCATTGAATCCATCAAGACAAGAATCAAGTCTCCGGAAAGCATTCTTAACAAGCTCAAGAGGCGCAACCTTCCCCTGACCGTAGATTCAATTGTTGAAAACCTTAATGACATTGCAGGCGTTCGAGTGATATGCTCATTTCCTGAAGACATCTATCTTCTTGCCGAATGCCTCCTTAAGCAGGACGACATTACCCTGATAGAGATCAAGGACTACATCCAGCAGCCAAAGTGTTCCGGCTACAGGAGCCTGCATCTTATTGTTGAAGTTCCAATTTTTCTTGCCCAGGAAAAAAAGCCCGTGCGTGTTGAAGTTCAGCTCAGGACCATCGGGATGGATTTCTGGGCCAGCCTTGAGCACAAGCTCATGTACAAGAAGTCCGTTCCAGAAGATGTTGCAGCCTCCCTTTCCCAGGAATTGCTGGACTGTGCCAACATAAGTGCAAGCCTTGACCTTAGGATGCAGAAAATCCGCAATCAGCTTGCCCAGTACGAAGACGAGCCGTAAGAAAAAATCTGTGGCCTTGGTCCATTCAGTTTTCAAGAACCTGCCTGAGCCAGTCAAGGAAAACAGTTCCGCTTTCCGGATCCACATCATTTGCTTCAACCCAAAAGTGTCCCCGCTTTTCGTATTCGGCGTAGACTGAATTCCTGCAGTATCTTGCAACGCGTCTTCCGCTTTTCCATGCCTGCTCGTAAATTCCCTTGTCGTTTCTTGCGTTGCCCCACCAGAATTGGATTGGAAGAACCTTAAGAAGTTCCCAAGGTGTAAGCTGGTAGTAGCCGCTGCCGGAAATCACCGCCTTGAAAAGTTCAGGCTGGAAGACGGCAAGCTTTACTGCGTAGTATGCGCCCTGGCTGTGGCCAAAGGCAATGATGTTCTTTTTGTCTATGCATTCATTTTGCAGGAGGATGTTCTGGATCAGCATGCTGGTGTCGTGGCAGTCGCTAAAGTATCCGCACCTTGCAAGGATTACGAGAACCGCACATGGTCGCAGGGACTGTATCTTGCTGTCGGTGAACATTCTTCCGTATCGTCCCAGGGATATTCCCTTGCTTTCGCTTCCGTGGAAAAGAACATACATGGGCAGCTTTATGCTTTCATTGTGCCTGTCGTTTTTGAACTCGGGTGGAATGTATAGAAAATAATCGTAGCCTGCATAAGTCTTTACAAAGTCCCACTTGTCCAGGCTGCATTTTTCATCGGCCCAATAGTAGTCCGGCTCAAAGGTAAGTTCACCAAGGGTTCTTCTTGTGTACAGGATTTTTGCCGCCAGGATAATGATGAGTATGGCAGCTAAAAAAAATCCAAGCACTGTAAGGATGGTTTTTCTTGCTCTGATCATTCTTTGCCTCCGGGCATCTCCAGAAACTGCAATTCTTGGAGACTCCATTTTATATTCTTCCCTAATTATATTATGTCTTGAATGAAAAAATTAAGTGCTTTTTGATTTTCTTTATGGTAATATTGATGTATGGAATTTCCTTTTGTGGGAATTGCCGGAGGGAATCTTTGGAATTTGATTTTCTACCAGATGCCCTGAATTTTGTGGAATTTTTTCCCGTATTTTTTGGAGAGGTATCATGAAAAATTTTGGACCAAAACCAATGCTTTTTCCAATGCCTGTTCTTATCCTTGCAACATACGATAAGGATGGAAAGGCAAATGCCATGAATGCTGCCTGGGGTGGAATCGTTGAAGCAGACCAGATCTGCATTTCACTTTCAAAGCACCTTACAACTGCCAACATCGACCTTAACAAGGCCTTTACCGTAAGCATTGCAGATGCAGACCATGTGGTAGCCTGTGACTATGTTGGAATCGTGAGCGGCAACAAGGAAAGCAGCAAAATGGAAAAGGCCGGATTCACCACACGCAAAAGTGAATTCGTAAATGCACCTGTCATCAATGAACTTCCACTCTGCCTTGAATGCGAGCTTTTGAGAATTGATGGAGATGCTTCAAAGGATGAGATGCACTACATCGGAAGAATCGTCAATGTATGTGCCGATGAAAAAATCCTTGATGCAGAAGGAAATGTTGATGTTGCAAAGCTCAGGCCCATTTGTTATGAACCAGGCTGTCATGGCTATTATGAACTTGGCAGGAAAGTCGGCCAGGCATTCAGCGACGGAAAAAAACTGATCTAAGAAACACACAGGGGTAAGTCATGAATCCGCATAAAAAGACATTCTATAAAATTCAGGCTGAGGGAATCATTGCAAAGATGAAGGCCCGCCAGATGGATGCATATTACTGCGACAACATTGATGAGGCAAAGAAAAAGGTTCTTGAGCTTATTGGGGAACCTGGAAAATCCGTTGGATACGGTGGATCCATGACCATCGATGAATGCGGCCTTAAGGATGACATTGCAAAGGCAGGCCACAACCTTATAAGGCGCGAGGAGCTTGACGTCGAGGAAGCCAACGTAAGGAACATCAATGCCGACACATTCCTCATGAGCTCAAATGCAATTACCCTGAATGGGGAACTTGTAAACATCGACAAGAGGGGGAACCGTGTCTGCTACCTGATCTACGGACCAAAGCAGGTCATAGTTCTTGCCGGGATGAACAAGGTGACTGCAACTGTGGATGATGCTATCCGCCGTGTACGTGCAGAGGCAACTCCTCCCAATGCAGTGCGCCTTAACATGAATACTCCCTGCTCAAAGACAGGTCGTTGCGTTGACTGCGTTGGCGACACTCTTTGTGCAAACATAGTTACAACGAGGGCAAGCATTCCTGCAGGCCGCATAAAGGTTATCCTTGTTGGGGAAGAACTGGGCTACTAGTCCTGTTTCTTCATGCCTGCGGTTGCTTCAATTATCTGGTCGGCATTTTCCTGCTTTGAGGAATTGGTAACGTCCACGGTTATGTCGGAGAGGGTCCTGTAAAGTTCGACCCGCTCTTCATAAAAACCGTGGAATATTTTTCTGCAGTCGTCAATGGTCGATGGATTTTTGTTTGCAATGTATGCAGGCATGTTGCCAAGGGTTCCGTCATCGGCGACGGTTATTTCCCTCATGACGCGGTGGCTGGCCGTGGCTTCGTCAACCTTGAGGAACACGAGGGTTCCCAGTTTCCTGAGAATTTCCACGGCTTCGCTGTTGCCGCATATTCCCCCGCCTGTTGCAATTACCGCCATCTTTCCAGGTTCAGAAAATTCCCTTTCAAGCTTTCGGCATGCTTCGGCTTCGGCTTTCATGAAAGCTTCCTTTCCTTCAGTAGAATAAATCTGCCTTGGAGTCTTTCCGGTCATTTCTGTAACCATGTCGTCCGTGTCAAAGGCCTGGCAGCCAAGTTTTGTGCTTACAAGGCGAGCCTGTGTGGATTTTCCGCAGTGTTTGATTCCCATGAGGATTATTGGTTTCATGATTCCTTCCTTTAGAAATGGTTGGCCAGTAACAATTAAGGCCACAGGTTTCAATGCCTTGTATGCCTATGCATGGTAGATGAGGAAAATTGCAGGAACCTTGTGAATTGGAGGCTCCTTGACTTTCTTCCACTGTTCCACCGTAAGGGTCTTTATGTATTCATCTTTTGTGGTCATGCCGGCGGCGATGCAAACCCTTGTGTCCTTGCGCAGGCTCTGGGTTATGGTCTCGAGCATCTTCAGGTTGCGGTATGGTGCTTCGATGAAAAGCTGTGTCTGGTCTTCCTTCATGGCACGGTTTTCCAGCTGGTGAAGCTTTGATGTTCGATCCCCGGGTTTTACCGGAAGGTATCCGTTGAATGCAAAGGACTGTCCGTTAAATCCGCTTGCCATTACTGCCATGATCATGCTGGAAGGCCCAACAAGGGGTACCACTGCAAGATTTTTTTTCTGTGCCATTTCCACGGCTGCAGCTCCCGGGTCTGCAACGGCCGGACATCCTGCTTCTGAAATAACTCCCATTGGAAGCTTCTTTTTTTCAAGGGGGTCCAGAATGCTGCTTATAGTTTTAAGGTCCGTGTGTTCGTTAAGTTCAGTAAAGGAAAGGCTGTCGATGTCAATTTCCGGGTCGGCAAGTTTTATGAACCTTATGGCAGAACGCCTGTCTTCCACAATGAAGTGCTTTATTCCCCGGAGGACGCTCCTGTTGAATTCAGGAAGCGAGCGCTCATAGGTGGTGTCTCCCAGGGTAACTGGAATTAGATAGAGTGCTGCCTTAAGTTTTTCCATTAGTGTGCTCCAAAGATCTGGGAGAAGATGCTTACAAAGGAAGCTCCTCCAATGAATGTTCCTATGCTGCTGCCGATGGAACTGAAGAAGAACACGAGAAGCACCCTAAGGATCCTGTTTTTGTAAAAGCCCTTGATTGATGTTGCATCTTCTGAAAGGTTTTCCATGTCACGCACCGTAGGCTTCTTGATGAAGGCCTGAACGATTCCAGAGAAAAGTCCGATGCCGACAAAAGGGCACAGGGAAGTAAATGGGGCTCCGATGAAGGAAACCAGCACCGTAAGTATGTGGGCACCTGCGGCAATGGCTCCGATGGCTGCAAGCACTCCGTTCCACAAAACCCAGCTGCTCAGGAGTTCAGCACCTTTTTCCATTCCTCCAATGACGAATCCCGTTACGATGAGTCCGAGGATCAATGCAGGAATTATCCACGATGCTATTCTTGAAAGGACTGATTTTCCCGGAACATTTTCAATGGCACTTGTGTCCGCCGTCTCGATTCCGGAAGTAAAATTTTCAAGGTGGGCCTTAACGCCAGGAAGATGTCCTGCGCCCAAGACTGCAAGCTTTGTCTTTCCGTCAGAATTCCAGATCTTTGATGCAAGGTACATGTCGCGTTCATCGATAAGGACTTCCTTGATGGTCGGCATGTATGAAGAAAGGTCCTTCATCATGTTGTCCATTTCGCTGGACTGCTTGAGCTTTTCTATTTCGTCAGAAGTGATGTCATCTTCCTTTGTAAATGCCGTTGCAATCAGCAGCCCCATGAGGCGGATTTTTCCAAAGAAGGAATTCTTTGCCCATGCCCTCTGGAGGGTTGTTGAAATTGGACGGTCAACCATGACGCGTGGAATGTCAAGTTCCTTGGATTTGTTGATGGCACTGAGCATTTCGTCCCCAGGCTTTGCTCCGGTTTCTTCCCCCATCTTTTTCTGGTAGGCTGCAAGAATTATGTTTGCAAGCATCAGGAATCCCTGCTTTTTCTTGAGCACCCTTATGATGTCCATCTGCTTCCATGAATCCGGATTTTCAAGGCTGCTGTAGCGTTTTTCGTCAAGCTCTATGCAAACCGTGTCCGGTCGGATTTCTTCTATTGTTCTTTCTGCTTCTTCAATGCTTGCCTTGGAAACATGTGCCGTACCAAGAAGGTAAATCGTGCGTTCCCCAAGTTCAAGCCTTTTGAGTGTCTGGCTTTCTGTCATTTTATTTTCCTGCGTTTATTCCTTTGTTTCCTTTACGCGCCATTCTGCAAGGCGGTATTCAAAGAACATGGGACTGTTAAGTTCAACAACCTTTGAATAGAAATCCTTGGCAGCTTCAACGCCTCCAAACATGTCGTAGTAAAGTCCAAGATAGTAGTACATTTTTCCCTGCTGGTTTCTGTTTGTAAGGTTTGCAACGCGCTGGGCAATCTGCTTTTCCCCGGCCCTGTCGTGGAACATCCTGAGCACTGAGTATTCGATGGTGTTGCGGTCCATCTTTCTCAGGGCCTTGTCGGAAAATTCCTTTGCCTTAAGGTCATTCTTTTCCATATAATAGCAGTAGGTGATCATGAGAGGATAGCTTACGTTCTTTGGATTCTTGTCAAAGCACTTGCTGAATGCGTTTCGTGCAATTTCCCATTTTTCTTCGTGGAGGGCAAGGAGTCCGATGTTTTCGTATGCAAAGTAATACTGGGGATTAAGTTCAACAACCTTAAGGTAGTCCTTCATGGCGCTGTCAAGCTTGTTCATTTCGTCGTAAACGCCAGCCCTGTATGCGTATGCAAGGAAGTAGTCTGAATCGATGGAGATGGCTGTTGTCCATTCCTTTATGGCATTGTCAAAATGTCCCAGGTAGCGTTCGTACATTCCGTAGTCAAGGTGACAGTCGTAGTTGTCCGGGTCGGAGTCTATGGCTCTCTTTGCATAGTCTGAAGCTTCCTTGTATTCATCGTTGGCATAGGCAAGCTTTCCAAGGTAGAGGAGGGCATACGTGTTTTCCGGGTCAATCTTGAGGACATTCTTGAATGACTGTCTTGCGGCATCGTCGTTTTCAAGGTAGTAGTCGCACTGGCCCATTCCAAAGAGGGCGTCGGTGTTCTTTGGTTCGCTTATGAGTGCGCGCTTGTAGTATGCCTTTGCCTGCTTGTAGTTCTTTCTCATGAGGGAATCGGAAGCAAGCTCGCAGTTGGCAGCTGCATTGTTCTTGTCCTGGGCAAGAAGGGCGTTAAGCTGCTTTGAGCGTTCCTTGTTGTCACCCTTCATCTTTGCAATGGCTGCGGCAAGGGCAATTACGTCCTGGTTTGCAGGATCCTTTTCGCTGAGTATGGTGCAAAGTTCCTGGGCAGCATCAAGCCTTTCTGCACTTACGTTTATTGCAGCCTTAAGGAACTGGATGTCAAAGTCTCCCTGGTACTTGGCGGCTTTTGGTGCATCAAAATATTCAAGGGCCTTTTCCGGGCCGTCCTTGTTGAGAATCACCTGGAGTTCCTGCATGAAGTCAAGCTTCGTATATTCCTTCTTCTTTACGGGAGCCGGTTTTTCTGCGGGAGCTGACGATTGAGGAGTTGAAGCGCAGGAAGAAAAGAAGATGCTGAACATGATTGCTGCAGAGCCAAGAACAACCAGGGCTGCAAGAACTTCTGTAATCGTACTTTTGTGTGTTTTTTTCATTTTTAAACCTTTATGTGATGGAAGCTTTCGTGCGTATTATTGAATTTAACCGTCTATAACAGTAAAATAGCAAAAATATGCGTAAACATCCTTTAAGAAAGTTTCTGGGACTTACTGTCCTCTATTCCAGTATAATTGTCGGCATTTTTGTTCTTCAGTTTAAGACTGAATCTTTGATTTCAAAGTCATTTTCCGCAATCAAGTTTTCCCTTGCCCAGTCGCAGACGGAATCGGGTGAAACTGTTCTTAAAAACCAGATTTACCTTACCTTCCGCGGAATCACATTCTCGGCAGACGACAAGAATCCGGTTGAGGCCGTGATGGATGACGGTACGACAAAAAGCCTTGAGCTTGAATCCTGGGAAGAGTCCGGTGACGCATCGGTAAAGTTCCTGTTCAAGGACGGAGGCTATGTTGAATTCCTTGAGACCGCCCAGCAGGAAGAATACGAGCTTTCCATCATGGCATGGATTCCCGAGGAATACGAAAGCATTTCCATTCCGTGCAAGATTTCCCAGGTGTACAACAGCGAGCTTGCAAATCCCCAGATGTGGAACCTTTCCTCAAAGAACGGCGCATATACATTCACTTCATACCGCTTTGAAGACGGCAGGATTCTTTTCTCAAAGAGCGAGCCGATTGCCCACTATTCAGTCTACAAGGAAGACGACCGCTTTACCTTTGAAAACGTCAAGTCCCTTCCTGGAGCCAGCTGGGAGGAATTCAACGCCCGTGCTGCAGAAATCAAGGCAAATTTCGTGCGCGAGGTTCAGTCTGTCATTGCTTCCTCAAAGGTGGATACCCTTACGGAAATGGACTATACGGCTTTTGTTGCTGAACTGTCTGTAAACGGCAAGTTCAACCAGGCCATCGACATGGTTCCGGATTCATTCAAGAAGGGAAACAAGAGGAGCTACTTCTCTGCACCGTATTTTGACAACCTTTCACAGATGAACCGCAGCCTTCTCGTTCAGTCGGAACGTTTTGCAACAATTCTTGAAACGCCTGCCCTTGACGTGTTTACCGTGGATGGCATCGGCGATTATATTCTCCGCGAAAAGAAGACCGACAGGATCAAGAAATTCCTGCGTCTTCCTTCAGAAATGGAGATGTTCATGCCGGATACCGTTCAGGCTGCTGCAATCATTTCCGTTTACAACCACATCTGGTCACAGGACAGGAATCTGGCCAAGATTCTTGAGCCTGTCATCGATACATGTGTATATGTTCTTCAGGACAATTGTGTTCCGGCAGAAACTGGTCTTGCCGTAAAGACCGGTGAAGATACCTTCATGGATGTGTTCCAGGCAGTCAGGGCAGGGGATGCCCTTGCAGTACTTGGTCGCATTCGTGGTGAAGACTACCTTGAGCATGCAGGCTGCCTCATGATGAATTCAGCACTGGATCTGCAGCCCAATCTTGATATAAGCACAGTTTCTTCTATATATACAATACTTTCGCGGGATAACTTCTACTATCCGCACACGGAAATCCTTGGCTACATCGGAACAAGGTGTATCTGGGCCTGGACTTGTGCACGCAAGATCATCTGTCTCGCAGATCCTGTTTCTACTGCCAACATTTACATCGATTTCCCTCTTAACCTTACAAACTACATCCTGTTCAGTGGAATCCCTGACTTTAACGGAAAAATTGAAATTCAGAGCCAGATGTTCAGGACCGACCCACGCTTTGAAATCTACAATTCTTCCGGTTACGTATACAAGACAGACAGCCGTTCACTTCTCGTAAAGTCACGCCACAAGTCGCGCCACGAGCTTATCAGGCTTTTCTACGATGCTTCCCTTGGTTTTGAATCCGTTTCAAGGCCGTCAGATGCCCCGGCAATCGAAAAACCTGCTCCAGCTTCAAAGAAGGAATCCAGGGAGTCTGCCCCGGCAAAGCCTAAGGCTGAAGAACCCAAGGCGCCAGCTTCCCAGGGAGATCCTGCAGCTGCTGGTGATGCCCCCAGGGAACCGGCTGTTCAATAGCCTCGTTTTACGGGGCACAAAATGCGGTGCCACAGGACGTTGGTAAATTCAGCCCCTAAAACAGCAAAAAAAACAAAAAAAAATCCCAAATTTGCACACAAATTGAATTTTTTATGGTATAATGTGTATGTGGATAAGGTATCCCCTTTGAGAATTTAGTGGGGTGCCAATGGTGGGGTCAGGAGTATATTGTGAACAAACGTGATTTTCCGAAAATTCATTTTTATGACCAGGATTTCGTAGACATATATGACAAGACATGGAACTGGCTCTCGGAATTTTGGATCAACCCGGAAACAACTGAACAGGATAATGACGGATATTTTGTTTATCCTGTAAATGACAGCTATATTCTTGAGCAGACGGAATCTATTTTTTCTTCATTCTTCCTCGTATACTCAAACCGCAACTATCCTGCAAGCAAGAGCATCGACTATTTTTATGAACGCCAGGAACCTAACGGAGCAATCCGCTGGAAGTATGACATAAAGACAAACAAGCCTGTCGTGGACAAGAAGAATCCAGAAGGTGTAGGCCTTCCTCTTTTTGCATGGGCTGAATTCAACCTTTACCACAAGAGTGCAAACAAGCGCCGCATCAAGGAAATCATGCCGGTTCTCCAGAAGTACATGAACTGGATCGACGAGAATTTCAAGCAGCCTAACGGTCTTTACAGTGCACCTTTCGAAAGCAGCACCATGTTCAATTCCCCACGCAAGGGAACCTACTATCCCGTGGACTTTAACTGCTGTGTTGCCATTAACGTTGCACACATGTCTGCCCTTGGTGACATCCTCAACGACAAGGACCTGAGCTTCCAGTACAAGAAGCAGTATTTCAGCCTCAAGACAAGAATCAACGGCCTCATGTGGGATAATGAAACTGGCTTCTATCACGACCTGGACAAGAATGAACAGCGTCTCCCTCAGAAGACAATAGCCGGCTTCTGGCCTCTCCTTGCAGAGCTTCCAAATGCCGACCGCGCAGATACCCTCATTGCCCATCTCAGCAATCCTGAAACCTTTGGAACTGACAATCCTTTCCCGACCCTCAGTGCGGACAGCCCTGACTTTAAGGAAAACGGTGAAGGCTTCAAGGGATCAGTTCTTGCCCCATTCAATTTCATGGTCATCAAGGGCCTTGAAAAATACCAGCGCTTTGCCTTTGCCCGTGAATGTGCCATCCGCCACCTTTACTTCATTCTTGAAGGATTGAGTCCGGTTGACTCAAAGCAGCGAGGTGACCTTTACGAAGCATACATGCCTACAAAGAACGGACCTGCAACCTGCAGGAGCACCGACCATCACTTCCCAAGAAAGAGATTCCTCCATTATACGGGACTTTCCACAGTTGCACTGATGATTGAAAACATCATCGGCCTTAACATCAGCCTTCCACGCAAGACTGTTGACTGGATCATTCCAAACCTTGAAATAATGGGAATTGAAAAGCTTTCCCTCAAGCGCAACCTGATTACGATCTTGAGCAACAAGAGCAAGCGCGGCTGGGAAATCCAGATGGAAAGCGAAAAGCTGTATTACTTTACAATCAACATTCTTGACCAGAAGAAGAAGACTCTTCCAATTCCTTCTGGAAAATGCTCGATGTTGATTGACAAGCTTTGATGAATAGTCCTTTAGTTCAGGCAGTTATAGAAATAGGTTCAACGGGCATACGACTGCTCGTTGCCGAGAGCGCACTTTCCAAGAAAAGCAGAAAACAGTTTACGGTTCTCGATACTTCGGAAAACAGGGTTTCCATCGGTCATGATGTATTCACCCAGGGCTCCATCAGCCGCGAGAGTCTTTTGGCATGCCTTCACATTCTGGAATTGTATCGGGAGCAGATTACGGGCTACGGCCTGCAGCCGGATCAGGTTCAGGTAATTGCAACCAGTGCCGTCCGCGAAGCCAAGAACCGTGACCCCTTTGTAGACCGCATCAAGGTCAAGACTGGATTTAACGTTCGCGTCATTGACGGTATTGAGGAAAACCGCCTGATGTACATTGCCGTTGCAGGCTGCCTTAGGACTGATGACCTGGAAGGGTTTAAGTCCGGCAATTCAATCATCCTTGACATTTCCGGTGGTGCCACAGTCCTGATGCTCATGGAAAAGGGAAGAATCGCAGGCGCCCACAGCATGAGGCTTGGTACCGTCATCGTCGGCCAGATGCTCCATACGATCATGGGTTCGGCAGGGGATTCCCAGAGGATCATTGGGGAATTTGTCCGTAATGCAAAGAAGACCCTCAATTCAGAAATGAACCTTAAGAAGGTGAGCCAGTTCATAGTCTTGGGATCCGACATTCTTACGGTGGCTTCCGTTTGTGGCAGGAAGATTTCGCCCCTCATGTGGCAGATCGACCGCAAGGACTTTGAAAGTTTTGCATCAAAGATTGCTTCCTATTCCGTGGAAGAATGCATAGAAAAATTTTCCCTGAGGTATCAGGATGCCGGTGCCTTCCAGATTTCAGTCATTGCATACAGCATGTTCCTTTCCCTTACGGCTGTTGACAGGATTCTTGTTCCGGAGACTTCCATCAGGGAAGGGCTTCTCTTAAGCATTGATGAAAGCCTGCGTTCACAGATCGAGGAGGATTTTACCCAGCAGATTGCAGCCGGTGCCTTTTCTCTCCTGAGAAAATATCAGGGCGATGAGGAACATGCTGAATATGTCAAGAATGCGTCCCTGAGGATTTATGATTCGATGCAGGATGAACTTGGGCTTGATTCCCGTGACCGCAGTCTTCTCGAAGTCAGCGCAATTCTTCACGATGTGGGGATGTTCATTAAGCCGGAAGACCACAACCTTCACGGAAAGTACATAATCCTTAACAGCGAGCTCTTTGGCCTTAACCGCGATGAGCGTTCCCTGGTTGCCATGATTGTTGCATACCACAAGGGAACAAAAAAACTTCAGGATGATCCGGAATTCCGGCTGCTTCCACGTTCAAGCAGAATGTGCGTCCTTAAGCTTACGGCAATTCTCCGCCTTGCAGATGCCCTTGACCGAACCCACAAGCAGAAGCTCTTTAACTTTACAATTTCCTTTGCCCGTGACAGCATCACATTGCGCACCCAGGGGCACCACAATCTTTCCCTTGAGAAACTTGCCCTTGCACAAAAAGGCGTGATGTTTGAAAATGTATTCGGATACAGGATTGTCCTTGTGTAAAACTGTTGGGGTTTGCCATGAAGAAATTTTTTAACAGGGAATTAAGCTGGATAGAATTCAATGCAAGGGTTCTTGCAGAAGCCCAGTCGCCGGATGTGCCTCTTTTTGAACGCCTGAAATTCTTAGGCATAACCGAAACAAATTTTGACGAGTTCTTTCAGGTCCGCGTAGCTTCCATAAAGCGTTCTGCAAAAGATAGGGAACTGTTCCTGAAGATTTCCCAGCGGGCTTCCCAGGTTGTAAGGAAGGAATATGAAATCCTGAGTTCATCAATTCTTCCGGAGCTTGAAAAAGTTGGACTCAAGTATGTCGTTCCATCGGAATACACCGAATCCCAGAAGTCCTTTGCCGAAAGTTTTTTTAAGCATGACATTTTTCCAATCCTCACTCCCCTTAGGACTGACGGTGACATGTTTCCGGCAGTGGGCAACCTGAACCTGAATGTTGCATTCCTTCTAAGGCGAATGGAAGGAATTCCCCAGAGAAAGGATTTGCTTGATTCTTCAAGGAACGAAACCATTGCCCTGGTTCAGATTCCGTCCGTTCAGGAAAGAATCGTCTGGCTTCCTTCTGTCAACGGTGACAGGCCTTTTGCACTTTTGGATGACATCATCAGCACTTATGGCGACAGGCTTTTTCCGGGCTACGAAGCAACGGAAACCCTTGTGTTCAAGATTTGCCGCGATGCAGATTTTGCCGTGGACGAAGATTCCGACCAGTTCATCAAGGCCATGCAGGAAGTTCTTGTAAAGCGAAAGTCTTCCTTTGTTGTCCGCATGGAATACAAGAACACCAGTGAAAAAATTCTGGGCCTCCTCAAGGAAAAATTTTCCCTTGCAGAAGAAGACCTTTATGAAGCTTCGTGCATCATCGATCCTTCAACCCTGGCTTCCATTGGAAACGTGGACAATGCTGCCGACTTAAAGTATCCGGTCTGGAACAATTCATTCCCAAAGGCACTGCCTCACGGTGAAACCTACTGGAACACTCTCAGGCAGCACGATGTTCTTCTCCATGTTCCCTACGAAAGCTACGATCCGGTTGTTGAATTCATATCCCAGGCTGCAGAAGATGAAAATGTTCTTGCCATAAAGATGACCCTTTACCGCACGGGAAGTAACAGTCCCATTGTCCGCTCACTCAAGCAGGCAGCCCAAAACGGAAAGCAGGTCATTGCCTTTGTTGAACTTAAGGCACGCTTTGACGAGCAGCGCAACATGGAATGGGCAAAGGAACTTGAGCGTGCAGGTGTCATCGTTGTCTATGGAATCGTGAACCTTAAGGTTCATGCAAAGATATGCCTTGTCGTCCGGAAGGAAAGCGACGGCCTGAGGCGTTACGTTCACATTGGAACCGGCAACTACAATCCAAAGACAGCGCTTCTTTACCAGGACCTTTCCATTTTTACCTCCAACCATGATTTTGCCGTTGATGCAACATTGTTCTTCAACATAATCTCCGGGTACAGTGCCCTGCAGACCATGCACTTTCTGTACATGGCTCCGGTTACCCTAAAGCAGCGTCTTCTGGAAATGATAGAGCGTGAGATTCAGCTTAGCACAAGGGAGTCTCCAGGAATGATCTGCGCAAAGATGAACAGCCTGTGCCATCCGGAAATAATCGAGGCACTGTACCGGGCAAGCAGGGCCGGCGTAAAAATCATGCTCAACGTCAGGGGAATCTGCACCCTTGTCCCGGGTGAAAAAGGCATGAGCGAAAACATAACGGTAGTGAGTGTCATTGACCGGTATCTTGAGCATTCAAGAATTTTCTATTTTCAAAATGGTGGCTCGGAGGAACTGTATCTATCAAGTGCCGACTGGATGGAACGCAACCTTGACCGCAGGGTGGAACTGATGTTCCCCGTGACGGACAGAACCGTATTCCGCCAGGTAAGGGAAATTCTTTTCCTGTATTTTACCGACAACACCCATAGCCATGTTCTGCTAAAGTCCGGCACATGGAAAAGGAAAAAGCCCCAGAAAAAGGAGCAGGCCGTCCGCGTTCAGGAAGTGCTCTACAAGAAATACAGAAAGCGCAATGAAGTAAAGAAGAATCCTTCTGGCGCCGAATTTATTGTAAGAAGGAAGGATGTAACGGAATGAAAAAAATCAGGATGAATTGGAAAAAAAACAGGAAGGTCATCATTGCTTCAGGCACGGCTGCAGTCCTGGCTCTTGCAGTCCTTCTTTCGGTTCTTGTATCTGCTGAACTCAGGCTGCACAAGACCGTGGCATTTTATGGCCTGCCGGAAAAGTATGAAGAGATGCTAAAGCCGTATTTTTCTGATGTGAAGAACTCAAGAAACAAAAGGCTTAAGGTAAAATGCGTAACCCTTGATTCGACACAGCCATTGAAGAAGCAGCTTAAGAAAATCGACATGGTATTTACAAATTACGGAGCCAAGGCAGATGAAGCCGTTGCCACCATAGACCCGAAGAACCGCCAGCTTTTCTTTGCAGACAGTGCATGCCTCAAGGGTTCATCCATGGCTGCTTTCCAAAAAGGGGCTTCCACATTTTTTTCAGGGAACGGCAAGATTTCCATGGTGCCAATTCTTTTTGACGGTTATGAGCTCCTGCTTTCAAAGAAGAGCCTTTATGAAACCCAGAGCGTAGTGATTCATTCCTGGGGAGACGTTGAAGCCTTTGCCCGCAAGTCCAGGAATTTCTGCGTGTCTCCCGTTGCCTTTGCAGGTGGTGACGATGATTCTCTTCTTGGTGTCATGTCTGCACTGATTGAATCCTTTGAAGGTACGGAAGCCTACGAGGAACTTGTAAGGCAGGTTAGAAACTACAAGGGATCGGTAAATGATCTTGTCAAGGAAGTTACAAGGGAAGGCAAGGCCATGCACGAAGCCCTCAAGAGACTGTGCCTTTGGAAGAGGGAAGGGCTTTTGAATGCTGAGATAATGAATCTTGGAAAGGATGACCTGATGACTTTTCTTGATTCACAGAGGAATGCAGTTACGATTCTTCCATTGTCGGAGCACCGAAGGATTGACAGTTCCATTGTGCAGGATTACACGACAATTCCAATATATTCAAATGAATCGTTCTTCTATTTTCCTGGTATGAGGGCCATGAATACAAGAGCCGTCATTTCGCCAGTGGTATGTGGAATTTCCTTTACAAAGGATCCTGCAATGAAATCGCAGCTGGAACTTTTAACCCGTACGGAAGCGCAGGAAGACCTTAGCCGCAGAAGTGGAGTTGCTCCACTGCTTGCCAACTGCCGCATTCCCGACATTCAGGCGGATGACGTAAGGTTCTGGATTGCAGCCACTTCAAAACCTCTGACTCCCATGGGACAGGCAGCCTTTAACAGCGACGGTCGCAAGAAGGAATTCTGCGATGCCATCAGGACCATCATCAAGGCGTTCAACTGATTTATTTAGTTCTGTTGCCTGGTGCCAATAACAACTGGTCATTCGTCATAAAAAAAGAAAGCCCTTAGCTCTGAAGGAGGTCAGAACTAAGGGCATGTTTTTTATTGCAGGGATGTATTACTTTTTGCTGTTCTTTCTTGAGAGAACGATACTCTGGATAAGAAGGAACAGACAGATCATGAATGCAACAGTGATGTTTGTCCACCATGCATCATCAAGACCAAGGGATGAAACAATGTTCTTGATTGTTGCAAGTGAAAGTACACCGAAGAATGTACCAACAATGTTTCCAACACCACCAGTAAGCATTGTTCCACCGATGATTGAAGAAGCAATGGCATTCATTTCGTAACCGCTTGCATGGCTCGGAGATCCTGAACCTACGTGCATGAAGTATACGAATCCGCCGATTGCAGCAAGAATGGAACAGATGAAGTGTGCAAGGAACTTTGTGCGTGGAACGTTGATACCAAGCATGTTTGCACTCTGTGGGTTTCCGCCGACTGCATAGAAGTTGCGTCCGAGCTTTGTCCACTTGAGGACTACGAAAAGGATTGCAACAACAAGGATTGCAACGATTACACCCGGTTCAACATAGGCCGGTATGTATTTTCCAACCTTGTTTACGCTTCCCATTCCTGGAACGTAGATGCGTGTTTCGATGAGCTTAACGAATCCTTCATGAACAACGTTGAACTGTGTAGAGTTAACGATTGTTGTCATACCCTTTGCAAAGAACATACCGGCAAGGGTTACGATGAAGGGCTGGATGTCAAGGTATGCAATGAGGAATCCCTGGATCACGCCAAAGCCAACACCGATAAGAAGTGCGATGAGGATTGCACTGCCAACGCTTCCACCCTTCATGTCAAGGTGAACTGCACAGCTCATGCAGACAAGGGCAGTAACAGTACCTACGGAAATATCGATTCCGCCGGTGATCATTACAAGGCTCAAGCCGCATGAAAGAATGATCAGTGAGCCGTTTTCGCTGAGCAGGTTGAAAAATGCCTGAGGCTTTCTGAATCCTGCACCAAGGAAGATGATGGCTGCGATGTACATTACAATGAAAACCGAAATGGTAATCAGAAGAAGAAGATTTGTATCGTTAAGTGTTCTCTTTTTGGCGAGAACCGTCTGGAATCTGTCTTTCAAATTCATCTTAGTTACCTCTCTGTGCCTGGGCAGCTTTTTTTGCAGCCAGTGATCTGTAGAAGTGTGAAACCTTTTCACGGAATACAGGAGCGCTGATTACAACAAGGATGATTACAACGATTGCCTTGTATGCAGGAAGTGCAGTTGAAGCAACGTTGAACTTGAACAGTGTTGTAGTAAGGAACTGGATTACATAGGCACCAAGGATTGAAGCCCACATGTTGAACTTACCGCCGCTCAATGCGTTTCCACCGAGGGCAACGGCAAGGATGGCATCCATTTCGATATCCTTTGCGATAACCGAATAGTTGATTGAAGAAATGCGGCATACCTTGATAAAGCCTGCAACTGCAACACAAAGTCCCATGATTACGTAAGTGATGAACTTGATCATCTGAGGGTCAAGACCGTTAAGTCTTGATGAGCTTGAGTTGATACCTACAGACTGTGTGTAAAGTCCCAGGGTTGTAAACTTAAGCACCAGCATGGTTATGGCAATACAGATGGCTGCAATGAACACAGGCGTTGGGACCGGGATTCCAGGAATGAAGTTTCCAAAGTAGCCGAATGAAGGATCGCTTACGATAGGAAGAGCATTGTTGTTGATCCATGCAGCAATGGAACGTCCTGCAGTAAAGAGGATCAGTGTTGCAACCATAGGCTGAATCTTGAAGTAGGAAACCAGCATGCCGTTGAATCCGCCAAAGAGCATGGCAACGATGCAGCTTACAAGGAATGCAACAAAGATTGGAGCCTGAAGCGTTTCTGGGCGTGCATCCGTTCCGCAGAGTACGCGAAGAACAACTGAACCTGCAATGGCGATGCCGGCACCAACGGAAATATCCTGTCCGCCGGAAGCTGCAGTAACCAATGTCATGCCGATGGCAAGGATGGCAAGTTCCGAAGCATTGTCGATGATGGTGATGAGATAACCTGTCAAAACAGGGAATCCGTCGCTGTTATGTCCAAGTGAAATCTTGAAGAAGCTTGGGTCTGCAACAAGATTGAAGATCACAAGGATAAGAAGGGCTGCAAAAGGAATGAAGATCTGCTTTTTAACAAGGCCCATAAGTACATTGGTAAATTTGTTTTCTGAAGGCATTTTATTTGTCTCCTCCTGCGATAGTTTCCATAATCTTTGTCTGGTTAAGGTCGCTTCCGTCAAGTTCGCCAACCTGCTTAAGGTCACGCATTACCACAAGACGTGTACAGGTTCTGAGCATTTCCTCGATTTCTGAAGAAATGAATGTAACGCTCTTTCCTTCTCTTGCAAGCTTAAGGACAAGTTCCTGAATTTCAGTCTTTGTACCGATGTCGATACCGCGTGTCGGTTCGTCAAGGATAAGGTACTGAGGGTTGGAAAGAAGGGCGCGTGCAAGAAGAACCTTCTGCTGGTTTCCGCCGGAAAGGGACTTGATTGGTGTTTCTGGGGAAGCTGTCTTGATTTCAAGAAGCTTGATGTATTCGTCTGCAAATTTTTCCTGCTGAGCCCTTGAGAGAGGCTTGAAGAATCCCTTCATTACCTGCAGTGCAAGAATCAGGTTTTCCCTAACGGAAAGGTCGCCGATAATACCGTCGCGCTTTCTGTCTTCCGGCAGGTAGCTGATTCCGTTCTTCATGGCATTGATTGGCTTTGTAATCTTAACGTCCTTGCCGTTAACCTTGATCTTACCGCCAAGAATCTTGTCTGCACCGTAAACGGCACGAACACTTTCTGAGCGTCCAGATCCAAGAAGTCCCGTGAATCCGTTGACTTCTCCCTTGTAGATCTTGAAGTTGAATGGCTTTACGCCGCCTGTGCTTGAAAGATCAGTTGCTTCGTAAACAGGCACTTCGTCTGCAGGGTGAACAACCTTCTCTGTAGACTTTGAAGAAGTGTCAAGCATTTCAACTTCCTTGCCCAGCATCTTTGAAACGAGTTCAAGACGTGGAAGGTCGCGGATTTCGTATTCGCCAACAAGCTGTCCGTCGCGGAGAACGGTGATCCTGTCGCAAACTTCGTAAACCTGTTCAAGGAAGTGTGTAACGAAGATGATTCCAACACCCTTTGCACGAAGGTCGCGCATAAGGCGGAAAAGCTTCTGAACTTCCTGGTCGTCCAGTGAAGAAGTTGGTTCGTCAAGAATGAGGATCTTGCATTCCATGTCAACGGCACGTGCGATGGCAACCATCTGCTGAACTGCAATTGAACAGCTTGAAAGCTGCTGTGTTGCTTCGCATGGAATCTCAAGTTCCTTAAGTATTTTAGCAGCTCTTTCGTTCATCTGCTTCCAGCCGATGAAAGGGCCTGATGTTCTTCCGATATACATGTTCTCTGCAACAGTAAGGTTGCTGCAAAGTGTGATTTCCTGGTAAACGGTGCTGATTCCTGAATTCTGGGCATCCTGAGGTGAGCGGATATGAACTGCACCGATTCCTTTGACAAACACCTCACCCTGGTCTTTTTGATATACGCCGGTAAGAACCTTGATCAAGGTTGACTTTCCAGCTCCGTTTTCTCCCATGAGAGCATGGATTTCACCTTCACGCAATGTGAAGTCGATGTTCTGGAGTGCTTTAACACCCGGGAAGCTTTTATAGATTCCACGCATTTCAAGAACTGATTTTTCCTGCATGGTATTTTTCCTCCAAAAAAAAACACGGGTGACAGATTTTCAGACAATCCGCCCCCGTGTTCAGGTATTGGATCCTCCAACAAAGTAGTTTATGGGGAACCCTGCGGATTTGAGCCCTGCAAGGTTCCTGATATTTTATCGAAGAATCCGGTTCATGGTTTCTTTGGGAAACCCTTTAATTAGATACCGTACTTGTCTACATCACCCTTTGTGATTGTAGCAGCATCGAATCCCTTTTCTACCATAATAACTGTCTTCTGCTTTGCACCATTCTTGATGATGTCATCGATGTAAGAAGCCTGGAATGGGTTGCACTGACCATCATAGTTCCATCTCTTTGCGAGGAGTTCTTCAAGAGCCCATTTGTTGCAGTCGAATCCCATGATGATTACGTCTTTTCCAACACCGTGTGAGATACCAGCCTTGTCGAGAGCAGCTGCAGCACCCTTTGCCATGTCGTCGTTTTCAGCGTATACAACGTTGAACTTCTTTCCTGAGTCGATTACAGACTGAACGATCTGCTGTGCGTTTTCTGCGTTCCATTCAGCTGTCTGCTGTGTGATGATTTCCCAGTTAGCTTCTGCCTTTGCCTTCTTGTCGAGAGCACCTGAGCGTCCGATCTGAGCAGCAGAACCCATAACACCCTGGATGTGAACTACCTTGTATTCCTTGAGGTTCTGTGAAGCGAGCCAAGCTACAGCTGTTTCACCTTCCTTTGCCATGTCAGAAACGATTGAAGCTTCGTAGAGGCTTGAGTCTGCATCGATTGTGCGGTCAAAGAGAACAACCTTTACACCGTTTTCCTTTGCATCCTTGAGAACTGATGTCCAACCTGATGTACCTGCAGCAGAGATGAGGAGGTAGTCAACTTCGTCCTGGATGAACTTGCGAGCAGCAGCAATCTGTTCGTCGTTCTTAAGGCTGTAAGCAAACTTTGCATCGTAACCATTCTTCTTTGTGAATGTGTTCTTCATGTCCCTGTCGTTTGCAGTGCGGTATCCTGATTCGTTAGGATCGTTGTTGATGATTCCAACCTTGATTGCCTTTGGCTTTGCAGCGAATGTTGGAACTACAGCCATTGCGAGAGCAGCAGCAAATACTAAAACCTTTTTCATAATAATACCCCTTTGAAAAAAAAGTTTGAAGTTTGTGGCGGAAACCCGTTCCGTCATCTTTGTGATTCTAGTATGCACCCACCTAGAAATAAAAGATATAGTTTATTTGTTCCCAATTTTCATAAAAAATAGTCACTTTGTTCGAAATTTCATATTTAGTGATAGTTTTTGGGGATTTTGGGAACAAACCGACACTTGTTTTTTTCTGCAAGTCATTTAGTATATATAATAGGAAAACTGCTTAGAATTAAAGGAGAATTATTTCTATGACAAAAGAAGAAATTGCAAAGGAAATAGAAGAGGGCGGTGCTGCAGTCGGAATCGAATTCGGTTCAACACGCATCAAGGCTGTTCTTATTGACTCGGAAAAGAATCCTCAGGCATCGGGTGGCTTTACATGGGAAAATTCCCTTGCAGATGGAATCTGGACTTACAGCCTTCAGGAAGTTGAAAATGGAATCAGGACAGCCTATGCAGAACTCAAGGCTGACGTTAAGCAGAAGTTTGGCGTAAAGCTTTCAAAGCTCAAGGCCCTTGGAATCAGCGCCATGATGCACGGCTATCTTGCCTTTGACAAGAACGATAACCTTCTTGTTCCATTCAGGACATGGCGTAACACAATCACTGGCCAGGCTTCAAGGGAGCTTACGGAACTCTTCAATTATCCTGTTCCGGAACGCTGGAGCATCAGCCACTACTATCAGGCAATCCTTAAGAATGAACCTCATGTTCCTTCCGTTGAATTCATCACGACACTTGCAGGTTACGTTCACTTCATGCTTACGGGACAGAAGGTTCTCGGTACAGGCGATGCAAGCGGAATGTTCCCTATCGATGCAAATACCGGTGACTATGACAAGGCCATGGCAGAAAAATTCGATGCCCTCGCTGCAAAGAAGGGAGTTACAAAGAAGCTTCTCGACATTCTTCCAAAGGCAATTCCAGCTGGAAAGGAAGCGGGAAAGCTTACAAAATCAGGTGCTGCATGGCTTGACCCTGATGGTGACCTTGGTGAAGGCGTTTTGTGTGCTCCACCGGAAGGCGATGCAGGAACAGGTATGGTTGCAACAAATGCAGTTGCCCCTCGCACGGGAAACGTTTCTGCCGGAACTTCAGTATTCGCCATGGTGGTTCTTGAAAAGGCACTGTCAAAGGCATATCCTGGAGTAATCGACATCGTTACGACTCCAGATGGAAAGCCTACGGCAATGGTTCATGTAAATACATGTACTGCTGAATTCAACAAGTGGGTTGGAATCATGGGAGAAGCTGCAAAGCTCCTCGGTGCTGAATTTGACACTGGCAAGCTCTACGACACCATCCTTGGAAGCGCAAAGGACGGAGACAAGGACTGCGGCGGAGTTTATACAATCAACTATATTTCCGGTGAAGGCGTCACTGACTTTAGCGAAGGACGTCCTATGGTTGTTCGTTCCCAGGATGCAAAGTTCAATCTTGCAAACTTCATGAGAAGCCAGATTTATTCTGCAGTTGGAACTTTGCGCCTTGGCATGGACGTTCTCTTCAATGAAAATGTAAAGATCGATTCCATGACAGGACACGGCGGCTACTTCAAGACGGAAGGTGTTGGCCTTGAAACAATGGCAGCCGCAATGCACACTCCAATCAGCGCAATGGAAACGGCAGGTGAGGGTGGCCCTTGGGGAATGGCTCTTCTTGCTGCATACGCTGCCGATACAAAGGGAAAGAACCTTGGCGACTGGCTTGAAAGCGAAGTGTTTGCAAGTGCACAGAAGAAAACCGTTGCACCTGATGCTGCCGACGTTGCAGGATTCGACAAATGGCTTGAAGGATACAAGTCTGCACTCAAGGCTGAACGCACTGCAGTTGAAAATTTAAAGTAAATTTATATAAATGCTTCCGTCGGGAATCCTGCGGTTCTTGACGGGAGTACATCCAGTTTTCAGGAGTTTATTATGGGAAAGTATACAGAATTACAGAGAGAAGCTTACGAAGCAAACATGCAGATTCCTGCACAGCATCTTGCCCTTTACACATGGGGAAACGTAAGTGCCTTTGACAGGGATGCAGGCGTTTTTGCAATCAAGCCGTCGGGAGTTCCATATCCGGATCTTACTGCAGAAAGCATGGTCATTGTTGACCTTGAAGGAAATGTTGTTGAAGGAAAGCTCAGGCCTTCAAGCGATACACCTACCCATGCAGTTTTGTACAAGGAATTTGCAGTGGCAGATGGTGCAAAAATCGGGGGCATCATTCACACCCATTCGACATTTGCCGTAAGCTGGGCACAGGCCGTAAGGGAAGTTCCGCTCTTTGGAACAACCCATGCAGACCACATTCAGACTGCAGTTCCATGTACGCCATACTTGAGCCGTGAGGCAGTTCAGAATGACTATGAGAAGGAAACGGGAAACCTTATCGTAAGCCACTTCCGTTCACTTAAGCTTAATCCTAATGAAGTCAACATGGTTCTTGTTGGCGGTCACGGTCCTTTCGCATGGGGAACTACGGCAGACAAGTCTGTTTACAATGCAGCCGTTCTTGAAGAAGTGAGCCACATGGCCCTTAATACGCTGGCTATCCGTCCGGATCAGAAGACGCTGCCGGATTACATCATCGACAAGCATTACATGCGTAAGCATGGTCCAAATGCATATTACGGCCAGAAATAGGGCAGGTACTGCCAGGCATTGCCGTCCGGGCGGCTGTTCCAGGGTTCGCTATCCGCTCAGCCTCCTCGCTCCATTCGCATTGCTCATTTCGCTGCGGTGGCCGGCAAGCCGCCCTTCCATAGCCTGACGGGATAGTTTGCCCTCATTCAACCTTTTATCCCTGCAAATCTTCTGAAGGCAATTTTAAGCCATGTTCCTTCATGTAGGCCTTGTATTTCTCAAGTTCAGCAATCTGCTTAGCCTGCTGGTTTAACTGCACATCCTTTTGATTTAGCTGTGAAGCCTGCTGGTCTATGATTGGCTGCAGGCGCTGCTCGGTGAAGTACACGCCGTCTTCAAA
>JAKSLY010000031.1 GCA_024400955.1 Treponema sp.
TTTATGCTGCCTTAGATGTATAATCTCTCAGTACAAAGCCTGCGAGTTTTGTTAATTCAGAATTAACATTGTCTTTTCCAAATGTTTTTACAAGTTCAATTGAATAAGTTGATCCTAATCCATTGAAAATATCCGTCTGTTCAACTGCACCGTTTTGGACGATATATTCTGCGATAATTTCCATTAAGTTCAATTGTTCTTGTGTTAATGATCGTTGTTCCTGACCTGAATAAAGTGCAAATCCTCTTTTCCATCCTCTGAATAAAGATGTAAGAGTTTTTGATTTTCCGTAAACATATCTTGCAATCTGAATTAGATTTGTAAGAGCTTCAAGTTCATTTTTAGATTCCAAAGGAACAATAGAATCATCAGCTTTTACAACCTTATAGTTCTGCCAGATATAACTTGGTTTATACATTCCGTTTGCTTTTAAAAGATTCGTCTGTAAATCTTCAAGCATTTTATGTGTAATAGGAATATCTTCTTCGTTATAAATAATACGCAAAGCTTCGATTTTGTCTTTGTTATCATCCATGTATTTTTCAAAAGTCTGGATGTAAGTCTCTGATTCTTCCTTGCTGAATCCTGTGTAAGTAAGTTCGTCTTCTCCAGGCATAAGGATTTTTACAAAGCCTGCATTTATTTCAAGAATCTTCTGACGTGCTTTATTGTTTGTAATCAGTTTTGAAATAAGCTGTTTTCGCTCTGTATTTGGAGCATTTATATCTGTATATGGTGGTAAATGCTTCATCGAAGTTTTTATTTGATTCTGTTCTGCAAGACTTTCAAATGTGGCAAATGTGTCTTGTTCTAGAGCAGCAACAAGATTATCAACAAAATCTTTAAGTGTGATTCCTGCAATTTCAGCCCATTCTTTTAAATCTTCTGCTTCACCTTTGTTCTGACATTTTGCAAGGTAATTAGAAAGAAGAGTAAGATATTCGTCTGAAACATTTCCTAGAGCCAGCAATTCAAGAAGTCTCTGCAATGATGGAACAGGAACAGTCGGACCATCTCCACCTTGTACTTCAGGTATATGATGTTCATGTTCTGTTACGCCTACGGCATCGATTACATAGAAACAATCTTTGCTTAATGCGTTAGGAGTTACAAGCTGAAGGTTATCATCACTAATTCTGCGACAACCTCGACCTTTCATCTGTGTATATAAAACACTTGAAGCAACATCACGCATAAATACAACACATTCAAGCGGTTTTACATCTGTACCAGTTGCAACAAGTGTTACTGTAACTGCAATTCGGAATTCTTTATTGTTTCTTAACTGACGGATAAGTTCATTTGAGTTACCGGCATTATAAGTAATTTTCTGAACATACTGCTCAGGAAGTCCATCAGGAAACTCTTCACCAAAAACTTCCTTTATCTGTTCAATAATGTCATTTGCATGACTATCTGATTTGGCAAAGAAAAGTGTCTTTGGAATATAGTTCCAGTCAGGATAACGGTCTGGGTAGAGAGATGTATAAATGGAATCTTTAAAAGCTTTTACAACCTTCTTAATTTCTGTTTTATTTACAACAGTTCGATCAAGTTGAGTTGTTGTGTATTGCTCTTTATCAGGATTTTTTTCAACTTCTGTTTTTCCTGTTAGTTTTGATTTTTTATATACTTTTTCATTTTGTTCAATTGTTCCACCGTTTTCTGAAACTTTAGTTTTAATACGATAAACACGAGGAGGTACATTTACTCCATCTCGAACTGAATCTTCAAAAGTATAATTTGCTACAAAATTATGATTAAAGAAAGCTTCTGCCTCTGGAGTAGGAGTTGCTGTAAGTCCAATAATCTTTGCATTCTTGAAATATTTAAGAACCTGCTGCCACTTTCCATAAATAGATCGATGACATTCATCAACAATAATCAAATCAAAGAAGTCTGGTGGAAGAAGAACTTTTCCATCAAGTGTTACTTCGTCTTCTGTTTCTGCATCATAAAGTGCATCTGCATAATCGGATTCATCGTCATCATTTTCTGCTGTCAATGTTTGCCCAGTAATTGCAGAGAATAGGCGTTGAATTGTTGAGATTACAACTTTTGAAGTTTGAATTTCTTCAATACTTTTTAATCTTTGAACAGAGTAAATAGAATTAAAGACTTCACCACTTTCTGTGAGCTTATAAGTTGTAAATTCACCTTCTGCCTGTTTTCCAAGATTATTACGATCTACAAGAAAAAGAACTCTGCGAACTGATGTATATGTAAGAAAACGATATGTGAAAGTACATGCAGTAAAAGTTTTTCCAGCGCCTGTTGCTAAGGAAATAAGAGCTTTAGTTTCATTTTGTTTGAAGGCAAGCTCAAGATTTCTGATTGCATCATACTGACATTGACGAAGTCCTTTTTCACCTACAGGAGGAAGAGCTGGAAGTGCTGCATATTCAGACTGAATATCAGCCATCTGAACCAGTTCTTTTGGAGTTTTCATTTTTTTGAGTTCGATATAAGTTGTATCTTCTTCCCGCATATCACGGAATAGTAAAGTTTCACCATTTGAGAGAAATACAAAAGGAAGTGGATTTGACCAAGTTTGGTACCAGTCAGGAAGACTCTTAGTATAATTCTGAGCCTGTTCAGCTACTTCAATCGAAAGATTATTTTCAGCTCTTTTTGCTTCAAGAACACCAATTGCTTTTCCACCAACAAAAAGAAGATAATCTGCTTCAAGATTGCCAGTAAGAAGAGCTTCTGTAATGGCACAACCGTTGTAGATATCAGAATATTCATTTCTTGAAATAATATCCCAACCTGCTTTAGTGAGCATTTCATCTATTTTCTGTCTTGCTTTTTGTTCTGGAAGAAGATTTTCACTCATAATGGTTCTCCGAAGATAACTTTATTTCCTCTATTATAACATGTTAAAAGTATATTTTGATAGAAGATTAACAATTAAAAATTGTTACGTCACGGTTCATCTTCGTCCTATGGCATATAAAATTGAAATTTTTTTTGTATTATTATCAATTTTAATTTGTACACAAATCCACAAAAGAAAATTCTATAAATTTCAATATATATAAATTTGGAATTTAAGAAGTACTGGTATGTTATTATAGCTGGGGCAGGACTCGCCCTTCAGTCGCAGACGTCCTGTCTGCTCCTTGCGGGCGTCTTCGCCGTCTGCCGCGGCTCATCCCTCCGTTGCACTCCGGGAGTTCCGTATTCCAATCCCTCAGTCACAAAATCCGTAGGTATCCCCTACTCCAATCCCTCACGCATAATGCAAAAGCCATTGAGCAATGTCTATGATTCTTATTCCTTCGTGCTGTGATGCTTCGTGCTTTGTTCGGGCTAGAAGAATTTTGGGATAGGCATCTTTTACAGAAAGAAGAAAACGGCTCTATGGTAATTTCAAAAGGAATTCTATTTTCCCTAACAGCCTATCTCATGAAGATATTTAGGACTGTTGTCATATTCATTCCCAAATCTGCAAAAAGAGAATCTGCCTGTTTTTTTAGTTCAGTGTCAGTCTTAATATTAATATTTGCAAGCATATAAATGCCCCCGAAAAAATATGGCTATGTCCGTGGAAAGTGTTGCTACATGATGCGTAGTGATTAAGCCTGTCGAAACTGCCACATATTTTGTGTATCCTGCTTAATTTCGACATGAACCCATAGCAAGTGCGTGTGGGTGAAGCGAAGCGCTCAATCGGCGCAGCAATATAATTTCCGGATACAGCCAAAAATACAATACATTGTGCGCACACTGGCAAGAAATTTTCTTAACCGTTGCAAATATATAATTCGAGTGTCCACCAAGAGGTCTGTCCCCGTTGGTTACGTCGGTTATAACCGAGGGGGGATTTTTCATTTGCTGTATTTTTTTATCAGTTCTTCTCGGTTTTTTACGCTGATTTTTGAATAAAGGCGGCTTGTGTAGTTTTCAACTGTGCGGCTGCTTATAAAAAGTTCATCGCAGATCTGCTGGTTGGATTTGCCCTGCAGTATTGCCTCAAAAATATTTTTTTCCTGTTTTGAAAGCATCGTTACGATTGATTCGATTTTGTTCTGGGTTTGAATCATTCGCTCCTCAAGATATGTATCGCCTTTTTGAACCAAGTCAAGGCAATCGGCAAGTTCTTCTTCCTTTGCGATTTTTGAAATGTATGCTTTTGCTCCTGAATCTTTTGCCTGCAAAACAAAACCCGCCGTATCAAACATTGAATACATAACGCATTTTATCTGCGGAAATTTTTCATTGACTTCTCTTACAATTTTAAATCCATTTTCGTCAGCAAGCTGGACATCAACAATCAGTATTTCCGGGAAGAGTTCATTTTCTGAATTCAATGCAGAAAGAAATGAAAGACAATCTCTGCCATTATCAAAATCTTTTAGAACTTTCCATTCAGTGTGAGATTCAAGCCAGCTTTTCAAACCGTTCCTGACCATATTGTGATCGTCGATAATATATAGAATATTTTTCATTTTTTTAGTTTACGGTAATTTCGATTCTTATTTCCATTCCATCATCCTGACTTGAAATGAATTCAATCTTGCCGCCGATTAATTCAATTCTGTCATGCATAGAGCGAAGTCCAAGATGCTCGTTGCTGTTCAAGCTGTGGTTTATTGTTTCCTGCGAACAGCCGATTCCGTCATCCGTAACATAAATCACAATGCTGTCATCCTCATTTTTTATGAAAATTGAAGTTTGCGTTGCATAGGAATGTTTTTCAATATTGGTGAGTGCTTCCTGAACAACCCTAAAAATATTCTGCGTAACTTCCCTTTTCAAAACCGGATATTCAAAACCTTCTTCAACTCCAACATGACAGGGAACATGGGTTTTCTTTGAGAACTGCTGCGCCAAAGAATTTATAATGGAAACAAGTTCTATTTTTGAAGAATCACCTTCCGAATGATTTACAAGCTCGGCAGGAGCCAGATTGTAGCAGATGTTCCTTAGCTTGATGATGCAGTCCGTGGCAATATCTTCGATTTTGTGCTGAAGATTTTTTGATTCATCATGAACCTTAATATTTTCAATTTCCAGCCGGATAACGCGGATGTCCTGAATAACAGTGTCGTGAATATCCCGGCTGATTTTTGCCCTTTCCTTTTCCTGAATCGAAAATATGAATTGATTTTTTTTCTTTCTGTCGATTTGCTGTGGCATTGCATTTTTGTGTTTCAACTTGAAAATCAATATCAAAGCAAAAATTGCAAGAATTAAAATCATGAAAACAAGAATGAATTGAACTATGGAAAAATTTGAATTTTCAGTTTCTGATAAACTTTCATCGTACAAAAACGCTTCTTCTTTTGATGAAAAGGTAGTGAGCGTTTCCGTTTTGCAGTTAAAATGATACCAGTCGGATTCATTTGCATCCATTGCAATTATTCCTCTGGAAGTTGAAAAAATCACCTGCCTGAATGTGGGATCATCCATGGAAAATTTATTTTTCCGCCAGTCCAAATGTGCAAATTCCATATTTTTCAATGAATCTATTTCTGCCGGAATCAATTTGTTTTTGTCCCGTTTGAGTTTGAAAATTTTTGTGTTCCGGTCTTCTTTGCCCGACCATTCGCCATAAATACAGGCGATGTAAATTCCACAGTCATTGCTGAACAGCCGTGCAACTCCCATGTTTGAAATTGCATCGGAATAAAAAAAATCATTTGGATTGTATTTTCCGTTCACCCGAGGGAATTCAAAAAATCCGCCGTCATTATTTTCTCTTGTCCAGCAATGGTGGTAGACAATGAAAGAATCATTTTCCCTGTCATAGCAGACTGACGGAATTGACCAGCCCTTTTGCGATTTGAATGAAATCAAGCAGAATGGAAAATCCCAATGTGCATTTGTTCTGTAAATCCAAACACTTTCCCTATTGTCTAAATCCAGCGCGTCGTCATTTAAAACGCTGATTGCAGTCCATTCTCCATCGGAAGAAGTTGCCGCACCGTGAATTATGCTTTGTCTGTCAAATGCAAAAAGTGAAGCCGTCAAAGACAGTAAAAACAAAATAAATATTTTTCTCATCATGATATTCTATATCGGATGTTCAATTTTCAAAAGATAAATGGGAAAATATAGTCCTCGCTTTTATCTATGAAAATCCTTGTTTACAGTTTCCTCATTTTTGATAGTTTTATGTTTTTGACTTCAACTTCTGAATTTCCCATGCCTTGAAGAAGTGCCGTGATTTTTGCGTTTTCCCCCTCGATTTTGATTGATGTTTCATAGTGTACAAAGCCGGAATTCTGTGCCACATCCTTTTTCCCTGCATTCCATTCGATGACTGTATCATCTGATTTCATTGTTTTGAATGAGAGTGAGAAATTTCCGTCTGTAAGTTTTACATCCGCTTCCAATTTGTAACAGTCCCCTTTTGAAACCGGAATTATTTCTTCATTGTTATATTTGAAAGTGATGCCGAAATAATCTGCTCCTGAATAAGTCAAACCATAGATTCCATTGGAATTGGTTGAAATCAAATAAGATGAAGTTTGTCCCCAAACGTCCCAGTTTCCGGTTACTTCAACAAAGGTCGGCGTTGTTTCAGATGGAAGTTTCCAATTTTCAATCATCGCTTTCACAAAATTCGGATTGCGGACTGTGAGATTCGTTCTGTCAAGTTCACCCCATTTTTCGTCTGCGTAAACGTCCCAATAGAGCAAAGGCATTCCGTAGCCTGACGTGATTCTCGAAAGATCTGAAATCCATTTGATGCGTTCTTCCAAAGACAGATTGCCGCCTTGCAATGCTCCGGTTTCTCCAAGAACAACTGGAATTCCCTTTGCCACGAATTTATCATTCAATTTCTTGAATTCCGTTTCAAAATAATTTTTTTCAGTATTGGAATACGAAGGAAGGATTAAATCTTTTGACCAGCTCATTGTGTAATCGTGAACTGTGACCATGAGTTTGTCCTTCGCTGAATCATTCGGCATTCTGAAAACATCAGAAAGCAGGGCAGAGATTTTGTCGCCGTTTCCGGGAACCATTACAAATCTCTTTGCATTGTTTCCGCCGCTTGCACGGATTGTGTTCAGGACAAGCTGATTGTATTCGTTTATGACTTCAAAAGTTTTTCTGCATTCATTGCAGGATCCAGGAACCGCATCCCATTTGTGAGCTCCGTTTCCAAATTCATTTCTGGGTTCGTTGATTGTTTCAAAAATCAATCTTTCGCCGTAAGAATTGTTGAATGTGCTTGCGATTTGTTTCCAGATTCCTTCGAGAAAGCGTTTTGATTCTGCGATGTTGTTTTCATCGGTCGTGGCCATATAACCCGAACATTTTGGAATCGGATTTTGTACACCGCCATTTGTTGAATGATGTTCATCCAGGATCACATAATAACCTGCATTGTAAGCCCAATCCACGACTTCTTTCACGCGGGCCATCCATTTCGGGTCAATCGTATAACTGTCATCAATAATGTGATTTGCCCAAGTTGCAGGAATGCGGATTGTTGTGTAGCCCTTGTTTTTTCCAAGTTCGACGATTTCTTTTGTGGTTCTGGTTTCGTTCCATGCCAATTCGCTGTTCAAGCCTTTCTCTGTCCAGCAGTCAAGTGAATTTCCAAGATTCCAGCCGATTCTCATGTTTTTCGCCAAATCAATTGCAGAAACTGAATCGTTGAACGGAACAGGATTTCTATCATCTATGCTTGTAAAAGAGAAGTCATTGTCTGAAGAATTTTCCATCGTACAGCTGAAACTTACGAAAACAGATATGATGAAAACTGCCGGAATTGTTTTTTTCATATTTTTTCCTTCTTGAGATATTCCTGCATTCTAAGAAAAGATGAAGCTGAAAAATACAGAGTTGAACTCACAATTCTTTAGTTTTTGTCAGAGCAAGTAACAAAGCCGCCGTCCTGCACAGCGCTAATGAAAAAATGTGGATGTCTATTTTCATTAATTGTGTTATATTATGATAAAGAGAACTTGTTGGAGGTGAAAATGCCATACGATGTATTAGAAAAGACAATTAATTCATTGCCTGAAGCTGCTGTCATAGAGCTTACTCACTACGTACAGTATTTAGCTTCTATTTATTCTACAAAAGAAAAAGATATCTCTGTTACAAATAGGATTAATGATTTTCTTCAAAAAAATCCAGATGCATTTGCTGAATTCAAAACTATGGAAAAAGCATCATTAAGTTCTATCAGGGAGTTAACAAAAAATGATACGTGGTGACATTTGGTGGGTTGATTTTGGAGAGCCATTAGGAAGTGAACCTGGTTGGCGTCGTCCCGCTGTAATTATCCAGTCTGATGATTTTAACAACAGTGATATGAATACCACTATTGTAATTCCACTTACTACAAATTTAAGGTTGGCTGATTTTCCAGGTAACTATCTTTTATATTGTAGATATTAAATCATCCAAAATTTCAAACAATCTCGTGATATTTTCCGCACTGCACAGCGGTAAGGAAAAAGGGCCTGTCGCCTTTTCGCCTTTGGCGCGCTCACTACGCTTCGAGTCCTGCGTGTGTTTAAGTGGTGCATTGTTTAAAATAAGAAAAGCTCCAGTGTTTAACTGAAGCTCTCTTGTTTAGCTGGGGCAGGACTCGCCCTTCGGGCCGGCTTCCGCTGCTTAATCCTCGCACCTGCTCGGCGCAGCTCCAGCTTCGAGTCCTGCATGTGTTTAAGTGGCGCATTGTTTAAAATAAGAAAAGCTCCAGTGTTTAACTGAAGCTTCCTTGTTTAGCTGGGGCAGGACTCGAACCTGCGGCCTCCGGGTTATGAGCCCGACGAGCTGCCAACTGCTCTACCCAGCGTCGTACTAAGTTCGACCAATATACTCTATGTTTTTTGTTTTGTCAAGTAAATAATTATAATTCTACCAATTTACTTAATAAAAAATCCCCCAAAAGTTTTCTTCTGGGGGACAGTTGGGATCCGTTTGTGCGGATCCTGCAATTATTGCGGTTTTATTTCTTCAAAAGTGCTGCAAACGGGTTGTAGCTGTATCCATCGTCGCTGCCGTAGTTCTGTCGTTCCCTTGGCTTGCGGTCGGCTGGCTTTGAACCTCCATTACCTGCGGCTCCGGTTCCCTTCTTTACTACAACAACGCGCTTCTTGCCTGTTCCGCTTGAAGTTCCGGCAGAAGAAGAACCCTTTTCTCCAACAAGGCGGCTTCCTGCATCGCTCTTGAGTGAAAGGCTGATTCTCTTGCGGTCTGCATCAAGGTCGATGATCGTGAATTCCTTTACATCGCCAACCTTGATTACGTCCATTGGATTTGTAACAAAGCTGTCGCTTAATTCAGAGACGTGGATGAGGGCTGTTTCGTGGAGACCGATGTCAACGAAGGCACCAAAGTCAACAACGTTCTTGATTTTTCCGGTTACCTTCATTCCCGTCTTAAGGTCTTCAAAATTTACGACACCCTTCTGCATGATTGGGGCAGGGTAGCCGTCGCGTGGGTCGCGGTTTGGCTTTGCAAGTTCTTCTGCAATGTCTGCCACTGTTGTTTCACCAACGCCGTATTTTTCTGCAAGCTGCTTCTTAAGTTCAGCAGTGATTTTTTCATTCTTCTGAACAAGCGGAAGGATTTCCTTTGCAACTGCATAGTTTTCAGGGTGAACCCATGTGTTGTCCAGAGGCTCTGCACTTTCTGCAATCTTGAGGAATCCTGCGCACTGCTCGAATGCCTTTGGACCAAGACCGGGAACCTTCTTAAGGTCTTCGCGGCTTGTGATCTTTCCGTTGGCATCGCGGTATGCAACGATTTTCTTTGCAAGGCTTGAGTTGATTCCGGAAACGTACTTGAGGAGGTAGGCAGAAGCCGTATTGAGGTTTACGCCTACATTGTTTACAACGGAACCTACAACTTCATCAAGTTTGTCGGAAAGCTTCTTCTGGTTTACGTCGTGCTGGTAAAGTCCAACGCCGATGGCCTTAGGATCGATCTTTACAAGTTCTGCAAGAGGGTCCTGAAGGCGGCGGCCCATGCTGATGGCACCACGGATTGTAAGGTCAAGCTCAGGGAATTCTTCGCGGGCAACATCCGATGCTGAATAAACGGATGCACCTGATTCATCTACGACCGTAAACTGAACGTCGCTGTCCTTGTAGTTTTCGCTGATAACCTTTGAGACGATAGCCTGAACTTCAGGGCTTCCAGTTCCGTTGCCGACTGCAACAACCTGAATGTCGTACTTGTCGATGGCGTTGTTGATCTGGTTGTAGCTGTCCTGTGGATCCGTAACCTGGAAGAACTTGAAGTAGCCAAGGTATTTTCCAGTTTCATCAAGGGCTGCACACTTTGTACCGGTGCGGATGCCTGGGTCGATTCCAAGAACGCGGCTTCCCTTGATTGGCTGTGTCATCAGGAGGTTCTTCAGGTTTTCGCTAAAGATACCGATTCCGTGTTCGTCTGCCTCGTCAAATTCGTCGCTGCGGATTTCGCGGATAACTGCCGGGCTCAGGGAACGAACTATTCCGTCTTCGATGGCTTCTCCCATGGACTTGTTGTTAAGCTTGAATTTTTTCTGGATGAGCTTTACTGCTGAATCAACGCTGACGTCGATTGTAACTTCCAGTGCGCCTTCCTTTTCTGCGCGGTTGATGGCAAGGATTCTGTGAGGCTTAACCTGGTTGAGCGGCTCGCTGTAATCCCAGTACATCTTGTATGTAGATTCCCTTTCTGCCTTTTCCGGATCAACGCCATCTGGAACGATTCCTTTTGTAACGATGGTTCCCGTTGCCATGTATTCCTCGCGGATTGCGGCGCGGTTTGCACTGTCCTGGCTGATGCGTTCTGCAACGATGTCCTTTGCTCCGGCAATTGCGTCTTCTGCAGTCTCAACATTGAGGGCTGCATCCTCGTTGTCTGTCTTGATGAATTCAGCTGCTTTTGCAAGGAGGGCTGCATCGTCAAGTTCGTACATGGCATCGGCGAGGGGTTCAAGTCCCTTTTCGATGGCTACCATTCCGCGTGTCTTCTTCTTTTTCTTGAATGGTGCGTAAAGGTCTTCAAGTTCTGCGAGGGTCTTTGCAGACATGAATGCCTTGTAAAGTGTTTCCGTAAGCTTACCCTGTTCAAAAACCTTGCGTACGTTGGCAAGGCGAGTTTCTTCCAGGCTCTTATATGAGTTAAAAAGGTGGTCACTCTCGCGAACCTGAAGTTCGTCCAGGGAACCATGCTTTTCTTTGCGGTAACGTGCAATGAACGGAATAGTACAGCCTTCTGCTACAAGGCTGATAACTGCGCTAACCTGAGGAACACGGATGTTAAGTTCTTCAGCGACTTTTTTCATGATTTCGACTTCATTAATCTGAAGTGCATCAATTGTTTCTTGTGTAAATTCCATAGGGCAACTATTTTATTCAAAAAGGGGAATATGGTAAAGGGAGAGGGGGGCCATGCAGGCGGACATTCTGTCGGTTTTCCTTCAGTCCTGGAGCTTCAGGTCTGATTTCTTGAATTTCCCGGAGGCTATGGCTTTCATTGCATGCTCCTTGTCCAATGCCCAGAGGTTCCCCTCGTAGTCCCTGCATTCTTCGATGAGCCGCCCCCAGTTAAAGAACTGGATTTGCCTTGCGGTTCTTTCGCTGCTGTCCGTGGAACCTGCAGTCAGGCTGTAAAAGACTTCTGCAGGCCATGCCGTTTCCAGGTCGAGAACCGTTGTAAAGGGAGATATGGCGCCGTAAATTTCAAGCCGGTTCTTCCTGCTGGCCAAAAGTGCACAGGGTTCATTCTTCCCGATGAACAGGACGACTTCCGGCCCTTCTTCCTCAATGCTGAATGTCTTTCCACTGCAGGCCCCATGGATTACCCAAAGGCCTTCTCCCGGCAGGGTGAAACTGACGCTTTCCCCTTCATCCCAGAAAGTGCAGCCCATCAAAAAAAATGCCAGCACTAAGGCCGGCATAAAGTAAAAGTTCTTCATGCATATATGATTGCATGAAATTTATTTTTTTTGCATTCTAGTTCTTGAGGATTTTTACGTCGTAGTGGGTATATGGAATTTCTATGCCGACCTTCTTGCATTCCTTCACGATGTTGATGTAAACGTCGTTCTTGGTTTGAATCAGGTCTGAACCCTTAAACCAGACTGCAAGCTGGAGCTTTATGTAATCTCCAAATCCGTCGTAGAAGACACTTGGGGCAGGATCCTGGAGAACAGTGGGACAGCATTCAGGAACTTTTTTTACGGCTTCAAGGGCTGCAGTCATGTCAGTCTCATAGCTTACGGGAACTTCAAAGACGAATCTTCTTATGGGAAGGGTGCTGAAGTTTGTAAGGTTGCTGTTTATTACGGAACTGTTTGGAATGCGTACAACCTGATTGTCCAGTGTGTAAACCTGAATGCGCAGGAGTCCGACGCTTTCAACCGTACCGCTTACTCCGCCCACGCTTATAAAGTCTCCGATCTTGATTGTCTTTTCCCCAAGAAGGAACATGCCGCTGATCAGGTTGCTTACGCTTGTCTGTGCCGCAAAACCGACGGCGATACCTGCAACTCCGGCTGCGCCCCACAGTGCCTTCAGGTTGATTCCGAAAAGTCCCAGGATGTACATTATGAGGAATATGTAGAAGGTATACTTCACGAATTTGTTTATGAGCATGGAAGTATGCTTGTTGATGCGGTCCTTCGAATTCTTGTTTATCAGGTGGCAGATGAATTTGTAGATTGCAAAGAAGGCAATTACAGAAAGAACTGAAAACGCCACGTGAATCACATTGTGCAGGGTGAATGTTTCCCTTATTGTGTTCGTGTCAAAAAACCATTCCGACTTGAGGACTTCTGATGCTTCATTAAGTTCTTCTTCCATAGTTAGTCTCCAAAATTTTCCTTTATGAAATCCAGTATTGAATTTGCGGCATCGGTTTTTGACATGAGTTCAAGTTCCCTGTTGCCGTCCTTTGTTATGATGGTGATTGCGTTGGTGTCCGTTCCAAATCCTGCGCCCTTGGTCGTAAGGCTGTTGGCACAAACCATGTCCAGGTTCTTCTTTTCAAGCTTTGCCCTGGAATTCTGGATCAGGTTTTCCGTTTCCATGGAGAATCCGCATAGAACCTGTCCGTTCCTTTTGTTCCTTCCAAGCCATGCAAGAATGTCGTCGGTGCGTTCAAGCTCAAGGTTAAGTTCATCATCGTGCTTCTTAATCTTGTTCTGGCTTACGGTTTTTGGTCTGTAGTCTGCAACGGCTGCCGCCTTAATTATGATGTCCATGGAAGAACTTGCATCTTTTACGGCTTCAAACATTTCCTTTGCGGAAGAAACCTTCACCGTATTTACGAACAGTGGTTCCTCAAGATTTACGGGACCTGACACGAGGGTTACGTCTGCTCCGCGTCGGGCTGCTGCCTTTGCGATGGCGTATCCCATTTTTCCGCTGGAATGGTTTGTGATGAACCTTACCGGGTCCAGGGATTCACGGGTGGGGCCTGCGGTTACAAGGATTTTTTTTCCGGCAAGGTCTTTTTCACATTCAATCTCCTGAAGGGCAAATTCTGCGATGGTTTCAGGTTCCGGCATCTTTCCTTTTCCAGTGTCACCGCATGCAAGGTAGCCGCTGGCAGGTTCCACAACCTTGTAGCCGTAGTGTCGGCATTTTTCAATGTTGTCCTGGGTAACGGGATTTTCGTACATGGCAGTGTTCATTGCGGGGCAGATTATCTTTGGGCATTTAGCTGCAAGGAATGTAGTGCTTACCATGTCGTCTGCAAGTCCGTTTGCGACCTTTGCGATTATGTTTGCAGTTGCAGGTGCCAGAATGAAAAGGTCTGCCTGCTGTGCAATGGAAACATGGTTTGCCTTGAATTCAAAGTTGCGGTCAAAGGTGTCCACCATGCATTTGTGTCCTGTCAGGGTTTCAAAGGTTATGGGGTTGATTATGTTGGTTGCATTCTTTGTCATTACGACACGGACGTCTGCTCCAGTCTTAACGAGAATGCTCACGAGGGTTGCAGCCTTGTAAGCCGCAATGCTGCCGGATACGCCGACAAGGATGTTCTTTCTGTTCATTTATGCTACTACCTTCTGGCTCGGTGCCTTCAAGAATTTTGTGTTTCCGGTAAGTCGGTTCCAGCCATGTCTTCCGTCAGGTCATCTTCCTCAGAATCGATGTTCATGTCCGGATTCTTGAGGGGATCATAGTTCCTGTACTTGAGGGGAGTCATTTTCTTGTACTTATGGAAAGTCTTTATGAAATAGCTGAAGTCGTTGAAGCCGCATTTCTGGGCGATGTCCTGAAGCTTTTCGTTGGTTTCGCGGATCATGGCACAGGCCTTGTTTATGCGGAACCAGTTAAGGTATTCAATAGGTGCCCGGCCGGTCATCTCGCGGAATACGCGGCAGAAGTATTTTGGGGAAAAACCTGCAGCTTCGGACAGTTCCTCGAGGGTAATGGGCGTGTTGTATTTCTGCTTTATGAGCGAGAGAATGATGTCCAGCTTTTCGTTGCGGATGCGTTTCTTCAATGGAAGAATCTGGCGTTCCGAGTACAGCCTGTGCTTTTTTATGAGGCCGAATATGATCATCAGGTAGCCTGTGGAAATTGAATCCCAGCCTTCCCTCTGTTCGCGGATTGCATCAAAAAATCCTTCGCATGCCCTTGCTATTTCCTTTATGGAAGACGGAATGTAAAAATTTGGAATGATGGAACCTGAAATCATGTCGGTAATGAAGGCATCCGGACTGAACCCGTGGAGCCTGATGAGTTCAATGTCAAAGACTGCCGACTCGTATTTGCAGTTTCCCTTGTCCGGTGCGTCGCCATGAATTACTTTTCCCGGGATGAAGCAGATGTCCCCTGCATTCAATGTCTGCTGGCGGTCGTTTATGAAGATGTTGTAGGAACCTGATTCAATCCTGATTATTTCGAACTCCGTGTGCCAGTGAAGCCACAGGTCGTAGAAGGGATTTGCCGTGTTGCAGAAATTGTATTGCAGTGGAAAGAGTACGGATCCCCGCTGCTGGGATTCTTTTACAGGAGTTTTTCTCTGATCAGATACTTTTGTCATATTTTTGCCAGGTTTTGTAAAATTATAATGGTATTCCTGTAAAATGGCAAACAAAAAAGGGGGCAATTGGGTTTTTCAAAAAATTGCAATTTTTATGGGTTCACTGATATAATTATATTCATGACAGCAGTTTACTATATTTTGGCAGCCCTTGCCTTTGCCCTGATTATTTGGCTCCTCAATTTTTATGTTAAGTACAAGGAACGTCAGGAGTCAAAACAGATGTCCCTGAAGAAGAGGAGGGAATATGCAGCGAAGCATGGGCTTTTGGTAAACTGTCCCCTGTGCAGCACCCCCCTTATGCCCGGGGAAGACTTGGTGAGCCGCGTTTACAGGCCCATGAATGTTCCAGACCAGCTGTGCACGATAAACGGATGCCCTGCATGCTATCCAAATCCCATTGAAGGTATAAAAAGGGTTTGCCCCGTATGCCACAAGGAAGTCCCCCTTAAGGAAGGTCATCTTGTGGCAAGGCTCTTTAACAAATCCGACGGCAAGAAACACGTCATAGTTACTGGATGCACAGAATGTTGTAAGAGCGCAAAATGAAGGGAGTAGGCCAGTTTTTTACCGCTTTCCCTTGTCGTAAGGAATTCCTTCCGCCTTTGGAGCCCTTGATTTCTTTGATGTAAATGCAAGGACAAGCAGGGAAATGATGTACGGCAGCATCTTGTAAACATCACCAGGTACAAGGTGAATCAGTGCATCAAAGGCAGTGTAGGTGTCTGCAATGGCACGGAAAACACCGAACAAAAGGGCGCTTGCTGCAATTCTCAATGGATTCCACTGGCCAAAGATCATTACGGCCAGGGCAAGGAATCCAGCTCCTGCAACTCCGTACTGGAAATCCCACTGTGAATTTGAAACCGTAACGTAGATTACGCCACCGATTCCTCCGCAGAAACCGGAGATAAGAACGCCTGCATATCTCATCCTGTAAACATTGATGCCCACGCTGTCAGCAGCCTGAGGATGTTCACCGCAGGCCATAAGGCGCAATCCAAAGCGTGTCCTGTAAAGTGCCAGAAATGCGGCGGCAACAAGAATCAGGGTAAGCACCATGTAGATGTTGAATTCAACTCCAAGAGCCTTGATGAGGAAAACCTTGCGGGTTTCAATGTAATCAAGGATTGCACTGGGGTTGACGCCCTGGGTCCTGCTGTTGTTGAAAGACTTTACGATTACTGTTGCTCCTGCAGTTGCAAGCATGTTCATGGCAGTGCCTACAAGAGTCTGGTCCGCCTTAAAGTTTATGGCGGAAACGGCAAGCAGCAGTGAATAGACCATTCCAAAGATGATGCTGGTTAAAATCGTCAGGAGAATGATTGCAAGTGGTGGTGCAGACGGGGGAATCAGGGTCAGCACAAAGACTCCTCCCAATGCGCCCATTACCATGATTCCTTCAAGTCCCAGGTTTATGACGCCGCTTCTCTCGCTGAACATGCCGCCGTATGCAACAAAAATCAAAACCGATGCGTATATGAGTGTATATTGAATCAATAACATTTGGGCCTACTCCTTGCCTTCGCTTTTTTTCGAGAACTTTTCCACAAAAGTGCCAATGTGATTCTTGAAGATGAACATGAATGCACAGCTGTAGATGATGATGGAAGAAATCAAGTCTGCAATCTGGGGATTGTAGTATTTAGTGTCGATGAAGCTTCCGCCCTGGGTAATGTGCTGGATGAAGTAGCCGGCAAAAATTGCCCCGATTGGATTCAGTTCCCCAAGGAAGGCAACGGCGATTCCGTTAAATCCCATTCCCGGAACTACGGAAGAAGTCTTCCATGGCTGGATGTCCGTAAGGTAGAAGAGTGAAGCACCGAGTCCTGCGATGGCTCCGCTTACTGCCATTGTAAGTATGATGTTCTTCTTGTCCTTCATGCCTGCATATTTTGCGGCATCCTTGTTAAGTCCCGTTGCCCTGAGTTCATAGCCGATGATGGTTTTGGTCAAAAGTATGTTCACCATGATGGCAATAAGTATGGTTACTGGGATTGCAATGGAAACGTATTCGTTGTCGTGGAAAAATTTTCCAAGTCCCAGTGTTGGCAGCAGCGACTGGGGTGAAACGGAACCGATGGAAAATGTTTCCGACTTTGTAATGTTCATGACGGTTTCACGGCTCATGAGGATGTTTACAAAATACAGGCCGATCCAGTTGAGCATGATTCCTGCTATGACTTCGTTAACGTTGCAGAAGGCCTTCAGGAGTCCTGCAAGGGATGCCCACAATGCAGCTGCAATCACGGCAAGCAGGATGCACATGATCCAGGGCAGGTGCCAGGCAAGGGCGGCCCAAAGGGAGATGCCAATTCCGATGGTATACTGGCCTGCAATTCCAATGTTGAACAGGCCCGACTTGTAGGCAAAGAGAACCCCGATGGCACACAGGATCAGCGGAACGGATTTAACCAGGGTCTGGCCAAGGTAATAGAGTTTCTTTCCGTTGTTCCTGTAGTACATGAAGTTCTTAAGGATGACGCTTATGGCTTTCGGGGCGTGTTCCGCATTGATTATCAGAAGAATCACAAAGCCGATCAGGATGCCGACGAGGGCACAAAGAATGGCAGAAAGAATGGAACGGAATGCCGGTGTATTGCAGAAGTTCTTCTTATTCATTTTAATCCTCCACCTTGATTTCCTGGCGCTTTGCACCTGCCATGTAAAGGCCAAGTTCTTCCGGGGTTGTGTTCTTCGGGTCAAGTTCCCCAACGATTTCGCCCTGGTGCATGACAAGAATCCTGTCGCTAAGGCTCATGACTTCATCAAGTTCGTACGAAACCAGTAGGACTGCCTTGCCCTGGTCCCGGTCTGCGATGATTGCCTTATGCAGGTATTCGATGGCGCCTACATCAAGTCCGCGGGTAGGCTGAACGGCTATAAGGAGCTTGTGGTCCTTGTTCAGTTCGCGGGCGGCAATGGCTTTCTGCTGGTTGCCACCAGACATGGCCCGGGATACGGTCTTGCCCCCCTGGCCGCTTCGCACGTCGTATTTTTCTATGAGTTCATCTCCGTATTTTGACACCTCTCCAGACTTGATGAAAAACTTCTTCTGGAATTTGTCTTCCCAATACCGCTGCAGGACCAGGTTCTGCTCAAGGGTGTAGTCAAGGACAAGACCGTGCTTGTGCCTGTCTTCCGGAATGTGGCTCATGCCGGCGATGGATTTTTCACGGATTAATTTTCTTGTTACATCAATTCCGTCGATGAGGATTGATGTTGGCTTGTCCCTGTGTACAAGGGGAACAAGTCCAGTAAGGCCCGAGATGAATTCAGACTGTCCGTTGCCGTCAATTCCTGCAATGCACACGATTTCTCCTGCGCGGACCTTCATGCTCACATCCTTTACTCCCAGGGAATCATGCATCCTGCTTTTTACGTTCATGTGATTGATTTCAAGAACCGTCTTTCCAGGGTTGGCAGGCTTTTTGTCCACTACAAACTGAACGTCTCGGCCGACCATCATCTTGCTCAGTTCTTCCTTTGAAGTGTCACTGATGTCAACGGTTCCAATGTACTTGCCCTTACGCAAAACCGAACAGCGGTTGGCAACTGCCATGATCTCATTGAGCTTATGGGTGATGAAGAGGATAGACTTTCCTTCGGCGGCAAGGTTCCTCATGATCTGCATCAGTTCTTCAATTTCCTGTGGAGTCAACACGGCAGTCGGCTCGTCAAAGATAAGTATTTCATTGTCACGGTAAAGCATCTTCAGGATTTCAACGCGCTGCTGCATTCCAACCGTAAGGTCTTCGATCCTTGATTCAGGCGTAACAAAAAGTCCGTAGCGCTCGCTTAGTTCCATAACTTTTTTGCAGGTGGACTTGCGGTCAAGGAACGGCCCCCTTGTGGTTTCGCTTCCAAGGATGATGTTGTCCAGAACCGTAAAATTTTCAACAAGCTTAAAATGCTGGTGAACCATGCCGATGCCTAAGGCTGTGGCGTCGTTTGGATTGCTGATCAGAACCTTCTTTCCGTTTTTCCGGATTTCACCTTCTTCCGGCTGGTAAAGGCCAAAGAGCACGCTCATGAGGGTGGATTTTCCAGCTCCGTTTTCTCCAAGCAGGGCATGGATTTCTCCCTTCCGCAGCTGCAGCGTAATGTTGTCGTTTGCAATGATTCCAGGGAAACGCTTTGTAATGTTCAGCATTTCAATGATGTATTCTTCACTCATAAAACACCTGTCTTTTAAGGAATTCTTCTTTCTCCCATCATAACACAAAGGGCATATCTAAAAAACACTTTTTTTGCGACGGGAGCGATTTTATTGGCGTAAGATTACAGGCGAGCCTTCAGTTGTTCCTTCTAAAAACAAAAAGGCCGAACCCTGCAGTGCAAAAATTTATGCAGTGCAAAATTCGGCCGTAAGTTCCGGTGAATGGTGGGGGAGGTCGGAACTTAAGAAATCATCCAGCCCTCACAGTCGGGCACCTTGCAGAAGATGCCCAGAAATTACTTGATGTTAGGATACTTGTTAACCTTGATAGAAACTACAGGATCCTTGTCGATGGCATTTGAAACCTTTGTCTTTCCTGAGTATACGTCAGCAACCATCTTCTTGTAGTCTGAAACCTTAAAGTTCTTCATAACCCAAGTGGCTGTTGGAAGACCAACGTAGTTAGCGTTAAGGTCTGTTCCAGAAACGAGTCCGAGGGAAGAAACCTTTCCTGCGTAGTCAGCTGCAAATGAACCGTCCTGGATTGCAGCAAGACATGCATATACTGTTGCACCCAATCCCTTCATTGCAGAAGTTACGTGCATGCCGGCTTCGTAGTTGTTGATCTGTGCTGTCTGGTCAACGTCAACACCGATAACCTTTCCGTGAACCTTGGCAGCTGCATCACATGCAGAAGTCCAGATTCCGCCACCACATGCAAACACAACTTCAACGCCGCGGTTCTTGTACCAGCCGTCCATTGTTGCAGTGATTGTCTGGTCGCCGTAGAACTGTCCGCCGTAAACGTATTCAACTGTAACCTGGTCTGCGATGTTAAGTTCTTCAGCAGCCTTGTTTGCACCCTGAACAAAACCGTAGCCGTAGCGGATAACAGCTGGAACAGCCATGCCGCCGAGGAATCCAAGGTGACGGTAGCCTTCCTTAACTGCTGCATAACCTGCAAAGTAGCCAGGAATTTCTTCTGCATAAACTGCGCAGAAAACGTTAGAAGGAAGCTTGGCTCCACCAAGGTCAAATTCGCTGATGTCAAGACCGATGAACTTTGCATCGTCATAGTCCTTTGCCACCTTTACGATTGCTTCGCCAAAAAGGAAGCCTGGGAGAACGATAACATTGTATCCGTCCTGGTATGCTGCATCGATGGAAGCAACGCGGTCTGCAGTAGAGTCGCCTGCAGGCTTGTAGTACTGGAAGTCCAGCTTGTTAGCTTCTGCATAAGACTTACATGCCTGGTAAGTTGTCTGGTTGAACGACTGGTCCGTAATGTCGCCGGAGTCAGTAACCATTGCAATCTTGATTGCAGACTTCTTTTCTGCCTTCTTGGCCTTAGCTGCAAACACTGATGTGCAAGCCAATGCAGCCATCATTGCCACAAGAATAATCTTTTTCATTTGTAATCCTCCATGAAAGATTCCTTAATAAAGATTCCCTATTATAGAACATTGCAGCCACAGTGGCAAAGGCCAGGCCCCCAAAAAAAGCGACTTAAAAATGACTTAAAAAGTGGCTTACCAAGTGGCTTAGCAAGTGGCTTCCCAAGCCATTCAATTTTTCCAAAAAAAAATGTTTTTTTTGCTAAAGTCCGGTTTTCCAAGTCCGACAATAAAAATATAGGGTGGTATACCCAAGAAGGGGGAGCATGCCGGGTGAAAGCATGCTTATAACTCTAGTACCTTGATCATAGGAGATAAATTATGGTTATCAATCACAACATGAGTGCAATGTTTGCACAGCGCGCAGGTGGAATCACTGAGCTCAACAGTCAGAAGAACATGGAAAAGCTTTCTTCTGGTATGAAGATCAACCGCGCAGGCGACGATGCTTCAGGACTTGCAGTTTCTGAAAAGATGCGTGCACAGATTCGCGGTTTGAATCAGGCATCAACAAATGCAAAGAATGGTATTTCTTTCATTCAGACAACAGAAGGCTACCTCCAGGAAACATCTGACATCGTTCAGCGCATCCGCGAACTTGCAGTACAGTCATCGAACGGTATCTACACAGACGAAGACCGCATGCAGATCCAGGTTGAAGTATCTTCTCTCATCGCAGAAGTTGACCGCATTGCTTCAACAGCACAGTTCAACGGTATGAACATGCTTACAGGTCGTTTCGCTCGCCCAACAGGTGAAAACAGCGTAACAGCTTCTATGTGGCTCCACATTGGTGCAAACATGGACCAGAGAACACAGGTATTCATTGGAACAATGTCTGCTGCAGCTCTCGGACTCCGCAATGTTGGAACAGAAGAAATCATGACTCTCGAATCTCCAGATGATGCAAACCGCGCAATTGGAACACTCGACGAAGCCCTCAAGAAGATCAACAAGCAGCGCGCTGACCTCGGTGCATACCAGAACCGCCTCGAAAAGACAGTTGTAGGTCTTGATGTTGGTGCAGAAAACCTCCAGGCTTCTGAATCACGCATCCGCGATACAGACATGGCTAAGGAAATGGTTGACTTCACAAAGAACCAGGTTCTCTCTCAGGCTGGAACAGCTATGCTTGCTCAGGCAAACCAGTCTTCACAGAGCGTTCTTTCACTCCTCCAGTAGTCTTGAATGGGGCTGGTCCCCGTTCTTGCGGCTATTTGCTGCGGGATGAAACCTACCACTACAGGCACTTCCGAAAAGGGAGTGCTTTTTTTTGTTTCCGTTCATATTCTGGAGGGTTCCGGGGCAGCTAGCCGCCGCCCCGGACCAGGCTTTCCGCAATTGCGCTTTCGCTCCATCCTCCTCGTCCGCTCCCCAAGGGGTCGCTCCCTGCGGTGGACGCCTGCGGCGTTGCTCCAATCCTTACCCCACAATTTTGGGGAATGGACGTAATTCAAAAAAAATTGAAAAAAACTTTGCCTGCAATAAAAATACCCTATATAATGATAAGGATATGAAGATCAATTTTGCCGGTGCCTTTTACCGCAAGACAGAACAGTCCGGATTCCGGATCAAGTTTGTGGAAGGCACAAAAGAATGGGTTCTCCTCCACTTTTACAATCCCATGGTGATAACCTTGGGAGACAAGAGAATTGAAACCCAGGCAAATGCATGCATCCTCTATCAGCCGGGGACTCCTCAGATTTATTGGGGACGGGATGGCGAGTTTGAAAACGACTACATCAGGTTCAATCCGGAAGACGAAACCTTCTTCAACGACTTTCAGATTCCCTTTGACGAAGTCTTCTATGTAACTGATGAAGAAATCATCCGCCGCGAAATGCAGGACATAACATACTTCCTCACGGAACGCTGGGAAAACCACGACCATGAGCTCCTGGACCGCCTCTGCAAGGTCATGTCAAACCTTCAGGTAAACAGGCTGTTCCCAACCCAAAAGACAAAGCGCGAAAGCGAAAACCGCTACAGGCTCAATCAGCTCAGGAAGGAAGTCCAGGCCAACCCGGAAAAATGGACCGTAGATCTTATGGCGGACAGCTTTTTCCTCACAAGGTCCCACTTTTCCGTTCTATATAAAAAGACTTTCGGCGTGACTCCACAGGCAGACATACATTTCTTCCTCAACGAAAAGGCGCTGCACCTCCTGAACACAACGGACCTTACGGTTCAGGAAATATCCCAGCAGTGCGGCTACAACGAATGCGAGAATTTCATCCGTGCCTTCAGAAAGGCAAATTCAATTTCGCCACTGCAGTACCGCAAGAAGCTTGAAAATCCGGCGGACTTCCACCAATAAAAAAAGGGATGCCCAATGGACATCCCGTCTTAGTAAAATCAAATGCCGTTAGTTCTGGCAGCCGCAGTTACCGCCGCATCCGCCATCGCTGCCGCATCCGCATTCTCCATCTCCGCCGCAGTCACCACCGCATCCGCCGCCACAGCCTCCGCAACCACCACCGCATCCGCGTGGAGGGTTCAGTTCATCTTCCGTGGCATCGCGAACTTCAACGATTTCCACATCAAAGTTAAGGCGAACGCCTGCCAGCTCATGGTTTCCGTCCACCGTCACCTTGTCGTCTTCAACCTTAACAACGCGGACGATGATCGGGCCTCCTGCAGTCATTGCCTGGAAAGCCATTCCGATGGAAATTGGCATGTCCGTCTCAAAGTTTGAGCGTGGAACTTCAGAAATAAGGTCTTCCCTTTTTTCCCCGTAACCGTCAATCGGTTCAAGAACTGCGTGGAACTTGTCCCCGGGATTCTTTCCGTCAATCTGTTCCTCAAGTTTTGGAAGAAGGTAACCGCGTCCCTGCACATATCCAAGGGGTTCCTTTCCAACTGAAGAATCGATAACCGTTCCCTCGTCGTTCTTGAGGGTATAGTGAATGCTTACGTACTTGTCCTTTTCTACTGTCATGACCTTTCCCTTTTACTGCTCACCGGCAGCCGTATCGTCGCCATCCTGAACCACTTCCGTAATCTCAGGGCAGATTTCCTTAAGGTAGCGCTCGATGCCCATCTTAAGTGTCATGGTTGCCATCGGACATGATCCGCATGCACCCGTCAGCTTAAGGTGAACCTTGTTTTCTTCATCAATGCAGATGAATTCCATATCTCCGCCATCGGCATTCAGCTGTGGCCTGAAAGCTTCCAGTGTCTCTTTTACCTTTGCAAGGAGTTCTTCACTTACCATATATTCCTCTCTCATATCGATCCATAAGAAAGCCGACGCACAATGGCTGGTTCGGCCTGCATAGAAAGATATAAAATTATGACCTAAAGATGCAACAATTTACTATAAATAAACGTAAAATTCTATAGCGTCCGACGGCCAATTCTTCCCCGGCTGTCGGTTTTCCACCACGGCATGTCAGCCCATCTTCTCAAGCTTTGACTTAAGCTCAAGGATCCTCGTGTGCAGGTAGTGGTCCGCCGTATATTTTTCCATTACGCCGCATGCAACGGAATTTTCGTCAACAATGGCCATGGTTTCCGTGTCATGTTCGGAAAACTGCTTGTATACGTCAGGAAGCAGGTTGTCTGGCCGGCAGGTGCATTTCGGGGCCTCCATGATGTCCATGGCAAGAAGGGACTCCGCCATTTCCCCGATCATCAATGTTTCCTTAAGGTGCTCAAGGGTGATCATGCCCACAAGCTTCCTGTCACCTGGAGAGATGACGGCAAAGGACTGGTTGTGGTGGGACTCAAAGTTTTCAAGGATGGACTTGATGTCGTCGGTCTCGCTGACGATGGCAGGACTTTCCTTGCTGCAGATGATTTCCTTTCCCCATGTAACGTCAGAAACCCTTGTGGTCTTGAGGATGTCTTCTTCCGTAACGTTAAGGCCCACTTCCCCGGCCATGGTAACGCCGTGCTTAACGCATACGGGACCAAGAAGCTGGACGATAAATGTGGTTGCCGTAATGATGAGGATGATCTGCGGCCCTATGGAATCTGCAAAGTCGTTGCTTGCCGCAATGCTCAAGCCGATGGCAACACCGGCCTGGCTCAAGAGGCACCATGGCAGGAATTTCCTTACGGTGGCAGGGGCTCCTGTTATCCTTGCGCCAAAGCGAGCGCCAATGGACTTGCCCAGGGTTCTGCCCGTAACGTAGGTAATGGCAAGAAGCCCAAGAACCGGAGTGACAACCCAGATGTTAAGCTTGGCGCCAACAAGAACAAAAAACAGGACGTAAACCGGAGGCGTGAATTTTTCCACAAGGGAAAAAATCGGCCTGGTCTTGGAAGGAGCAAAGTTCACCATGAAAAATCCCAGGGACATGGCAGCAAGAATGTTGTCCAGCCCCAGGATGGTGCACACGCCCGTGCAAAGCAAAAGTCCGCCAAGGCCAAAGGAAAGGACGCGGCCTTCATCCTGCATCAGGTTCTTGACCACAAAGGAAACCAGTGCGCCAAAAACTCCGCCTACAACGATGGAACCAAAAATCTCCTTGCCGATGTTCAAAAGCTGCGACAGGAAGGAAACGCTCTGGCCACCCAAAAGGGGCGAAACCAGGGTGCTGGAAATGGCGTACAGGATCAGGGCAACGGCGTCATCCATGGCAACAATGCCCAGGATTGTGGTGGTAAGGGGGCCGCGGGTCCTGTATTCCTTGAGGACGTCGGTGGTGGCAGCAGGGGCCGTGGCGGAACAGATGGCGCCAAGGATAAGGCCAAAGGAAACTGCAACCTTCACGTTCTTCATGAAGGCGTAGGAAATCAATGTCACAAGGCCGCCCACAACAAAAAATGGAACGATGGATTCGCCCAGAAGGATGCCGATGAACTGCCTGCCGTATTTTCTGATCACGTCAATCTTAAGTTCCGCACCAATCAGGAACCCGATGAGGGAAAGGGCAATGGTGTTCACCGGGTTAAGGGCCATGATGGTTTCCGGCCGCATGATCTGGAACCCCGAGGAACCGATGAGAATGCCGATGACAATGTAGCCAACGACCTGCGGAATGTGCAGTTTCTGAAAAAGACGTCCGCCAATGGCACCGCAGAACATGATGATGCCCAGCATAAGGACAAGCTGCGTACCCTGAAGTGAAGAAAAGTGCATGTACTGTGGAAGCACCTGTGCAAAAGGATCGTTCATAAAAAACCCCAGAAGAGTAAATTGAATTGCTAGAGAAATGCCTAAAGTATACTGAGGTGAGGTCATAAATTCAAATTTCCGGGCGTTCCCCTCCCTGCGGTCGGGTCGGCGAGCTCCAGACTGCGCCTGCGGCTCCGATGCTGGCGCATTTGGCCTTCGGCCAATCTTCCGCATGCCTAACGCAGGCCCAATATGTCATCCTGAGCTCGACTCAGGATCTCTCACAGAAACATCGGCCATGCTCCGGGCAAAACCATGCGATGCTTCGCGGTTGAAGCCTATAGGTATCAAGCTCGGGCGCAGGCGCCCTCACCGGTTTCAAATGCTGCGCACCGCAGAACTTGCCCTCCGCATGCCCAACATCATCCTGAGAATATCCACTGTCATCCTGAGCTTGACTCAGGATCTCTCACAGAAACCATCGGCCATGCTCCCGGGCAAAACCATATCCAGGCACAAACCTACTTACGGAAAGAACCGAGCCCAATGCAAGTCAACCAAAAAAAACACTCACGCCGGGAACCATGCCGGACTCCGCTATTTAAAGCCTATTTGTATTGGACTCCCTTCGGTCGCCGGCTTTAAGAGCTACGTGCGGCAGAACCCCGGCTACGTGTTTTTTACACCTCTTGTGCAAGCGCCCCCTCTGTCATCCTGAGCTTGACTCAGGATCTCTGCAGGGACACAAATCCACTAATCACTGGAAAAATTGATTTTTCCGGCCATAATGTGTATATTCATCTTCATGGAAACAATCGACAATGCAGTGGACCGCATCCTTAAGTCTTACGAGGAGCACGGCGGGATAAATCTTGAAGAAAACACCAACTTCCCCAACAGGGAAAACGTCATTACGGTTCTCAGGGACCTTCAGTACCTTATCTTCCCGGGATTCCGCGTGGCGGAAGAAATTGATTCTGTAACCCTTAAATTCGTCACTGGCGAAAGGGTCAACAGGATCATTGCCATGCTTTCCAGGGAAATTAAGAAGGCCCTTGCCTATGTGGTAAAGTCGGACAAGGTGGAAAATTCCCACTGCTTTAAGCTTGCAGAACGCACGGCCATTGCTTTAATAGAAGAAATTCCCGAAATCAGGCGCAAGATCGTTCTGGATGTTCAGGCTGCCTTTGAAGGAGACCCTGCCGCCCATTCAGCAGACGAGGTGATCGTATCCTATCCCGGCCTCGAGGCCATAACCGTATACCGCCTGGCACACTTCCTCTGTGCAAACGGAGTTCCCGTAATTCCCCGCATCATGAGCGAGCATGCCCACAGCCGCACCGGAATCGACATTAATCCGGGAGCCACCATCGGTGAACGGTTCTTCATCGACCATGGAACAGGTGTCGTAATTGGCGAAAGCTGCAACATCGGCAACAACGTCAAGATTTACCAGGGCGTAACCCTTGGTGCCCTCAGCGTAAAGAAGGAACTCATGGACAAAAAAAGGCATCCTACTATAGAAGATGACGTAACGATTTATGCCAATGCAACCATTTTGGGCGGAGACACGGTCATCGGCAGGGGCAGCATCATCGGAGGAAACACCTGGGTTACAAAATCCGTTCCCCCGGGAACAACCTACTATAACCAGTAGCTTCCAACCTTCCATTGGCGAATTTATATGAAAATTCAGTAGAATTTCCTGTAAATTCCACTGAATTTGTCGGTTCATCGATTGACACATTCCGGCATTTCATATATATTTTCTAAACATTTATTTTGCACGGGAAAAGTGTATACCCGTATCGCTCTTATAGCTCAGTCGGTAGAGCACATCGTTGGTAACGATGAGGTCAGCGGTCCGATTCCGCTTGAGAGCTATAGGTTTAAAAAAAATACAGGAGATTAAATATGGGCAGCAAGAAAAAGACAGCCGTAGAAATCATCGCATTGCAGTGTACAGATTGCAAACGCAAGAATTACACAACATACAAAAACCGCAAGAATATCACTGGAAAGCTTGAAAAGAATAAGTATTGTCCATGGTGCCGCAAGGAAATCATGCACAAGGAATGCAAGGCTAAATAATTTTTCCATGAGCGTAAAGTTCCTGAAATATGGAACTTGACATATTTAGGTCAGTAGCTCAGTTGGTAGAGTCCCGGTCTCCAAAACCGGTTGTCG
>JAKSLY010000032.1 GCA_024400955.1 Treponema sp.
GTGCGACCTCGTCCTCCGCAGGGACGCGCTCTAATCCAACTGAGCTACAATCTCATAAAGAACAGGAAACGACGCTAAAGCAAGTGTAGCCTTGTTCTAGTAGCGGAGACGACAGGAGTTGAACCTGCCCGGCCCTTTAGGGAACCGACGGATTAGCAATCCGTTGTATTACCGCTCTACCACGTCTCCAATCCCTAAAAAGCCTCGCCTTTTAGTTTTACGGAGCGAGAGGGATTCGAACCCCCGGTGGGTCTCCCCACGCCTGTTTTCAAGACAGGTACTTTCGACCACTCAGACATCGCTCCAAGAAAGTAAATGTATAATATAAAATTTCACATTTAGTGTCAATAGCACAAACAAGAAAAATCATAAAATTTATGGGGATTTGACTTTATTCCCCCCTCTACCCTTTTCTTAATTTTTTTTAAGGTTACTCTAATTTTTGCATTTCAGCTTTCCGATAATTACATGGAAGAGGTTTAATTATGAAATCAATTGGCATCAAGCTTGCAGACGGAACTTTCTATCCTTTGCTCGAAGAAGGAAATCCGGAAAAAAAGACCCTTGATCTTACGACCGTAATGGACAACCAGACAAAGGTTCAGGTTGACGTTTACTGCACGGAGACGGGAACCATTGAAGGCGCAGAATATGTGGACACCCTTGAAATCAAAAACCTTAAGCCTCACCAGAACGGGGATCCAACACTTTGCCTTGCCATTGACCTTGATGAAAACAATGAACTTACGGCAGAAATCCGCGACCCGGAAACAGGCAAGACCAGCGAAATCCAGGTTACCCTTGCTTCCCGCACACGCGCCGAAGAAGAATTCTCCATTTCCGACGATGACCTGACCCTTGCAGGATTGGGCGACCTTGTGGACACTCCGGAAGAACCGGCCCCGACCATGGAAGAAACCCCAGTTATGGATGAAGCTTCTATTATAGAAGAAACTGCAACTTTAGATGAACCTCCTGCAGAAGAAAGTGCACCTTCAGAAATTCCTCTTCCTGATGAAGACTTTAACTTTGACCAGGTAAACGAACCGTCCGATTCATCCGACGACACGGCAGCCCTGGCAGACGCATTCTCTTCCCTCGACATTGAGGAACCTGCTGACGATGGTACAAGTGACAATGCCGGTGCAGAAGAAGAAACCCTTACGGACGAAACAGCCGCCAGCGATGATCCAACTGACAGTGCATCAGACCTTTCACTTCCGGATTTTGACGACATGGATTCAGGAGAAGGTTCTTCGGAAGAACTCAGCCTGCCTGACTTTGATGATCTTGATTCAACAGGGAATGAAACACAGACGGACGATTCCCTTGACCTGCCTGACTTTGGCGATCTTGATTCAACAGGGGATGAAGCACAGACGGACGATTCCCTTGACCTGCCTGACTTTGGCGACCTTGATCCAACCGACACTGTAGAGGACGATCTTGGTTCAGCAGGCACGGAAGAAAAAGAGGAAGACGATCCTTTTGCTGCCCTCAGCCTGCCGGAAACAGATACAACTGACAGCCTGAGCACAGACCTGGATCTGCCAGACTTTGACAATCTTGAGGAAACCGGATTTGACTCGGACACGGAACTTTCCCTGCCTGACTTTGACGATTCGGAAACTGCATCCCTTGACCTGCCGGACTTTGACAGCCTGGATGATTCAACGGAACTGCCACCAGGATTCGACGACTCAATTGAAAACTCTGATTTTGAAATGGACGAAAAAGTGAAAGACCCTACATTCCAGCCAAACAACAGCATATTCAGCAACCTTTACGATAAGGAAACCCTTGAAGGCGGAACTTCAACATATACTTCTGATGAAGACGTTAACAAGAAAACCCGCGGCCCTGTGATCATCTGCATCATCTGTGCCATCATCTGCATCATCGCCGTTCTCCTCACCCTTTTCGTGCTTCCTTCAAGGCACAACCTCATGGGAAAGATTACGTCATTCTTCCATAAGGATGCGGAACCTACTCCAGTCGTAGAAGAACTCCCAGTTCTGGAGGCTGCAGAAGAAGTCGAAGAAGAACCGGAAGCAGAGCTTGAATCGGAAGTTCAGGTTGCAGTCCAGGAACCAGCCCCAGAAGAACCTGCCGTTGAGGAAGCTCCTGCCCTGGAAGACGCCATCGTCATTGCAGAAACTCCGGAAGCAGTTGTTCCTGTAGAACCGGAACCAGAGCCAGTAAAGCCTGCCGACATCCGCTACAAGATTGTCTGGGGCGACACCCTTTGGGACATTTCCAACGCATACTACAAGACGCCATGGAAGTACAAGAGGCTTGCACGCTACAACGGTATCAAGAATCCAGACCACATCATCTCAGGCCACTGGCTTTTGATTCCTGCTGAATGATGCAGGCTCTGCCAAGTTCACAGCAAATATAAAAAAAGGAGGATCTGTTTGCGCGCCTTAATTCTAACCATATCCATGATCTTTGCACTTGCAACTTCAGGATGCGCGCAAAATGATTCCCTCCAAAGAAAATACGGAAAAGATGCTTCCTACTTTGAAGCCCTTTCTTCTATTAAGGAAGGCAATGAAGAGGAGGCATTAAATTTTTTAAACCGGTCAGAAAAATCTGCATCGACCTTGGTAAGGCATTACGCCCTAAGACAGCTTTGCGTAACCGGCACTGCAGAAAACCGTCTGGCTTCTTCCATAAGGCTTGCGTCATCTTTTCCGGAAAATGAAGAGTCACTGCTCATTGCCACTCGGGAACTTTTTTCCCAGAAGGAATTCCAGAAAGTTGCCGAGATAACAAAGGATGTTGACATAACCAGGTGCGATAACGAACTTGCCTACTACAGGCTGTGTTCCCTGCGAAAGAAAAATTCAGCAGGATTTTCAAAGCCCTTTTTTCAATGGTGCACCGAACGTCCCTTTTCAAAATGGCACGACCTGCTTTTTATTGAATGCTACCAGGGCCAGGATTCCTACAAGTGGGATCTGCTTTACTTTCGCGACCTTGTATACCTTAAGAAATATACGGAAGCCCAGGAGCTGACAAAGAAAATCCTCCTCCACAAAAAGAACCATGTTCCCCAGGTGCTAAGCGACACGGGAAAAGTCTTTCTCTACGGAAAGGGCGACTGGCAGCAGAACATTGCAACCCTCCAGGAACTAAAGCCTTCCCTGGGGGACGACTGCATCTTCTATGCAGATTTCTACACGGCAAGAATCCTTGAGCGAAACAACATGATTTCTCAGGCGGCGGAAACCTATCTTGAAGCAGCCCTGGCTGCAGAAAAATTTTCACCGGAGCATACGGATAACGGCCTTTGGTATTACTTTTCTTCCATGCTGAACCTTTCGCCGGCAAAGGCAATCGACGCCCTTAGGGAACATCACAGCCTGATTCACGACAGGTCGTACTACAGCGACTTCTACGACACCCTTTCCCTTAGGCTCGTTTCTTCCGGCAGGTGGAAGGAATATGTAGACACGGCAGAATTCATTGCAGAGTCTGAATGCGCATCAAGGGATTCCAGGGCAAAATTCTGCTACACGGCTGCAAGGCTCATCCAGGAAAAATTTGTCACCGACAGCACAAGACCTGCCCAATATTTCCTTGAGCTTGCCGCAGACTGCCAGGACTATTACTACAGGACACTTGCCCTAAGCTACATCGATTCTGCCGCAGACAGGACGCTAATCTGCCCTCCTGCAGAAAAAACTGAAGCCCCTGCCGAAGTTACTGAAGCCACCGTTGAAACTGAAGAAGCTAAGGCTGCAGAAAAAATCCTGGAAGGCCTCATGGATTACGGCCACACGGAAAAACTTGTGGAAGAATATCCATCCCTCTGCAAAAAAATCAGCCCGGAACTGTCCCTTAAGATTTTCGACTACCTTTACAGATGCGGCCAAAGCCATAATCATGGCACCACTAACGAACAGTTTGCCCTTTCTTCCATCAGGCTTGCATCAAGGGCATTCTTCAGCACCGAAAGCACCTACTCCCCGGAACAGATGAAAAAGCTTGCATCCCTTGCATTCCCGCAGAACTACCAGGAGGAAGTTTCAAGATACGCCCTCGAATACCAGCTTGCAGAAAGCCTTGTCTATGCAGTCATCCGTTCCGAAAGTTTTTTCAACAGAAAGGTCATAAGCCATGCCGGTGCCATGGGACTTACGCAGCTCATGGACTCAACGGCAGAGGACATTGCAAACCGGCTCAAGATTGCAGATTACGACATCCTGGATGCAGACACCAACATCCGCTTTGGATGCTATTACCTTCATAACCTTCTGCAGCGAACGGAAAACAGCGTGCTCACTTCTGCCCTTGCCTACAATGCAGGACTTTCCAGGGTACGCTCGTGGAAGAAAAACTGTTCTTCAATCTTTGGAAGAAGCAGCGTGCCAGGTGACCTTTTCCTGGAGGCTGTTCCCTATGCCGAAACACGGGAATACGGCCGAAAGATTCTCGGAGCTGCCGCCGTCTATTCATGGCTTTACACAGAAGATTCTCCAACAGACCTTTGCAGGGAATATTTGAAATAGCACGTTTCTAATGGTATACTGAATTCATGAAGAATTTGGAATTTACAAAACCTGCCGAAAATTTCGGTGAAGCAATAATCGTTTCCAACGGTAGGCTTGGGGCAAAGTCCCTGGGCGGAACAGGCCACGAAACAATCAAACTCTATGAAGAAAGCCTTTGGTCAGGCGCCTGGTATGACAGGAACAACAGCCAGTTCAAGCACCACCTGGGACATATCCGTGAGACAATCTCCCAGGGCAGGCTTTCAGAAGCAAAGGAAGAAGCCTTTGAAACCATGACGGCAATTCCTGCAAGGCACACGGAATACCGCCATGCCGGTGAAATCCACATCGATTTTTACGATCCGGAGCATTACGGGTTTTCCGACACCACCAACGAAGACAGGGGTAACTTTTCCCAGTATGACTCTTACAAAAGGCAGCTGGACTACAGCAACTGCGTTTCTTCCTCACAGTTTTCCGTGCAGACAAACCTGCCGAGCACTGCGGATTTTTCCCGCGGATCCACAGGAAGTTCCGTAACATTCACCAGGGAATTCTTTGCAAGCGTTTCCGGCAACGTTCTTGTCTACCACATTGAAAGTTCAATTCCAAAATCCATTTTCTTCCGTGCAAGAATTGAAAAGGATGGGTGCGCAAAAAAGCTCACCTACACCAATGACACTGTTGCCATGCTTGACATAACCGGGATTCCATTCTGCGTCATGATGACTGCAGGCGTTTCCGGCGGAACGGTAAAAGTTCACGGGGAAAATCTTATTGTTGAAAAAGCTGATGAAGTAACCCTTTACATCGACATTGAAAGCGCATACAGGTTCCACCACTTTAGGGCAAAGAGCGGTGACGTTCACAAAAAGCCCCTTTCAGCCACAGTAAAATGTGCAGACCTTGCCCTAAGGCGAATCTGCTTTGCTTCCGGAACTTCATACGCAAGCCTTAAGGGCAGCCAGACTACCGCCTGCGAAAAGCTTGGAAACCGCGGATTCTTCGAAGGCAATGAAGAACTCGTTTCAAGATGGAACTACAGCAAGTACCTTGCATTCAGCCAGTACGGATACTGTTCAACACTTCCAAAGGTTACCGGAGGAATCTGCTCAGACATTAATGCCGATTCAATAGCATCCTTTGCAAACCGAGGGCTTTATTCAGCAGGACTCTATTCCCTCAACACCCACCTTAAGCCTTTTGCAAAACGCATGCTTAAAAAGGGAATGCTTACGGCCAGGGAAATGTACGGCATCGAGGGATTTGTCTGCCACGGCCCAACGGACATCTGGGGTGACACGGCGCCATGCGGAACTAACCTTGCAGAAAACCTTTCCCCACTTGGCACCCTGGAAATTGTGCGTGCAATCATGGACCACTATGAATACACCCTGGACAGGAATGTCCTAAAGAAAAACCTGAAGCTTCTCAAGAGCGCATGCCGCTTCTTCCTTGCATACACTGTGGAAGTAAACGAAAAGCAGAATCTTGTCATGGTTCCGTCTTCAAACTTTGCCATTGGTGAAAAGCAGCAGGCTGAAGACAATTCGGCAATCCTTGAAGTGTTCCAGCTGTTCCTCAAGGCAATGGACTATCTTGGAAACAACTCCGATTCCCTTTGCATCGAGGTAAAAGCTGCAGCAGATAAGCTTCTGGCAGCAAAGAATTCCGAGGTGAACAAAAGCGGAGACTTTATCTTTGACACGGTTAATTCCATAATTGCATGCAGGATTAGTGATTCTAAGGTTGAGGTTTCACTGCTGGAAAATGCCACTGGAGAACTTGCCACAGGAAGCCTTTCAAGGATAAAAATCCGGGGAAACCTCTGGGCCGACATAAGCTGGAAGGACGGAAGGCTTGAAAGCGGACGCCTGTATACAAAACAGGGTACTGAATTCCTCAGGTGCCTGACAGTCATCTATCATGGCAAGGAATACAATACCCAGCTTTCGGAAGACGGAAGCATCGAACTTAAGAACGTACTGCCGTCAACATTCTGATATTGGAGCCCCCTGAGAAATCAAGGAATCCTTGGGGCGCCCCGGCATAACTACAGTTCTATCTTCTTTCTACAGAGCCGTCTGCCTTTGCAATGAAGACTGACGGCTTGTTCTTTGTAAAGAAACCGCATTCAACAACACCTGTAATGTCGTCGATCTTTTCTTCCATGACGGCAGGATCAACAGGAGCAGCCCATGTACAGTCCACGATCATGTTTCCATTGTCTGTAATGACTGGTCCTGCCTTTTTTACACCTTCACGAAGAACGCATCTTGCACCAAGCTTTTCAAGTTCCTGGATGACTGGAATGCGGGCTTCTGCAATTATTTCCACAGGAAGTGGGAACTTTGTTCCCAGGGTTTCAACATTCTTTGTTTCATCAGCAACGATGGCAAGATATGCTGCATTGTATTCAACAATCTTTTCGCGAAGGAGAGCTGCTCCGCCACCCTTGATAAGGTTGTTCTTCTGGTCGATTTCATCAGCACCGTCAATTGCAAGGTCAAGCTTTCCGGCAATCACCTTGTCGTTGAGTGTGTAGACAGGAATTCCATATTCCTCGCATGCAAGCTGAGTCTGGAAACTTGTTACGACGGCCTTAATGTCCTTAAGGGTTCCGTCACCAATTCTTTCTGCAAGGCGCTTAACTGCAGGCATTGCCGTAGAACCTGTTCCAAGGCCGATCTTCATTCCGCTGAAAATCTTTCCTTCCTCGATCAATGTATCCACAGCCGTCTTGGCTGCCAGCACCTTCTGTTCATCCTTTGAAACGCTCATGTTAATATTCAACTCCTGTAAATAATTCAAACTGTTTGTATCCCTGATACCTTAGCATATAATAACCGTTGTTCACAGAGCAACCGGCTTTTTTTGCGCGTGCCATTATTGGCGTTACTTCCGGCATGTAAACGATGTCAAAGACCAGCTCGTCGCCGCTAAAATCATAGAAGTACAGCGGATCGTTATCCGGACCGGAAGGATCTGTTGAATGCATTCCCTTTGATGTGGTCTGGATGATTATGTCGGAATATTTTCTCACCATTGATGATGATTCCGGAGCAAGGGCTGCATACTTGAAGCCGTATTTTTCTGCCAGGGCACGTGCCTTGCTGATGGTCCTGTTAAAAATGCATGCATCTCCACCAGACTTGTAAACGGCATAGGCAATGGCCTTTGCAGCTCCACCTGCACCGAGGATGGAAACCTTCTTGTGCTTAAGGTTCTTGAGCTGGGCAAATTCCAGAAGGGAACGGAGGAATCCTTCGGCGTCGGTGTTGTAGCAGTACCACTTGTCATCCTTTCGTACCATGGTATTGCTTGCGCCAATTTCAAGAACCGGGTTGTCGATTACATTTGAATTTCCAAGAACCTCCTCCTTATGGGGAACTGTAATTGAAAATCCATCGATGCCAATCTTGCCGGCAAAATTCATTGCCTGTGAAAATTTTTCCGCAGGGAAAGGAATGTATACGGCCTTCATGTTGTGGCGGGTATAGCCCGTGTTGTGCAGCTGGGGGCTTGAAGTTCCAGCCAGAGGCCAGCCCGTGATTCCATAGATCTTTGTCTCCTCATTGATTTCCTTGAACCTGTAAATTTCATTCAATGTCACAGGATCAATGTGGGCAAGCTTTGAAAGCCCCTGGGCAGATGCATCAGGTGCGGAAGTGTATGTCATGAAGTTCTTGAGCTTTGAACTCAGGATTCTTGAAGGAACTCCCATGGGTCCCATGGCAATGAGGATGTGATTGTTGTCATGGAGCTTTGAAGCTTCCTGGAAAAGATTGGTAACGTCATCAAGGCTGTGGGGCATGAATGCAATCTTTGGAATTTCAAATCCTGAAGCATTCATCTTGCTAAGCCTTGTAATGATGTTGGAAACAGGATTCTTCATGTCATGGAAGCTTCTGATGACCTTGGTGTCAAAGGCAAGGGTTGCATCCTCAAGGCTTGGGATATGGTAATCTTCCTCAAAATCAACATAGGCAAAATTCCTTGTCTTCTCTTCGTCTGCAAAGGAAAGGGCCCTGGCAAACAAAACCGTGCGCGAAGCTTCACCTTCAACAAATTTTCCGCCGTCAACTTCCCTGCGGATTGTAAGGACACATGGAATGCCTGCCATGGAAGGAAATTTTCTTACGTACAGTCTCTCGTCATGGTCAAGGTAATCCACCCTGAGTTCCGCAATGTCAATGTAACTGCGGTACTTGTCTATGAGTTCCAAATCTTCCTTAAGGGTCTTGCCTGTAAGGGTAAAACAAATCTGTGATCTTTCCATCGAACCACACCTCTTATGTTTTTAGGGCATCTCAAAAATCCCGAGGGACCTAGAGATTGCTTAATCTGACTGCCTTTCTTATTCTTCTTACGTGGGAAATCCTTGCAACCTGCACTTCAATTTCCTGCGTAGTGGAATCATCTTCGCCACGGCAAATGACAAAGACAACGGGATTTTCCGAATTCTTAACCAATGCCCTTGGAGAACCCAGGATGACTTCCTTTGTACCGGTCATTTCAAGTTCCACAAGATTTTCCTTCTGGATGGCACTTTCAAGAACATGCATCTTGCCGGTGAAATTCATTCCGTAGGCTTCCATAAGCTCAAACTTTACGCTTTCGGGCCTGAGCTGTTGCGGAGACAGGACAATTTTTCTTTCAATCCTGTCAAGCAAACCGTCCTTCTGGTCTGGAGTAACGTCAAGCCTTTCAAGCTCGTCCTTGAGGGTGCTGATGATCTGCTCGCTGGTGCGGTCGTCAGTGGAACACTCGGATTCAACCGCCATATCACCGGATTCATCAAAATCAAGGAAGGTATTCATTCCCCTTGAAAGCGGCCTGAAATTCTGCACGGTAATCTGCCGGCCGACAGTTTCAATTCTTCCCGTAAAGTCAGTTCCCGCCTTAAGCAGAAGAGCCCTGACTTCGCCCTCGTTTTCCAGGTCAAGGAAGAAAACCCCAGGCGCAAGGACTTCCTTTACATGGGCCATGAATGCCGGATTGTTTTCTGCAACAAGAGTCTTTTCCCTTGAAAGCTTAAGGACAAAACCAAAGCATGCCTTTACTGAATTAAATGAATTGTCCCAGTCGTCAAAACTTACCGCAAGGTTCTGGGGAAGCTTGAAGGAACAGTAGGAATCAAGGGTATCTTCCAGTGACTGCCTTGTAAAGCCAAGACCAAGGGCGCGGCATACGGACTGGCGCGAAAATTCCCAGGTGGAGATAACATCAAACCCCTTGATGTCCATCATCTTGATCAGGGGAATCATCTGCGCAAGGGAAAGACCCGGCATGAGGTTTGCGGCAAAGGCTGCATCTATGCTCAAGGTTCCCCGGGTGGATGGCACTACCATCTGGTCAAGGAACATCCGGTTTACGCACACAATGTCACGCCTGTCATCCCCATTCTTCCTGGCGCACTGCATGAGTCCAAGGGTAATGGCACAGTCCGTCATGAGTTCCATCATGGAAGAAGTTATGCTGCTGTCCTGACCATCCTGGGTGCGTGAAAAAATTCTTGAAAGGCGGCTTTCTGCAAAGACATCCCTTCCGCCATTCTTTTCCTTTATGAGGAATGAAAGGGCAAAGACCTTCTCGCATTCAAAAAACCTGTCCTGCATCTCGCTTATGGTAGCCTGGAACAGGAAGGCATTGTTCTGGAGCGTACTGCGTGAAAAATGGCCGGCACTTGCGGCACAGATATAGGAAACCTGGTCAGCATGAGAAAGGGCACTGAAGGATTCAAGACGCTGCCAGTCTATGTCAAATCCCTTGGCATTCTCCCGTTCGCGCACCAGGGAAAGATTCCTCATGGAATTAAAGAGCACCTGGAAAAGGCTTACGTCTTCAGTCTTGAAAATTTCCTTCAGGTCGGAAGAAACCTTGCGCTTAAGTTCGCCCGTCGCCTTGCACATGTCGGGATGGGAGAACACGAAGGAAATGAATGCCCCGAAAAGTGACGGAGAAAACACCGGGGAACCTTCGCGGGTGTTCCAAGGAATGCATCCTTCTTCCGAAGAAACAAGGCAGGATGTCTTAAGCAAAGGTTCCAGCTCGTCTTCAAGATGAGGGTTGATGCAAAGAATTTCCTTTTCCCTGTCTTTATCAAACTTTGGGAATATGATGAGGCGTTCCTCAAGGCTTGCAATTTCCGTCAGAAAATCTCCTTCAGAAATTCCAGGCACAAAAAAATCGGAAAGCTTCTTAACGTCCGGCTCGGGAATGAACCTTACTGCACTCAGGACGCGAATGTCAGTTTCATCAAGGAACTTTATAATGGTATCCCTGTTTTCCTTCTGGCGCAAAATGGAACCAAACTGTTCAATGAGCTTCTGCTTGCTGTAAGGAGTCTGCACAAGGCCGATGTAAATGTATACAAGCTCAAAAAAATATTCGTTGGGCAGGGAGGCGAGACTTTCTCGCCATTCAATTATTCTTTCTACTTTAGGGTCAAGCTTCACAGTGCACATCCTTCAAGGGCAAGGGGTTCGTCCAGCTGGTCAAGGCTGCCCTCGTCTTCATACCTGACGATCCTGTAGGAATATCCCTGTTCGGCAAGAAACTTCTGCCTGTTGGAACCGAATTCCTCTTCAACAGTGTTGCGCGAAATGAGGGTGAAGAATCTGGCGGTTCTTTCCTTTGGCCTCAGGATTCTTCCAAGACGCTGGGCTTCTTCCTGACGGGAACCAAAAGTTCCGCTGACCTGAATGGCAATGGAAGCATCCGGCAGGTCGATGGCAAAATTTGCAACCTTGCTCACAACAAGAACCTTTATTTTTCCCTCACGGAAGTCCCTGTACAAATCGTCCCTCACGGAATTTGGCGTCTTGCCTGTAATGATCGGGGCTTCCAGGTTTTTTGCAATTTCATTCAGCTGGGACAAAAACTGGCCGATGACGATGATCTTGTCCTGGGGATATTTTGCAACCAGCTGGCGTACGATCTGAATCTTGACCGGATTCTCGCAGGCAATGCGGTGCTTCTCGCGGCTTGATGCAACGGCATATTCAATCTCCCTGTCCTGCGGCATGGGAAACCTGACCTCAATGCATTCAGCCTGAGCAATCCACTTTGAACGCTCAAGTTCCTTCCATGGAACATCATAGCGCTTTGGGCCAACCAGAGAGAACACATGACCTTCACAGCCGTCTTCCCTGACAAGGGTTGCAGTAAGCCCTACGCGGCGCACAGCCTGAAGTTCAGCAGCAACACGGAAAACTGGAGCCGGCAGCATGTGAACCTCGTCGTAAATGACAAGGCCCCAGTTGTTCTTCCTGAAAAGTGAAAAATGAGGATAGGGTCCTGTCTTCTCCGGCCGCCATGTAAGGATCTGGTAGGTTGCAACCGTTACGGGACTGATGGACTTGTTCTCTCCCGTATACTCGGAAATCTGGTCGCGGGTCAATGTGGTCTTGTCCACAAGCTCATCGATCCACTGGTGAACGGCCGTAATGTTTGTCGTAAGGATAAGTGTGTTTGTCTTTAGCCGGGTCATGATCTCCATGCCGACAATGGTTTTTCCTGCGCCACATGGAAGGACTATGGTTCCAAAACCGGTTCCAGGTCCCATGTTGCCGATGAGGGCCTGAGCTGCATTCTTCTGGTAGTCGCGGGTGTCGAATTCCCTTCCCGCTTCTGTCACGGGCTTAAAGCTGATTTCCAGAGGTTCTCCATCTGCAAGGGGAACATCATCCTTCACAGGCCAGCCAAGCTTCAACAGATTCTGCTTTACGGTTCCACGGTCAACAAGAAGCAGGCGGAAGCAGAATTTCTTTTCTTCCTCAGAAAGAACTATGGACGGATCCTGGTCTTCCGGCATTACGTACTGGCATGGAACCAGCTGCTTGCATGCAAAGGGATTTGCCTCTATTTCCTTAAAGACATAGGGCGACGTTGTAACAAGATAAAGGTATTCTTCCTTTGTTCCGTCGGGGGCATACTCACAGGGAGCCTGAACCAGGCGCAATTTGCCGAACCTGTCCTGAGTGTCCTGAATCCAAACCTTTACTGCCTGCGGAATTTCGTATCGTGAAAAATCCTCCAGAACCTGAAGGGCCTGGGCGCTGGTAAATCCAGCACTGGATGCATTCCACAGGGAAAGGGGAGTAATCTGGTATGTATGAAGGTGTTCCGGGGAGCGCACAAGTTCCGCAAAGGGAATCAGGGCATTCCGGCACTGGTCCGCCTGAGGTGCATGAACATCAAGCAAAAGGGTTCTGTCAGACTGAACAATCAGTGGGTTTTCGAATTTCGGCATAACAAATTATTATACCCCGAATGAAAAGTATGCACAATAAAGGGCATAAAAAAAGGTCCTGCAAGAGGACCTCTGCTCTTTTAGCGCACAAAACTTATGAATCCAGGACGGAAAATTCGGAAAGGGATCCAAGGGTCTTGAGTTGTTCCACTATTCCGCTGTATTCAACGTTTGCCGGTGTCTTTACCGAATAGCGGATGATGATCTGGCTTGTCCTTACAACGCGACTTTCGTTGGCATCAAGCACGTGAATGCCGTGACTTTCAAGAACCTTGCGCACATCCTCAAGATTCACGTCGTCCTTTTCAAAGAACAGCTGCAGCGTCTTTTCTCGGGAAGCCGGGAAGAACTTAAGTTCGATCGACTCAAGGAATTTCAGGAGCCCAAGGCACAGGAACAATGTAAAGGCAACCGGTACGTAAAGGCCGGAACCGATGGCAAGACCAAGGGAAGCAGCCATCCAGATGATGGCGGCGGAAGTAAGCCCCTTGATGTTAAGGCCGGTCTTCATGATGGCACCACCACCAAGAAAACCGATGCCGCTTATGACGCCCGCTGCAATGCGAGTGGAATCCCCGGTAAAGACCTTTGAGCCTTCACTAAGTTCCGACATGTAGCAGGACAGGATGGAAAGAAGGGTTGCAGAAACGGAAATCAGGAACAGGGTCCTCATGCCGATGACCTTGTTGTGCTTCTGCCTTTCAAATCCAAGAAGAACTCCGCACAAGGCCGAAACCATGAGCTTTATTATGCTGTCCACCCAAAAATTAAATTCCATTATTTTCCCTCCATAATAAAACAGCCGCTAGAATGCCTGCATCAGGAACTTCCTGACCGGGAACCTTTGAAACCAGTCTTTTACCTGCGGAACAGGCCAAACTTCTTACCCGGACGGGAGGCAGGAGTTTCCGCCTCCGGCTCTGATACGGCAGGACGTGTTGCCCCAGGACGAATCCACTTAACCTTTGCCCTGTTTTCAGGAGCCTTTGGAGAACCTTCTTCAGAATCAAGGTAGGAACAAAGCCACCTTCCCGTCTCGTCATCGCGGCGGAACCCTTCCATGTTGCTGTCACCCCTGATGAGCACAACGTTTACGAAAATGGAATCCTGGCAAACTGCCGCAAGGTTTTCTGCAAAGGCCGCAAAGGAAGCAGCTCCAGATGCAACCACCGGAGATGCAATGGGACTCAATCCGTTTTTCTGGGCAGGATTATAAAGAACATCAAGCTGATTTGGCGTATCCTTAAGGAGGAACACCAGGGTTCCAGGGCCGTCTTCCGTGTCACGGCGCTTGAATGAATTAAGGACTTCCAGGGCAAGGTACTGATAGCCTGCAATCATCTCATCACAGCCGCGTACGATTTCCTCCGAGTCCATCTTCTCTGCCTTTGACGCATACCATTCCTCATCAAAATAAAGGACGGCTTCATCCATCCTTCCAAAAATGGATGAGGTCTGAAGCACGAGGGAACGTGCAGAAAGGGGCGAGGACTTGTTCCATTCAATTGTACAGATGCCCGACTTTGCTTCCTGGGCCTTTTCCTCTTCGTAGGCAGACTGCTTTGCCTTTCGTTCTGCAATGGTGAGCTTTTTTGTTTCTTCTGAATCCGAGCGCAACCCGGAAACAATTATCTGACGGCCGGAAAAGGCAATTCCATCGGTGAAACTGCCAGCTTCCGGCATGTATTTTCCTGCAACCAAAATCGTTTTATTCATGGAAACAATTATAGCAGAAAATCCTGCGGTTAGCAAAATGGAACATCGCTAAAAGGAGCGGTTACTGGCCTTCCGTTCTTCCTTCCCAGTTGGCGGAATTAATGCGGTCATGCTCCAGCACGGCATCAAAATCTGCCACAGGGTCGCAATGCCTTTCAATCTGAAGGGCCGTGATGTGAAGGCGCTTGATGCACTGGCTCTTGTCGTTGTATCCCATCCTTGATTTTTCTATGGCATCTCCAAGAATGCGGATGCTTTCATCATAAACCCTGAGGGGAACTGGGAAAGGATGTCCGTCTTTTCCACCATGGGCAAAACTGAACCTTGCAGGATCCTGGAACCGGGAAGGAGTTCCGTGGATGACCTCGCTCACAAGGGTCAAGGACTGAAGTGTTCGGGGACCAAGTCCCGGAGTAAGAAGCAGGCTTTCAAAATCCTTTGGATCCGTCTCATAAGCCGTAGCCAAAACCCCGCCAAGTCGCTTAAGATCCACATCTTCCGCCCTGACGTCATGATGAAAAGGCATCACAATGCTGCGCTCACTGGCATTGGCAGGCATAAAACCATCGTTAGTTCCATCATTTTGACTAACTAACGGTAGTTTGCCACCCATGTTTTCCGGCAGGCCAAGCTCCTGTATCTTCTTGAATTCCCCAATAATCTTGTCGGGATTTTCCCTTGAGATGGTAAGAATGCCGGACCGTGTCTCATTGGCGTTTAACGCTGTTAAATTAAGAATCTGTCCCTGGTTTTCGCCGGTGACTGCAGCATGAGGTTCTTCTATAAAAGACTTAAGGTTTTCCGAGCACCAGTGGTAGCGGCGGGCAGTTCTGGTCTGGGTGTTCATTCCCTGCTGAACTACGGCCCAATCCCCTTCGTTACTCAAGATGAAATTGTGCTGGTAAAGCTGGAATCCGTCCTGAACGGCAGTGCTGTCAACCTTGGCCACAAGCTTGCTATTATTGACCAGCTGGTTGCCGTCAAGACCCGTGGCATTGGCAAGAAACATGAGTTCCTCCGGAGTACGACGGGAATACTTTCCCCTTCCTCCGCACACGCAAAGGCCAAAGTCCCTGGCCCTTGCATTTATTCCACGCTTAAGGGCATACATTACGCTGGTGGTTATTCCGCTTGAATGCCAGTCCATGCCAAGAACTGCCCCGAGGGACTGAAACCACAGGGGATCGCTCAAACGGCGCAGTACTTCCTTTTTTCCATACTGAATGAGAAGGGATTCAACAATAAGTGTGCCCAGGTCCCGCATTCTGTCTGCAAGCCACTTTGGCACGATTCCCGTATGAAGGGGAAGGTCTGCATGACCCGTGCTCTTTGCCATTTAACTGAGGCACCCCATGCCGTTCAGGATTATGGATGCAGCAACAGTTGCAGCTGTTTCCGTACGCATGACGCGGCTGCCCATTCCAAGAAGCACAAATCCTGAATCCTTCATGAGCTGCCGTTCTGCCTGAGTCCATCCCCTTTCGCTGCCAATGGCGGCAACTGCCCCGGATTCCAGGTCAAAGGAAAGGGAACCCAGGTTTGTGGACGGCTCTATGTTATCAAGGGCACAAAGCCTTGTTCCAGAAGGAGAATTGGCCCTTATGTATTCAATGCATTCCTTAAGTGACTTGTGGATGAAAAGTTCCGGAATATGGGTGGAAGCTGCCTGAACGGTTCCATCGTAAAGCATCTTTCGCCCTGCATCCGTCGTTGCAAGATCCGAAGAAAGATAGGACTTTTCCGTAAGCTCCGTTGCAGTAAGGTGAACTTCCGAAACTCCAAGGGCCGCCATGTCGCGAAGGAGCCTCTTGAGCTGAATGGGACGCGGGAAACCAATGATCATCTTAAGGGGAAACAGTTTCTTTCCGTCAGTCTCTTCCGAAAAATCAAACCATATATTGCCGTCATCGATTTTTGTAATGACAGCCTTACCGGCCTTTCCACCGGCAACTCCGGCAGTAAAGGATTCCCCTTCCTTTTTATGGAGAACCTTTATGATATGCTGGCCGCGCTCATCCTTAACAGAAAGAGGCTTGTTCAGTTCTTCCGGAAAAAAAAGACAGATATTCATTTAGATGAACTTCCTCAATTCCTGGTGGCTGACGGACTGGGTCTTTACGGAAACAATGTATGAACCAAAGATTGCCGTAAGTGCGTCGATGCCACATGCAAAGGCACAGATAAGCGGTGCTGCATTCTTAAGCAGAAGATAGCCCGATTCAAAATTGCGTCCGTACAGAAGACACATGGCAGTAATTGCAACAAATGGTCCGCCGGAAGGAATTTCTCCAAGGGCAAAGGAAAGAACAAAGGAAATGAGCCCAATCCAGATTGCATCGGCAACGGGAATGCCAAGGCTGGAATATGAACGGAGGATGAGGATGAAGCATATTACCTGAACAAGGGCTGCCCCTCCACGTCCAAAAACTGAAAACAATGGGAATGTAAAGGCATTGACCCTGCGGCGGATTCCAAGGCTTTCCTTACCATGGCGCAATGCAAGGGCAAGAGAAAGGTTTGTGTCACCGGAAAAGAATGCCACGAGGAAAGGACACACGGCTGCATACAGAACCCTGTAGGGATGGGTCTCATGGCACAAAAGACGAAGGATGACCGGATAGAGAACGAATGCCACAAGAAGAAGGTTTACCGTAAGCATGATGATGAGGTAGTTGTAAACTCCAGTCTTTATGATGGCAATGGAATCCCAGGTCCACTTTGTCATTACGGCAATCATTCCCACGGCAAGAAGTTCCGTAAAGAATGACATTACTATGTACATGATCCTTGCAAGGGAATCAAAAAGAACCACGGCTGGCTTTGCGGCACCCTTTTCACCTGCAGCTGCAAATCCTATAAGAAGTGCAAAGGCAAAGGCCGGAAGAAGATACGCTCCGTCAATGAGGGATTCAAATCCGGAAAAAGGGAAAAGCTTTGTAACCAGTGTGACCCATGTAAAGCTTGCGGCTTCACTGACGCGCTCCGTGGTGATCGGAATGCGTGGAAGCTTTACGAGGAATGCAGATATGACGCCCAAAAGCATGAGGATGAAGGAAGTGCTGGCAATGGTTCCAAAGGTCCAAAGGGAAGTTTTCAGGATCATTTTTTCTTCGCGGATCCTGTAGCATGCAGACACGACGGAAAAGAAAAGCACCGGCACGAGGGTAAAGCGTCCCAGGCGGATTACAAGTTCCACGGCAAAGGAAACGATGTTCTGTGTGCGGTTGCCCGCCTGCGGAAAAAGAAGTGCAAAGGCAAGACCGATGCCGATGCCGATAAGATATTTAAGCCAAAGTTTCATTATTTATCCCCAATTGATTCAGGATGCAGCCAGGACTAAAAAGGTTCATGACCGCATCCAATATCCTATTATTTTCTATATATTTGTGATTTTTTCAAGCAGTGCCTGGCATCCTTCAAGGACGTCATCATAAGTTTCGTCAAAGTTATGGGTGTACCAGGGGTCTGCTATGTCTCCGGGCCGTGAAGTAAAGTCAAGAAGCAGGCTCACCTTCTGGTCCGGGTCGCCTCCCGTTATGGCCAGGATGTTCCTGTAGTTCCAGCGATCCATGCCTATGATATAGTCAAAATTCTGGTAGTCGGATTTTCCCATCTGGCACGCACGATGTTCAAGCACGGGCACTCCAACCTGACGGAGCTTTCGCACTGTTCCCGGATGGGGAGGATTGCCGATTTCTTCCGTGCTGGTTGCCTTTGATTCAACATAAACCTGTTCCTCAAGACCGGCCTTTTTCACCAGGTCCTTCATCACGAATTCAGCCATGGTGGAACGGCAGATGTTTCCATGGCAGATAAATAAAATTCTTGTCATTTTCATTTCCCTGCTTCTATTCGAGGATGGTTATTTCTACACGACGGTTCTGGGCCTTTCCCTGGGGCGTTGAATTTGATGCCACAGGTTTTGTTCCCCCTGAACCCTTGGTGATTATGCTTTCAGACTTTACGCCACGCCTTGCCATTTCTCGGGCAATGGACTGGGCACGTTCTATTGAAAGGTTCATTTCTCCGGTTGGATTGCCGGTGGAAGCCGTATGACCTTCAATCAAAATCATCTGGTCAGGAACAAGCTTCAGCACTTCTGCAATCTGGTCGAGCCTTGTGCTTTCTCCGCCAAGAAGGTCCGCGCTGTCCGGCTTGAACTTAAGGTTCTGCATGGTAAGCCTGATTCCGGCATCGGTGCTTTCAACAGTTACGCTGGCTCCAGAGGAAGACGTGGATGCCCCCGATGAACCTGTAGAACCTGTAGAACCTGCTGAACCTGCTGAACCTGATGCACCTGCTAAACCGCCAGATTCTCCTGAACCCGGTCCCGACTTACCCGTTCCGCCGGTTCCTCCTGCAGTGCTGCCACCACCGGAAGCTGTACCCCTTGAACCTGATGAGCCAGAAGCAAGAGCAAGTGCTGAGCCGCCTGCCACGCCTGAATCAAGCATGTCCTGTATTTCCTTCGCAGATTTTCTCCTTGATTTGGAAGAACCCGAGGCTGCTCCTGATGCACCTAGGTCGCCTGATGTACCAGATTCCCCTGCTGAACTGGCATCGCCTGATGCCCCAAAACCATCTGAACCCATAGCGCCAGCTCCATTCAAACCTGCACCGTCTGCCAAAGCGGATTCTCCAGAATCCGGCATAGCTCCCAAACTACCGTTAGTTAGTTGTTCATGCCTTGAATTCAAGGCATCATCAGAACCCTTACCAGCCCCGGAATCAGGCGTAAATTCCCTTGATTGAGACAAACTACCGTTAGTTAGCCCATTTTCCCCAGGCATATTGGCCCCATTGGACATATCAGACACGTCAGCCGAAGCAAGGGCATTTTCCATTCCACCGGCACCTTCATCCTGACCTGCACCGCTGTCCCCAAGAATCTTTTCCAGTTCCTTTTCTGACAACGAAGCCACCCTCTGCAATGCCGGAATGAGCTTGCTCCTGTCAACTGCCGGTGGATATTCCGTAAACATGGAAACTGTACCCCTAAAGGTAATGCTATTACCATCCATGTAAAAGAAGGTCTCATCGATCATGTCCCGGATTACAAGGGCGTTTCCAGTACGCTTGCTTACATACATGGTTGCCTTATGGCTTCCCTGGGCAGACTTAAGTTCCCTGTCACCATGATAGTCGGTGTAGGAAATTCCATAGCGGGTTGCCCACTGGGCGGAAAAAACGTAGACCGGTTCATCATGGAAAACTTCATCACGCAGGTAAGTGTATTCAACATAAACCGGAATTTTTGTAAGGACTCCCTTGTTCAGCGGATCCACAACACGTTCAGCCTTAGCCTGCCACTTGTCGCCTGGAGAAACCGCATTCTTGCTGTAGGCCGGAAAACTCCTGTATGAAGGAAAGCCCTCGTCGCGAATCATGAAAAGTTCCCCATCCGGAGTGATCCTGAAGCTTGAAGGAATTGAATTGTTCAGGCCAAAGCCAACTTCCGAGCGGTTCCTGTGCACTTCCTCGGAAAGATAGAAATTCCCCTCGTAGAACCTGTCGCAGTACCTTCCTCCCTTGGGAACAGGCACCGGCGAAATAAAGGAACGTACCTCACGGTTTACAAGGCCCACATACTTGTTATTGTCATAGCGCCTTAAGTCAGTTCTTTCTATATATACGTAACTTCCCGATCCGTTGTACTTGAGAACGGCTTTCTGGGAAAAACCAAGGGCTGCACATACAGCCACGGCAAAAATTGCAAGACACTTCTTCATTCTTCCATTATCGGCAACAGACCATGGGCATTTGAAGGTTTCATTTGATATATTCCCCCGTTCATGGTAGAATTAAGAACATCCCTAAAATTGCAGTTTTTAGAGACGGCCTTAAGCATTAATAAAAGTTAACTAACGAGAGAAAAAGTAAAAAAATGATCATGAATAATGTTGTCCTCGTTTCCTGCACGGAAATTGGACTTTTCTGCATTGCAATTCTTCTTGTCACTTTAAATTCTCTTCTCAAGTCCCCCTACAACAGAACCGAGCAGTATCTTTTTGTAAGGGTCATTGTTTTCATCATTGCGTACACACTGCTTAACATCTGCAAGATCATATTCCTTCATGTCAATTTTCATTCCAGGATCCTGCACCTTCAGATTCTTTCCGTTCTTTACTATCCGGCCGTCATGGCCCTTGCCGTCACCTGGTTCATTTACGGGGAATACAACCTTAATCTGCACCTTTTTCACAGGCGGAAGCTGAACAAATTCTTCTTCTATCCAACATTGGCTGCCCTTGCCCTTTCCGTTGCCTCATTATGGACAGGATGGATCGTAAGGGTCGAAGGCAATTCCATAATTCGCGGCCAGCTGTTCTACATATTCATAGCGATTCCTATGCTCCTCAATGTACTGCTTCTTTTCCACAGCTTCAGCAAGCTGAGTTCCTCACAGAGCACAAAGCAATCCGAACAATACAGAACCATACTGATTTATTCTGGCACCACCATCATATTCAGCATTCTCCAGCTCTTCGTAAACTACCTTCCAATTCTGTGCATCGGCCTTGCACTTTCCGTCCTCAAGATATTCATCATCCTGCAAAGCCACATGATCTCCCTGGATCCGCTGACAAACATCAGCAACCGCTACCAGTACGAAGTTTACATTGCAGACAAGATCAAGAAATACAGGGACAGCATCGACAGGATATTCATCTTCCTGATCGACATCGACTACTTCAAGAAGATTAACGACACCTACGGTCATACAGAAGGTGACCAGGCCCTCATCCGGGTTGCCAATGCCCTCAGGAAAGCCTCAGAAAACAGGGATGCATTCATTGCAAGGTACAGCGGCGACGAGTTCATTCTTGTCTTCAATACGGATGACGAACTTGAAGTCCTTAACCTTAAGGTTGAACTTCAGGACACCCTCTTTGAAATATCCCAGGACCTGCCCTACAAGCTCATGATCAGCACGGGAATTTCAGAATACAAGATGGAATACAAGAATGCCGCAGAATTCCTTTCTTCTGCAGAAACGGAACTTTGCAAGATCAAGAAGCGCCGCACGTAGAAAGCCTAATAACCGAAGTACATTGCATACCGCCAGCTTAAACTGCGGCAGCAGATTAATTCATCACTTTTTTTCTGCATATCTCGCTTTTTTATGTTGATTTTTCGCACTTTTATCATGATAATATTTGCATGAATTATTTTGACAGCGACTTCAACATTTCTTTTAAGGCTGCAGTCTTTGACGGAACCACAAAATCAATCCTCAAGGAAAGCAGGGAATTTTCCGGCAGTCTCCTGGACCAGTACAAAAAGGCCCTTGAATTCATTTCTTCCAAGGCACCGGAAAGCATCAGTCGCCAGTGCATTGCAGAAGCCCTTGCCAATGCCTTTGCCCACAGGGACTATTCCATCAACGGAAGCAGCATCGCAAGCATTTTTGACGACAGGATTGAATTCATGTCACTTGGGGGGCTTGCAGGCAGCCTTACCCTTCCGGACATCCTGAACGGAGCATGCATCTGCCGCAACCCGGAGATCTCCGCTGAATTCCACAGGGTCAAAATCATGAACAACCTTGGCAGCGGAATACAGAAAATCCAAAGCGAATACGATGACTGCAGCGATTTTTGCAGGCCCCAGTTTTCCGTTTTTCCATCCAGCGTCCTTGTAATACTCAAGAGTCCGGACTGCGAACCAATGGCTGACACGGCAAGGGAAAAGGACAGCGCATCACTGCCGGTAAGCATTGCCCCGGAAGAAAAAGTCATGGCACTGTTCAAGACCAGGGCAGAAATTACCCGCCGCGACGTTGAACTGATCCTCCACTCATCGAGCTTTCCTGCACGCCAGCTGCTCCTAAAGCTTCTTGAACAGGGAAGAATCAAGGCCATAGGCAGCGCAAGGGCCACAAAATACATAAGGGCCACCGACACGATTTAGGATCCTTCCTGTTCCGCATCCAGCGGAATTAGGCCACCAGCAAATTTTCCAGGAGATATCCCATGACAAAATATTGGATCATGCCAGAAATTCAGTCCGTAAACAGGCTGCCAGCAAGAAGCCACCTTATTCCCTACGAAACACCGGAACTTGCATCTGCCGAAGTTGCAGCCGGTCCTGAAGGATGCCCTGAATGCAGGAGTTCCTTCTACATGAACCTTGACGGTACCTGGGACTTTGCATTCTTTGATTCGCCGCTAAAATCCCCGAAAGCAGGTTATGTATGGAATAAAATAAAGGTTCCCCTAAGCTGGACGATGCAGGGCTACAGCACACCGCACTACACAAACCAGATAATGCCCTTTGACAGCGTTCCTCCCAACGTACCGGAAGAAAATCCCACAGGCTGGTACAGGAAGAACCTTAGGCTTCCTAAGGAATGGGATGGACGCCGTGTTGTCCTTCACATTGGATCTGCCGAAAGCGTCGTGATTCTTTACGTCAACGGAATGGAAGCCGGAGTTTCAAAGGACAGCAGGTTGCCATGCGAATTCGAGCTCAATGAATTCCTGACTCCATCCCAAGCCCAGGGGCTTGAAGATTTCGAAGTCATCATCAAGGTTGTCCGGTGGTCGGACGCTTCCTATGTGGAAGACCAGGACCAGTGGTGGTTTGGGGGAATCCACAGAAGCGTTTACCTTTATTCCACTGAAAAAGTTTTCATTCAGGATGCAAAAGCCCTTGCAAGAATCCAGGGCGACTGCGGAATAATTCCACTGGAAGCAAGCCTTGGCTGTTCCGAACTCTGCGGTGGAAAAATTTCTGCAATGCAGAAGGAACTGGACCGGATGGAATTTTCCATGCACTGGTCAGTATGCTCCATCGAAGGAAGGGGAAAATCTTCCAGAGCCGGCAAGGAAATCATCCGGGGCCAGGTTGAATGCAGCCTTGACATACGCAACACACTGGCACAGGCAGCCGCTGAAATTTCAATTCCCCATGTAAAAAAATGGAGTCACGAGGAACCAAACCTTTACCTGATTACCCTGAGCCTTTTTACAAAGGACGGACGGCATGTTGAATCCACCGCATTCACCACGGGATTTAAGACCGTCCAGATTAAGGATCGCCAGCTTCTGCTAAACGGAAGGGCTGTCTACATCCACGGCGTAAACCGACACGAACACAACGATAGGACTGCAAAAACACTGACCACGGAGGAAATGGTCCGCGACCTGATGCTCCTTAAGAACCATAACTTTAATGCAGTAAGAACCTGTCATTATCCCGACGACGAACGCTGGTACGAACTTTGCGACCGCTACGGCATCTGGATAATGGATGAGGCAAACATAGAAAACCACGGATTCTACGACGTCATGAGCCGTGGGGAACTTTGGCTGAATGCATACATGCAGCGGGTCCAGAGAATGGTTCGCAGGGACAAGAACCACCCGTGCATCTTCTGCTGGTCACTGGGCAACGAAAGCGGCAACGGTCAGAACCACCATGCAACGGCAGCCTGGATCCGCGGCTACGACCCAACACGAATAGTTCACTACGAAGGATTCGTGCGCCCAATGATTCACCAGGGAAACTTCACATTGGAAAGCCTTGGTTACGGCAAGGGACTGACAGACCTTATTTCTCCCATGTATCCGACAATCGACCTGATAAGGGAATATGCACAAAAATGCCAGGACTACAGGCCCATCATCATGTGCGAATATTCCCATGCCATGGGCAACGCAAACGGCTCCCTCAAGGATTACTGGGAGGCAATAGAAAGTACGCCGGGACTTCAGGGCGGATTCATCTGGGACTGGATTGACCAGGGAATTCTTGATGAAGAAAAAACTGGCGCCGACATCCATGGACGAAAGCACTGGAAATACGGCGGAGATTTTGGGGACACTCCCACAGACTGGGATTTTTGCCTTAACGGAATTCTTTTTCCAGACCAGACTCCAAAACCTGTCATGGCAGAATGCAGGAGGCTTTTCTCCCCGGCAAGAATCAGTGTTGTCACACAAACTGTTACCCCTACTCTGCCGACGGATTTTGAAATCCTTAATAAATTTGACTTCCTGCCCCTAAGCAACCTTGGCTTAAAGTGGAGCCTTCTGGCAGACGGCATTACGGTCCTTGAAGGAAGCTGCCAGCTTGATGACACGGCTCCGGGCAAAACCATGAAACTCAGCCTGCCGGAACTTTATTCTGCCGCTGCCCACATTGACCCGGCTACAGAAATCTGCCTGAACGCAGTCTTTACCTGGGCCAATGATACATGGTTTGCAAAAGCTGGAGATCTGTGCTTTACGGACCAGATTATTCTCCGTTCAAGAAACACGACCGGCACTGCCTGTGACTTGCCTTTGCAGAATTTTGTAAGCAGTCTCATCAAAACCATGGAACCTACAATCACCCATGCCGTCACTGAAAATGAATGCATAAAGAACAAGATCGATGAAATCAACATTGAACCAATAACCTGGGATTTTGCAAACAAGCCTACCCGCCAATGGTACAACACAGGGCTCCTTGAAGGCAAAGCAATTCCTTCGGACCAGGACCCGCTTACATTCATTCTTCATGGAACAAAAGATGGAAAGGAATTTTCATTTGGAACGTGCACCATAAGATCCACCATGTCTGCAGAAGATTCTGAAAGCGTAACAAAGCTTACGGCAACATTTGAACTTAACGATACGGTTGAAGAATACCCAAGGGCAGGACTCACATTCCTGATTCCAAAAGATTTTGAAAACATCCAGTGGTACGGACGAGGGCCCCATGAAAACTACAGCGACAGGGATTTTGCAGCACTTAAGGGACTGCATTCCAATTCAATCAAGGACATGGGCGTGCCATACATTGTCCCACAGGAAAATGGCCTCAGGACGGGAACAACATTCATAAGCCTCACTGGCGACGGAAAAAGAATTCAGCTAAGGTCACGGAATGAATTTTCATTCAGCATTCTGGCCTATTCAACACAACAGCTGCTTAAGGGAAAACACACATGGCAGCTGGAACCGTGCCCGGATGGTTTCTGGTACCTTACTATTGATGCTGCCCACAGAGGTGTTGGTACGGGAGCATGCGGACCTGACACCCTGGATAAATACAAGGTGCGGCCCGGAAAATATGAACTGGAACTTGAAATAAGGGAAGAAGTCATGTAAAAAAAAAGCCGGCAGACCACAAAACCGTGAATCTGCCGGCCATCCAGCTGCATCAGGATCAATAGATTCAGAAAAAAATCGACAGCTCCTGCGCTTATTCTTTTACAACAAAACTACAGCTTAAAATAAGAATCCTTGTCTTCGGCATCATAAACTATATAATGCCCCTGGGTAGCCTTGATCTGGCCTTTTTCAATAGTGATTTCAACAATGTAATTCTTGTAAGAGTCCTTAACCTTGGTATACTCGTGGATCTTTCCAAAGTTAATCAGGTACATTGCCTCAAAATGCCTTTCATACGTCATCTTTACGACATTTTCTGCAGACGTATCCTTTGTGGCATCACCCGTGTAAGTTCCGTGTCCAAAATAAACATCAACAATATTATGCTTGGGACATGAAGCATAAACCTGAAACTTTCCGTCAGCGCAGAAGTTAACCTTAAAGGTCATGGTATCAATACCACCAGCATAAGTGATGATTGCATCAAGCTTAGCAGGAGCATCTCCATTTACATACATGTCTTGATTGTACTGGGCCGGATTCTTTTCATAAACACTGTCATCATCGTCATCAACATCGTTCTTGCATCCTGTTGAAAAAGCCAGCATAGCCAAAACCGAAAAAACTGCAGCAGCCTTAAAAATCGCCTTCATGCATACCTCCAAAAAATACACATGGTCATAAACACTTTCTATGGGAACCTCTAAAATTGCAATTCTTAGAATCACCCTCTTTATTATACGACTTTATTTAAATTTCTTCCATAGAATTATTTATATTGGCTTTTTTTCCAGAAACCCGTGCAGAAAAAATAAATTCCAGACAATCATATATATGTATGATTAATGAAACTACACCTAACAAGCGCTACCGGGACACGCTGTTCCGCGCAATCTTTGGCCGTCAGGAGCA
>JAKSLY010000033.1 GCA_024400955.1 Treponema sp.
ATTGGATAATTCATTTTTCTCAAAAATTTGTCCAATTTTTTGGTGTCAGTTCATATATTATCTCTGGAGGATTTTTGTTATGCAGAGGTTTTCTGTCCTGATGTTGGGTACTCTTGCCCTGGGGTTTGTTTTTGCGGGGTGCAGTTCAAGCCATGACAGTGAGGATGTTGTTCCGGTGGAGAATGTGGCTGACGTGGGTGGGGAACAGGTCGTGAAGAGCGGGTGCAAACTTTCCGCCGATGCGAGCATTTCTTCTGCAGGGGAGATTCGGGACATTGACCTTGGGGGCCACACGCTTACTGTCAGGGCCAACGGTGTTGTGATCGTCGGTGCCAAAAATGGAAGGGTTGTCATCGGCAGTGAAGTTGGTGAGGGGGATTTTACAATCAGAGATTCCACAATAGACGAGCTTTCAGTTGAGGGAGGCGGACAGAATTCCATCCACGTGAATGGCGTCACCGTCGGCAGTCTTCTTGCAAGGAAGGATAATGTTCGCGTCGTTCTTGAGGGTGTGACGAAGGTTAATGAAATGGTTGCAAGCGCACAGACAATGTTCTTGGAGACGGCTGCGGGCTGCAGTGCAAAAGTTGAGAATCTTAAGGCAGAAGTGATTGCCCAAACTGTAAAAATTCTCAATTCCACCGTTGTAAATACAAAAATCGTATGCGGCGACAATGAAAGTTTTGTTCGCGACGTAATTGTTGCTAAAGGTTCAAGCTTTGAAAATATTTTGCCTGTAAATGGCCAGGGTGCAACAAAAAGTGAATTTGTTCCTGTCATTGAGATTTTGCCTTGCGATGCCGGAAAGAAGGGAATTAAGTTCAAGCTTTCAAACTGGAATCCATCTGCAACTAATGTTTTTTACGACATCTATCGTAAGGGCAAAGAATTTGCTGATGATGATGGAGATGCCGGTCTCAAATACATTGCAGGTCTTAATGAAGCTCACAAATTCACATCCGATACAAGGGAATATAAATGGATTGATGCAGGTACTGAATATACCATTATTGATGGTCCTTTTAAAAAAGGTGATCTTGGGTCAGGGTATGAAATTCACTATCCAAGGGCCTTCTATAGTTTCAGGGCAGAATCGGGTGGTGGTGAATATGATTTTAATGATGCCAATGGTAATCCTTGCGTTGCAACTCTTGATGAAGATGGAGTTTTTCACTGGGTTACAAAACCCGCCTTTATTTATGGCAAGCATCAGGGGTTAAAGTTCAGGTTTAATATATTTTCTGATGGGGAGAACTGGATGTGGGTTGGAACCAATGAGGTGAACCTTGATGGAATGACTGAGGAACAAATGTTTGCCGACTATACATTTGATGTTACTGGATTTTGTAAGGAAAATGTAACGTCAAAGGGAATATATGCTCAGGTAGGGCTGATTGATTCTGAAGGTGACCTGATTGGGGAACCTGTCCATCTTACCAATACAGTTGACGGCAGCAAGTTGAAGGAAAGGATTCGGAATTAAATTTTTATTTTGTTACAATTACAGAACCAAGGGTAAATCTGTAACAGATGCTGTCTGGCAGTAGGTTATGGCTGGATTTTTAGCTTCATGATTCCGAAGGATTTGAATCTTTCATCATTTGTGCTGTAATGGCGGGTTGTTACTCCGTTTATGCTGTTCTTTTGGGTGCTGTCGATAAAATATATTTCTCCATTCTCAATCTTTTCAAACAGGGCTATGTGGGATATGGTTTTACTGTCTGGTTCTCCCATGAAGATTAAATCTCCCTTTCTAAGCTGGTCCATTAAAATTTTTCTGGTGGCATTATTGTGCATATAGCTTGCTGTCATGTCAGGTTCAATAAGGGAGTATTGTGTGTCTACCATTGCATATTTGTAGCACATTATTACAAGCCCCGAGCAGTCGATTTTTATTAATCGTCTTACAGGATCCTGGCCGCCGTAAAAGTATTCTGTGGGAGAGTCCCTGTACAGTAGGGCGAAGTTGTACGCACGTTCTGCAATCTGTGCTGGTGCATCGACAAGAATCTCTTCCTCCGAGTCGGATTGATACTTGCAGGAGATGAATGAAAATGCAATGACTGAAATGAGCAGGATTTTTCTTATCATCTTATTTTTGTGGTTTTGCCTATAGCCAATTGGGGATGTCTGAGATGTCTGTTTCATGCCGCCTGTTGATGCAGCATGGAACATGCTTTTGGGACATCCCCGATTTTTTTATGAATGGGTGATTTCTGCAGCCTTGGCTTTTACGGCTTCGTAGAGCTTTGCAGCATCATTTTTGTTTTCCGTAATGATGCGTACAAAAACTGAACCTGCAACAACTGCCTCTACTGAATCTGCAAGGGCTGCTGACTGAACTCCGTTTGAGATTCCAAATCCACCATAAATCTTGCTTCCGCCGGCGCTTACCTTCTTGAGGAAAGTGAGGGTAGCCTCATCAATTTTTGTGTCGGTTCCGGTGATGCCGGTTCTGAGGGCGGCATAGATGTATGGGAATCCGGCATTGGCAAGCTTTGAAAGGCGTTCCTCGCTCATGCTTGGAGCTGCTACAGGAATGTTGATCATTCCATTTGCCTTGCATGCTGCCGTAAGTCCTTCGTCGTAGTCAAAGGGCAGGTCAGGGATGATCATTCCCTTGACGCCAACTGCTGCGGCCTTCTTGCAGAATGCTTCAACACCCGGAGTGTAGATGAGGCTGCCGTAGCTCATGAGGTATATCGGTACTTCAGGATATTCTGCGTGGATTTTTTCGATGAACTTGAGGCCGTCTGCAGTCCTGTATTTTCTGTTCAATACTTCAGTGCATGCTCCCTGGATTGCAGGACCGTCTGCACTTGGGTCGCTGAATGGCAGCTGGATTTCAAGAATGTTGGCACCACCTGCAATGAGGGCACGTGCGGCGTTCATTGCAAGTTCGTCTGTTGGATAGCCGGCTACCAGGTGGCTCATTAACTTTATCTTTTCTGACATAATGTATTCTCCATAATATTTTAACGGGGCGTTGCGGGGTGTCCCCGCAGAAGGGGTAGTGGCTGTCTAACTAGACAGCCACGTAGGGGAAGGCTTTCCCCCCATTATTTTTCAATGATCCTTCATGAGGTCGGCGTTGTGGATGTCCTTGTTTTCCTCGAGGCGTTTGAGCTCTGAAATGAGGAACTGCTTCCATTCTTCCGGGCGGAATACGGGGCATGTGATGAAGATGTCCTTGTCTCCGCGGCCGCTCATGTTTACGATGATTACGTCATCTTTGCTTAATTTTGGGGCAAGCTTGATTGCTTCGGCTCCAGCGTGGGAACTTTCCATGGCAAAGAGAATTCCTTCGTTTTTGGCAAAGAACTTGAGTGCGTCCAGGGCTTCCTTGTCCAGTGCTGATGTGAATTCGATGCGTCCCTGTGCGCCGAGGGTTGCAAGTTGTGGGCCGATTCCGCAGTAGTCAAGACCTGCACTGATGGATCTGGTTTCCAGTGCCTGGCCGTCTTCATCAAGAAGGAAGCGTGACTTGTATCCGTGCATGATTCCCTCGCGGCCTGCGTTGCCTGTCATTCGGCTTGCGTTTTCCCCGACTCCAGGTCCGATTCCTCCGGCTTCAACTGCAATGAGGCGTGGTTCCTTTTCGTCGATGAACGGTGCAAAGAATCCGATGGAATTTGAACCTCCACCACAACATGCGATGAGGGCTGTTGGCTTGATTCCGCGTTCTGCACACTGCTTTTTTACTTCCTTACCGATTATGCTCTGGAATTCGCGCACCATGTCTGGGAAAGGGGCAGGTCCCAGTGCTGAACCCAGTACGTAATGGGTTGTATCAGGATTTGCTGCCCAGTCGCGCATGGCTTCGTTTACGGCGTCCTTTAAGGTGCGGCTTCCGCTTGTTACGGCATGAACCTTGGCTCCGTACATTTCCATGGCGGCTACGTTTGGCTGCTGGCGCCTTACGTCAACTTCACCCATGTATACTGTGCAGTCAAGGCCAAGCTTTGCGCATGCTGCTGCTGTTGCAACTCCATGCTGGCCGGCTCCAGTTTCTGCAATGATGCGCTTTTTTCCCATGCGCTTTGCGAGGAGGCACTGGCCAATGGCATTGTTTATCTTGTGGGCGCCTGTGTTTGCAAGGCCTTCAAGCTTTACGTAGATCTTGGCTCCACCTAGAAGCTTTGTTGCAGTTTCTGCGTAAAGGAGGGGAGTCTCGCGGCCGATGTAGTCCTTCTGAATTATTTCAAGTTCCTTTATGAAGGAAGGGTCAGCCATGGCTTCCTTGAAAGCAATTTCCAGTTCGTCAAGAGGGCGGCGCAGAACTTCTGCAACGTATTTTCCGCCGTAGTTGTCAAAAAATCCATTTTCTGAATGTGCCATTTTCATATTTCCTTAAAAAGTTTTTCAAGTTTGTCAAAGTCTTTTTTTCCAGGTTCTGATTCAACACCGCTGGCGCAGTCCATGAGTTCAGGATGAAATTCTTCCCTTATCTTTCCTGCGTTGTCGGGGGTGATTCCACCGGCAAGCCACAACCTGTATTTCTTCTGAACCTTCTGTACAAGGGAACTTGATATCTGCTTTCCAGTTCCGCCGATCTTGTCTCCGCTTTGGGCGTCAACAAGAACCCTTGGTTCTCCCATGTCGAAAAGTTCATCAAGGAGTGCAAGGTCCTGGTCGCATGAAATGTTTATTGCTGCATAGTGGGGCAGCTTTCTGCATTCTTCATTGGCAAGAAACTTTCGTGCGCATGCCATGGTGTGGAGCTGGAGGACTTGAATCACTCCTTCCCTTGCAAGGCTGATGGCAGTCTGTGCTTCCGGATCATCCGGGTCCACGATTACGCCGACAAGTTTTTTTCCTTCTGCTGCCTTCGATTTGCAGAAATCCCTGACTGCAGTTTCATCAGCATGGCGGGGGGATTTGTTCCAGAATATGAATCCCAGGAAGTCGGCGCCAAGCTGGGCGGATTTTTCTGCATCCATTGCATTTGTAAGTCCGCAAATCTTTACGTGGACTTTTTCCTTTTCTGCTGAATAGGCGTTCCAGAAGCGGGCATTGGCAGTCTCTTTTGATTCAACGAAGGCTTTTACAAGCTGGCTTCTGATCTGGGGATTTTTTGCAGCTGCTTCACCAAGGAGCATTCCTGCAAAGCCGAGGCTTCCTGCAAAGGCTGCGCTTTGGGGAGTCCTGATTCCGCTTTCAAATATTACGCGGGCATCCTGTCCGAGAACCTTGCGGATCTTGCCGAGCATGGCGCATGGGGTGAGCAGGTCGATGGTAAAGTCCCTGAGGTCGCGGCTGTTGACGCCTGCAACCAGGTATTTTTTATCAACCTGCTTTACAACCTGTGCAAGTTTTTCCACGTCTTCGTCAAGGCGGAGTTCCACCAGGGCTGTGAGTTCAAGTTCCTGGCATTTTTTTGCCATGGAAATCATTTTTTCCGTTGTAAGGATGCGGGAAATCAGAAGGACCGCATCGGCACCTGCACGATATGCAACCTCGATTTCCTTTTCATCGATGAGAAAATCTTTTCTGAGGACTGCTGGTCCTGGCTTTCCCGTCTGCTTTTCAAAGTCGTCTACTGCGCCACATACATTCATCAGGTCCTGCAGGGTTCCCTTGAAGTAGTTTGTCTCCGTGAGGCATGAAATTGCAGCAGCCCCTGCCTGGGCGTAGGAGAGTGCTGTGGCAGCGGAATCCAGGTCTGGCGCGATGTCTCCCTTGCTTGGGCTTGCACGCTTTACTTCCAGGATGACACCCTTTGAATCCAGGAAGGGATGTACCTTTCTGGTGCGGGTTTCTGGAATCTTGAAGCCAAATTCCCATCCGGACTGTTCAATGTCCTTTTTGCGGCGGTTTACTATCTCGTCTAAAATGTTTCTTTCTGACATATTTTCCTACAGGCTGTTGCTTACTTCCTGGATCTGCTTGAGCTTTGCCAGTGCGCGTCCGTCATCGATAGCTGCCATGGCTGCATCATATCCTTCCTTGAGGGTACGGGCTTTTCCTGAAATATACAAGAGGGCTCCGGAATTTAATGCAACTGCATAGCGGATTGTCCTGCGTCCTGCTCCCTTGAGAACTTCCATTCCAAGGGCTGCGTTTTCTGCACCGTTTCCACCCATGAGTTCGTTTTCGTCTGCATCGGTGATTCCGAATTTTGCAGGGTCGATTACGAACTGGGATTCCTTTCCCTTTTCGTCAATTACAAATGCGTGGGTGAGGGCGCATGGTGAGATTTCGTCGTAGCCGTCATCGGAGCAGATTACCATTACGCGTTTTGCCCCGAGGGATTTAGCTGCATGGGCATAGTCGTTCATGAGGGATTTTGAGTATACGCCGAGAACTTCGTATTCTGCGCTGGCCGGATTTAGGAGTGGCCCCATGATGTTGAAGATGGTCTTTATTCCGAGGACCTTGCGTACCGGTGCTGCAAAGCGCATGGCTGCATGGTAAACCGGGGCCATGAGGAAGCCGAATCCCGTCTCGTCCACGAGTCTTGCAGTCTGCTCAGGTTTTGCCATGATGTTGAGGCCAAGGTTTTCGTAGAAGTCTGCGGCTCCGGATTTTGAAGAAACTGCGCGGTTTCCGTGCTTTGCAACATTCTGGCCGCAGCTTGCAGCGATGATTGCCGAAAGGGAAGAAATGTTGAAGCTTCCCTTGCCGTCGCCGCCTGTTCCGACGATTTCTGCAAGTCCCTTTGACTTGCATGGGAATGGAGTCTTTACCTTGAGAAGTGCCTTTGCACATCCTGCCATTTCTGCAGCTACAGGTCCCTTTGCGCTGATGGCCACGAGAATTGCAGCCATGATGCGTTCGTCCATTGTTCCTTCGGCAACTATTTCCATGAAGGCCTGAGCCTGTTCTTCCGTGAGGTCCTTTCCTGCAAGAAGCTGGTTAAGATAATCCTGTGACGGGAAATTCTCGCGGTGGTAGTTGAGGAATCCCTTTATAAGCTGCTGGCACTGTTCGCTGGCAATTGATTCCGGGTGGAACTGGATGCCTTCGATTGGAAGGGTCTTGTGGCGGATGCCCATGATGTCTCCGTCCTTGGCCCGTGCTGTAACTTCAAATTCTGCAGGCAATGTGGATTCGTCGATGACAAGGGAATGATAGCGTGTGTACTTGGCTGTCTTTCCGATCATCCTGAAAAGTCCGCGGCCGTCAAGGTCGATGTCTTCCACGATTCCGTGCTTGATGAATTTTGCACCCACGATTTTTGCACCGAATGCTTCACCGATGGACTGGTGGCCGAGGCATACTCCGAGGATGGGAATCTTTCCTGCGAAATAGCGGATGGCCTCAATGCTTACTCCGGCCTGGCTTGGGTTTCCAGGTCCTGGTGAAACTACAAGATAGTCCGGCTTCATGGCGGCAAGTTCTTCCACCTTGAATTCGTCATTGCGCACAACCTTGATTTCTTCCTTTGTGGCAACCTGGAATGCCTGAACTACATTGAATGTGAAGCTGTCGTAATTGTCTATGAAAAGTATCATTTTTATTTCTCCTGGATCATTTTAGTTTGGTGACGCGTTAGGGTATGGAGTGGTGCCGGAGGCAGTGATGCGGATGGCCTGAAAATCAGGACATCCACATTACCGCGCGCAGCAAGCCACGGAACACCCGACCGGTTGAAAACCGGGAACGCCCTACTTTGTAAGAGTGTCGATAAGGGCTCCAAGCTTTTCGCATGTTTCCGTAAATTCACGTTCCGGGTTTGAGTCGTAAACAATTCCGCCGCCGGCCTGGAGTGAGTACACGTTGCCCTGCTTGAGTGTGCTGCGGATTGTGATGCAGAAGTCAAGGTCACCGTTGCACTGAACGTAACCTACAGCTCCTGCGTAGAAACGGCGCTTTGTTTTTTCAAGGCCGCTCAGGATCTGCATGGCACTGATTTTTGGTGCACCTGAAACTGTTCCTGCCGGGAATGATGCACGGAGCACCTGGATTGGCTTTACGCCTTCGCGGACAAAACCTTCCGTGTTGGAGACGATGTGGATGACGTGGCTGTAGAGCTCGCATTCCATGAACTGCGGTACGGTTACGCTGCCTTCCTTGCATACGCGGCCAAGGTCGTTTCGTGCCAGGTCTACCAGCATAAGGTGTTCTGCACGTTCCTTTGGATTTGATACCAGTTCCTGCTTGAGTGCCTCGTCTTCTGCGTCAGTTGCCCCGCGGTGGATGGTTCCTGCAATCGGGTGGATGCTTGCCTTTCCGTTTCTTACGCGCACAAGGCTTTCAGGACTTGCACCAGTGAGCTGGAAGTCGCCGAAGTCGATGTAGAAAAGGTACGGGCTTGGGTTTACCTTGCGGAGCTTTCCGTAGACCGTCATGGCGCTTGCCTCGCATTCAATCTGTACGCGGCGGCTTGGTACTGCCTGGATTATATCTCCTGCTATGATGTGCTTCTTGAGGGCTTCCACTTTTTCTACATATTCCCTCTTGGATTCCTCCAGGTCTGTGATCATCCTGTACTCGAAGTGTGTCGGCGGTTCTTCCACGTATGAGAAGTCCATGTCGTTCATGCGCTTGATGAGGCGGTCGATGGCTGCCTGGAGGTCGATCTGGTGTTCGTTGTAGTTGAGGCCGAATATGTGCATGGTTTCCGTAAAGTGGTCGAATACAATGTAGATGTGTCCTGCAATGAAGAAGCTTTCCGGAATCTTTAGTTCGTCTTTCTGCTCGAAGAACTTGATGTTGTCGCAGCGGGCGGCGAATTCATAGCTAAGGTATCCAAGGCCGCTGGCAGGAATCGGGATTTCTGCATTGGCTCCAGTTGCCGGTGTCTTGTTCTGTTCTGCAACGTAGAGCACTGCATCCAGAATGTCAGCTTCCTTTTTGTGGCCAAGGGCATCGCGGCTGTCTGCCTTTGATGAATCAAATGGAATGCGCTTTCCGTCCACGAGGAATGCAACTCCGTCCTCGTCCTGAATTACCTTGAAGGCTTCTTCCGTCATTAAGATTGAATATCTTTCGCGGCCCTTTGCAAAACTTGCGGATTCAAGGATGGCTTTTGCCCCGATTTTTCTTGCCAATGAATATGGAGTGTAGCGTTCGCTGGAAAGGCTCTTGTAAAGTGAATCTGTTCTCTTGTCCATAGGTGCTCCGGTTTGAATTGTTTTTGCGCCTCTGGGTTGTTCTTTTCCGGCCAGGGGCGGTTTTGCGATGTTACTATCTATAGTAACAGTTTCTATTTATAGTAACATGTGGAAATGTTTCTGTCAATAGAAACATGTGCTTTTTTTGTGGGGAGAAGCGGAATGCGGGCCTCTGTCTGGCTTTATGGTTTATGGATGGGATCTATGCCAGGTCTTGCGGCTGGATTTGCAAGTGGACTTGTGGTTGGCTGGCCGCGGTTGCCTAGTCGCGGAATTCTACCAGTTCGTTGAAGGGCTTTCTTGGCCGTGGAGGTGGATTTTCTGCGGCGTATCCAAGGGCAACGATGCCTGCTATCTGGCTGTCGGTTTCAAGTTCCCTGGCGAGTTCTTCGTAGGCAAAGCATGTGTTGGCAATCCATAGGGTTCCAAGTCCTTCTTCCGTGGCTGCAAGAATCAGGTTTTCAACCGATGCACCTATGGAAAGGGTGTTGCATATTTCCGTAATGCGTTCCCTTGGTTCTTCCGGCAGGAAAGGGCTGGAATCCTGTGTGTTCAGGATGACTATGAGGACCGGGCTTTGTTCCATTATTTTTGCCGTGTTTTTTGCATCGGCAAGTCCGTTCTTGAATTCCGGAATGCGCATGTCGCCCTTGATTTCCCTTTTGATTCCTTCGTTCATGGCCTTGAGGATTCTTTCGCGTGTGGAACCGGTGCATGCAATGTATTTCCACGGCTGGCGGTTTTTTGCCGAAGGGGCAAGGATGGCGCAGTTGAGGATTTTTTCTATTGTAGCCCTGTCTATGGCCTGGTCAGTGTATTTTCTGATGCTTCTTCTTTCCTGGATTGCCTGGGTAGCCGTCATGGGGTGGTCTCCTTGTTTTTTAGAGATGTCTTTATGCATATTTTTCCGCTTTCGTTTCGCGGCAGTTTTTCGTATTTCACGTATTTTTTAGGGATGAATAGAGGGGGAATTCTGCTGAATACGTCCTGGGGAATTGAGGATGGCAGATTTTTTCCTGCGATGTGGGCCACTATGATGTTCCTTCCATCGGACAGCTGGCACGATATGAATGCCTCGTCTATCTGGGGATGGCTTATAAGGCATTGCTCGATGAGGCTTTTTGCGATTTTTTCTCCGTGAATGTTTATGACGTCATCTGACCGCCCCGTAAGATAAAGCATGCCGTTTTTTATGAATCCCGTGTCCCTTGTGTCAAAAAATTCTTCTGTAGAACAGCCGCATGTGAGCCAGGGGGATTTTACCCTTATGTGGTCCAGGGAATCTATCTGGACCTTTACGGAGTCAAAGATTTTTCCCACGCAGAATGGATCCATGGAAGCCGGGTCGTCAAGCTGCTTGCAGGATATGTAGCTCGTTTCCGAGGTGCCATAATATAGAAAGATTCTTGCATTTGGAAAGGCCTTTGAGAAGGAATCATGCTGCCGCCGGGAGATAAACTGGGAGCCGCATATTATGGTCTTGATGGACGGGAATGTTTTTCCGGTTTTTGCAAGATGGTGAAGTTTGTCTGGAATCATGTATATTGCGTCTATCTTGTTTTCTGAAATTTCCTGTGCCCAGGTTTCTGCACGGAGGGTGCTTGAGATGTAAAGGAAGCAGGGTAAAAGCATTGCCTCGAAGGCCATGTTAAGGTTGCCTGTAAAAGCCAGGGAGCCGTGGATGAACATTCTTGAGGAAGGGGTTATGCCGAAGGTCTTGTCCTGCTCCGGGAGGAATCCCTGCCAGCTTTGGAGGCTTCTGAAATAGATTTTTGGAGTGCCTGTGGTTCCGCTTGAACATACTGCAAAGTCGGATTTGGGAGGAACTGTAATATCCTTGAGCAGGTCTTCTGGAAACGTCTCCGGCACAATGAGTGGAATTTTTTCCATGTCGGCGGGGGCAGTGAGGTTATGGGGATTATTGAGGCCGCAGTGGTCATGGAGGGAACTACGGAGGGAATCAAAAAAAAGTTTAAGCTGCTGATTGGGATCTTTTTCCCTTATGACAAGGAGCTCTTTCATGGCCTAGTCCTGTTCCCGCTGGATCAATATGGCGGATGCCGTTCCCCCTGCGGCTGGAATTGCTGCAATGCCAAGGCTTTCATTGAATTTTTCCATGGCGCAGATAAGGTGCAGCAGTATCATGGCTCCGCTTGCTCCGTAGGGATGTCCGTATGCAAGGGCTCCACCAAAGGCGTTGGAAGGATTGGAGAATTCTTTTCTGTACAGGATGTCCACGCATGCAAAGGCCTGGTTGTAGTCGATCCTGTCTATGTCCTGTGCCCTGAGCCCTGATTTTTTAAGGAGGGTCTTGATTGCCACAATAAGGCTTTCGGGGCTGAGGAATCTGTCTGCTCCCACGGAACAGGCTTCCACTATTTTATAGAAGGAATTTTTCCTTGGACTGGAATTTTCTTCCCCGGAAGTAAAAAAGGGCAGCCTTTCATCGGTCAGCGTGACAAAGGCAGCTCCGTCGCTGAATAGGCAGCTGGTGGCAGGGGTTATGATTCCTCCCTGAAGGACGGGCCTCAGCCTTGAGACAAAGTTTTTCGTGATGGCAGGCCTTATGAGTTGGTCTGCATGGGCTCCAAAGCAGGGCAAAAGAATTTTTTTCAGGTCGCCATTTTGCCGTGCTGCTTCTGCATTTTTGTGACTTTCCATGGCTGGGGGAATCATGTCCTCGGCCCTTATTCCGTGCTTGCGGCAGGTCTCGTCTGCACCGCGGATCATGGAATTTTCCGAAAAGTCTTCCGGTATGAACTGTGCCGACTGGTAGGCGTTGGAATTCCTTGAAGAATCGTAGTTTGGATGGTTTGGGTTCCAGCTTCTTATGCATCTTGTTGATGCACTTTCCGTTCCTCCGGCTATGGTGCATTGGCTGAGTCCGCTTTTTATTCTTGCGTAGCCTGTGATTATGCTTTCAAGACCTGATGCACACTGGGCGTCCAGGGTTATGCCTGCAACCGAGTCCTTCATTCCTGCAGTAAGGAGTGAAAGTCGGGCAATGTTTCCGCCGCCGCCAGTTGCGTTGCCGGCGATTACCGTGTCTATGGAAATTCCCCTTTTTGCAGCATCAAGGTCCAGCTGCCTCAGGATTGCGGCGGCCAGGGCTTCTGCAGGAATGTTCTTATAGGCCTTGTTTGCAGCTCCAATGTATGTGCGAAGGCCTCCGGCAATGTAAACGTCACCCATTGGCATATATATCCTTGTGGAGGCTGCACCTTGGGTTAAAGGTGGAACCGCAGTCCGGGCAGCTGCAGCACTGGTGGTATTCATTGTATGAAAAAGTTCTTCCGCAAACTCCGCACATGACGGAATCCGGGTCACTTGGGTTTACGGGGCCAAAGGGATGGTCTTCCAGCTGGTCGTGGCACTGGTAGCATGCGTACAGTTTCCTGCACACTGAGCATCTGTTTGCGATGATGTCAAGCTTTGTGTGGTAGTGCTGGCACCGGCTTTCGTCGTCCACAAGAATTCCATGTATTCCCTTTGATGTAACATTCATGGGTATAATATACATGGGGCCTTTCAAAAACTCAATGGAGTCCCTAAAAAATGCAATTTTTGAGAAGCCTTCAATATTCCCGGGACGGACATAATTGACATTACCATGGGGGTATCGTAAAATCCAAGCGAGAAATAAGCTAAAAAAATGAGGTTGTAAAAATGAATTCAAAAATCATCCGTTCCGCAGTAATTGCCTTTTTTGCGGCAATCATCTGTGCCACAAGTTTTTTCCGCGTTCCCCTTCCGGGACTCCAGAGCGGAATCGTAATCCAGAATGCAGTGTGCATCATGACGGCAGTTTTGCTTGGTGGAATCTGGGGCGTGGCTCCAACTGCGCTTTTTTTTGTCCTTGGCGTTATCGGCCTTCCGATTTTTGCAGGCGGTCAGGGTGGATTCCAGGTGCTCATGAACATTAACGGAGGATTCAGGATCGGGTGGGTTTTTGGTGCCCTTTGTGCAGCCTTGATTGCAGGGCGTCCTTCCGTGGAAGAAAAGAAACTTTCCATTCCTTCCCTCATAAGGCTTAACATTGCGGTTTTTGCAGGCCTCATTCTTTTGTATCTGCCGGAAGTTTTCTATGTAATCGCATTTAAGAAGGATGAACTTGGTGTTGCAGGTGCCCTCAGGCTTTTCCTTACGACATTTTTTGCTCCATTCCTTCTTGTGGATTTTCTCAAGGGAGTCTTTGTAATTCTTGTTTCCCTCAAGATTCGTCCTGTTGTGGCCCAGTACATTAAGGACTAGTTTGGCTGTTTGAATGCTGAATTTGTAATGTTGAGATTCCGAATCCTTAGCCGTAGCAAGGGCGTGGGTTGCATCGTAGCGTTCGGAATGACAGGAAACCAATGAACCAGGTAATTGTAAGTCACGTAACAAAGTCTTTCTCCACAGTCAACGGAAAGATAAATGCCGTCAATGACGTTTCCTTTTCCATCAATGAAGGGGAACTTGTCGTAATCGGCGGTGAAAACGGTTCCGGCAAGAGTGTCCTCATGAACATAATTGCAGGCCTTGAAAAGCCGGATGCAGGTTCCGTGGAATCCTACGGAAGGGCAGGCCTTGTCTTTCAGGAAGCGGATACCCAGATTCTTGGAGAAACCCCTGCCGAGGACATAAGCTTTGGCCCAAAGAATCAGAAGAAGACGAAGGCTGAGGTTGAAGAAGCCGTAAGGTCTTCCCTTGAGCAGACGGGACTTACAAAGAAGGCAGACTATCCTGCAAGATTTTTGTCTGGCGGGGAAAAAAGGCGTCTTGCCGTTGCATGCATGCTTTCCATGGATCTTCCAATAATCATCTTTGATGAACCCTATGCAAACCTGGACTTTGGTGGAGTAAGGCAGGTCAATGCCCTCATAAAAAAACTCAAGGAACAGAAGAAGACGGTCATTGTCCTGACCCATGAACTTGAAAAATGCCTGGGCCTTGCAGACCGATTTATGGTGCTGTTTCGTGGGGACAAGGTTTTTGACGGAACTCCGGAGGAAGGCCTTGGGGAAAATCTTGAGCAGTGGAACATCAGGAATCCCCTTGCAAGTTACAGCACCGTCCAGCAGCTTGTGTGGTAGGGTGGCAGTTCATGGGCGGTTATTCTGCATTCAGCTACAAGGCGGGAAATTCTTTTGTGCACAGGATGAAGGCATGGAAGAAAATTCTTTTTATCCCGGTCTTTAACATCCTGATATTTTCCCTTGACCTTAGGGTTGCGGCCATCTTTATCCTTTTGCAGTTTGTTCTTTTTTTCTGCCTTAGGTTTACCCTCAGGGAACAGCTTGCGGATTTGGTGCCAGTGCTGTGGTATGGAATTTTCCTCTATCTTTTGGGAATCCTTGGGGGAACCTTTGCACGGTACGGCCAGGGACTGGAACAGAATCCTGACTTTCTTTCATCCCTTTGGGAATCCTGCATTGCGACGATCCACGACAGAAAGACCCATTCCCTGGTGCTTAAATTTCTTGCGTGCAACCAGAGCGCTTCCCTGATGTTCAAGACTTCTACTTCCCTGGAGCTTAAGGAAGGAATTGAATCAATTGAGCTTGCTGTCCGCCGCTTTCTCCCCGTAAAAAAGGAGCCTTCCTTTTCCATGGTGATTTCCATGTTCATAAATTTCATTCCTGCGGTGTTTAAGATATGGAGCCAGCTGAAACGTGCATGGCTTGCAAGAAATGGCCGGGTGACGGTTACCATGTACCTGGTTCTATTCCCCGTTCTTTTTTCCGTGGGATTAAAGTATGCCTCAGACACGGCAAGGGCAATCTTAAGCAGAAGCAGCCGTTTTTAGTTCCAATTATTACAATTTTCTTAAAAAAAATGGATTTATTCTCTTATCGTAAACTAATGCAGGGCTAAAGTCCCTTTGCAATAAGTGAGGTACGAGAATGGAAAGCGATAGAATTTCAGAACATCCGATTTTAGGTGTGCCGGAAAAGGGTAGCATCGTAACTTTTATTTTTGATGGAAAAGAAATGCAGGGGTACGAAGGTGAACCTATTGCTGCTGCATTGAAAGCCAATGGAATCCTTAAGCATCGTGAAACAGCCAGACAGCATAAGCCGAGGGGAATATTCTGTGCGATCGGAAGATGTACAGACTGTGTTATGGTTGTTGACGGTGTTCCAAATACCCGTACATGTATCACACCATTGAAGGCCGGTATGAATGTTCAGACCCAGTACGGCAGTTCAGCAGAAAAGAGCTGGTAACAGGACAAGGGAGAAAAAATCATGAAAAGATATAACTTGATCGTAGTTGGAGCAGGTCCTGCAGGACTCAGTGCAGCAATTGAGGCTGCAAGGCATGGAATGAGCGTTATGGTATTTGATGAAAACCATAAGCCGGGCGGTCAGCTTTTTAAGCAGATTCATAAATTTTTTGGTTCAAAGGAACATAAGGCAAAGATCCGTGGCTTCAACATTGGGTATGAGCTGCTCAAGGAAGCAAGTGATATTGGTGTTGAGGTAAAACTGGATGCGACTGTAACCGGTATTTTTGAAAACAAGGAAGTAACCGTAAGTCATGACGGGGCAATTCATCATTATAAGGCTGACAGCGTGATTATTGCTACGGGTGCTGCTGAAAACATGGTTCCTTTTGAAGGGTGGACATTGCCTGGTGTTATAGGTGCCGGTGCAGCCCAGACATTGATGAATCTTCATGGAGTAAAGCCTGGAAAGAAAATCCTCATGCTTGGTTCTGGAAACGTAGGGCTCGTTGTAAGCTTCCAGCTCCTTCAGTGTGGATGTGAAGTTGCAGCTCTTGTAGATGCAGCGCCGCGCATTGGTGGATACGGAGTTCATGCTGCAAAGGTTGCCAGAACTGGAGTTCCTTTCTATCTGGGATATACGATAAAGAAAGTAGAAGGTGATGAAAAAGTTGAAGGTGTTACAATAGGTAAGGTTGATGAACACTTTAAGATTATTCCTGGAACTGAAATTCATTTTGATGTAGATACAGTATGTGTTGCCGTAGGTTTAAGTCCCATGAGCCAGCTTCTTAAAATGAGTGGCTGTAAAATGGAAGATAATCCGCGCCGTGGTGGGCAGGTTCCTATAGTTGATGAATACGGGGAAACTTCTGTTCCATGTCTTTTTGCTGCAGGTGATGTAAGCGGAATTGAAGAGGCAAGTGCCGCAATGATTAAAGGAAAGACTGCAGGTCTTCGTGCGGCATATAAGCTTGGATTTACAGAAGAGTCAGTAATGTCTGAAAAAACTGCAGCATATGCTGCTGACCTTGATTCCCTCAGACAGGGAATGTTTGCTCCATGTAACAGGGGAAGGCTCATTGAAAAAACAGACGAAGGAATTCCTGTCAGCATGAATCTTCTTACAAAGGGGTTTGTTGCAGATGAAGAAATCGTAAAGTTTCCTGGATTCACAAGGCAAACTGTATTACACCCTGTAATTGAATGTACGCAGAATATTCCGTGTAATCCGTGTCAGGATGCCTGCAAGAAACACTGCATCAAGATTGGATCATGCATTACTGCTTTGCCTCAGGTTGACTGCAGTGCTCAGTGTACAGGTTGCGGAATGTGCGTAGCTTCATGTTCTGGTCAGGCAATTTTTCTTGTTCATGAAGATTTTGAACCGGGATATACCAGCATCACATTGCCTTATGAATTTCTTCCTTTGCCGGAAAAGGGAACAAAGGGATATGGTTTAAGCCGCAGTGGTGAAAAGATTTGTGAAGCGGAAGTTGTAGGAGTAAAATCTAGTCCAGCTTATGACAAGACAAATCTTCTTACAATGAAGGTACCAAATGAATTTGCTGACAGGGCAAGATTTTTCAAGGCTGAATAGGAGGCAATGTTATGATGAATGATAGAAGCAGAGATATAGGTGAGTTTATTCCAGGTCCGGATGATGACATGATCATCTGCCGCTGTGAAGAAATAACAAAAGGCGAAATCCGAAAAGCAGTTCATGAAGGAATGTTTACAATGCAGGAAATCAGGCGCTATCTCCGTTCCGGAATGGGGCTTTGTCAGGGCCAGACTTGTTCAAAGCTTGTCAAGGGAATTGTCGCTGCAGAACAGAAAGTAAGTCCATCAACGATTACACCGGCAACAAGCCGAGGCCCGATTCGCCCGACAGAAATGAAAACTCTTGCAAGCGAAGTTTTATAGGAGGCAGGATATGAAGACAAAAGCAGATGTAATAGTAATTGGTGCAGGAATTGTCGGAAATGCAACAGCATACTATCTTGCCAAAAAAGGCAAGAGTGTTATTGTACTGGAAGGAACTGACTATATTGGAAATGGTGGATCAAGCCGTAATGGAGGTGGTGTTCGTCAGTCGGGAAGAAATCCAAAAGAACTTCCCCTCATGAAGTGGGGTGTCCAGAATATATGGCCTACGCTCAGCGAAGAACTTGGTGTAGACACTGAGTATACACAGGAAGGAAACCTTCGCCTTGGAAAAAATGAACAGCATCGTGCTATCCTTCAAAAGCTTGCTGATGGTGCAAATGCGTGTGGTGTTGAAGTAAAGATGATTGACGCTGCTGAAGTAAAAAAGATCAATCCTTACTTAAGTGATGAAGTGACATGTGCTTCATGGTGCGCAACTGATGGACATGCAAATCCTTTGACAACAACTCTTGGATATTACAAGTGTGCCCGAGCTCTTGGTGCAGATTTCATTACAGGAGCAAAGGTAAGCCGCATTGTAACAAAGGCTGGAAAAGTGACTGGCGTTGAAGCTGGAGAAGGAGAAGAAAAGACTTGCTTTGAAGCTGAAACTGTAGTTGTAGCTGCAGGTTATGAGTCAAATGAAATACTTGCAACAGTTGGAATAAACATTCCGATGAAAAAGCATGCCCTTACATGTCTTGTAACAGAGGCAGAACCACAGATGTTTAAGCAAATGCTTGGTACTGCAATGGCAGACTTCTACGGACATCAGACTAAGCATGGATCTTTTGTAATGGGCGGAACTGATGGCTACGATGAAGTTCATCCGCGCATGGATGATTCGTATCCACTTGTAGGATCAAGTATGGTAAGTGCAACAAGCCGCGGAATCCTTGGATATTTCCCAATGCTGGAAAACGCAAAGGTCGTACGTGCCTGGGGCGGATACGGTGATTTTTGTGTAGATGGATGCGCAACTGTAAGCAAGGTTGATGAAGTTCCCGGACTGTATGTGGAATGCAGTTTTACAGGACATGGTTTTGGAATTGGACCTGCGGCAGCATATAACATAGCGGAACTTATCTGCACCGGAACATGCCCGGCAGACATCAGTCCCTTAAGGTATGATAGATTTAAGCCTGCAAAATAGGAAAAACAGTCCGACGATATAAAAAAAACAGGCTAAAATGAAGTGTGCCCCCAAAGATTGTTTTCAGCTTTCTGGGGTGCACTTCAAAAATACTTGTTGACTTTTTTGTCATGTAATCTCATAATAATGAAATGAGACGCAAAGGTGCGTGGAATATTTTCCGCCATTTTTGCGTCTTTTTTTTAGGGGTTACATTTATGTGTTCAAAAGAAAGGGAAAATTTGATTTCCATTCAGCCTTATTTTGTATTGGGCGAAAAAAAATTCTGCCAGAGAATTTATGTCAAGGATGGCATTTCTCATTTTTTCAGTTTTACAAATACGAGAGATGAAGATATTGTTGTACCATTGATGGTAGACAGCTGCTGCAATCTGATTTTTGAATACAAGGACGGAACACTCCGCACACATCTCATAGGAATTACCGTAGAAAAAAGAACTTTTTCAATAAAAAAGGGGGCGGATTATTTTGGCGTAAGACTTCAGCCTAGTGCAATAAAATTTGTAAGGGAATATCAGCCTAAGGAAATTCTTGGAAACATAATAATACTCGATGAACTTTCGTCTACAAAAGAAATGTGCACTAAAATGGCAGTTCAGACGGATTTTGATTCAAGAATAAAAACTTTTCTTGAAGAATACGGAAAATTTCAAAATATTGGTACTGAAAATAAAAAATCAGCACTGTTCCGGCAGATACTTGAGCTAATAATAGAAAGAAAGGGAATGGTAAAGGTAAGCCAGCTGGAAGAACTTTCCGGATATACCTCCCGCTACATAAACAAAATATTCGATAGGGAACTTGGAATGAATGCAAAGCAGATGTGCAGCCTTGTAAAATTTCAGTTTCTCCTAAGCGACATGAATGACAGGGATTTTGAAAAACTTACTGATTATGCTGCTGAATATGAATACTATGACCAGGCTCATTTTATACATGATTTTAAGGAATGCTCCGGAAAAACGCCGAGGGAATATGTCAGGGTAGTGGAAGAAGCCAGGTATAAGGAAAACATACGGAATGCATGAAACCTGTCAGGGCAATAAAAAGATAAAAAGTTCTGATTTTTCCAATTTTATGGAAAATAAATTAATTAGAGTGAATGTATAAGAAAGCAACAAAGGCGTTGGATTCTATTTTCTTCAGTTAAAGAAAATAGGAAACAGCGCCATTTTTTTTGGAGGAAACAAGAATGGCATATCCAGAAGTAGATTTTTTGTATTTGAGTGAAGATGACATGATCAAGGCTGGCGTAAAAGATATGGCAGGCTGCATCGATGCAATGGAAGAAATGTTCAAGCTCATGAAGGTGGGCAACTTCAGGATGGGAGGAGCAAACGGAAACTCTCATGGAACAATGGTTACCTTCCCTGCGGAATCTCCTTTTCCGGAAATGCCTGTAGACGGGCCTGACCGCCGCTTTATGGCGATGCCTGCATACCTTGGTGGAAAATTTGACATGGCAGGAATGAAGTGGTACGGCTCAAATGCTGAAAACCGTGCAAAGGGGCTTCCACGCTCAATTCTTATGCTCACATTGAATGACAAGGATACAGGTGCTCCACTTGCCTACATGAGTGCAAACATTCTCAGTGCATACAGGACAGGAGCTGTGCCTGGAGTTGGATACAAATACTTTGCAAGGGAAGATTCAAAAGTTGTAGGAATTGTCGGACCTGGTGTAATGAGCAAAACTGCATTGGCTGCAATCATGTCAGTTCGTCCTGGAATAGAAACAATCAAGATTAAGGGGCGCGGTCAGGCAAGCCTTGATAAGTTCATTGCAGCGGCAAAGGCAGACTATCCTTCAGTAAAGGAAATCTATGCTGTGGAATCAATAGAAGAAGCAGTCCGTGATTCAGATATCGTATATGTAAGTACATCAACTCCGACAACAGGAGACACAAGTGTATATCCATACATTAAGGAAGAATGGATAAAAAAGGGTTGTGTAATCAGCACCACTGCAGCCCTTCGTTTTGACGATGACTTTATCATCAACCGGGCAAGAACAGTAACAGACAATATCAAGCTGTACGAAGCTTGGGAGGAAGAATATGCGCCTGAAGCATACAAGACGGTTCCGATTCCTGCAGTGCATGTCGAGGACCTGATTGCGGAAGGCAAAATGAAGCCGGAACAGATTGATGACCTTGGTGACGTGCTCATGGGAAAAATTCCAGTACACCGTGATCCTGATGAAATCGTCATTTATTCGGTTGGTGGAATGCCGGTAGAAGACGTTGCCTGGGGAACCATGGTCTATAGAAACGCCCTTGAAAAAGGAATCGGTGTAAAGCTCAACCTGTGGAAAACACCAAATATGGTAGTTTAACCGCAAGGTGGGAGGAGCCCCTCCCTGCGCGCACACGCCGGTGCCGGTCAATGACCGTCCCCTATGTTGTGCGCTACCCACCCAGCGGGCTCAAACGCCGCCCGCAACGCCTGCTGGGCAGCTGCCCCTTTTAAAGAACAGGACCAGTGATGCTAGTCAAGAAACAAAACATAAGGAGACATTTATGGAAAAATTCAGTCGCGTAGAAGTAATTACAGGAATCTCAAAAATTACGGCACTCCAGAGTGCCCTTGGAAAATTCAAGATCACGGGAATGACCGTTTATCAGGTTCTTGGATGCGGTGTCCAGCATGGTACCCAGGAATTTGAAACGGAGGCAAAAAAAGACATTCAGCTTTTGCCAAAGGAAGTTGTAATGATGGTGCTTCCAACAAGCGAGGTACCTGCCCTCATAGAATTCTTAAAGAAGGAATTGTATACAGGCCACATTGGTGACGGAAAAATCTTTGTAAGCGACGTTACGAACATTGTCCGCGTACGCACCGGTGAAGAAGGAATGGACGCACTTATTTCAGGAGACAAGTGATGATAAGGAAAAATTTTTCTTCAGGGGCTCCCCTTGAGGCAAAGGCCGGATATTCCAGGGCTGTCAGAATTGGTGACATAATCCACGTTGGTGGAACGACAGCTGTTCAGCCGGATGGAACTGTCTATGGTGAAGGCGATTCTTATGCCCAGATGAAGTACATTCTTGAAAAACAGATCAAGATCATTGAACAGGCCGGCGGAAAAAAGGAAGACGTATATGAAGTAAGGATTTTTCAGACTCCGGAATTCGACAAGTCTGGAATGGCTGCATATACGGAAATCTTCCATGATGTAATGCCCCTTTGTACAGGCGTTACAATAGCAAAGCTTAACAGACCGGCCCAGCTGGTTGAAATTGAGATGTCAGCCGCAGTCGGATCGGAACTTGTTGTTTGAGTTTTAGTGATTTAATTTTTTTACAGGAGTTTTTATGGCAGAGCAGAAGAAATTGGGTTTGCCAAGCGTCATTGCAACTGGAGTCGGACTTATTGTAGCGACAAGCTGTCTGCTTTCACTGGGTCAGGGTTCCAGCTTGCTTGGATTGCCTTTCATTGTTACCATGTCGATTGCCTGTGCCTTTAACATTTTAACTGCACTTTCAATTTGCGAGCTGAATGCCCTCATGCCAAACTTAACCGGCGGTCTTGCACAGTTTACCTTGGCCAGCTGCGGTCCTTTCGTCACCATCATTACGAACATGGGCGGATTCATTTGCTGCCAGATGATCTTGGGAAGTTCAGAGGCTGCCATGTTCGGAAATACCTTGAGCACGGTTTTTCCAAGCCTTCCTTTAAGTCCTGCCGTTACGGCGATTATCTTGATCTGCATCCTGTTCGTACTGAATCTTTTTGGCGTTGACATGTTTGCAAAAATTCAGAATGTGGTGGCTTACGGTCTCATTGTTTCTCTCGTCATCATGGGATTCTTGGGTTGCGTAAAGGCCAATCCATCTGCAGTTGTTGAGCAGCCGGCGGTCCTGTGCGGAAGCTTTACGGATACCCTTTCATTGCTTGGTCTTGCATTCTTCCTTTTCATTGGAGTTGAATTCATCGTTCCGATTTCTCCAAACGTGCGTAATTCAAGGAAGCTTGTTCCTCTTGGAATGGTTTTAAGCCTTGTAATCATCCTTGCAATGCAGGTTCTCATTACAATCGGATTCAGCAGATACACCCCATGGGAAACACTGGCAGAAAGCACCGTGCCCCATATTCTGTACGGATCACTTCTTCTTGGAAAGGCGGGAACCGTATGGATGTCTGTAGTATCCATGCTTGCTGTAATCAGTACCCTGAATACGGCCATGTTCGGTGTAAGCCAGCTGTGCGCCGGAATGGCAAAAATCGGATTGCTTCCTTCAACTTTCCTCAGAAAGACTCCGGCCGGATCTCCTTATGTTGGGCTCATACTTGTTGCCCTTGTAATGTGCGTCCTCAACGGCATAGGCCTTACAAGCAGTGACTCCCTTGTATTCCTGATTTTGACAGGATGCTCTTTCTGGATTTTCTGTTACGTTATGGTTCATGTTGATGTAATCATTCTGCGCAAAAAACTTCCCAAGGCACCTCGAACATTCAAGCTTCCTTTTGGAATTGTGATTCCTGTCTTTGGCGTAATCGGAAACCTGTTCATGATATGGAACATCGACCCCAGCATGGAACTTAAGAAAATCATCTACATGATTTTTGGAATCGTATCCCTTGTCCTTGCCGTCTATGCATTCTTCTGGTGCAGGTTTGTAATCAAGCGACCCATGTTCAAGGGGTATGCCATTAAGGAAGTCATGGCAATGGATACTGACCTTTATCAGATCCGCCATTATCCGAAGGTTGCCCAGAAGCTTCATCTTGAAGCAGAACCTGATGTGGTGCCTGTAGCTGCAGATACAAATACGGGAACAAGACCGGAATAATCTGTTCTTCAAGCGGGGGGGGGGGAGGAGCCCCTCCCTACGTGCACACGTTGTTGTGCACTACCCACCCTGCGGGCTCAAGCGCCGCCCGCAACGCCTGCTTGCCAGTCCCTGGGGCATCGCGAATGCTGAGTCAGCATGCACATGCCACCGGCTTACGTTTCATGATGCCTTTTTTACCATAATCTCAAAAATCAAGCCGTCGCGAAGACAAAAGCAGAAAGGAGTATCGGAAAAAATCCCCTGCATAAAGAATTCCATAAGCTTCCAGTAAAGTCCGTCTGCATCCCTTGAATCCTGATAATTCCATTTTACAATCTGCTCAGTTTCTTCAATAATGACCCTTCCTTCACGTGAACCAAGAACGCAAAGGTCAAAGAGTTCCAGAGCCTGTCTAAGGTTTTCCGGCCCGGGAAGGTCGGCCTTAAGTCTTTTTCCCTGGCGTAAAAAATAGTCTCCAAGAAGGTTCATGAATGCTTCGTCAGATTTAAGCAGGGTGGAAGCTGCAAGGTTCAGCCTTTTTAGGGCCGTCGTCTTGTACAGCTTGATGAACTGCTCCGGGCTGTCCGGGTCGATGATTTTTTCGTATTCTCCCTGGGGGATGGCGCCGCAGTTCATGTCAATGTAGTCGGGAAAATCCTGGCCCAGCTTTTGTGCTGCAAAACTGATTATGTCTTCCGTCATAAAGTTGAGCAGCTGGATTTTGTCGAAAGTTTTTCTGTTGTCTTCCATAGACACTAAGTTAGACCATATATTTGATTTTGTCATCATTACGGCAATCCCGGTGGTCTGTCATGCTGAAGTTGATTCAGCATCTCCGGTTGCATAATCAAAAAAAACAATTTTTTTTCAAATTTCTGCAATTTTTTTGTATTTTGCTATTGACCAAGTTCCTGTGTTTTGCTATATTAATATCACGATTTGCGGCAACGCAGATGCGGGGATGGTGGAATTGGTAGACACGCTAGCTTGAGGTGCTAGTGGCGAGAGCTGTGCCTGTTCAAGTCAGGTTCTCCGCAGCTTAAAAGCAGTTACTTCGGTAGCTGCTTTTTTTATTTTAAATTGAATTTTTTGATGCTGGCGCTTAGGCTTTCCTTGAGTGGATGGATGTTTTTGCCGCCGCTATATGGAGTTGAATTTCATGATTGCTGTTTTTGTTAACTGTGCCGCCATTGTCTTTGGTTCATTCCTGGGGCTGGTGCTATCGGGCAGGATGTCCAGGAAGATGGATGACATAATTCAGACGGGGGCAGGATTTGTCACCCTTGTACTTGGCGTGCAGATGGCCTTCAAGTACCAGAACGTTGTCTACCTGACCCTTGCCGTAATCTGCGGCGGAATCCTTGGAACTGCCATTGACCTTGATGCAAGGATCCTGGCCTTTGGAAAATTTCTTGAAAGGTGTACGTGCCGCCGGGGGAAGGGGGATTTGTCCCGGGGCAGGATGGATGCCGGTGTGGCCGGTGGTGCTGATGGATCGCTTGACGTCAATGGCGGAGGCAGGAACTTTGCCTATGCATTCCTTAATTCCAGCGTGCTTTTCTGCGTGGGGGCCATGGCAATCCTGGGTTCCTTTAAGGCCGGCATCGAGAAGGATTATTCCATCATATTTACAAAAAGCATTTTGGACGGATTCCTTGCAATTTCCTTTGCTGCGGCCATGGGAGTCGGTACGGTTTTTAGCGCTCTTGCTGTCTTTGTGTACCAGGGGGCATTGACCCTCCTGAGCGTCGCAGTGGAGCCTTATGTTTCAAGCGTCATGCTTGCGGAACTTTCCGGCTGCGGCGGAATCCTCATTTCCATGATTGGTGTCAACCTGATTGGCCTTAAGAAGATCAAGACTGCAAACTATCTGCCGGCCGTGGTGTTTACGGTGGTTTTTGTGGCCCTGGAAAGTCCGGTAAAGAACCTGCTGGCCTGTTAGCTGCCTGGTGCCCCCTTCGGGCATCCAATGCCACCTTCGGGCTTGACCCGGAGGCCTCAGATGTCACATACAAGTCTCATGATTTTATTTGTTCTTACAGGCTTTATTAATGCGGTAATAATGGTCCCTGTCGTAAGTTTTACGGCCGCTACCAAAACGGCCCCCTCCGGCAACACCTTCCAGCTCGTCATCTGTAAGCTCAACTCCTGCTTCCTTTATGAGTTCCTTCTTTTCTTCCATGGTCTCGGCTTTTTCCACTTTGCCTTTTAATAATCCTACAAGCTTCATGATTTTATTCTCCTTCAGTGCGCATGTATTAATTGATAGAGCTAGGCTTTTTTAATTTGGCGCCACTTTCTTTTGTTTTGGCCAACATCTTACTCCTCCTTAAGAGTATCATTTTTTGTCAGCCATTTACAAAGTAAATTTTCCAAGGTCTGGAGTCGGAATAAACCTTCCTCCGGCAACACCTTCCAGCTCGTCATCGTTAAGCTCAACTCCTGCTTCCTTGATGAGGTCTTTCTTTTCTTCCATGGTCTCGGCTTTTTCCACTTTGTCCTTCAATAGTCCTACAAGTTTCATGATTTTATTTTCCTTCAGTGCGCATGTATAAATCGATAGAGCTAGGCTTTTTTAAGTCGGGGCCCCTAGAAAAAATTCCTCCGGCAACACCTTCCAGCTCGTCATCTGTAAGCTCAACTCCTGCTTCCTTTATGAGTTCCTTCTTTTCTTCCATGGTCTCGG
>JAKSLY010000034.1 GCA_024400955.1 Treponema sp.
CAAGACACTTTATTGACTCATATTGATGAATCAAATTCAAAGAATGAAATATGGGCAAAAGATGCAAGTATTACAAGAAATAATGTTTTAGCAATGGTTAATTCAGTTATTGAGTTCAAAAATAAATCATGGGTTCTTTTAGCCACGCAGATTTTCATGCAAGATGAATCAAGGAATGAAAAATCTTGGAAGGATAATTATGATGTTTCTTGTTGTGTATCTGAAGATTTAGAACTTAATGGAGATGAAGACGATAGATATTTGACAATTGAACATAGAAATTATTATGGACTTTTAGAGGATTATTCTAGGTGTGAAAACGAATGTGAATTATGCAAGGATGTTAAAGAAATATCATATGGTTTAGATATACTTGATGAAACAAATCTATTAATTCCTCCTGCAAAATTAATAAGAGATTTAAATTTAAAACCAAAATACAACAATCTTTCTTGGGTTAATTCAGAGGGTGAAGAGATAATTCTGTGTAATAACAATAAGTCAAACTATTACCGAGATATTATCAAAAGAAGTATTTTTATAAGAAAAGATATATATGATGAATATATAAAAAGTCATAGAATTAAATATTTTGTTTTTACAAAAAAAATTATTCCTGGACATGGTTATGATGATGAAACAAGTCTTCATATGGAAGTCGTAAATGGGAAAATCCAAAAAGAATATAATAATTATAACACAAGGAAAATCCATGCGAATAAAGATTCAAAAGTAAAATGTGAAAATTGTATACATGGTTTTAATAAGAAAATAGAGTGTAAAAGAATTAATGTTAGTAATTTCCCAGATTTTCTAAATTTTTATATTGAAAAAAATGAAAGTTTATTTAATTCTGAAGATATTGAAATATATACAGGAAAAGATGAAGAAAGAAGCATCTTATTTTCTAAAAATACAGCATGCACGACTACACAGTCGAAAAAATAATTAAGTTTTATCAAATCTATTGTAATAGAATATAATTAATTTGCTAAAAATGATAATCTATTTTATTTGCTTATAATTTATGGATGATATTTTTATGTTAAAATCCCAGAACCCATTCGCCCTAGACTTCGACACCTATATCCTCCAATCAGAACCTTTTAAACAGCAGAAGAGTAAACTCTGGCAGATCCATCCATTTGGTGATGCGCTTGTGCCGGAAGGCATAAACGTCAATAATTTCCATTCATGCAAACGACGCGGAGCGGTGTATGGGAACACTAGAACAACTGCAGTATTCACAATCAAATATTTGAATTCATTAGGCTTTAAAGTAAATAACGAGCCGTTTGAAAAGAACAGCTGGTATTTCAGAAACAGTCTTGTTCGTGCAAATTATACAAACATGACCAAAGGCATCTTCTGGAATTGATTTTTGAATTACGAGATTATAAGGAATGGAGAATGGAACCACGAGCACTAAAAATCCACGGTATCTACCGTCACTTTAAGAACAAGTATTACATCGTAGAAGATGTTGCTTATCATTCAGAGACCAAGGAGGAATACGTTGTGTACCGTCGCCTTTATGGTGACAATTCCCTTTGGATTCGCGAAAAGCAGATGTTCTTGAGCGAAGTGGATCATGAAAAATATCCTGACGTAAAACAGCGATGGCGTTTTGAACTTGTAGAAGATGTTGGTCTTGAAACTGGAAAAGAATATAACTTCTATGGCTGGAAAACTGCAGATGTTTCTCCAATAAACGAAAAATATAAATCAATCAAAAATCCCCGTGAGCTTTATGACCTGCTTTTGAAAATCTGGAGTGCAGAGACTTGTGCTCCACGAATGAGGGACAACTGGAAGAATTCCCATCCGACTTACGGTCAGTGCTCAATTACGGCTTTTCTTTGCCAGGATATTTTCGGCGGTGAAGTGTATGGAATTCTTCGTGACGGTGGAAACTATCACTGCTATAATGTGATAGGGAACTGTGTCTTTGATCTTACAAGCGAGCAGTTTGGGGATGAAAGGCTGTGCTACGAAAACAATCCTGTACAGGGTAGGGAAGTTCATTTTGCAAAGGAAGAAAAGAGGCTCCGCTATGAGCTTTTAAAATCCAGGCTAGATGAATTGGTAGAATAGGCATATTTAGGGGGAATGAAATCATGAAGGCAACGGATACTTTTAGAAATCCAGCTTACGGACATAACTGTGCCCAGGCAGTGGCAAACAAATGGAAGGACATGTACAAAAGCGAGGACATAGTAAAGGATTATGCTCCCTATGTCGGAGGAAAAGCTCCAGGCGGCTTGTGCGGTGCAATTTATGCTGCAATGCAGGCGGTTCCTGAACATGCAGAAGAAATAAGGAAGGAATTCATTGCTGCATGTGGAGCCGAAACCTGCCGTGCAATCAAAATGGAGACTGGAACTCCATGCAATGTCTGTGTTGACACTGCAGATAGGCTTGTTGAAAAATACAGCTGATGCTGGCTTGCATTCAGACAGAACAATATGACTCGAAGCGATGCCATAAAAATCATTTCAGAAACCTACTCTGTGGACGCTGAATATCTGTGGGATGGAGAAACTCATGCAGTGTTCAGGCATCCGGCCAGCAACAAATGGTTTGGAATAATCATGGAAGTCAAGAAAAAAAATCTTCACATTGCAGGCTATGAAAACAGTGATGATATTGAAGATGTAATGAATGTAAAGGCAGATCCGATTCTAATAGAAGACTTGCTTCATGAAGATACTTTTCTTCCGGCCTATCACATGAACAAGAAATACTGGGTAAGCATCAGGCTTGAACATATTACAGAGGATGCATTACGAAAACTTGTAGAAGGAAGCTGGAATCTTGTGAAGCCAAAAAATAAATGAGCTTAAGTTATACAATTTTTTGAAAACTTGGTATTATTGACGTAAGGTAAGTTAAAACCTTTCTTGCACCAGGGTAGGGCAGGACTGATGTTATTCTGAGTTTCAAATGGAGGAACGACATGAAAATTGAATCAACAAAATGGGCATGGACTTTTGAGGGTTATATGAAGTTTGCAAAAAAATTAATTTTTATGGTCTTGTTCTTATCTATGATTCTTTCCTGCAAAAATGGCAATGACAACGACGATGATGAACCATCAGCAAAATTTGATGATGAAGTTGTGGCCTGCTTTAATGAGGTTAATGCGTTCCGATCTGGGAATGAGGCTTGGTATTGGAATTCGGACAATTCCACAAAAACTGACCTTTCTGGAAAACTTGAAAAACTTGTCCTCGATGAAAAATTATGCATGGCGGCTCAGGTTAGGGCTGGTGAAATTGCAGAATCATTTTCACATACACGTCCTGATGGGTCAAGCTGTTTTTCTGTTTTGAAGGAATCATCGATTGCCTATTCCGGGTGCGGAGAAAATATTGCCAAGGGTCATAAGGGCGGAATAGATACCTTTCTTCAGTGGAAGGAAGACAATTATAAATACAGCGGCCAGGGGCATCGGCGCAACATGCTTGGCAACTACACAAAGATTGGAATAGCATTCAGTCAGGATAAAAACGGTTCATATTGCTGGGCCATGATTCTGGTTAGATAATTTTTTGGAAAAGATATGAGCATACCAGACAGTGAATTCATTCGCGGCAAGGTTCCCATGACAAAGGAAGAAGTCCGTGCCGTTTCCATTGGCAAGTTGCGGTTGTGCAAGAATGCAGTCCTTTGGGATATTGGCAGCGGAACCGGTTCTGTTTCCGTGGAAGCTGCATTGCAGGATTCTTCCATTAAAGTGTATTCAATAGAGTGCAATGAAGAAGCTGTTGAATTGACAAAACGGAATGCAAAGAAATTCCAGGCAGACAACATTCACATTGTGCAAGCCCTTGCGCCCGACGGATTGGAAGGTCTTCCTGTTGCAACTCACGCATTCATCGGGGGAAGCCGAGGAAACATGGAATCAATCCTGAAAAAACTCATGCAGGTGAATCCGGGAGTGCGCGTGGTAATAAATGCAGTCTGTCTTGAGACTATAGGTTCCGTTCAAGCTGCCTTAAAAAAATTGAATGTTGTGGATTATGAACTTGTTCAATTAAGCGTAAGCCGTGCCAATGAAGTAGCAGGCCTTCACATGATGAATGCCTCAAATCCTGTATTTATATTCAGCTTTACTTTTATCGGTCAGGACGGAACCAACTGATGAATGGCCGTCTTGTAATTGCTGCCCCTAAAAGCGGTTCCGGAAAAACTTTTGTTACCCTGGCTCTCATTAGCGCATTGAAGAAACGCGGTCTTAGGGTAAGTGGATTTAAGTGCGGCCCTGACTACATCGATCCGCTATTCCATAAGCAAGTTCTTGGAATCCCATCAAAGAACCTTGACCTCTTTTTTACGGATGAGGAAATTACAAGGGATCTTTTTTTGCAGGACGATGATTCTGACGTAAGCATTGTGGAAGGTGTAATGGGGCTTTATGATGGTGCAGGCGGAATCACGGAACAGGCATCCACATACCATCTGGCTAAAACCCTAAAGGCACCCATAGTTCTTGTTGTCGATGCCAAGGGAATGTCTCGTTCAGTTATTGCCATGATAAAAGGTTTTGCCTGCAAGGACATGGACAGTGAGGGTCTTGTAAAAGGAGTCATTCTTAACAGGATTTCTTCATTCATGTGCGATCTTTTAAAACCTGAAATTGAAAAGGCTACGGGAGTCAGGGTTTTTGGAAGCATTGCAGAAAACCATGGTTTTTTTCTTGAGAGCCGTCACCTTGGACTTGTGCTTCCCGGCGAAGTTAAAAATCTGAATGAAATGTGCAGCAGGGCAGGGCAGGTTTTGGAATCCACCGTTGACATTGATGGGCTTCTTCAACTTGCATCCACCGCTCCGTCCTTGGAAAATGGGGGCAGACTGAATGCAGTTGAGTCCCTTGGAAAATTCAATGTTACTGTTGCAGTTGCGCGTGACAGGGCTTTCTGTTTTTACTATGAGGACAATCTTTCACTGCTAAAAAAACTTGGTGCCAGGATAGTTGAATTTTCTCCAATTGAAGATGGGGAAATTCCTGCTGATGCCGATGGCGTGATATTTGGTGGCGGATATCCGGAACTTCATTTAAGGGAACTTTCTGAAAATTCCTCCATGCTAACGAGCGTGCGTGTAAGGCTTGCAGATGGACTTCCTTCAATTGCTGAATGCGGTGGCTTCATGTACCTTCATGATTCCATTACGGATAAGGACGGAAAAATTTTTCCCATGGCTGGAGTCATTAATTCCTGCTGCAGGTGGACTTCACGTCTTGTGCGTTTTGGATATGTTTCACTCTCCGGCGATTTTCCAGGAAAGGTTATTAGGGGCCATGAGTTCCATTACTTTGACAGCGATGACAACGGTGGAGACTGCATTGCGCAAAAACCCGTGGGCAATAAAAGCTGGCAGTGCGTTCATGCAGACGGCGTTCACTGGTGGGGCTTTCCCCATTTATACTGGTGGTCCAATGTGGAATATGCAGTCGGCTTTTTGAAAAAGTGCCAGGAGTACAAGGTTAATGGAAGAAAATAAACTTAACTGTGATTCGGTTTTTTATGCAGTGGGAACCGGCCCCGGTGATCCTGAACTCATGACAATAAAGGCTCGGAAAGTCCTTCTTCAGTCGGATGTCATAATTCTTCCAAACAAGTCAAGGGAAGAATGTGCAGCATATAAGATTGCATCTGGTGCAGTTCCAGAAATTGAAAGGAAGGAAATTGTTCCCATGGATTTTGTCATGACAAGGGATGAATCCGTTCTGGAACAGTGCTGGAATAAGACGGCGCAAACCGTAGCTTCATTTCTTGAGCGCGGAAAAACTGTTGCCATGATTACCATCGGTGATCCGTCAGTTTACTCCACGGCATTGTATGTTTTGTCCAGGGTTGCGTCCCTTGGCCATCAGGTGAGGATCGTATCAGGAGTGCCGAGTTTTTGTGCAGCTTCTGGTGCATGCGGAATTCCCCTTGTGGAAGGCAGTGAGCATCTTCATGTGATTCCCTTTTCCCATGATGTGGGGAATCTGTTTTCTTCAGGCAATGATGAATTTAGGGGAACCTATGTTTTCATGAAGTCCGGCCGTAATCTTGCGGAACTTAAGAAGTTTTTTGAAGCCAGGAGACAAACCCATTCCTTTGAATTTTATGCCGTGTCCAATTGTGGTTATGGTGATGAAAGGATTTGCAGGAGCCTTGAGGAATTTATTCCCGATGCCGGATACATGACCCTTGTAATAGTAAAGAATGTTGTTCCCCGTGGGGAAACGAATGAAGTCAGTCTGGAAAACGAAAAATTTTTCTCCAACACAAAGTGTTCATACTTTCCATGCCATAAGACGGAGAATGAAAAGGACTTCAACTGCATGTTCTGTTTTTGCCCGCTGTATTCCCTTGGTGAAAAATGCGGGGGGAACTTTACCTACACTTCAAAGGGAATAAAATCCTGCATTGGCTGCGACTTTCCCCATAAAAGAGAAAACTACCAGGCAATCATGGAACGCCTTCGAAAATGTTGAATTCTTTGACTTTTCAAATTATATTTAAGCTAGTGGTTAGTTGAAATGAAAAGAAAGCCTTATCAGTTATACATTCTTATGGCACTGTTCTCAATTTGTTCCCTCCAGTCTTTTGCAAAGAAGGCTCAGGCAGTTGCTGTCGTTGATCCTGTTGTTGACGCAGCAGAGGAACAGCAGGAAGAAGAGGTAAATCCATTTTTCGGAAAGAAAATTTCAGTTCCCCTTCCTGTGGTAAAAAAGGGTGGGGCAGAGGACCTTCAGTTTGCATATTTCGTGCAGGGACTTTTCATTTCAAATTTCCAGAACTATTCAGGCATGAACGTTGTGGAACGCGACAAGGTAAGGCGCGTTTATTCGCAGGTTCTTGCAAACAGGGGAAATGCTCCTTATGACGAAGGTGCAATGCAGGAAGTCGGTCGCCTTGCAAGCAATGAGTATTATATTTCAATCGTTCTGACAAAAAGGGAAATTGGATATTCCCTCGTGTGCAAGATGGTGGACTCCGTTACCGGAAGCGTCATCGGGAAACCCTTTTCAAATCCTGCCATGCCGGACCCTGGGGTTCTTTCTTCCGGGTCGCTGGATCTTGCCTGCCGTTCATTGATTCTGGCTCTTGGCATTGAACCGGTTCTCCTGGAAAACCTGCTGCACGGAAAGAATTCTGCGGAGCCTTACCAGATGGCCGTAATAAATTCCAACAATGCATGGGCACGCGGATATGTAAATGAAATTCAGCATGGTTCCGTAATTGATTCCCTCATGTACTTGAATCAGGCTTCTCAAGGGGATTACGTTATTCGTGACGCACAGGAACAGGTTCAGAATATTCTCAAGGATTTGTCAGCAGGCCGATTTGACCACAATTCGGTTTCGGAGAAAAAGCTTGAGGAAAGCTGGAAAAACCTCTGGGATGACTATGAAAGTTTTTACAGGAAAAACAAGTTCCGCGTGGTCTATTATCCAGAAGCACAGATTAGCTCTGATCCAAAGTCTGGAAAGACTTTTTATACCGTTACCGCCGTTCAGCTTTTAAATCACAATGTTGTAAGGATCTGGTGGCAACTTTATTCTTCATTCAGCAAGATAAGAAAAACTCATCCATGGAACTGCAGGATTGTCATGCCTGGGGAAAGATCTTCGGACATTGAAAAAATTCAGTATTCCCTTGTAAACGATAAGGGCAAGTCTGTGGATGCGTGCATTGTAGATTTTGACAGCGAGCGTCCTTCCCTGTTCATCGAGGGCAATGCCATTAAGCTTAATTTTACCTGTTCCACTGCGGATGCAACGGAGGGCTTCTCCCTGTCGTGTAAGTACCACTATTATGAAGAACCTGCAGCCGTAATCAGGTATGTTGAATCTGACGGTAGGATGAATGCTGTTTTGTTTGATGCCTGGGATGAATCAAAGTTCAGCGGGCTTTACAATTACAGCAAGACCAAGTGCGGCTTTAACGTCAACAAGAATGGAAGCGTAAAATTCCAGCAGTACGAATTCCTTGACCACGTAAATACTGATGCTGCACCATTTGTTCCTGGGGCAACATACATTTTTGAAAAACCAAATTTTGAATTTTTCTCCACGGACAGCGAACAGTCATTCAGAAAGATGCTGCCTAATTACGGCCAGTGCTATGTCCTGAAGACTGGAATTTAATTTTTGAATCCTATTGACTTTTTTGCCTTGTTACTTTATGCTAACCAAGAATAGCAAAAGCTAACGAATGAATTTTTTTTGGAGTGTGCATGAAACTTTCGCAGGCAGAGAATGGAAGGGATTACATCGTCAGGGATATTCTTACTGATGATGAAGAATTAAAGTCCTTCCTTTTTTCCCTTGGATGTTATTCCGGCGAGGTTGTTTCTGTTGTAACAAAAAAGCGCCACAGCCTTACAATCAGCATTAAGGATGCACGATACAATGTTGACATGGATTTTGCAGATGCCTTAGAGGTTGAGGAAAAATAGAATTAATGGGCCAGAATAAATTTTGGCTTATTTTTTTAGATATGAAGTTAGCATAAACTAACAAAAGTAAGCGATTTATAATATCGGAGGTAAGTAAAAAAATGAGAGTTGCTTTAACAGGAAATCCTAATTCCGGAAAAACAACAATGTTTAATGCCATTACTGGGCGTAGTGAGCATGTAGGTAACTGGGCTGGCGTTACAGTTGACAAGAAGGAGTTTGCAATAAAGAAGGAATTCTGCAGCAAGGATGACCTGATTGCCGTTGACCTTCCTGGAGCCTATTCAATGTCTCCCTTTACTTCGGAAGAATCTGTTACAAGCGCTTATGTTAAGAACGAACACCCTGACGTTATCATAAATATTGTAGATGCAACAAATTTAAGCCGCAGTCTTTTCTTTACGACCCAGCTTCTTGAGCTTGGAATCCCTGTTGTTGTTGCACTTAACAAGGAAGACATCAACCTTAAGAAGGAAACTAAGATTGATGAAAAGCTTCTGTCACAGAAACTCGGCTGCCCTGTAATCAAGACGGTTTCAACTTCCCTTAAGGGACTCAAGGAAGTTGTTGAGCAGGCTGTTGCCCTTGGAGAAAAAAAGGAAGTTCAGAAAAGCGCTTTCCCAAGGGAAGATATTGATCTTACGGATAAAAAGGCTGTCGAAGAAGCAGACAGAAAGCGTTACGAATTTGTAAACAGGATTGTTGCAGAAGTTGAAACAAGAAAGGTTCAGACTAAGGAAAGGTCAAGGGACGATGCCATCGACAAGTTTGTAACCCATCCTGTTTTGGGATTGGTGATTTTTGCAGCCGTAATGTGGCTTGTGTTCTATATTTCCCAGTCAACACTTGGCACGTGGCTTAGTGAACTTCTTGCCGGAGCAATCGATGTATTCAAGGAATGGGTTGCAGGAAAAACGGAAGATGCTTCCCCTGTTCTCAATGCAATTCTTGTTGACGGAATCATCGGTGGGGTAGGTGCCGTTGTTGGATTCCTTCCACTTGTTATGGTCATGTATTTCCTCATTGCACTTCTTGAAGACTGCGGATACATGGCACGTGCAACAGTAGTACTTGATCCGATTTTCAAGCGCGTAGGCTTAAGCGGAAAGTCGGTTATTCCTGTAATCATCGGCACAGGTTGTGGTGTTCCTGCAATCATGGGATGCCGCACCATCAAGAATGAACGCGAAAGAAGGTCTACGGCAATGCTTTGTACGTTTATGCCATGTGGCGCAAAGCTTCCTGTAATCGCCCTTTTTGCCGGAGCATTTTTCCCGGAAGCAAAATGGGTTGGCCCTGTGATGTACTTTGTGGGAATTCTCCTCATCATTTTTGGCGCCCATCTCATTAAGCTCATAACTGGATCAAAGTATAGAAAGTCATTCTTCATCATGGAGCTTGCTGAATATAAGGCACCATCGTTTAAGTTTGCAGTAAAGTCCATGCTTGAACGCGGAAAGGCTTACATCGTAAAGGCCGGAACAATCATTCTTCTTTGCAACATGATCGTTCAGATAATGGCAACATTTACCATCAATTTTGCAGAAGCTGCAGAAGACGGTTCCGATTCCATCCTTGCACTCATTGCTTCTCCTTTTGCAGTTGTGCTTATTCCGGTCATTGGATTTGCATGCTGGCAGTGTGCGGCTGCAGCAATTACAGGATTCATTGCAAAGGAAAATGTAGTCGGAACTCTTGCAACAGTTTTTGCAATCACCAACTTCATCGATGTTGAAGAACTTGAAATGGTGGAAGGTGCCGGCACGGAAGTTGCAGCAGTCATGGGACTTACAAAGGTTGCGGCCCTTGCATTCCTCATGTTCAATCTTTATACGCCGCCATGCTTTGCAGCCCTCGGAGCAATGAATGCAGAAATGAAGTCTAAGAAATGGTTCTGGGGTGGGGTGGCATTCATGCTTGCAACAGGCTTTGTAGTTTCAACCCTTGTCTACCAGATTGGAACAATTATCACAACCGGTTCCATTGGTGCAGGTTTTGCAGGTGGACTAATTGCCATCCTTGTGATTGCGGCAATTGTTGTGGCACTTATAATGAAGGCAAACAGAAATATTAATAAGGAATACAAGCGGTAAGAATATGGTAAATGCAATTATATTGGCAATCCTGCTGGTGGCAGCATTCCTTTCAATCAGGACCATCGTAAAGGCAAAGGCCCGCGGGCAAAAATGCATCGGATGTCCTTCAGGCGGCAGCTGCCCAAAATGCAGGGCTGCAAAAGAAGGCAAGGATTCTTAAGTTAAAAGTTTGAAATGGCCGGCATTCTGGAATTTATTCAGGATGCCGGTTTTTTATGGGATTGTGGAATTCTATTTTTTTACCTTGATTGTAGCAGCGTAAATGCTGTTCAAGATTCCAAGAACTGCGGAGATGGTGAAAAGCGTTTCAAGGCCAAGGGTCTGCCAGATCCAGCCGCCAAAGAGGGCAATAAGGATTGTGATAAAGTGGTTTACCGAAATGCCTGTGCTGATGGTTGCCCTGACTTCTTCCTTGGAATCGGAAATGTCCTGCACGTAAACATTGCTTGCCATTGATGCAAGCGAAATTACGGAGTCCAGGATGTAGTTGATGCAGCAGATTATGAATGCAACCTGCATCGGGAAGATCCTGTGGGCAAATCCATAGAAGAAGCAGACGATGACAAGGATCAACGTGTCGGAAATCATGACGATCTTGTAGCCCAATTTGTCGATGATCTTGCCGACGATGGGACCTGCAAGTGCACAGCAGATGGCACTGACTGCAAAAAGAAGGCAGATGGTGCTTGTGCTTGCCTTGTAGAACAGGATGAGAACGTAAGGTCCAAAGGTAAAGAAAATCTGCTTGCGTGCTCCGTAGAAGACTTCTAGGATGTAGAATTTGGTGTACTTCTTCCTGAAGTAGAATTTGCTTTTTGACTTGTCGGTCTTGCTGTCTCCGTTCATGCGGAATGCAAGAACTGTTCCGATGCCCATGATGAGTGCGCTGATTGCAAAGAACAGGCGGAATGATTTTTCACCGCCGATGAATGTGAATGCAATCATTACGATGATGAAGCCGGCCAGCGTTCCGCCCTGGTAGATTGAATTCTGGAATCCAAGGGCACGGCCGCCTTTTCCTTCCTGTGAGTATTCAAGGGAGAGGGTGTTCCTCATTCCAAGCTGAATGTGTTCGCCAAGGGAATAGATGCAGATGGCGGTAGTTACGAGTACCCTGTCTGCCGGAAGTCCCGTCTGGAGGATCATTCCAACGAGCATGATGAGGCCGCCGATCTTAAAGATTGATTCGGCAGAAAAACGGTAGAGTAGGGCAAGGATGAACACGAGCATGAAGCCAGGAAGTTCGCGGAAGAATTCTGCAACACCGCGTCCAAATTCCCCCATCTCAACAATTTCTGCAAGATAGTTGTCAATTACGCCCTTGTAGAGACCGTAGCCAAGTCCCATGCAAAGAAGGCTTGTAAAAAATGGAATCCAGCAGGTGTTGGAATCAAAGGTGGAAGAAAGTTTGCCTGCAAAATTTTTACATGGATTTTTCATTATTGAACTCCGTGTCAAACTGCGTCCTGATGGAGTCAGTTCCTGTGAAAATATTTGGTTTGAAAACTATACCACATAGTTGGATCAATTGGGAGTGTGGTATAGATAAAAAATGATTTATAAAAAGGTGACAAAATGAGGACAATTTTAGTATTATTATGGTGATGAAGTATGATTTTGACGTAATTCCCGACAGGCGAAAAACAAACTCAATTAAGTGGGATGTCCTGGATTCTGAAATTCCCTTGTGGGTTGCGGACATGGATTTTGACACGGCACCAGAAATCAAGGAATCCATATTGCAGCGTGCCCAGCTTGGAGCCTTGGGATATGCCCAGACAAACGCCCAGTGGGAAGATGCTTACATTTACTGGTGGAAGACCAGGTACGATTTTGAAATCAGGAGGGAATGGCTTGTCTTTGCCACGGGTGTTGTTCCTGCCGTCTCAAGTTCCGTCAGAAAGCTTACAACTGCCGGCGAAAACGTTTTGCTGCTTACCCCGACTTACAATATTTTCTTCAATTCAATAGTGAACAATGGGCGCAATCCGGTTCAGTGCCAGCTTAAGTACGACGGAAGAAATTACGAAATAGATTTTGATGATCTTGAATCAAAGCTGAAGGACAGGCAGACTACCATGATGATTCTCTGCAACCCTCAGAATCCTGTTGGAAAAATATGGCCAAGGGAAACTCTTGCAAGAATCGGCGAACTTTGTTCAAGGCATAATGTTGTCGTGTTCAGTGATGAAATCCATTGCGACCTTACGGAACCTGGAAAGCATTATGTTCCTTTTGCAAGCGTCAATGAAACATGCAGGAACAATTGCATCATGGCAGTTGCACCTACAAAGACCTTCAACATTGCAGGCCTTTCCACCGCGGCAGTTGTTGTTCCAAATGAAAACCTCAGGCACAAGGTGTGGCGCGGATTGAACACTGATGAATGCGGCGAGCCCAATGCCTTTGCCGTTCAGGCTGCAGTCTCTGCCTATACAGGGTGTGCCCCTTGGCTTGATGAACTTCTGGAATATGTCTGGAAGAACCGCCGCTATGCAGAAGAATTCATTCAGCAGGAAATTCCCAAGCTGAAGGCAGTTGCTTCCGATGCAACCTACCTTATGTGGGTCGATGTTTCTGCAACCGGAATGTCGGGAAATGAATTTGCGGAAAAGCTGCGTAAGAAAACCGGCCTTTACATAAATGCAGGAAATCATTATGGGGCGGGCGGTGAGAATTTTGTGAGGATAAACCTTGCAACTTCCAAAGCGTTGGTTCAGGATGCGCTGGCAAGATTGAAGTCGTTTGTAAATTGATTTTTTTTATGAGAAAGGAATTCAGCAATGCAGGAGATAAACAAGAAATCATTTTCCCAGGAAAGGGCACTTTTTGATGGCAATGGCCTATGCGTGGTGGACTGTGAATTTGACGGCCCTGGGGAATCGCCTTTAAAGCAGTCAAGGAATGTGGAAGTTAAAAATTCTTCCTTTAGATATAAGTATCCACTCTGGTATTCCAGCAGCGTAAGGGTTGAAGATACCCGCTTTTATGAATTGGGCAAGTCTGGAATCTGGTACACCAACGACATCGAGTTCAAGAATGTAATTGTAGATGCCCCAAAGGAATTCAGGCGCTGCAGGAATGTAAGGCTTGAAAATGTTGAATTCAAGAATGCCCAGGAAACCTTGTGGACATGTGACGGCGTGGAACTTAAGAAGGTCAGGGCAACAGGCGACTACTTTGCCATGAATTCCTGTAACATGAAGTGCGATGGCCTTGAGCTTGAAGGAAACTATTTCTTTGATGGCGGAAAGAACATCGAGGTTCGCAATTCAAGGCTTGTGAGCAAGGATGCCTTCTGGAACTGCGAGAATGTCACAGTTTATGATTCTGTCATCATCGGTGAATACCTTGGATGGAATTCCCGTAACCTTACCTTTGTAAACTGCCAGATTGAAAGCAACCAGGGCCTTTGCTACATCGACGGCCTTAAGCTTGTAAACTGCACATTCACTAAAACCGACTTGAGCTTTGAATACTGCACCGGCATTGATGCAGAAGTGAAGGGCAGGATAGACAGCGTAAAAAATCCAGGCAGCGGAATAATCAAGTGTGATGAAATCGGCCAGCTGATCCTGGATCCTGCAAAGATTGACATAAAGGCTACGGAAATCGTCTGTCCAAAAATAGGCGAGCGCCTTGTTGGAACTACGGATCCTTGGATAGACTGATTTAGATTCAGCCTGCCAACTTTACAAACAGAGGGTCTTTCACTATAATTCAGCACCATAGACAGTTCGAAATCCATCCTGTCTTAAAACAAAACTAGGGGAAACAAATGTCACATCAAAATCTTGCCGGACGGTGTTCTTCCGTCTGGTCTGGGGAGGCGTGCATAAAAGGCACGTCACCGGTTATCTTCTGCAGCTGGAAAAAAATCAACTGCTGCGCCTGCCATCAAAATTTTTCATCAGAAAAATATTTTTCTCAAACCAGATTCTCTCATTAAACAGTTAACGGAGTAAGTTAAATGACAAACGAAATACTTCTTATTGCATCCATTTTTGTAATTTATGGAATGGTAATTGCATCCTTTGCCATCTTCAGGGAAAAGGGTCTTTACCTCATGACGGTTGTTGGAACAATTGCAGCCAACATTGAAGTTCTCATCATTGTAAATGCCTTTGGAATGGAAATGACACTGGGAAACATTCTCTTTGCCAGCATGTTCCTTGTCAGCGACATTGCATCTGAAATCTACGGAAAGAAAACTGCAAAGACAACAGTTTACCTTGGAATCGCCACAAGCATCATTTTCATGATCATCAGCCAGAGCTGGCTTTTGTACATTCCAAATGAAAACGATTTTGCAATGGACAGCTTCAGGACGATTTTTTCAAACACTCCACGCCTCATGCTTGCAGGAATCGGGGTTTATGTTGTTTGCCAGCTGTTTGACGTATGGCTTTATCACAAGTGGTGGGACATTACGACAAAGCGCTTTGGTGATTCAAAGAAATTCCTTTGGCTTCGCAACAACGGTTCAACCCTCATAAGCCAGCTTGTAAACACGGTGCTGTTCAACATTGCAGCATTTGCCGGAATCCACAGTGCAGGAACCATCTTCAACATCATCATTTCATGCTATGTAATTTTTGTAGTCACATCTTTGGCAGATACTCCATTCGTTTACATTGCAAGAAAGATAAGCGAAAGAACCAAGTAAGAAACAGGCTGAACTTTCCCCCTGGTTTAAAAGGCCTGTACACCGTCATCCCGTACGCTCTACTATTGTCTCCCGAACGAGCCCTGTCATCCCGAACTCGTTTCGGGATCTATGACGGATTTTTTTTTCACATTTTTCCACAAAATCGGTACATTTTAAAACTTTTCCGCATATATAATATATGGAGATATTCTTTCTCCGCATATTATTTTACCGGAGTATCCAGTGCCAGAAGAAATCAGAATCACAGACAACTTCATGTTTGCCACCGTCATATATGACAAACCTTATAAAGTATTTTATAATGTCAACGTATGGGAGGAAGGAAAAAATGACCTTAGAACAGGAAATAAAAATCCAGGCAAGCTATGCCTATGATGATGGATTACATGATAAGGCAGTGGAAACTGCAAAAATCCTACTGGCCAATAATGTAGATTCCCTTCTTGTTTCAAAAAGCACCGGGCTTCCTATTGAAGAAGTAGAACGGCTGGCCGTTAGCAGTTAATTCCCGCCCGCATGCACACTGTCATCCAGAATGCTCTACTATTGTCTCTCGAACGAGCGCTGTCATCCCGAACTCGTTTCGGGATCTCTTATTTAGTCTTATTGTATATTTCGTGCATGGCAATCGATAAAGTCCAATAAGCCCTGCACGGCAGAACTTACTGGACTTCTTTTTATTTTTCAACGCCGGAAACTACAACACCTTCGATGAAGAATTTCTGTGCAACGATGAATATGATGAATGGAACAACACATGCAATCATGCTTGTAGCCTGAACAAGGTGTGTTTCAGTTGAATACATGTTGCTGAATGCAGAAAGCCCGATACTGATTGGGTACTTGTCCGGATGTCCTGCAAGGTAAAGGAGCGGGTTAAAGAAGTCATTCCATGCCCAGAAGAAGTGGAACAATCCTACAGAGATGATGGCAGGGACAACCTGTGGAAGAATGATCTTGTACAGCGTTGCAATTGGCCCGCAACCGTCAATGCGTGCAGCTTCGTCCATTTCCCTTGGGATTCCAAGCATGAACTGCCTTAAAAGAAAAACGTTGTATGCGTTGGCAAAAAAGTGTGGAACAACAAGAGGTGCCCAGGTTCCAACCCATCCAAGCTTGTAGAAAATCGTGTACACTGGAATCAGTGTAACTGCACTTGGCAAAACGATTGTTGCAATAAGGATTATGAACAGCTGCTGTTTTCCTGGAAATTTAAATCTTGAGAAACCGTATGCAACCAGGGTAGAGGAGAGTAGGGTGGCAAAAGTTGTAATCAGGGCATAGAACAGGGTGTTCTTGAAAAGCTTGAGGAAGTTAACAGACTTCCACCCCTTGACGTAGTTTTCAAACTTAAAGTCAACGCGCCATTTTGCTTCAAGGGAACGCCACTTTACTTCATATTCTACAGGACCTGCAGCAGGATTCTGTGGGTCGATGAAAACGCTAGAATCGCGTCCCTTCTTGATGATGGCCAATGGCTTTACTGAACCGCCTGGAATTGGCACCATAAGTATTTCGTAATCCCTTCCATTGTAGTTGTATGTTTCTGGAGCCATTGGGATTGGGGAATGGTTCAGGGAAGAAAGCTGTTCCTTGCTCTTGAGCGAAACGGAGATTCCGTAGATAAGCGGAAGCATGAAAGCTGCCAGCAAGAATAAAGTTACTATTGTAATAACACCTTTGTAGGTGCCGTTTGCGTGTCTAATTGTCATTTCTTTTCTCCTGCATAGAAAACCCAGCGGTTTGAAGTTCCAAAAAGGATAAGTGTGAAGATCATTCCGATAAAGAAGATTACCCATGCAATTACTGCGCCGTATCCCATGTTAAAGTATGAGAATGCCTGGCGGTAGAAATATACCATCGGGAAGTTTGTTGTTCCGTTAGGGAATCCGCTTCCGTTGTTGAGAACCATTGGCGTAAGGAAGAACTGCATGAGTCCGATGATTCCCATGAGAAGGTTGTAGAAGATGACAGGAGTCATCATTGGAATTGTAACGGCAGTAAGGCGCTGAAGACCGTTTGCTCCGTCAATAGTTGCTGCCTCGTAAAGTTCCTTTGGAACTCCCTGGAGTCCTGCAAGGAAGATAAGTACCGTGTTACCGCAACCCCAGATTCCGATGAGGGTGTAGGATATGTAAATCCATTTTGAACTTGCAAGCCATCTTACACCTGGAAGTCCTGCCTTTCCAAGGAGAAGGTTGTACCAGCCTGTCTGTTCGTTCATGATTCCCTGCCAGATAAGGACTGTTGCAACAAAAGGAACCATGCTTGGCAAATAGAACAGGGCTCTGAAAAGCTTCTGTCCGATAAGGTGCTTATAGTTAAGAAGAATGGCTATGAGCAGTGAGAAGCCAAAGGAAATTGGAAGTGAAATCAATGTGTACTGCAGGATGTGTGCAATAGACTTGATTACGATTGGGTCTTCCAGAAGGGCACGCTTCCAGTTGGTCAATCCAACGGCTGCTGTTGCTTCCGGCTTGATAAGGTTATAGTCAAAGAAAGAGAATATAAAAGAGGCAATCATCGGTCCAAGATAGAAAATCGTAAAACCAATTAGCCAAGGAGCTATGAAAATCAGGCCCCATTTTTTTTCCCAGCGCAGTCCGCAGCCGGTCTTATTGTTGTTTTTCATACTTTTGACTGCGGAACAGTTCCCGTGGGAAAAGTTCCGCATGCCTCCTTATGGATATTTTTTTAGATTATTTTGTTGCAGCAGAGAAAATGCCGTCGAGATTCTGTCTCAGCTTTTCTGCTTCCTTTTCAACATCAAGACCTGCGTTGTTTGTAAGGTTTTCCCAGAACTGTGTGTAGCATGTAGAGGCTTCCTGGAAACTTGGCATCCAGCTTTCGTGGTTTGGATTGTCTGCATATTGAACGCTGTCCTTTACGATCTGTGTGTCAACAGTTACGTGTGGATACTTTTCCTTGAAGAATGATTCAAGGAATCCGCTCTGCTTTGTTGTGATTGCAGGCATACCACCGTAGATGTTGAGGAGGTCGTCAGAAGCTGTAGTTACAAGATAGCTGAGTACCTTGAATGCTGCTTCCGGATTCTTTGAACCCTTGCAGATTTCGAATGTGTCTGCATGCATCTTTGCAGTTGTCTTACCCTTGTAAGATGGCATTGGGTAAACATCCCACTGGTAGTCCATCTTTGCATATCCTGAGTACCAGAGGTGGCACTGGAACATTGCGATCTTTCCTGATTCACCCCAGCTTCCGTTTGAAAGGATGTCTGAAGAACCATAAGGTCCGTTTGGAATGAAGTGATCCTTCCACATACCGTCGTATGTCCACTTCCATGCATCAAGCCATGCAGCTGGAATCTGTGCCTTGTTTCCCTGGCCTACGAATGTACCTGGTTCAAAGAGAGTTCCGTATCCACGTGCATCACCCCATACGATACCGAATCCCCACTGTACGATGTTGTTTTCATCGAATGCTGGGCTTGTTGCATCATTACCGTTTGCATCAACTGTAAGCTTCATGCCAAGGCGGCGAACGCAGTCATAGTCCCATGTCCATTCCTTTCCGTTTTCGTCAACATACTTGTCGCCGTAGTTCTTTGGTGGAAGTGGGATTCCTGCTTCTTCAAAAAGTTCCTTGTTAGCATAGATGTAAGAAGGGTATACACCGAATGGAAGACCGATGAGACCGTCCTGTGGGTCGCGGTAAAAGTCAACCATTGAAGCATCAAACTGTGAAAGGTCAAAGTTGTTTGCCTTTACGAGTGGGTCAAGGTCGAGCCATGCACCCTTAAAGCTGTCGCGTCCGCGGATGCCAACAGGTCCAACGATGTCCGGAGCGTTTCCGCCGGAAATCTGTGTTGCCAATGTCTGGTAAGCCTGTCCGTTGTCAACGATTTCGAGGATGAGTTCGATTTCATCCTGAGACTTGTTGAACTTGTCTACAACGGCTTTCTGTGGAGCAAATGTAGGTTCGTCTGAACCGGCTCCAAGGCCTACAAACCAGCGTACCTGAACGCGGTCCTTCTTCTTTGCACCGCAGCTTGTGAGCATAGCGGCTGCAGAGAGCACCAAAGCACCAATAGAAAGTACTTTAACCAACTTTTTCATAAATCCTCCATGGATGACATAGCATCCTATTTTTGTACAGGTTTTATAAAAGCCTGAAAAATTGCAGTGGTGGAATCCGGTCTGCCAAGGAAAGTTTCCTGCTAAAATGTTAACGCAAACATTTTAGCAGGAGGGGTATCGCATAACAAAGCCGAAATTAGTAATATTGTTTGCGTAAACATAGTCTAAATCCGGTATTTAATTTCTGTCAACAAAAATTTTAAGAAATTCCAAAAAAAATTAAATTCCAGCCTCTTTTGCATGTTTTATTTGATGCTTGACAAATTTCTGGGGTAGGGTTAGACTATATTTATTGTTTGCGTAAACATAATTAAATGAGGAATTCTTTATGAAAGTTCTTTCTTTGTATGAAACGTCAAAAGATTCCAGCCGCAGAATTGAACCGATTCAGCTTATGGAACGCAAAGCAAAAAAGGGAAGGCTTCTTTCCTGTACCATTGATCTTAATTCAGCAGATAAACATCAGACAATAAAGGGTTTTGGTTGTGCACTTACGGAAAGCGCAGGTTACGTCCTGTCGCAGATGAAGCCGGAACAGCAGAAGGAACTTGTGGAAGCATGCTTTGGCAAGTCTGAAAAATCCAACCGCTACGTGTTTGCCCGCACCCACATGAATTCATGCGACTTTTCTCTGGAAAACTGGTCCTGTGTTCCTGAAAAGGACGAGACCCTGGAATCTTTCTCCTTTGAACGCACGGACAAGTATATGACTCCCTTGCTAAAGGCAGCTACGGAAACTTCAGGATGCCTTACGGTCATGGTTACCCCTTGGTCTCCGCCAGAATGGATGAAGACAAACAACGACATGAACCACGGTGGAAAGCTCAAGGCGGAATATTTTGAACTTTGGGCTAAGTATTTTGTAAAATATCTTACGGGCCTTAAGGAACGCGGCATCAATGTTGGATATGTTTCCATTCAGAATGAACCTGAGGCAACACAGATCTGGGATTCATGCATCTGGACGGCAGAAGAGGAAGGAAAGTTTGCCGTAAACTGCCTTCGTCCGGCTTTGGACAAGGCTGGCTTTGAAAACGTAAAGATTCTTGTGTGGGATCACAACCGCGACAATCTTGTCATCCGCTTTAATGGAAGCATGAGCATTCCTGGGGCAGAGAAGGCCATTGCCGGAGCTGCCTACCACTGGTATACGGGTGACCAGTACGACCATGTTGAAGAGGTTGCAAAAAAGTGGCCGGACAAGGATTTGTTCTTTACGGAAGGAAGCATTGAAGGCGGTTCACGTCCTGGAATGTGGTACTGTGGTGAACGCTACGGTCACAACGTAATCAATGACCTTAACAGCGGATGTACTGCATGGATTGACTGGAACATGCTTCTCAACATTGAGGGCGGTCCAAACCATGTAAACAACAACTGTGATGCAGCCATTCTTGCAGATACGGAAAAGAAGGAAATCGTCTATCAGAATTCATATTACTATCTTGGACATTTCTCACGTTTTGTGGAGCCGGGCTCAGTACGCCTTGGCTGCACGACAAACGGATTCATGACGCCTGCAACTGTAGACGGACGCATGGGCAACACAATGGAATCCTGTGCCTTCCTTCGTCCGGACAACAAGATTGCATTGGTTGTAATGAACAGGACTGAAGCCGACATGCTTTTTGAACTTAATGTTTCAGATTGCGTAAAAGACAAAAACGCAAAAAAGATATACACTTCTGTTGTTGATGGTTCAAATGAAGAAAATACCTTCGTCTGCCCACCACGAAGCATACAGACTTATATCATTGAAGCATAATGGCATGGGAATTGTCCAAAAAAGTTATGTCATGCTGAACTTGATTCAGCATCTGCAATGGACATCATACTTTTAGGGCATCCCTGTCCTCACAAAAGGAAATAGGCATGGTTACACAGAAAGATGTTGCAGAATTGGCTGGAGTTTCATTTATTACGGTTTCCCGGGTTATCAATGGGGAGACAAACGTAAAGGAACAGACCAGACGCAAGGTTCAGGAAGCGATAGATAAATTGGGTTACGCTCCAAGCTTTGCAGGTCAGGTCCTGAATTCCGGCCGTTGCAATACCATTGCAATCCTTACGCCTATTCCCTTCTATCAGTCCATGAGGACATTTTACCTCATGCAGCTTATTTCTGGAATTGAAGCCGGCTGCCGGAAGAATCATCTAGACCTCCTACTGGGATTCGCTCCGGAAGCCGGTACCGATTCTACCTATGACTACCTGCGTCCCTACAGGCAGAAAAAAGTTGACGGAATAATTTACGTTGGTCTTAAGCAGATTCCAGAAGAAATGATAAGGGAACTGGAAGTAAGAAAGCTTCCATGCGTTGTAATTGGTGACCGCCCGGAAAGCGACCTTGTTTCCTGGGTTGATACGGATAACTATGATGCCGGATACAATACGGTGAAAAACATCTGGGATCACGGTCACAGAAGGATTGCCTTTGTCGGCCTTAGAAAGGAAGTTTACAATGCCAACGTAATCGACCGTGAGCGTGGTTTCATCCAGGCATTAAGGGATCTTGGCGCTGACTATGATCCAGAAGATTACATAATCCGCACTGACTTTGATTCCCCGGACTTGAATGTTGAAGTTAGGGAAAAGCTTAAGTCTTTCAAGGAAAAGCCTACGGCAATTTTCTGCTGCACTGACTCATGTGTTCCTGCAACCGTTAGGGGCATAAGGGAACTTGGACTAAAGGTTCCGGAAGACATAAGCATTGTTGGATTTGACGGCTTCATCAATTCAACATATTTTGAACTGAACACGGCAACAAACCCACAGCCACTTAAGGAGATGGGTGAGAAGGCCATGGAAATTCTGCTTCATAAAATAAAGAAACCTTCATCGGAAAAAGAAACTGCAGTCATGAAGGTTCCGTTCCAGGAGGGGGAATCCCTCATCAATCTCGTTCATCACGAAAGGCGTCACAGGGGCTGGCGCAGATAGGGTGGTGGAATTCATCCGCGGCCATTTGAAATTGTCTTCTTTAATATCTTTATTGCCTGCTCAAATTTTTCCAGGTTTATGTTGGAATAGTTCAGCATGAACATGTGCTGGAGTTCTTCTTTTTTTGACTGGTAATATTCTGAAAGCATGTTTATGTTTATTTCCTTTTCGGAAAGGGATTCCTTTAGCCTGTCATCACTGATCCTGCTGTTGAGCCGTAATATCAGGTGCAGCCCAGAATCACTTTCAATGATCGAGCATTCTTCCTGGGACAGGTTTTTGTGCAGGATGTTCAGGACTGTCAGGCGCTTCCTTCTGTAATACAACCTCATGCGGTTTATGTGCTTTTCAAAATAGCCGTCATCAATGAACTTTGAAAGGGTGTACTGCTCAAAGGTTGGCACCGGGCATGAATAAAAGTCGAGGGTCTTGTAGTACAGGTTTGCCAGATGTTCCGGAAGAACCATGTAGCTGATTCTGATTGTCGATGCAATGGATTTTGAGAAGGTGTTCATGTAGATTACCTTTTCAAAGGCATCGATGCTTTGCAGCGTGGGAATCGGATTTCCGTTCTGGCGGAATTCACTGTCGTAGTCGTCCTCTATTATGTACCTGTCCTTTTTTTCGTTGGCCCATCCGAGGATTTCGTAGCGTCTTGATGCAGGCATTGTTATTCCCGTAGGAAAGTGATGGTTAGGGCTTATGTGGGTAATGTCCGCCCTTGAGTTCCGCAGTTCCTGTATGTTGATTCCGCATTCATCAAGGTTTGCAAAAACATGCTTCACCTTGTTTATCTCGTAAACCTTGCGGATTTTCGTGTAGCCCGGGTTTTCAATGCAGAATGTCCTGTTGCTTCCAATAAGCTTGATCAGTATTTCGTAGAGGTTTTCTGTTCCGGCTCCGATGATGATCTGGTTTGGATCCACTGCCATTCCACGGAAGGAAAGAAGGTGCTTTGCAATGGCGTTGCGTAGGGCTTCCGTTCCACAGCTGGGGGAAACCTGCAGCACTTCATCCTGCATTTCTGAAAGAACCTCGCGGCTAAGTTTTGCCCAGATGGAAAAGGGAAAGTTCTTTGTCTCCACATTGTTTGAGGAAAAATCAAAGTACCAGGATTTCTTTTTGTTGGTGATGATGTTAAGTTCAGGCTTCTGGATGATGCTTGGCTTTGCAAGGTTTTTTATGTCGCTTACAAAATATCCCTTCTTCTGCTCGCTAAAAAGATAGCCCTCGCTGATCAACTGGTCATAGGCATTTTCAACTGTAATGGTACTAATTCCAAGATTCTGGGCCAGGGTTCTTTTTGAAGGAAGCTTTTCGCCGGTCTTAATCTTTCCGTTTAGTATGTCCTGCCTAATTTTCTGGTAAAGTTCCTTGTATATTGGTCCTGAAATGTTTGAAAAATCGTATGTAAGCATTTTTCCGGAATTCCTTCTGGCATCTAAAATTAATTCAATTTGAATATTTATTTAATATCAGTATTTTTGCATTATTGCAAGTGAAAAAAACGAAATATGCATGGAAACCTGCATTTCATGGGAGAAAAGAAAATGAAGGACACACAGTATGAATTGAACAAGGGACTTGCCCAGATGCTTAAGGGCGGAGTCATCATGGATGTAACGACACCGGAGCAGGCAAGGATTGCAGAAGAGGCAGGTGCATGCGCCGTCATGGCATTGGAAAGGATTCCTGCAGACATTCGTGCTGCAGGTGGAATTTCAAGAATGAGCGACCCAAAGATGATCAAGGGAATTCAGGAAGCAGTAAGCATTCCTGTCATGGCAAAGTGCCGCATCGGTCATTTTGTTGAAGCCCAGATTCTCCAGGCCATTGAGATTGACTACATTGACGAATCGGAAGTTCTTTCTCCGGCCGATGACGTTTACCACATCAACAAGAGGGAGTTCAAGGTTCCATTCGTTTGCGGTGCACGTGACCTTGGCGAAGCATTGCGCAGGATAAACGAGGGTGCATCCATGATAAGAACCAAGGGCGAACCTGGAACCGGTGACATAATCCAGGCCGTCCGCCACATGCGCAAAATGAATTCGGAGATTGCAAGAATTTCTTCCATGAGGGATGACGAACTTTTTGAAGCTGCAAAGAATCTTCAGGTTCCATTCGAACTGGTTCAGTATGTACACCAAAACAAAAAGCTCCCTGTTGTAAACTTTGCAGCCGGTGGAGTTGCAACTCCTGCAGATGCAGCCCTGATGATGCAGCTTGGTGCGGAAGGTGTTTTTGTAGGTTCAGGAATTTTCAAGTCAGGTGATCCTGCCAGACGTGCAGCAGCCATCGTAAAGGCGGTTACAAATTATAACGATGCAAAACTCATTGCAGAACTTTCTGAAGATCTTGGTGAAGCCATGGTTGGAATCAATGAAAGCGAAATCAGGCTCATCATGGAAGAAAGGGGTAGGTGATGAAGGTTGGAGTTCTTGCCGTTCAGGGTGCATTCATTGAACATGAAAAAATGTTGCAGGGGCTTGGCGTGCAAACTGTGGAACTTCGCTCGCGGGAAGACATTGGTAGCCTTGACGGTTTGGTTCTTCCCGGTGGTGAAAGCACGGTCCAGGGAAAGCTCATAAGGGAACTTGGAATGTTTGATCCCCTCAGGGAATTGATTTCTGGTGGACTGCCGGTTCTTGCAACTTGCGCGGGCCTGATTCTTCTGAGCCAGAACATCAGCAATGATGAAGCAAGATATTTCCAGACTCTGCCTGTTACAGTTCAGCGAAATGCCTATGGCCGTCAGCTCGGCAGTTTTAGGACGGAATCAGCCTTTGGTGAATTTGAAAATGTTCCCATGACATTCATCAGGGCGCCGGTAATTGAACATGCAGGCAGCGGGGTAAGGGTACTTTCCATGGTGAACGGAAAAATCGTGGCGGCAGAGTGGGGCAACCAGCTCGGCCTTTCCTTTCACCCGGAGCTTGATGCCGACACAAGGATAATGGAATATTTCTTAGGGAAGTGCTGAGTTTTTTCGTATTATGGGGCCTTTTTATGATTACGGCAGGATCGCCATGCTCAACTGTCGCAATCATAAAACCGGGGTTTCCGCAATTGGCTAACGCTTATCCGCTTCACTTATCCGTAACCTTCGGTTACTGCTTCGCTCCAGTGGACTGCTCTTGCTTTTAGGACAGCCCTTTTTAGTTGATGGTCTGTGTTATTTTAAGTCATC
>JAKSLY010000035.1 GCA_024400955.1 Treponema sp.
GTTTCCTTGAGTTTATTTGTTGCTGTTTTCAATGTGTCAAAAAATCCCATAATAAATTCTCCTTGAATTACAATATAAAAAGCTGTAATCAACTTTCACAAATACAATATATTATATTGTGGTGATAGTCAATAAATCCAACATATTCTAATATAATTTTAATGCAGAAAATCCAACATAATATATTGTATGAATGATTCATTGGAAGAAATCTTTCGCACAAACCTTAGATTTTACAGGCAAAGAGCAAAATTATCACAGGAAAAACTTTCCACAAAGCTGGATAAAAATATTAACTATATAAATATGATTGAAGGAAAAAAAAGCATTCCGCCTCTGCCAATGATTGAGCAGATTGCTTCTGTTCTTGAAATTCCATCTTATTATTTATTAAAACCATTGAACGAAGAAAAAATATTTGATAAAAGCAAGATTATAGAAGATGCTTCAAAATTAATTGCAGAACAGTCAAAGGAAATCTTAAAAAAATTGTTAAACTAGATTTTTGTGGAGCGAAAAACTATGGCGGAATTACTGTTTTTTTCTTGCGATTAATATACAGAACAGCTGCTGCTCGTTTTTTTGGTTGTCATTCAACTCAGAAAATTGTATTGCAAAGTTTTTCTAAACCTTTTAAGGAAAATATAAGTTTGTTAAAAACTATACCTGTTCAACGGTTTCTGACCGGGATGTTCTAGGTGGAATTGTTCCAGAATTTGAATCAGGTGATTCCGTATTTTTTATACAAAAGAAACAGCAAAAATATTGATGGTTCATTTGAATTAAGAATAGCAGTTTTAAAAAGAATCATGAGGCGAGTCTATGTCGTTCTATAATAAAAGAATACAAAGAACGCAAAATCATCTTAAACCAATTTTGATACTTTTCTTCTATATATGATAACATTATTATAATCTCATAAGATCTTAAAACTTGAAAAACAGCTGTAAACTAGAGCAGGAGAAGGATTTGTTTTATGTGCAAGAGCAAGAACACGAAAACCGTCATTGTTGAAATTGTCCACAGTCTTTAAGATTCGCTGTTTTACTTCTTCATTAATGGCACGAACTTCACCATCCATTTCTACAAAAGAGCAGACAGCAAGCATTTCTTCAACGGCACCTTTTGTTACCATCTGAGTTTTTCCGCTGCGGTCTTTTACTACAACAGAAAGCCTACGGCGGGTAAAGTCGAATGGGATTTCATCTACTTTCTCGTAGTTTTCACTTAGGTCCAGAAGTTCTGGATTGCTGTTTTCTTCTTCCTCAGTTTTGTGAATAATTGCCAGGTCCATTACATTCTTATAGCCGGTCTGGAAATAGCTGTTCAAATAAGCGTGACGAAGGATGCGTGTATCTTCAGCTCCATTTGTATTCCAGTGATATTCTTGTTTATGTAAAACGCTAGAATATCGCGTTTTACATAAACATAGAGTTTCTAACGAAACTCTATTATTTACTTGTTCGCTCGCGCGAACGTTTTGTAAATCCTCGGTTATTGAAATACCCTGCGGTTTACAAAAATAAGAAAGAATTACCTTGTCCTGAGTCAAAGTTCCAGTTTTGTCTGTACATAAAATATCGATTGCACCAAAGTTCTGAATTGAGTTCAGATTTTTTACGATGGTCTTTTTCTTGCTCATTGAAACAGCACCTTTTGCAAGACAGGTTGTTACAATCATAGGAAGCATTTCTGGAGTAAGTCCTACCGCAATTGAAATGGCAAACAAAAATGCCTTAAGCAAGCTGAGGGCTGGAAAAATCATGTCGGTTGCAGCCGAAACAAGAGCCAATGCAATTAATATTGCCGTAAAAGGATTTATGAAGGCTTCTGCAATTCGGCGACCTAAAGATTTCTTCTTGCCTTTTGTAATGGCATTTTTACCAAACCGACTGCGCTGTTGGCGGACTTCATTTTCGCTTAATCCTGTAAGCCTGGAACCCAGTCTTGAAAGAATTTCTGGCACAGTTGAAGTGGCGCTATCTTGTCACCCTGAACTAGTTTCAGGGTCTACGGGAGGTAGTTTAGTTTTTTATTGATACAAAAAGTATGGCAGAATTATTGTTTTTTTCTTGCGATTTATTCCCGACAATTTTCAATGGTGATGGTGACTGCACACTGCATTTGGATTGTGCACCAGAGTTCCCTTGAGGAAGGATTCCACAGCTTCATCAGGATTTCCAGTCACGCCTGCAATCTGGCTGATTCCTGCATTGTTAAGGGCATCAATGGCCCCCTGTCCACGGTTGCCAAGAATCAATGTAGACACTCCAAGTTCCTTAAGATAAGAAGCAAGGTCATGATGGCCAAAGCCCCCGTTATCAACAATCCTTGAATCAACAACCTTTCCATTCCTTATCCTGTAAATCTTGAAATTCCTTGTATGTCCAAAATGCTGGAATACAGAATCCGTCTCAAGGTCGTAAGTTGCCGCAATGCAAATTTCATTGATGATTTCCATGTTCACCCCACATACAGTAATGCATAAAATACTGAATGTAATAATACAATCGATTTCTTTTGCATTCAACTTGTATTTATAGAAGAATTTTACTATTTTTTAAACATGAATATTGAAAGCAAAATCAGAGCAATGCTCAAAAAACCAGGCCAGCTTGCCACGGCAATTCTGGTCGTTGTGGCAGGACTTGCAGTTCTTTCCAGTCTTTTTGTAGTTGACCAGGCAGAACAGGCAGTCATCACGCGCTTTGGAAAATACAGTGAAACACTTGGACCAGGCCTCCATTACAAGCTGCCCTTAATCGACAGAAAATTCATCGTACCCGGAAACAAGGTTGTCCAGACGGAACAGTTTGGATTCAAGACCACAAAGGCCGGAATTTCAAACCAGTACCAAAACAACATCGTCAAGGAAAGCACCATGCTTACAGGCGACCTTAACATTGTCGATGTTGAATGGATCATCCAGTACAGAATCATCGATCCCCGTGCATGGCTCTTTACCGTGCAGGAAAAGGAACAGACAATCCGCGACATCAGCCGCAGCGTAATCAACACCCTCGTCGGCGACCGTGCAATTCTTGCAGTAATGGGAAGCGAACGAAGCAACATAGAAAGCCTTGCGGTAGAAATGATGAACGAACAGTTCCAGCAGCTGGGCATGGGCATCAACGTTTTTGCAGTCAAGCTGCAGAACATCGTTCCACCAGCCGGAGTACAGGATGCCTTTGAAGACGTAAACAAGGCCATCCAGGACATGAACCGTTTCATCAACGAAGGAAAGCAGAGCTACAACGCAGAAATTCCTCGTGCAAAGGGTGAAGCCGACAGAAAGATCCAGGTTGCAGACGGTTACGCCAACGAACGCGTAAACAAGGCAAAGGGTGACGTTGCAAGATTCAATTCCGTTTATGCTGAATACAAGAAGGCACCAAAAATCACCAGGGACCGCCTCTATCTTGAAACCATGGAAGAAGTCTTCAGCCAGAAGGAAAACGCGACACTCATCGACAAGAACCTGGACAATGTTCTTCCAATCAAGAAGCTGGAAAAGAACTAGGGCCAAGAGGAGATGCAAATAATGACAAACAAATCAGCCGTAAAAATATTTTCCGTAATCCTTGCCGCAATCCTTCTTTTGGCAGCAGGGCCTTTCTACGTAGTCAACGAAGGAAACCAGGCAGTGGTAACCCGATTTGGAGAAATTGTTTCAAGCCGCACCAATGCCGGTCTTTACTTTAAGATTCCATTCCTCGACGTGGTTACAACATATCCTGCACGCATACTTTCACTGGATGGCGACAATGCAAGAATCCCGACAAAGGAAAACCAGTTCATCATCGTGGACACCACAAGCCGATGGAAGATTTCCGATCCGTCCCTTTTCTACCAGTCCTTCAAGACCCTTGATGCGGCATACAACAAGCTGAGCGACGTAATAGATTCTTCCACAAGAACCGTCATCACACGCAACCGCCTGAGCGAAATCGTGCGCAGTTCAAACATAATCAACGACCGTGAGTCAAAGGAAGACAACCAGATTGCAGGCATCGAGGATGAAGACAGCGCAGAAATCGAGGCCCTGGTCAACGTTTCCAACAACAACGAAAGCGTCGTTAAGGGCCGCAATGCCCTGTGCAAGGAAATGGCGGAAGAAGCACGCAAGATGGTGGGCGAATACGGAATCCAGCTCATCGACATCGTACCGCGCCAGATCAAGTATTCCGACGAACTTACGGAAAGCGTCTACAACAGAATGATCAAGGAACGCAACCAGGTGGCCCAGGCATACCGTTCCCTCGGTGAAGGAAAAAAGGCTGAATGGCTCGGTAAGCTTGAAAACGAAAAGCGCACCATAGAATCTGAAGCCTACCGCCGCAGTGAGGAAACAAAGGGTAAGGCCGACGCAGAAGCCGCCGCAATCTACACAAGCGCATACACCCAGGATCCTGAATTCTATGAGTTCTGGAAGAGCCTTGAGTCATACAAGAACACCATGGGAAAATTTGAAACCACATTGAGCACCGACATGGATTACTTCAAATACCTCTACAGCTCAAACGGAAAAAGATAATGGCACTTTTTGAAACAAAAGACGGAAACTCATACTTTGACACAAACATGGCCCCCGAGGTTTTTGCCCGTACAGGCTACACTGCCCACATCAGGGAAAAGGGAGTTCTTGGGGAACTTAAGGACGGCAAGTGGATCCTGTCCCCATGGAGCTTTATTGAAACCTTTGAAAAGGACGAAAAACTTTACCTGAAAGGGCCTGCCTTTGACGGTTCAAGCCTTGAAAGCATTTTTGAAACCGACGACAAAAACCAAGGCCTTCATGAATCATGCCTTGCAGCCATTAGCGTTCTTGAAGCAGGACTTAAGGAAAAGGCTCCCTGTTCATGCATTGGTGCCGGAGGAATCCTTGTAAGCCATGACAGGACGCAGGTTCTAATTCTTCCAAGAAAACTTTTTACGGCGGCAGTTTCAAAGCTCACCCAGGATGAATTCAACCTTGCCCAGGGATATTACACCAACCCGGTTTTCCTTGGGGAAGATGCAGTGCGCTTTACCCAGGCAGTAATTGCATACAGGCTTCTTTCCGGCAAGTTTCCATTCCCGGAGGCGGAAACCAACAGGCGCACCCTGGATGTAATCGACAGGAATTTTGTTCCACTGGAATATGAATCGGCCATACCGGCTGCACCAGTGGCAGATTTTACCGACAAGGCCTTTTCAAAAAAGAAGTGCCAGTTTCCATTTAAAACCCTTGAAAGCATTTCTCCTGCTGAACTGTGCCAGCGCAAAGCCGACGGTTCTTTACGGGATTCGGCAGCAGGTGGCCGTCGCAAAAGGTTCATGAAGCTGCGTGCAAAACGTGTGGCAGCAAAACGCTTCATCCGCAGGAACAAGATCGGTCTTGCAATATGCGGCCTTGTCGGCATTCTTATGGGCCTTGCTTCATCTTCCCTTTACAGGACAGCCATGGACAAGGCAACGACTAAAGGCCTTACGGCATTTGACACCGTAAAGATGTATTATAGCGCCGTCAACACCATGGATGCAGATGCAGCAAGCCGATGCCTTTCAAAGGAACTTAAATTCCATGCAGACCACTTGAGCCAGATTACGGCAACATACAAGACCCGTGCCGCATACAACATGGATTTTGAAACCGTGTTCCCGGCAGTGTGGCTTGTAAAAAACAATGTGTACCACTACATCTACGGCCTTTCAAATTTCTGCATTGAAGGGACCAACACGGAATCAATTTTCGAAGGCCCTGCAAAGAAGACAAAGCCGCAGGTTGTAACCAATGCTGACGGTACGGTTCCCGAAGATGGAAGCAAGGCCACATTTACCGTGGACTATTACATCTGGGACACCATCGGCGAGGACTCAATCAACGTTTCCAAAAAGCGCGACCTGGTAACACTGACTTTTATTGAAGACAAGTGGATCATCACCGGTATTGAATCTACGGAAGACAAGAGGCATTTTTCCTTCTCAGAATTCAAGGACGGCTACATTGGATGCACCACCGATGATTCAAGGCTTCCGGAAGAAATCCTCCATGCCCGCTCAGTGCTCTCGCAAAAGTACGACTTCATGCCAACGGAATACGAAATCATGCAGGCCTATGAATACCTTAAGCGCAAAAGTTTTTACGTCTTCAAGGAAGAATAATTCTAAAACCGGCACTCCGCGCCAGGCTATGTAGGGGCGACAGTCCCAGAGCAAAGGGACTTTGCGGCGGGATGAGCGGATAGCGAACCCCGGAACAGCCGCCCGGGCGCCCAAAGCACCCTGAAATTTTATTCTGACATTTTTACGTTTTATGTCATATTGACATATTCTCTTCTTAGGCTTATTATTACATTGAGTGAAGGTTTTAGACTGCGGTTTAGGCCTTCCCCAAATAATTTAAGGAGTTTCTATGGCTAAGTACAACTATGACCTTGAAAAGCAGCATGCAAAAGGCAAGCTTCATGCTATCGAAAGAATCAACGCTCTTTGCGACAAAGATTCATTTTACGAAATCTATTCCGGTGCACGCCACAACTGCACAAGCTTTGGAATGGACAAGAAAGAAATTCCATACGACGGTGTAATTACAGGATTTGGAAAAATCAACGGAAAAAAGGTTGCAGTATACGCACAGGACTTTACCGTTCAGGGCGGATCCCTCGGTAAGGTTCACGGACAGAAGATTGCAGAACTCATCGACATGGCCATCAAGGCTAAGTGCCCGGTTATCGGTGTAAACGATTCGGGTGGAGCACGCATTCAGGAAGGTGTTGACGCCCTCTGCGGTTACGGCGACCTCTTCTATCAGAACGTTCGCGCTTCAGGTGCAGTTCCACAGATTTCCATCATCGCAGGTCCTTGCGCTGGTGGTGCCGTTTATTCACCGGGACTTACAGACTTCATCTTTGCCATCGACTCCATCAGCCAGATGTTCATCACAGGTCCTAAGGTTGTTAAGTCCGTCATGTTCATGGACATCACTGCAGAAGACCTTGGTGGAGCTTCAATCCACTCGCAGAAGTCTGGCGTTGCACACTACCGCTGCACTTCTGAAAAGGAATGCTACGAAAAGGTTCGCAAGCTCCTTGACTACATTCCTCACTACTACGGCGAAGAAATCGTTGCAGATGCAAAGTTCAAGTTTGACGAAAAGAAGAACGCCAAGAAAATCGGTGAGATCATTCCAGAAGAATCAAAGAAGCCGTACAACATGCACGACATCATCAACTGCGTGGTTGACGAAGACAGCTTCTTTGAAGTTATGGAAGAATTTGCAGTTTGCGCAATCACAGGTTTTGCAAAGATTGAAGGAAAGTCTGTCGGCATCATCGCCAACAATCCAGGCGGAATGGGCGGAATCCTCAACTGCGATGCTTCTGACAAGATTGCACGCTTTGTTCGCTACTGCGACGCATACAATGTTCCTCTCGTAAACTTCGTTGACGTACCGGGATTCATTCCAGGACCTCAGGAAGAACAGAAGGGTATCATCCGCCACGGTGCAAAGGTTATCTATGCATACAGCGAGGCAACAGTTCCAAAGGTTACAATCATCACACGCAAGTCTTACGGTGGTGCATACATTGCAATGTGTTCAAAGCACCTTGGTGCAGACTTTGTCTACGCATGGCCAAAGGCAGAAATTGCAGTTATGGGTGCAGAAGGTGCAATTGAAATCGTATTTGCAAAGGAACTTAAGGATCCAACAAAGGCTGCAGAAGTTGCACAGAAGAAGCAGGATTACATTACGGAAATCATGACTCCAAAGATTGCAGCCCAGCGCGACTACATTTCTGAAATCATCGATCCATCGGAAACACGTGCAAGAATCGTGGCAAGCCTCGACTTCCTTTCAAAGAAGGACGTAAGCATCATGCCATGTAAGAAACATGGTAATATTCCTTTGTAATAAGACTACATCGCGAGTTTCCGCTAGGAAACTCGTGAGCAAAAATTGGAAAACAATTTTTGCGCCAAATATTCCACTGTAATGAAGCCATACCGCGAGTTTCCGTCAGGAAACTCGTGAGCAAAAATTGCAGGACTCAATTTTTACGGCTGTCTCTGCCTGGCAGGGACGGCCTTTTTTTATATATCACTTTCCTTGGGCTCAACGGGATTGATGACCTTAAAATAATCGCAAAATGCAGAGCCGGCCTTGTTTGAATAGATGGTAAAATTATTCTGGTCAATGAGGATGACTCCGGCCGAGCAGCGGCTCCAGAACTGCTTGTGCTCAGACCTTTCAAAATCAAAGCAGCGTATCCTAAGTATGAGTTCAAAGGGAATGGTTTCCATGACAAAGGCACGGACAACGGTGGTGCTTCTGTCACGGCTTATGGTGCGGAACCCGGAAAGGGCCACCTGGGGAAGGGATTCAAGTTCACGCTCAACATATTCCGGGGAAACGCCAAAGGAAACAAGCACAGCCTTTCGTTCCTCCACGTTCTGCCCAAGGGAAATGCTTTCGCACACGGAACTTGTTGCACAGATGTCGTACTTTGTTCCAAGGTACGAGTCGGCAAGGTCAAAGCTTCGACCCAAGCGGAGTTTCAAGAGTTCACTGTAATCGCCGTTTTCTTCCATAAAACACCCCTACCTTGAGCATGCAACACGGAATCCAAAATAGTTGTAGTTTTCGCCAGGATTTGAAGTGTACCTGTCGCCGGCCCCCAAAAGCATGGTGACTTCGTGCCAGCTGCCGCCGCGCATGATTCTTTCGGTGCCAACCTCAGGTCCAACAGGCCTTGATTCTGCAGAAGGTGCATCGTAACTTGCAGACCAGTCCCAGCAGAATTCAAGGACGTTACCGCTCATGTCGTAGAGGCCCGCACCGTTGGCGTTTCCGCTTCCTGCTGGTGGTGGAGCCGATGGCTTGAACAGGGTTCCGGCAGTGCCAACATTTCTTGTTCCGTCGGCATTGGCACTGTTCCACGACACTTCGTCTTCCGGAAGGAATTCATCGTCATTGCCGTCAAGGTCAACCTGACCGCTTGCAAGAATGTCTGACTGAAAACCGGATATAGTGCGGCGGGCGGCAAATTCCCATTCAGCCTCAGTCGGAAGCCTGTATCCGTCCTGGGTCCAGTCGCACTTTGCCAGGTCGCAGGATGCAGTATCGGAAGAATCACGCAGGGTCTGGTTGCGGTATGTATAGCATGGAGTTCTTCCGGCCATCTCGCTGTAGGCATTGCACCACACGATTACATCGTACCAGTTTATGTTGGTGACGGGCTGGGTTCTGTTTATCCTTGTCGGAACCTTTCCGCGAAGTCCAGTGGAACCTTCCTGTCCCGGATTACCAAAGGAATATCCGTTATCCTCGGCCCAAAGGCGAACCTTGTACCAAAGTTCATAGGTGGTTTCATATTTTGAAATGCTGAATGGCCTTACGGATCTTTTTGCACTGATAGTCTGGGAAAATTCACCCATGACAAAATCCCCGCCATCCTGTGCAAGGTAAACCATGTATGGGTTTTCTTCTATGGCCGGAGCCGAAACAGTTTCAGCGACTGGCGCTAGTTCCGGCACAGCCGCAGTTTCTGGAGCAAGTGAATTTTCATCATCCGCTGCAGCCTCATCCTCAGTTGCTGAACGCTGGCGCTCCACCCTGTCAACTTCCATGCGCTCATTTACAGGACGCCTTGCAAAACCCATGGGAAGAGCAAGAGAGAAAGCCATGCAAAAAACAAGGGGACGCAAGATTTCACTCGCCCAAAGGGAACTTCTCACTTCTTTCTCCTTTCCGCCATTTTATCCTGCTGCCTGATGAATTTCTTCTGCTTTCGTTCTGCACGCTTCTGCGACAGCGGAATCTTCTTTCTTACGGTTGCCTCAACAGGCTTGTCGCTAAGCTTAAGGAAGGCATTGGTAATGAGAACGGAAACAAGACAAAGCACTGTTACTATTCCAACGGCCCACTTGCCCGTGTCGTCAAAGGGAAGCTCCACGTTCATTCCGTAAAAACTCGTGATAAGCGTAGGTGCCATGAGTACAAGGTTAAGGATTGCAAGCTTCTTCATGACGATGTTCAGGTTGTTGCTTATGATGGAAGTAAGTGTATCGTTGGTTTGTGCCATGATGTTTGTATACGTGTCGGCCATTTCAAGAGCCTGGCGGTTATCGATTTCAACGTCATCAATCCAGTCCTGGTCTTCTTCGTCAAGCTTGAGGATTCGCGTCTTGCGCAGCTTTTCCAAAAGCATCTGGTTTGACTTGAGGGAAGTCGTAAAGTAAACGAGGGACTTCTGGATGTTCTGAAGCTGAACAAGCTCGTGGTTCTGGACGGAACGCATGACTTCGTTCTGGATGCTTGTGGTGCGGCGGTTAAGTTCCTTAAGGTAACGAAGGAACATCATGTCGGCACGGGCCATGAACCTGATGGTAAAGGCCGGAAAGTCGCTCAGGGAAAGCTCGCGTACACGGTTGGCTGCAAAATCCTTAAGGACCTCGCAATCAGTCCAGCAGATTGTAATGAAGAACCTTCCGGTCATGATGATGCCAAGAGGTGCCGTGAAATAGCTTACGTCATCGCTTGGACTAAAAACGGGAAGCCTTAAGATGGTTATGGTGTATCCTGCATCCACATCCTTCTCGATGCGGGAAAGTTCGTCAGGGTCAAGAAAGTCAAGGAGGGCTTCCTGTTCAACATGAAAGGAATCTTCCAGCTGCCGGATGTCATCCCTGGTAACGCATCGGGCATCAACCCATGTGTTCCTGTTTGGATCAAGTTCTTCCTTTTCCTTGCTTACAAGCCTACCTTTTTCCTGCTGCCAGTATGTAATCATTTTTTTCCCCTTAAAGCGCAAACCAAGTTGCGTAAGTTCAAAATGCCCCATACAGCTTCAGGTGGCTCAATAAATCATGCCAAGGCTGCAGGAGGCTGTGCAGTTTGATTATTGCTGCACGCGTCATAAGATGAATTATGTTTTAAACGCCCGGAACTGCCTGAATCCATAACTGCCTCCTTAGTTTGACTTGAGATTTTTGATTATGCTGATGATGTAAAGTTCAATGTAACGCTGCAAGGCCGGATGATTCTTGATCTTCATCATGCTTGGTGTTGCAACGAGAGATTCCGCAAGATGCTTGACTCTTTCTACATTGAAGGAATCTGCGCGCAAAGTCTTCAAGACCTTTCTCATGTAATCGCGGATGAGGGAATTAACGTCTTCCCCGAGATTATCGTAGTTCTGCTTGCCGATGCGGTCATTCCATTCGTGCATGTAGTTCTTAAGTTCGCGGTCAAGGGTGCTGCTCTCAGGAACAAAGGCTGCTTCCATGTCAAAGGCTGCCTTGCGCAGTTCACGGCGGCGGTTCTTGAGCGGGTCAATGCTGTCGTCTTCATCGCGGCGCTTGAATGTTTCCTTTTCAATTGCCTTCTTGACGTTCTGGTCCTCAAGGGTAACCGAATCCTTGGAACGCTTTTTCTTCTTTCCGCCGTTCTTTCCAAAGATGAGCTTGAGAATGTATGAAAGAACCGGAATGGTATACCAGAATGGAAGACGAAGCTTTGCGTCGGCAAGAATTTCCTGGCGGCTGATCATGAGGATCTCGCTGTAAGGAATGAGCTGGCCGTCGCGATAGTACATGATGTGTCCCGGAGTCTGGTCTTCAAGGCAGACAACAGGCAAAAATGCAGAATCAAGGAGCCCCTGCAAAATCGGCTCAACGGCAGAAATTTCCCTTTCAAGGCAAAGCTCGAATTCAGCATTGTCGTGCATTTCCAGAAGGGAGTCGTAAGCCTGAAGCTTTGAGAACCAGCTCTTGATGAGGGACTCGCGGATGATGTTGCGCACTTCGTTGGCAAGGCGGTGAATGAGCGGAATTACGCGTTCCTTGAAAATGTAATAGCCTACGTCATCCCTTGTCTTGAATATCAAAAGCTGTGGAAGCTGGTTGTCGATGGATTCAGTGGTCATCTTCTTAAGGTGTTCCTTAAGCTGATCTTCCTTGTACTGGCCCAAAAGTGGAATGCCGTTCTTGTCCTTAAGCTTGAGGACATTGTCCATGGTGTAATAATATGGAGGATTCTTCATGAGGCCGTCCAGGGTTTCGAGGGCAGCTTCAACGGCAATGCGTTCTGCAGTGCGCGACTTGTAGTATGCAGTGGCAACTTCGATGACTGCTACAGACTGAAGGATCGAAATGTCTTCCGGCGTAAAGTCCTTGAGCTTTGTGTAATCCTGCTTGATGAAGTATCCCAGCTGGCTCCAGTAATAGAAGGTGTCGCCTGTGGTCTTAAGCTGCTCCAGGGCAACTTCCGGATTCTGGCAGAACTGGTTGAAGAACGTCTTGATGGAAAGTTCCTTGCCTGGATTTGAAATCGTAAGTTTCTTGAGGAAGTAGTCGTGGGATTCTTCCTTGGAAAGAAGCTGCTGAAGCTTGTTAAGGCAAAGCTTAATTACCGTGTAAATCTTGTAGTTTGAAGGGAACAGAAGTTCCGGCAGGTTCTTGCTGAATGAAATTGCGTACAGGTACCTGTCGCTTGGTTCTTCCTTATCAAGGCGGCTGAAAATAATTTCGTCTGCAGGAATCTTTGTAAGAATGTCCTCAGGAACAGCCTTAGGCAAATCCTTTGAAGACGGAAGGGGAACAAGAACATTTGCCTCGATGGAAGCATACATGGTGTTGTACTTGTCGATGAAATATGGAACGGCAAAAAGAAAATCCTTGTTCCTTATGTTTGTGATGGCAATCTGACGGTCGGCAAGAAGATTATTAATTTCTGACTGAAGGGTATCCCGGTAATCCGCACTGCAATATGGAATCAATTCGTCATTCTCGTCCATGTGATGCTGTGCGTACCTGTGAATGTAGTCCGCAAACTGATCGTACTCAATCATTGGAGTCTTCTGCTTTGTGCAGTTGTAAGTCAATAGAGTCAGGATATTAGATGTGGTTGCCATTCTTCCATTATACCCATAAAAGGGCCATGTGACAATCTGTAGAATGTAAAGGATTGGTTAAAGATAATTAACGGTAAGCAAAGCCCTTAACGCAGCAGGTTCTTTATTTCCTCCAGGACAACAAGGGCGTTGATTCCGGTCTGCAATGTTGAACGCAGGGGTCTCTTGCCATCAAGGAAGTCCACGGCATTTTTTACCATGTTTGAAAAGTACAGTGTCTTCTTTGGGGAACGCTCCGTCCTGTCGTTGATGAGGGAATAGAATCCTGAATACAGAAGGGATTTTTCCCTGTGATAAAGCTTGAGGAATCCGTTGCCGATGCAGATGCGGCCTTCAGTTCCGGTGATGGTGATCTCAAAGCCAAAGAACCTGGACCGTCCGCTTATGGTCACGGTTACGTCAGGACATTTTTCCGTCGAATAGTGGGCGCTCATCTGGCGCACGTTGCCCTTCTCGTCACGGTAGATGCCGGTCATTACGGGATTGTTCAGCAGTGAATTTTCATACTTGAATTCAGTTGGGCAATCTGAACCAAGGCTTGTTGCGCGGCCAAGGAGACCTGTCCTTTTAACCGGCTTTTCAATCCTGTTTACCTGGGATGGCACCCCGTCTTCCTCAAGGAAAAAGAGGACTGCATCAACAAGATGGGTTCCGTCATGAATCAGGCTGTATGCACCGGTGGATTCCTCATTGGGATTATAGACGCAAAGGCTTGAACAAAGTTCGGCACGTATGGACTGAATCTCACCAATGCGCGACATGTATTTTTTTGCAAGAATGAAGTCTTCGGCAAAACGCCTTTCGTGGTTAATCAGAATCGGAGTGCCGGCAGCCGACTGTTCCTTCTGGATAAGGAAAGCTTCATCAAGGTTAAGGGCAACAGGCTTTTCAAGGATTATGAGCTTTGGTCCTGCATGAATGGCATCAATGCATTCCTTAAGGTGGGCCTTTTCATTTACGGCAATGGTGACAATGTCCAGCTTGTGTCGGCTGTAAAGGGTCGCACTGTCGGAATAGGTCAGGGCCTTTTTATTTGCCTCCTGCCATTCCCCAAGGCGGATTCCTTCCGTATCGCATCCTGCAATAAGGTTAATGCGAGGGTTTTCATTCAGGGCCATGGTGTGGCTTGCAGGCTGCTCGCGCTTCTTATCAAGTCCAAGACTGTAGCCGATTCTTCCGCAACCAACAAGAGCCGCATTGTAAATTTTTCTTGCCGACATAATACCTAATTATAAAATGCTTTTGTAAAATCGGCAATGAAGTATGTAATTTTTCAGGCAAAAAAACACCTTATGATTCAAGATCAGCCTATAAAAATATTTCTAAAACAAACTCACTTCACCATTTTCATAAAGACTTGTAAAATGAATGCATGAAATTCAAGAAAGTTCTTTTGTCATTTGCAATTTTCATTACGGTTTCCACAGGCCTTGCCCTTGCGGAAAAAACTCCAGTAAAGGGACTGAACCGCTACAAGCTGGACAACGGTCTTGAGGTTTTCATTCAGGAAGACCACACCGTTCCCCTTGCATACGTAGAAATCGCCGTCAGGGCCGGAGGCGTTACCCAGACTCCCGAAACTGCAGGACTCTTCCATTTATACGAGCACATGATGTTTGCAGGCAACAGGCTATACAAGGACAGTGCAGCTTCTTCAAAGGCAATGGCCGACATGGGAGTTACAAGCCACAACGGAGTCACATCATCCGACATGGTTAGATACTTCTTTACCATTCCATCCTACAGCCTGGAACAGGGACTTGCATACTGGAATGCTGCAATCCGCACACCTTTAATAGAAGAAAATGAATTTGAAAACGAAAAGAAAGTTGTTCTTTCTGAAATTGAAGGTGACAAGGCAAACCCGGCATACGTGAACTACAAGTACATGCAGCTGAGCCTATTCCCAGACCAGCCATGGAAGACTGATGTTGGAGGTTCCTACGACATCGTGCGGAATGCAACACTTGCACAGATGCGCGAGATGCAGAGGACATATTACATTCCATGCAACGCAGCCCTTTTCATCGGTGGTGACGTAAACCCTGACAGGACAATTGAACTTGTAAAAACCATTTACGGTACCTGGAGCAACAATGGCATGAGCCGTCCGGGAAAGGAGCAGCAGCTTGAACCAAGGCCTCTCACGCAGACAAAGTATGCAGTCATGCCCTACGAAAAACTCCCAGAGCAGGCAGCCCACATTTACATGGCATGGAGGGGACCGGACTGCGAGTTTGCAAAGAACGAAATCAACACCGCAGAATACCTTTCATATATTTTAAACAAGCCTGATTCAGAAATGAACACCATTCTTCCGGAAAACCCGGAGCTTAAGATTCCAGACCAGACATACACGGATTTTTCCCTGGGCTTAAGGAGAATCACGTCCACAATGTCATTCATTGCCGTAGTGACGGAGCCACAGGAAAACCTTGCAAAAAGGGCAATGCTTTTGAAGGATGAATTCTATGGCAAGGTTATTCCGCAGACCCTTTCAAACAAGGCAAATTTTTCTTCTGCGGAGAAGGCAAAGTTCAAGTCGCAGATTGAAGATGCAGAAGCCAGCATCATGGAAACCCCGGAATCGATTCTTTCTGCCCTTAGGGACACGTGGGCAAAGTACGATGCAGACACCTTCTTTGAAAAATTCAACCTGAAAATCTCACAGAAGGAATGCGATGCCTTTGCAAGAAAATACATCACGGAAGTTAACCCCTATGTTGTTGTTCTTGTAAATCCAAAACTCTATGAAGAACAAAAGCAGGAATTCGAAAACCTGGGATTCTACACAATCAGGATGGACGAGAATAACTGGTGGGATCTTCCACAGTACCAGCCCAAAGCAGACCTTATTCCAAAGGAAACTGATTTTGTCCTTGAAGAAGAAATTTACGTTCCTTCAGAAAACCAGAATGCAGTTCAGTCTGAAACAAAGCGCAACGTTGAAACCCTTACCCTTGCCAACGGGATTCCACTTTATGTAGTGAACACGCCATCGGTAAAGAATTCCATTGCCATTGCATGTACCGGAGGCATCACTCACCTTACAAAGGAAACTTCCGGACTTGAAGACGCGCTGTTTTCCGTAATGTGCCAGTCATCGGACAAATACAGCTACGACAAACGCAACTCAATTTATTTTGACACATCAGCCTACGTCGGAAACGACTGCATAACATCCGGAACAATAATGAGCCTTGTCTCACGGGACAAATATTTTGACACCCTCCTGGACGTGTTTACAGACGGATTCCTTCATCCAAACTTTGAGGAAAAAGTTCTCCTGATGCTTAACACAAGCCTGTCCCAGTCGGTGCAGCACATGCAGAACGACCCTGTATCCATCCTGAGCAGGACAGTGATCAACGACATATACAAGGGCCATCCCCATGCCGCACGCACAAGGGTTACACCGGAATCCGACCAGAACATTACGGAAGAAAACATGAGGGAACTTCACCGCAAGATTGTCGATGGCGGAAACTGGTTTGTTGTTGCCGCAGGAAACATTAACGCCAAGGCCCTTGCAAAAAAACTCAACCAGACACTGGGAGCCGTAAAGTTCAGCGGAGAAAAGCATTTTGAAGAAATTCAGGTTGACCCCATCGAAGTTGCAGCCAAAAAACCCGTAATCGTCACCCACCCGTCAGCAGAAGGAGCAGCCCACGTTGTCAGGGTATTCACTTCCCCATCCCTGGACAGCAGCGACTACATTCCGACAGCAATGGCCGCATCAATTTACAGGGACACCTACTACGCCATAGTCCGGGAAAAGTACGGCATCTGCTACACGCCAAGCGTAAGCCTTTCTGCATCAAGGGCACCCTTCGGTCAGGAATTCCTGTACAAGGTTACCGACTACAAGAACATTGTAAAAGCATCGGACGAAGCAAAGCAAATAATGCTCGGCGGCAAGGTAATCGGTTCAAAGAATCCTGACGGCACATACCAGCTTGATTCAATAGAAGAAAGGCTCCAGAGCTACAAGAACAAGTACATCAATTCCCTTTACGAAGACGAAAAGACTGCCAAGGACAAGCTGTTCAACCTTACGGTAAACATGATTCACTATGGCGACATGAACCAGGACCTGAAGAACCTGGAAGCCATCAAGGCCCTAACTGCCCAGGACATCATCCAGGCCTTCAGAAAATACTGGACAGGCAATCCCGGAACATGGTACGCCGTCACTTTCCCGGGCAATGAGAAGAATTTTTCCTTCGATTGAATTTCATCAGTCCGCGGAAAAACATTTTTCCCTGCAGGATCATATTCTGGCCAATGAGCTGGTTTATGATCTCCTCGCTGTCGCTGTGCTCGTAAAATGAAACGGGATGCAGGGCAGCATTTTTTTTATTGAAAATCCTTGTGCTTTCGTAAGCAAGGTCATCCCGTGTAAACCTGTTGGGAAATTTTCTTACCAGGGAAAGAACCTGTTCCGCATCACTGGCAAAAGGTGCAGGCCCTCCACGCTGGCACACATCGCATCCGTCACAGGCAGCCTGTTCCCCGCCCAGGGCATCAAGAAGAACCTGACGGCGGCATGTGGTGCTTTCCGCAAATTCCTTCAGGACGCGCTCACGGCTCCCCTGGGGAAATTCCTTAGCCCTCATGGAATCTGCCGGGCTCCAAAGCAGGATTGCATCGGCAACAGAACCATCCCTGCCACCGCGGCCGGCCTCCTGAATATAGCTTTCGGCTGTGGGGCTTGGTTCAAGATGGATCACCGTGTGGATGTCCTTCTTGTCAACGCCCATGCCAAATGCGCAGGTGCAACAAAGTACGGCGTCGGTTTTAGGATAGAACCATTTTTCCACGGCATCCTTTTCTTCCCTCTCAAGGCCTGCATGGTAAAACCGCACCCTGTCAGGCCCAAGATATGCAGAAAGTTCACGGGCCATGTCTTCAGACTTTTTTCTTGTACCGCAGAAGATTATGAGAGGCTTTCGTTCCGTTAGGGCAAGGATGAATGCGGCGCGCTTTTTTGCGTATGCATTGATGACCCTGTAATGGATGTTGGGCCTGTCGCTGTCACTCCTTACAATGTGAACGTCTCCACCAAATAGAACTTCCGAAACCCTGGAAAGGACGGATGGACTTGCAGTTGCCGTAAAGGCAGTCACCGCAGGAGGGTTCAATTTTTTTATGATTCTCCCAAGTTCAAGATAGGCAGGCCTAAAGCTGTCGCCCCACTCGGAAACGCAATGGGCCTCGTCAATGGCAATGTGGGAGATGTTGCATCGGCTCAATCGCTCAAGAAGACTTTCAGAAGCAAGAACCTCAGGATTTGCAAGGATTATCTTTGCCCCGTCAGCAATCTTCCGGAAGTTTTCCTCCCGTTCCTCATTGCTTTGTCCTCCGCGAAAAACAACGCTTGTTATTCCGCCTTCATCCATGCGCCTTTTCTGGTCCGACATTAATGCAAGAAGAGGATACAAAACCATGGTCGCACCCGGGAGCAGAATCGCCGGAGTCAGAAAGCACAACGACTTTCCTGCCCCAGTCGGCAGAAGCACGATCTGGCGCCCGCGATACAATGCCCGGTCGTCTTCCTGCTGCAATGATTTTTCCGTGTCAATTGAATTTAATTCCGCGGACGGATTCGCCAACGCATCCACAGGCGACTTTCTGCATCCGTCAAGAATGTTTTCTATGACGATACGCTGCCACGGATAGAGATAGTTTATTCCGAATGCCTTTTTTGCGGCATCCATTACGGGATCTTCCACCGCCTGTGACGGATCCCATTCCTTAAAGGCCTTGAATCCTTCCTGCTGGTCTGTGCAATTTGTTTCTTCCATACATATATGATTGTCAGGAATTTATTTTTTTTGCACTGGCCAGCATTTTTTGGCTATGAAAGCCGTCTTTAGTCCATTACCTTGTAACCGGCCTTTTCAATTGCTTCCTTAAGAACATCGTCAGCAACATCCTTTGACATGGTTACAATAACTTCCTTCTTTTCATGGCTTGCCACAGCCGATTCAACGCCATTGATTTTTTCAAGGGCTTCCTTTACGTGTGCCTCGCAGTGCATACACATCATTCCATCAACTTTGATTGTCTTTTCCATTATGTTCTCCTTGCGATTCCTTCCTGCAGAACCCTTTATCCTGCATCTGGAATCAAGATTTACAAAATTAAGCCTAAGAGCATTTGTCACAACGCAGAAGCTTGAAAGGCTCATGGCTGCAGCACCAAAGACAGGTGTCAGCTTCCAGCCCAAAAGTGCAGACCAACATCCGGCAGCAAGAGGAATTCCAATGACATTGTAAATGAATGCCCAGAATAGATTCTCCTTGATGTTAAGAAGCGTCCAGCGGCTGAGCTTTATGGCCCTGACTGCATCCATCAGGCTGTTCCTTACGAGAACCACATCCGCACTGTCCAGGGCAATGTCGCTTCCGGCTCCAACGGCAATTCCAACATCGGCAGTTACGAGGGCTGGTGCATCGTTTATTCCATCACCGACCATGGCAACCTTTCCAAGCCTTTTAAGTTCCCCAACAACCTGGGCCTTTTTCTCTGGCATTACCTGTGCATAAACTTTTTTTATTCCTGCATCCGATGCAACACTCCGTGCAGTTTTTTCAGTATCGCCGGTAATCATTACGGTCTCAATACCAAGAAGTTCAAGCTGCTTCATTGCATCGGCACTGTCTTTCTTTATGGAATCGGAAACTGCAAAAAGTCCCAGCACCTTTCCTTCTTCCGCAACATAAACCAAGGTCTTGCCTTCCGCGGCTTTTTCTTCTCCTGCTGAATCAAGATCACCCAGATTGCAGATTTCCTGCGCAAAGCCCCCGTTACCTGCGCGCACATTCCTTCCATCGATCCTTGAAGCAAGCCCCTTCCCGCGGATTTCCTCAAAGCATTCAACCTTAAGGCCAGCAATTCTTTCTTCCGCACCATCACCAAGATTTTCCATGCAGAACCTGGTAACAGCTTTTGCAATGGGATGGTTGCTCCGGCTTTCAAGAACAGCTGCAGCCAGGAGAACGCCATCTTTTTCAGTTCCCGGAGGAAGAATAAAATCAGAGACAGACATCTTGCCTTCCGTAACGGTTCCGGTTTTATCAAGGGCAATGACGGAAATCTTTCCGGTCTCTTCAAGTGCAGCCGATGTCTTAAAGAGAATTCCGTTTCGCGCACCGGTTCCTGTTCCAACCATGACTGCAACTGGAGTGGCAAGGCCCAGGGCACAAGGACAGCTTATGACAAGAACCGTGATTCCGTAAGTGAGTGCTTCCTCAAATTCAGCGCCAAGAACAAGCCACACGCAGAAAGTCACCAGTGCAATGGCAAGAACCACAGGAACAAAAATACCTGCAACAGTGTCCGCAATTTTTGCAACGGGAGCCTTAGTGGCAACAGAATCAGAAACGAATTTTATGATGCCTGACAAGGCCGTCTCAGCTCCAACTTTTTCCGCACGGAATTTTACAAAGCCGTCAAGACAGATTGTCCCGGCCTTAACGGTTCCATTCACTTCCATTTCCACAGGCATACTTTCACCGGTCATGGCAGACTCGTCAACCGATGCATTTCCTTCTATTATGATGCCGTCTGCAGCAAAGCGTTCCCCGGCACGGACAACAACAACATCACCGCACTTAAGTTCTTGCGCCTTAATGGCAATTTCCTTTCCGTCACGCTCCACACGCACCGTATCGGGAACAAGCTTCATCAGTGCCTTAAGGGCGTTGGTCGTCCTGCCCTTGGAAACGGATTCAAGAAGCTTGCCAACGGTAATCAAGGTCACAATCATGGCCGCACTTTCAAAATACAGATCCATGGCCGCAGAAGTTCTTGCAAAAAGAACAGCTGCACTGTAGGCAAAGGAAATCCCAGAACCAAGGGCAACCAGGGTATCCATGTTGGGAGACTTTCGGAACACGGCCTTTAACCCGCTTGTAAAATATTTTCTGTTGATAACAAGAATTGCAAGAGAAAGAACCATCTGGAAGATTCCCCTGGCAAGATATGAAGAACCCAAAAGCCCCGGAAGGGAATACTTAAAAAGCATGGGCCCCATGGTTACATACATCAAGGCAAAAAGAAAGGCAACGGAAAGCACAAGCCTTCTTACGAGGGAGGAAGTGTTGCTTTCAAAAATGGAAGGTGCATCTTCAGGTGAAGCTCCATAGCCTGCATTTTTAACGGCTTCGATTATTGCGGAAGAATCGGCAGTTCCCTCCACGGCCATGGAATTTGTCAGAAGGCTTACATTGCACTGCTCAACACCACTGACTGCCAGAACGCTTTTTTCAACCCTGGCAACGCATGCAGCACAGGACATGCCAGTGACACAAAATTTCTGCATATCAATTCTCCATAAGGCAGTGCAGTTTAGTTAGCAATACCTAACATATATAATATAAAAACTGGCGCAAAAATGCAAATTCAAAACATGGAATTCCCGGCAACCGGCACACCCCGCCACATCACGCATCGGCACGCCATACCCATTCTCCCGCATAAAAAAAAAGTTCCACCCGGTTGCAGGGCCAGGTGGAACAGAACAAAAAAAGGAGGAAGGTTTATTTCTTGGAATCCTGAATTAATTCAGAGGTCCCTACTTAATTGCAGCAGTAATCCTTGCAACAGGTCTTGAAGCAACACCAATAATTTTCTTTACGGAATTTTCTCCGCCAAAGTCAGGCACTGATTCAAGGTAGACAGGAGCATCCTTTGCAAGCACATCAATTTCCATGCGGAATGTGTGTTCCTGCTTTCCATATCGCTTAAGCCCGATGGACCATGGATATTCGTCACCGCTGTAAATTGCATCATCAATGAGCTTTCCGTCTTCGTAAAGGCGGGCGCAGTTTCCGCTGTAGCTGATGTCAACAAAAACATCCTCAAGGTCAGACCAGCTTCCAACGGTTATGCTGTAAACGGCTGTCTTTCCATCCTCGGAAATTTTTTCTGCCTTTACCGAAGGTGCGGCACTTGCAGCTGCAACAGATTCGTAAACTGTAAAACCGTCGGCTTCTGACTTTACTGCAAATCCTGCAGGAACAACTTCGAGGGCCGGGAACGACTTGAATTCAACCTTTGAATCCGTCTGGAAGTTGAGGACTGTCTTTCCGTCCTTGCTTTCAGGGAACATTACATCCTTTGTGATGATGAGGTACTGCCTGCTGCCGCAAACAACCTTGTGTGCCTTGAGGGCGTCTTCCCTTGTCAATGTTACAATGTCCTCGTTGCCGGAAGCCTTTCCTGCAAACTGATAGTATTTTCCGTCTGCATTTTCTGAAGAACAGAGGGAACTCTTGGCAGCACATTCTCCACCGGCAGGAGCTGCGGCACTGTAGAACACGTAAGCCTTGCGTTCATTGTCCAGGCGGCAAAGAGGCGTACAAAGGGAAGTGGCAAGAACACTGTCTCCAACCTTCATGTTGAATGGAAGGAAGAAGTAATCCCTGTCTGCAACGTCAACTGCAGGGAAGGTGATTCCGGCATTAAGTTCAGCAGGAGAAGAAAGAACAACAGCCTTGTGTTCGTCCATCTTTACAAGACGCTGGTAATTGTTTACAAAAACCCAGCCGCGCTTGTCACCGCACTTCTGGCAGTCATAGTGCCTCCAGCTTGTGCGAAGGTCAGTGCTGTTTTCCGGCTTAAGTGGATTTTCCGCAGGAAGGTATGTATCAGTCTTTGCAATCTGCTCGCTAAAGTCATGAACGAACATGGAGAAGAGCTTGATCTCGTCGTAAGTTCCATTTGGCATTCCGTACTGTCCAAGTGGTGCGCGGAAGTCATAGTTCTTTACGCTCATGTCGTTAAGGGAACCTGTTGCAATATTTTCTTCAAGGGTCGTAAGCTTGCCTTCAGGATTCTGGCCGCCGTGGTACATGTAGTAGCCAAGGAGATTGCATCCGCTGCCCATCTTTGCAATGCTCATTCCGCCAATGTCCTTTGGATGGGAAACCGGACGACGTTTTAATGTCACCTGAAGTCCGCCGCCAAGTTCAGCAGTAAGATATGGATACTTTGTCATGTCGAACGTAATTGTCTCGCCGACTCCAAAGTCGCATCCGATGGCATGGTCGTTTCTTTCAAAGGTGAACACGTAGTTTCCGCTTGGTTCAATCTGCGTAATGCGTGGATCCCAAGGTGCATCGCAGTAGCCTCCCATTACAGGAAGCATGCCGGCAGTAATTGCCCCACCCCATCCGGTTGCAGTGTAAAGGGGAGCATCAAAACCGATTTCGCGGGCCATTTTTTCAAGGCGCTTCATGTGGGCTTCACCTTCTGCACCTGAAAGTCCGCCGCAGTGGCCGTATTCATTTTCAACCTGAACTCCGATGATCGGGCCACCGTCATTTACAAAAAGACCCTTGACCTGCTCGTAGATTGCCTTGTACCATTTTTCAACTTCTGCAAAATATTTTTCGTCATTTGTTGAACGTGCATCAGGACACTTTGCCAGAAGCCAGTCAGGGAATCCTCCGTGGCGAACTTCTGCATGGCTCCATGGCCCGATGCGAATGATCATTGTAAGGCCGCATTCCTTGATTGTCTCCACAAATTTGCGAAGATTTCTCCAGCCGGTCCAGTCGTATTCATTTTCTATTTCTTCATGATGAATCCAGATTACGTAAGAAGAAACAATGTCAACTCCGCCTTCCTTCATCTTAAGAAGGGCTTCCTTCCAGTCGCAGTCAGGGTAGCGCGAATAGTGAATCTCTCCCATTACAGGGAACCATCTTTTGCCGTCTCTGAAAAGGCTTTTGCTGTCATAAGAATAAGTTGCCATACTCTGCTCCATAAAAAAATGCGGGTTTTTGAAGGAGCCGGAACCTGTTTGCAGTTGGTCTGCAGCCCCTTGTTATATAGATAATAACACAATTTTTTCAGAAGTCAACGCGTGTTGATTATATTACGGAAGAACTGCGCAACTATTTGCGCAGGAATAAATGCAGGAATTTTAACCGCAATTGGACTTCTCCCCTTGATTAAAACCCTGAAATATGCAAAAATCGGTTACTTACGAAAATTTTCGTTTCTAAGGAGGTGAATTACAATGGCAACAATCAATGTAGACGATACAGAGAACCTCGAAAAGGCAATCAAACGTTTCAAGCGCATGGTTGAAAAGGAAGGCATTATCCGCGAATACAAGAAGCGTGAATACTATGTAAAGCCTTCAGCTATTCTTCACCAGAAGAACACTTCTCTCGAACGCAAGCTCCTTAACAAGAAGCGCAAGACAGACAAGAAGGACTAATTAGACCGCGTCTAATTCACACCCCGGGGACCACGAGTTTCCGGGGTTATTTTTTTGACTAGTGTGAAGAAAGATAATCAGTAACTACATTTAAGCTTTCTCAAACAAATCTTCCATGGTTACTTCATTTTGTACATGGGATGAATACATATTCTTTTTAACTCCGTATGTTGTAACCATAACTAATTGAAC
>JAKSLY010000036.1 GCA_024400955.1 Treponema sp.
TTATTGACTGTCTTTGAATAAGGATGGTCTAACTTATAGCCTTCAGCTGCATCAAGCACAAGAATATCAGCAACTCAATTGCAAAACAGTCTGCCATAGAAATGCTTGCCCAGCATATAATCACAAAACCTGTTTTTGAAGCTCTTTTGGACAGATACTTTCCAATTGGCAGAGGACAGTAAAGATTTGTTCAGCGACATTTTGTAACTGTTGATAAAGATTCTGGAAAAAAATGACTGTACCCATTGGGTAAAAAAACACAAAAATCCTGTTCTAAAAAAAGTGAAAAAAGTTTATAAAACCTATTGACTAAATAGGTTTTAGGTATTATAAATATCATATAAACCTACTAGGCAACTAGGTATTCACTAAACAAGAAAAGGAGATTTTACTATGGGCACAAATAAATTGCATTTCGAGACATTACAGCTTCACGTTGGACAGGAACAGGCAGATCCAGCTTCGGACTCAAGGGCAGTTCCAATTTACCAGACAACTTCATACGTGTTCCACAATTCAGAACACGCAGCAGCAAGATTCGGCCTTGCAGACAGTGGAAACATCTATGGCCGTCTTACAAACTCAACGCAGGATGTATTTGAACGCCGCATTGCAGCATTGGAAGGTGGGGTAGCAGCCCTTGCAGTTGCATCAGGTGCTGCAGCCATCACTTATACAATTCAGGCATTGGCACAGGCCGGTGGTCACATTGTTGCACAGAAGACAATCTATGGCGGATCATACAACCTTCTCAGGCACACTTTGAGCAAGTTTGGCATTGAGACAAGCTTTGTAAACGTTCACGACCTTAAGGAAGTTGAAGATGCCATCAAGGAAAACACAAAGGCTTTGTACATTGAGACACTTGGAAACCCTAACTCGGACATTCCAAACATCGATGCCCTTGCAGAAATTGCACACAAGCACGACATTCCTCTCGTTATCGATAACACATTCGGAACACCATACTTCATCCGCCCGCTGGAACACGGAGCAGACATTGTAGTTCACTCTGCAACAAAGTTCATCGGCGGCCACGGAACTTCCCTTGGTGGAATCATCGTAGACGGCGGAAAGTTCAACTGGAAGAACGGAAAGTTTCCTGCAGTGGCAGATCCAAACCCAAGCTATCACGGCGTAAGCTTCCCTGATGCTGTAGGACCTGCTGCCTTTGTAACCTACATCCGCGCAATTCTTCTCCGCGATGAAGGTGCATGTATCTCTCCATTCAATGCATGGGTTCTTCTCCAGGGAACTGAAACACTCAGTCTCCGCCTTGACCGCCATGCCCTGAACGCAAAGAAGGTTGTGGAATTCCTTTCAAAGCATCCAAAGGTAGAGAAGGTGAACCATCCTTCATTGGCTGACCATCCGGACCACGCACTGTACGAAAAGTACTTCCCTAATGGCGGAGCATCAATCTTTACGTTCAACATCAAGGGTGGAAAGGAAGAAGCATGGAAGTTCATTGACAACCTTAAGATCTTCAGCCTCCTTGCAAACGTTGCCGACGTAAAGTCTCTGGTAATTCATCCGGCATCAACAACACATTCGGAACTCAATGACGAGGAACTTGTTGAACAGCAGATTTACCAGAACACAATCCGCCTTAGCATCGGAACCGAGCATTACGAGGACATCATCGCTGACCTGAGCCAGGCCTTTGACGCAATTTAATCACGCTGTATAATAGAAGATAGGAGTAAAACTATGGCAAGAATTTTTACATCAGTTGACCAGTTGATTGGCCACACACCACTTTTGGAATTGTCAAACATAGAAAAGGAATTCAATCTTGAAGCAAAACTTTATGCCAAGCTTGAATACTTCAACCCGGCTGGATCCGTAAAGGATCGCGTTGCAAAAAAGATGATCGATGATGCAGAAGCAAGCGGCAAGCTTAAGGCCGGCTCCGTAATCATCGAACCTACTTCAGGCAACACAGGTATTGGTCTTGCAAGCGTTGCAACTGCCCGCGGATACAGGATCATCATTGTAATGCCTGAGACAATGTCCGTTGAACGCCGCCAGATTCTCAAGGCTTATGGAGCTGAACTTGTTCTGACAGAAGGTGCAAAGGGAATGAAGGGAGCCATCGCCAAGGCAGAAGAACTTGCAAAGGAAATCCCGGATTCATTCATTCCAGGTCAGTTTGTAAATCCATCAAACCCACAGGCTCACATTGAAACAACAGGCCCTGAAATCTGGGAAGATACTGACGGAAAGGTTGACTGGTTTGTTGCCGGCGTTGGTACCGGTGGAACTGTAACTGGCGTTGGAAAATTCCTTAAGTCAAAGAATGCAGGAGTGAAGGTTGCTGCAATTGAACCTGCAGGTTCTCCAGTTCTTTCTACAGGAAATGCAGGCCCTCACAAGATTCAGGGAATCGGTGCAGGCTTCATCCCAGACGTACTGGACACAAAGATTTATGATGAAATCGTAAAGGTTGCAGATGCTGATGCCTTTGCAACTGGAAAGCTCATCGGCAAGAAGGAAGGGGTTCTCGTTGGAATATCTTCAGGTGCTGCATTGTGGGCTGCCATCGAAATTGCAAAGAGGCCTGAAAACAAGGGCAAGAACATTGTAGTCCTTCTCCCTGACACGGGCGACCGCTATCTTTCAACCGCATTGTTCAACGACTAACATAATCAATCGGGGCTGTCCTATAAGTTCTGTCATCACGAACTTGATTCGGGATCTCAACACTAAATTTAGTGTAGATTCCGTGCGTAGCCGTCGAAGGCTATTGAGTTCGGAATGGCATTAAGATTCTAACTTATAAGACAGCCCTTATTTTTTTCTGTATAGAACGGAAGGATGTCCGCCCGTCTCGTAGTTGATGGTTTCCTCAAGGACTCTTCTGCCAACAAGAAAATTCAGGTAGCGGCGTGTTGTAACAATGGATATGCCGATTCTTTCCGAGATCATGTCAACGGTAAACCAGCAGGTGTTTTCCTTAAAGCAATCAAGAATTATATCCAGGGTTTTTCTTTGTATTCCCTTTGGAAGTTCCTCATTTTCCGATTGGGCAGGATTGGAAATCAGGCTGTCAATCTTGTTCTGGTCAAGGACAGTGTTCTCATTCAGGAATTTATTTTTTGAAATGAATTTTTCCAGGGACACCTGCAGCCGTTCCAGGGTAAAGGGCTTTACAAGATAATCAAGAACTCCAAGGTGCATCGTCTGCTCAAGGGTGGTTGTATCGTTGGCAGCCGTAACCATGATTACTTCCGACTTGAATTTTCTGTAGCGGATGTTCTTGAGCGTTTCAATTCCATCCATTATGGGCATGAACACGTCAAGGATAATCAGGTCCACCGGATTGCCTTCAAGAAACTGGATTGCCTCCTCTCCGTTTTTTGCAAGGCCCTTTACGCAAAACATGCTGTTCTTTTCCACATAGTGCCTGTTGATATCCGCAACCATGGGATCATCGTCAACGACTAGAACTTTATAAGACATCTTCAATTCCTACTTTTTCAATATTACCGTAAAACACACACCCATTCCAATCTGGGACTCAACAAAAATTTCTCCGCCCAGGGATTTGACAAGCTGGCTTGTGTGATACAGTCCAACGCCGCGACCTTCGCCCTTTGTGGAAAAACCGTTTTCAAAAATCTTGTCCTTAAATCCATCGGGGATTCCGTGTCCCGTGTCCTGAACCGTAAGGAGCATCTGCCCGGGCCTTGTAAAAATTCCAACAGTCAGAAGCTTGTTCTCGCTTGAGCTTGTGTTCATGGAATCCAATGCGTTGTCCACAAGATTCCCCGTGATGGTGACCAGTGCCTCCGAAGGAATCGTAATGTCCTGCTCGCTGTACCTTGAATTTTCCCTGAACTGAAATTTTACGTTGCACTCGCTGGCCCTCGCAATTTTTCCAATGAGCAGGGCGGCAAGGGAAGAGTTCTTGATGTTCTGCATTACGTAGGAGACGGTCTCGCGCTGGATGATGGAAATATTCTGTATGTAGCTTTGTGCCTTTTCATATTCGCCGATTTGAATCAGCCCCAGTATTACGTGAAGCTTGTTTGTAAAGTCGTGGTTGTTTGCCCTCATGGAATCAACGAGGAATTTCGTTCCCTCAAAGTCTTCCGTAAAGCTCAGGAATTCCTTCTTGATTTTTTTTGAGATGGTGGTGCAGATGACAAGTTCAATCATGATGGCCACAATCGTGACGACTGCAAAAAGAAGAACCGTGTGCTTCGTCACGTTCCTCATGGAAGTCTTTAAGGCGATGGTCATGATAAAGCCGTCGTAATTTCCAAGACTGTCGTAGATGGCGGAGTAGGTGCGGCGTTGTGGCCCGGAAGGTCCGTTGCTGTCTTCCGTAAAATAATTTGTGGAAGGGTTTGAAAAGTCCGGATGGGTTCCGCTGTAGATTGAACCGATGAGGCTGTGGTTTGTGTGATAGACCCTGATGTTGTTTTTGTTGACGATGGAAATGATGTCCACGTTTGAGATGGAAGAAGCCGTGTCGTCCATGTAAACCGCCAGGTCCTGGGATGACATAGGCTTGATGAATGCGTAGAGCCTTGTGATCAGTTCCGATGTGTTACCTAACGTTTGGTTAAAATCCCTGTTGTTGGAATTTATGTTTATGATCATTCCACCGGCACTCAAAAAAAGGGTGATGGAAATTATCAGTGCAAGCTGGGCCCTGGTGATTTCCTTGCGCAGGTGGCTAAGGTTGCCTTTGTTTTTTTTCATGGGGGAATTATAGCACTTTAATTGAAAACAGTTGGGCTTATGAAAGTAAAAAAAATGAAATTCCTTGGGAAAAGAATTTTTATCTTACAAAAAATTGAAGGTTTTTTGTTTTTCACTATGATGTCACCCAGTTGCGATGGCAACGAATACTAATAAATTAACGAGGTTAAAAAATGAATTTAGCACATCTTTTTGAAGCAGGCATGTTGGTATGTTTTGGTTTTTCCTGGCCGATTAATGTCGTAAAGGCATACAGGGCAGGGACTGCAAAAAGCACAAGTCTTGCATTCATCTGTCTTATCATCACAGGCTATGTTTTGGGAATCGGTGCAAAAGTCATAAATCACCAGTTCAATTACGTTCTTGGCGTCTATCTGCTGAATCTTGTAATCGTCTTTACAAATGTATTGGTCTATTTCAGGAACAGTGCCCTCGACAAAAGGCGCGAGGTTTCTGCCGCATCCGGTGCAAAAGGTAACGGCGTTAACAACGCTGATAGCGCAGTTAAGGTTCTTTATGCCCATGAGGAACAGATGGTAACTGATAGGGAAGAACCTGCAAGAAAATACAACATCGCCCTCCTTGGTGGAACTTATGCAAAGGACATTCCTGCACAAAAGATCGGCCAGGACTTTAACTTTGACTTTGAGCTCATCAACAGAAGCTCTTTTGCCCTGTCCATCAGGAATGCAAGGGAATACTTTGAAAAATACGTTGCCGGCCTTAATTCAGATGGCATCATAATTCAGCTTGGAAAGGAAGACAGGGAACTTTTCAAGGCAAATCCGTCCAATTTTGACACGATTTACCTTGAATTCATCGCTGCAATCAAGGCATGCAACAGCAAGTGCCGTCTTGCCCTGGTTTCCATCAACAACACCATGAAGGATTCAACCATTTCCGCAATGAACAACCACATCAGCGCAATTGCCCAGGCAGAACAGGCCGTCTTCGTGAACCTGGAAAATGCCTCCCTGTGGAACCCAAAGTCGGTTCAGTCTTCCCTGGATTTTGCCGGAGCCATGGGTCTCAGCGTTAAAAAGCCGATTTATGACGTGGCCCAGGTCCTTTATAGCTATGCCGCAAAGAACATTGCCGAGGAAGAAATGAATCCAAGGGCTGCCGTTTAAGGTCAGTTCCCGGTTTTAGGCTCGATTTTCCGGTACAGGCTTAGGAAATAGACGATTTCTGCAGCGCCTGTAATGGTCCATGAAACCGGAAATACCATGAAAAGCATCAGGATCGTGTGGAATCTTGCAAAAACCGTAAGAATCCAGATGATCCTGAAGATGCAGCTGCCCATGATTATGATTGCCGTTGGAACCAGGGTGTGTCCAAGGCCGCGGCTTGCTGCAGTAGTTCCGTCCATGAAGGCTGCAATCCAGATGGAGCAGGCCAGAATGGCAATCCTGTACCGTCCCAGCTCGACGACCCGTGGACTTGAAGAAAACAGGGTCATGATCTGCCTGCTAAAGGTAAGGCATGTTCCCCCGAGGATCCAGGCCGCAAGAACTGCAAATCCTAGGCATACAAGATACGAGTTAAGTACCCGTTTTTTGTTTCCGGCTCCATAATTCTGCCCGATAAAGCTTGCGCATGCATTGTAAAAGGCGCCGTTAACGCTGTAAAGAATGTTATCAATGTTGATTGCCGCAGAATTTGCCACAACCAGGGCGCTTTCAAAGGAATTAACCGCCGCCTGCAGGAATGAATTGGCAAAGGCAAAGATGGCATTCTGCATTCCCGAAGGAATCCCGAGCTTGAGTATCTGCAGTGCCTTGCCTTTGTTGACCCTAAGCTTGCCAAAACTGAAGGAAAAATCTCCCTTTTCCCTAATGAGCCTGACTGTCACCATAACTGCACCCGTAAACTGGCTAATGACAGTGGCCCATGCCACACCGTCAACGGTCATTTTGAATGCCACAATGAAGGTAATGTTCAGGATTACGTTCATTCCCCCGGAAATTACAAGGTAGACCAGCGGGGATTTCGTGTCTCCGGCTGCAGAAAGGATCCCGTTGCCCCAGTTGTATATTCCCATGGCAACAAAACCCAGGCTGCAGATGCGGAAGTAAAGGAGTGCGTCTTCAAAAAGCTCGGCCTTTGTGTTCAGCAGGAGAAGAACCGGGCGTCCAAGAAAAAATGCCATTATATAGAAGAAAAGTCCTGCAAAAAAGGAGATGATTGCCCCCGTATGAACGGTCTGTTCCAGGTCGGCCGTCTTCTTGCCGCCGATAAAATAGGCTGCTATGGCATTGACGGCTCCACCCATTCCCATGAGGAATCCCATGCAGAAGAACATCATCTGTGGTGTGGAACCGATTGCGCCAAGGGCCCTGTCTCCGGCGTACTTACCGGCGATAACCATGTCGGCAATGTTAAAGAGCATTTCAAGCAGGTAGGTGAATACCAGGGGGAGACTGTATAAAAATATGCTGCGTCCAAGGGGGCCAGTCGTCAAATCTCTTGATTTTTGCATGGGAAAGATAATATCACTGTGATTCCCTTTAGTCCATCGAAGAAAAATGCCAAAAAAGGCAGAAAAGGCGTGAATTTTGCCCTGTAACCGTCTAAAATTTCATACATCATGAGAACAAATCTAGAAAATCTGTACCCATGAAGGGCAAATTTTTAAGTGCAATATCTGGGGCCATTTTTGCAACCTGCCGGCTGCAAAAACCGGGCTTTCCAGGGTTCCGTTCGCTTCGCTACCTTCATTGTTTGCTCTGGAGGTTTCGGCAGGCTCAACCACCGCCGCAAACAACGGCTCCGCCGCCCTTACAATCCCTTGTCCTGTTAACTTGAATATACTATCGTTATAACGATATAATAGAATTATGAAATTATATCATGGTTCACTTTATGAAATTAAAAACCCTCAATATGGAGTCGGCAAAATCAATAATGATTACGGACAGGGATTCTATTGTACTGAGAATATTGAACTGGCAAAGGAGTGGGGATGTTCGGATGCCCAGGACGGATTTGCCAATGAATATGATTTTGATGCAGACAACCTTACAGTATTAGATCTTGGTGATTCTTCATATACAATTTTGAACTGGCTTGCATTGCTTATAAAGAACAGAACTTTTGAAATTAGAAGTGAAATTTCATTTGCAGCAAAAGAGTATTTGTTAAAACATTTTTTAATCGACTATGAAAAATATGACTTAATAAAAGGATACCGCGCTGATGATTCTTATTTTTCATTTGCCAACTCATTTTTGAATAATACGATTTCCCTTCAGAAATTGAATGTTGCCATGAAACTTGGAAAACTTGGTGAGCAGGTTGTCCTTAAGTCTGAAAAAAGTTTTTCAAAGCTTAATTTTGTAAGAACTCATATTTCTTCAAAAGAAGTTTATTATCCCAAAAAAGTAAAACGGGATTTAGATGCACGCACTTTATTTTCCAAGCTGAAAATTCAAGGTGAATTAACAGAAGGAATATTCATGGTGGATATCATACGACAGGGGGTAAAAAATGAGGGCATACAGTCAATTTTATCTTGATGATTCGATGCGTAATCTTGCCGGCATGTTTGATTATGCGGTTCGAGGGTTGAACTATGTACCTGATGAATTTTTTTCTCTTTTTATAGATTCCGGTATAGCCTCCCTTTATGAACATGGAAATCCCAAATATGTTAGCGGATTTTCTGGGATTGAACTTTGCCAGAATGTTCTGGAAAAAACTGGCAGAGATTTTACTTTTGTTGAAACTGATAATTCTTTTGACGGCCCTGAATATTGGTGTGGCTGGGTGCTTTCATATTACCAGTGGTATTCATCTTTTAGGTTTAAGGACTTGCAGGAGTATGGATTGTTGCCCTCGGAAATATTAAAACGCTATATTCTGCACGAAGCTGACATTTTAAAATTTGTGGAAGTGGCAAATTTAATCATTAAAAGAAATCAAAAGAACAGGCCGACCAGGTTGCAGATAATTCGAAAGGAACGAAGCATGACTCAAAAAGAACTTTCAGATCTTTCCGGTGTTTCGCTCAGAATGATTCAACTTTATGAGCAGCGCCAGAATGACATCAACAAAGCCGCCGGTGCAGTTATCAACAAACTTGCCTGGGTTCTGAACTGTAATTTCTACGACATCATGGAACTGGAAGTCGAATGAGTTTTTAAGGGTAATATGGGGCCATTTTTGCAGCCGCTGGCTGCAAAAACCGGGCTTTCCAGGGTTCCGTTCGCTTCGCTACCTCCATTGTTTGCTCTGGAGGTTTCGGCAGGCTCAACCACCGCCGCAAACAACGGCTCCGCCGCCCTTACAATCCCTTGTCCGGGGGGAGAAGTTTGACGGCATCGATTTATTATGCTATATTAGAAAAAGGAAATGCCCAAACATTTGGTCATCTCCACTTGTACGAAAAGCCGTCCAAAGTTTCGAGTCGATGGGCGGCTTTGTTGTTTACTCATTTCTATCTATAAAAGTAGGTGAGCACTGCTATAATCATACAGACAACAGTTGCGGTGCAAGCCACAATTGCTATAATTCTGTCTATATTCATAAGCAAGCCTCCCTTAATCAAATTTTAGAAAGTTACATTGTAACCGACTGATTGAGTCTGGGAGACGCCGCCTGTTCAGGCACTTCCAATGAAAATATTAAACCTTTAAAATTGACTACTGTATAGAGGTGTAGTATAAATCCAGGGATTGCCGATTTATTGTCAAGAACATGAATTACTTGGACAAAGAGGGACAGAAAAAATCAAATGTCCCTGTAAATGTCCCTCTAAGTGTCCCTGTAACCGAGAGGCAGAAAATACAAAAGTGGCCAGAAAATCATTGATGCCAGTGCATCGCACTCGCGTTTTTGGATGGCACTTTTGTGACAGCCAAAAATGCGGCCAGCTTCTATATTTTTTTCTTATTACAAGAGGTTCTTGACTGAATAATTTTAATAAATGAAGTATTATAGATGAGAGGTTGATCGGAATTTTCTGATTAAATAAAACTTTCTGGAGAATCGAAAAAATGGGATACGAGCCACCATTTGAAATTACATCGCAGATAATTGATTTAATTTCTCTAATTTCAGAAGCTGTCGGTGAAATAAGTTCGCTGGAAAATTCTCCCCGTCATCTGGAGCTGAGAAAGGAAAACCGCATTAAGACCATTCATTCTTCACTTGCAATTGAAAATAATTCTTTGAGCATTGAACAGATTACGGCAATTATTGAAGGTAAAAGAGTTTTGGGGAAGCCGAACGAAATTCAGGAAGTAAAAAATGCTCTTCAGGCTTATGAGCTTCTTTTAAATCTAAATCCTTATGAAGAACAGGATTTGTTAAAGGCTCATAAACTGATGATGGCGGATCTGGTTGCTCAAAACGGCAAATACAGAACTGATGGAGTTGGAATATTCAATGGAAAAAGTGTCGTACATTTTGCACCGCCAGCAGACAGGGTTCCTTCTTTGATGGCGGAATTGTTTGAATGGCTTAAAAACAGTGATGTTCATCCGCTGGTAAAAAGTTGTGTTTTTCATTATGAGTTTGAATTTATTCATCCATTCCAGGACGGAAACGGAAGAATGGGAAGACTCTGGCAAACTGTTATTTTAAAAGAATGGAAAAGTGTTTTTGCCTGGCTTCCGATTGAAACCTTAATCAAGGAAAATCAGGAAGATTATTACAGGGCTCTTAATTCCAGTGATTCAAATGCCAGCAGCACAAATTTCATTGTGTTTATGCTCCAGACTATTTTTAGGACCATAAGGGAAATCATAGAAAACGAAAAAAAGATTACTCCAAAGATAAATGTAAAGATAACTGTAAATCAAAAGAAAATTCTTGAAGCTGTAAAACAAAATCCATTTGTAACGCAGGAAGAACTAGCATCAATTGTTGGAATTGCAAAGCTCAATATCAACAAGAATATGAAAAAAATGCAGGAGCAGGGAATTATTGAAAGAGTTGGTGCTGATAAAAATGGAAAATGGATTGTAAAGTAGAGGCCCCCCTCCGCAAAAGGATTGTAGCCCCTTCAGTCCCCAGAGCAAAGGGACTTTGCGGCGGGATGAGCCGCGGTTAGACGCTAGTTTTGGAACAAAACTAGGGAAGTAAAAACGAAGTTTTTACGACGAGTAGTGCGGAAAGCGCGAGTTTTCTAAAACTCGTGACGAGTGCATCACATTCGCGTTTCTGGCTGGCACGAATGTGACAGCCAGAAACGCGGCATTATTCCCCCATGACCTTATCCGCAACCCCATATTCCACGGCTTCCTTTCCGTGCAGGTAAAAATTCCTGTCCGTGTCGTGAACGATTTCTTCCAGAGCCTTTCCGCAGTTACGGCTTAAAATGTCATTAAGCATGTCCTTGGTTCTGTGGAGTTCGGCTGCTTCAATGTCAACATCGCTGGACTGACCTTTGACGCCGCCCAGTGCCTGATGAAGCATCACGGTGGAATGGGGGAGCACGTACCGCTTGCCTTTGGTTCCTCCGCTGAGCAAAACCGCACCCATGCTCATGGCCTTTCCGACGCACACGGTTTGTACGTCACATTCTATGTGCTGCATGGTGTCGTAGATTGCCATTCCTGCCGTCACATCCCCTCCGTAAGAATTGATGTAAAGCTGGATGTCCTCGTCGTTTTGGGCGCTCAGGTACAAAAGCTGTGCCACGATGCTTTCTGCCATGTTTTCTTCGATTTCACCAAAGCAGTGGATGATTCTTCCCTTAAGGTTTGCACTCCAGATGTCGGAGTGGTCGTTGAGTCTTGGTTCAATGTACATGTTTTGTCTCCTATATGTTTATGCTGTAAATCCAATCTGCATTTCTGCGTTGATGTTCTTCTTCTTTTCCTTCTGCAATGTTTCCAGTTCTTCTGTAATGCATTCTGCAGTCTGCTCACTTTCATTCATGAAGCGGAACCTTCCGTGTATTGCAGAAAAATCACCTGGAGTTGCAGTTTTGAATTTTGCAACGGATTGAACCTGTTCTTCCGAAAAGTCAAGGCCAGGAAAATACCTGTTGCAAAGAGTCCTGATTCCATTTTCCGTCAATGCCTTGAATTCAGAAAGAATGTGGAACCTTCGCTGCATGGCCGGATCCATGATCGTTCGCAGGTTTGTGGTGCAGATAAGGATTCCTGAAAATTCTTCCATCTGCGTAAGGAATTCATTTACCTGTGTAATTTCCCAGCTGTTGTGAGCATTCTGCCTGTCCTGGAAGAATGAATCCGCCTCGTCAAACAGAAGGATTGCGCCTGTTCTTTCTGCTTCTTCAAAGGCATCCCGGATGTTCTGTTCGCTTCCGCCAACCCACATGCTCAGGATGTCACTGGCACGTTTAAGGAGAATCGGCTTGTGCAGGGTTTCCGAAATGTATCTTGCAAACTCTGTTTTTCCTGTTCCGCTGAGGCCGTAAAAAAGCATTCGCACGCCAGTTTCAGAGTCTTTGTTTTTCTGCGAATATTTTTCTGCGTTCTGTACCATTTCCACGATTTTCTTTGGATCCATTGTTGCATTGACGATGGAGAGGTCGTACTGCCTGCATGCACTTTCGCGCATCTTTGTCTTGCCGTTTAAAAGAAGTGAATTTTCCCTCATTACAATCTGAACCTTGTTCAGGATCGTTTCCTCGTCGGGGCAGTCCATTCCTTCTATTACATTGGCAATGTTTTCCGCGCTTGAGCCAGAAAGCTTGTACCTGTCCAGCAGATCCAGAATCTTCGTTTTTGTGTTTTCTGAAATATCAAGGGGGCTGATTTTGCTTTCTGCAATTGAACGGAGCATTGTCTGCGGCATTGCTTCAAATTTCAGGCTGAATGTAAAGCGTCGCTTTGTGGATTCATCGATTTGCTGCTGGTGGTTGATTATGTAGATTACCTTGTCCTTGTTGTTTTCAAGCATTTTGTTCACTGTGCCTTTATTGGCGGACGGTTCGATGCCAAAAAAGGAGAACTGGATTGTCTTTAGGATTGAATCTGCTTCGTCCACAAGAATGATCGAGTCAGGCCGTTCCATCGAAAGCAGGCAGACAAGTCTTCCAAGCACTGATGACTGCCCTCGGAAATGGTTTTCTGCTTCATTCTTGAAAATGTAGATGTTCTTTTTTGTCTGGCGGCACAGGGATTTTGCAAGTTCCGTCTTTCCGCTGCCGGGTTTTCCGTAAAAGAGAAGTGAGACAGGCTTTTTGCCGTTTAAAAGGTCCGAGCATATTTCAATGGATTCCTGATTTACGCAGTAGCTTTCAAGGTCATAAGCGTCCGAGCAGTCCAATGGCTTAAGCAGGTCGGTAAAATAGGGCTCGATGCTCTGCTCGTCGATGCAGTCGTTAAGGTCGCTATCGTATTCACCGTCGTTGTTTATGAAGCCGAATGTCTTGAGTTTCTGGTCGCCGCGGAGAAGATATTTGAGTTCCTTGTCGGAAAGCCCGATCATGGCAGCCATTTTGTTTTTAAAGTTGTTGTCACAGTTCCCGGAGCTTCGCAGGATGTCCTGGAAAAGTTTGATTGTATCAAGTCTGCTCTGCAATAGAATGTATCGGGCTTCGTCTTCACTCAGTCCCACCTGTTCCGTCAGGAATTTTGTTTTTGTAATGTCAAAGATTGCTTCTTCAGTTTTCTTGGAAAGCTTAAGTTCCTGGTTTGGAAGATAGTCGTTCCCGGTTTTAAAGAAAGTTGCATTTATAATAGAAGAAAATATCGGTTTTTCTGCTACCATAAGGATTCGATGCAGGTTGATGAGGTTTTCATCCACGTTTTCATATCGACGCATTATGCTGTCAACCTTTTTGTCCTCCTCGTAGGAATAGGGCAGATTGCAGTCGTCAAATCTGATTCTGTCAGAAAGTGGCTCTTTGAGTGGGTTTAAAAGTTTTTTTTCTTCAAGATTTTCAACTTCTTTCTTGAGAATTTTCGTAAGGCGGCTTGTCATGTCAAGAAGGTTTGCGCAGTTAATCAGGATCTTAATTGCGCCGTCAAACTGTTCGATAATTCTTCCATTGGATTTTGTATCGAACATGTTGAATAGGTAAAAGCATAGTGCAAATGGTTCTGTTTCTGTGTAAGTTACTGCCGAGGAACCTTTTCTTGCCATGCGTCTTCTTCTTGCTGCCTGAAGTCTTCTGATTTGATTGCTCATGATTGATCTCCTTTAATATAGTATGGGTTTGTTTTTCGGAAAGTGTCTGAATATTTTTTCGAAAAACTGCATAAAATCATTTTTGGCTTTGTATTTATTTATTATGGGTATATAATAATAAATGTGTTTCTCAAAAAATGAGAAAATTCCAGCAGGGGATTGTAAGGATGAATAGGAAACCAGATTGCAAAAGAGAAGAATCATTAGACCGTGAAAATGAAATTGAACTAAAGCGCATGCTTCATGCCTACTGCTTCAGGTATAGGCTGAGGAATGGAAGTGAACCTTCGGAAAAACTCGTCCAGAAGGAGCGGGCCAGACTTATAAAAAAGCATTTTGCCAATGACAAGTCCGGCTTGAGCCAGTCAGAAAAGGAAGAGGGCCAGTTAAAGTGTCTTATTAGGTTTCTCAGGGATGAAGGTGGGCATTTTACCCTTGAAGAAATGTCTGACCATCTTGTCGGTTCGGGATATACGGTGGGTTCCAGCGTAAAGACCATTTATCGCCGCATTCTTCCTGAACTTATGGAACGTGGGGTAGAAAAAGATAAACAGGGAAAATACTATATTCCTGAATACCATCGTAATCCTGAAATGGAAAAAAGAATGGCAGATTCCATGAAGGAAAGAATGCAGGCCGTATCCATAATTTCCAATTTCCTTGAAACCTTGAAAGGCACGCCTGTTTATGAGAAGGCAAAGGAATATGTCGATGATGAAATGCGAGCTTACAGGAGAAGGGAACGGCATGAGTCCAAGAAGGAACTTGATGAAGCTTCACTTGTTTCAAGGATTATTTTTATGGGTGCTCCTGCTGCAAAAATTCAGAATGGAATATGGGATGTCCTCAATTCCGCCATGCAGGAAAATAAGTACGTAAGCATTCTGTATAAGGCTGAAGAAAGGGGCAAACCGCAGAAGTATACAGTGCAGCCATATCAGCTGATCTTTGACAATGGATTTTGGGATCTTTGGGGAATGTGCACCAGCACTGAACACATGGGAAGAAAGCTGTTCAACCTTTCCAGGATAATTGATGTGGATATCCTAAAAAAAGGTGAACCGTTTATTCTCCCGGACAATTATGATTTTAGAAGCACCCTTGCCGGAAATTTTGGCTGCTATAATGATGACGTTGTGGAAAACTACAGCATCATGATAAAAAAGGACAGCTACGCCTATCAGTACATAAAGGGACGCACCTGGGGAGAGTTCCAGGAAATAAAGAAGGTGAAGGATGGATATATACTTGAATTTGAGGCCACACAATATCTGCCGATTCTACGCTGGGTAATGAGCTGGGGGCCGGACGTAAAGCCTCTTGAACCTGAAAAGCTTGTAAGGGACTGGAAGCAGAAAATCCGTGAAATGGCAAGCTTGGGATAAATGGTTTAAGAAAATTCATTTTGCATGATTCATTTTATGAAAATGTGCTTATATTGGATGTGTAAGGCAGGCAATATATGATAACGGGATTCTGGAGTTATAATACAGAAACAAACAAATTTGAATCTTCTCAATCAGAGCCTTTTTCGCTTTTTCCGACGATTGTCGAACCCAAGAAAAAGATTGTTTACTGCAGGCAGTGCCACCGCTGGGAATACATAGTTCACTTTCAGAATAATCTTTTGACAACCCAGTGCGGGAAAATGTACAAGGGACCTTTTGTTCTTGAAAACAGCCTTGTGGATTATTCCTATTTCATCCAGAAAAAGCAGGAAGTTTATTCCGTAGTCATAAAGTCCCAGATTGCTACAAAAATAAACCGGCGTAATGTAGAGACCAATTACATTATCGATATGGGCAGGAAGATTTTGTACAGGGATGGGCAGGCGATTTTTGAGAATGAAGACTTGCAGAAGGGACTGAGCAGGGAAGTAACGGATGCCTTTCTTGAAGAAATGGGGGCGGCATATAAGGCCCGTTATGGAATGGTTCCGACAGTTTCTTCCAGCCTTAGGGGATTCAACCTGATCATTGGGTATATGCTGTGTCCCTTCAACGTGAATTTTTTCAAGATTGCACAGCATTGGGGGCTGAATCCCTATGACAAGGCTTTTTCTTCACTGTCTTCGGGAGATACTCCAACTGCGGAAAATGAAATGTTCGAGAGCCTTCACATTCGCCCGACAAAGCAGATAAGGAAGATGTACCAGAAGTTTCCTCAGGCGGTTGTGTGCTATGCAGCGGTACAGGATCTTGGTTTTACTGATGTGAATATACTGCAGCGTTCTGCCGGAAGCCACGTGTATGCATTCTTTAAGCACTATATGATTTCCTTTGCAGGCGGCGAGGTTTCCTATCCCTTGCAGTTTGCGCTAAAGACATTTGTAACGGACATGCTTGCCATAAGCAGCCAGAAAACCGTGTGGAATTCCATTGAACGTACTGTTGCCTTTCTTACCGTAGATAATATTGATGAATCGATTGTAACTGACGGAATAAATACCTATGTTCAGGTGCATGAGCATCTTACTGACCGTGAAAAAAAGGAAGTCATGAGGGAAGGCTTTAATGTCTATACCCACGATTTTCTTGTTCGCCGTGGAAATGAACTTGGGGAGCAAATGGATGTAGGAAACATTCCTGGAGCAATAAGGGAATACAATGAGCATTTTGATATAGAGCAGTCATTCCTCGATCTTGAATATAAGGCTGGCGAGAACTATGCAAAGCAGGTTAATCCTCAGACTAAAAAAGAAGAATACATGAAGGTGGAAGACGATGACCGCTACTGTTTTTACGTTGCCAGAGATTCATTTACCTTGAAGACGATTGGTTCTGAAATGAAAAACTGCGTAGGTTGGGGTTATCAGAAAGCTGTAAAGGCAAGAAGGGCAACCATTGTTTATGCAAAGTACAAGGGAAAATATAGAATCTGCATTGAAGTCAGTCCTCAGTTTACCGTCCGCCAATCCCTTGGACCATGCAACCAGCCGCTACAGGGAAAAGATCTTGAAGCCTATAGTGAATGGTGCAGGGATCGCAGGATACAATTTGTAAAGGCCTTTGGAATCCATGCTGCACCCTAATTTTTGCATGGATGATTTACTTGTTTTTAAGAACTCTGGTTGTCTCATGGGACCCTTGAATTGGTAAAATTATTCATCTAATATTTATAATAGATAGTAAGTTCACAAATGGAGTTTGCATGAAAAGGACTTTTGTTTTTCTGTTATTGGCTTTATCTTTTTTCTTTTTTTCCTGCAGTTTTTTTTATATGGACAGGGATTCGGACAGAACTTCTTCACTTAAAGTAGTTTTTGGTTCTTCAAATCAAGGTAGGGCTGTGTCATATACAAAAGATGATCTGTCTTATTATGTAGTTTCCATAGACCCAAAAGTTCAGGATGATATAAAAGTTGATGTAGCTACAGGAGAAACGACAGCTGAATTTACTGAATTGAAAGAAGGAACATACAAAATCATGGTTTCTGGTTTTAAGGTCGATGATACTAAAATTGCTTATGGTGAATCGGAAACGGTTGAATTAAAGGCAGGGAAAACGACTTCTGTTTCCATTGTAATGAGTTTTTTGGGACAGGATGATAGTATTCAAATTCCGGAAGGATTTGTAAAGGTTGATGGAATTACACTTTCAGGCACAGAAACATGGGTTCCGACTTCAAAAGTATTTATAAGCGGAAGACAACTGACAATTCCAACTCTTATTGCATGTGACCACGAAGTTACAAGAGGCGAGTTTATGGCAATAATGGGAGCCGATCCAAGTGGAGCAAAAGCCTATGACAAGGATGGAAATGAACTTACAGGCGAAGCCGTGCTGAACAATCCTGTAAACAAATTAAACTGGTATGCGGCCATTGTCTACTGTAACAAGTTATCACTGGCAGAAGGTCTTACGCCATGCTATGAGGTGGCCTGTGTAACAGGCGGGTGGGATGAGTTTAAATACGAAATGATTCCTACAACAACAGATCTGGATTGGAATTCAGCAACCTGTGATTTTGAAGCAAACGGATATCGTTTACCTACGGATGCTGAATGGGAATGGCTTGCCCGAGGTGGGCAGAACTATACCTATTCTGGAAGCAATACAGTAGATGATGTAGCATGGTATCAATCAAATTCAAATATTACTGGTGGCGTTCAAGGTACAAGAGAAGTAAAGACAAAAAATGCAAACGGTTATGGATTGTATGATATGTCTGGTAACATTTGGGAATTGTGCTGGGACTGGTATGAAACTCCTCTTAAGTCGACGTATGGGGAGGCAGGTCCAGTATCTGGTTCTGAACGCGTGCAAAGAGGTGGTACCTGGGGACGTTCTGAAACATATTGTGATGTCGTCAATCGTTCCAGTGTAAGTCCTTATACTCGCGATACCTACAATGGTTTCCGGGTTGTCAGAAAAGCAAACTAGTGTATTGCAACTTGAGATTCTTGCAAATTATCTTGCAGAATTGATAAAAAAAACATGACATAACTATCCCCTTAAGTGTCACAGCTTAAAACTATACTGAAAACATAAGCAGTGATGCTAAGGGGGCTTTTATGAATGAATTGAATGCAGAAAAACTTTATTTCAACGAACTTGGAAATTATGGACTTCTTTCAAAGGGGGAAGTTTTAAAGCTTGCAGAAAAGTCCCGCTGTGGTGATAAAGCTGCAAGAAATAAAATCATTACTTCAAACCTTAAACTTGTGGTAACAATTGCAAAAAATTATTCTCTAAAATACTGTGCAAGCCTTGAAGATTTGATTGCTGCTGGAAATGTCGGGCTTGTAATTGCGGCACAGAAATTCAATCCGGATTTTAATACATGTTTTTCAACTTATGCACAGTTCTGGATCCGCGATGAGATCAGAAAATTCCTTAATGGGAACCATGATATTGTGCTTCCAAAAAAGAGGGCGGCTGTTCTTTCAAAAGAATACAACACTTATGCAGAATCAATCGATGACGAAAATTTTTGTGAAAAAAATATTTCCTCTGAATATTCCGTTGATGTAGAAGAGGAAGTTGAAGAAAAAATTGCTGCAGAAGCCGTTAAGAAGTTTATCCAGACTTTGCCTGCAAATGAAAAAAATGTAATTTCAATGCATTATGGAATTGGGACTGAAAAAAGAACGATGGAAGAAATCGGAAGAGTTTTCATGAAGGACAAGCAGTGGGCCTTTAGAAAGATAAGGAAAGTGCTGAACAACGCACAGAAAAGCTCAAGATATAAGTACCTTAATTTTTGCTGTTAGTTATGGTAGGATGTATGAGAATGAAAACAAGAAACACGCGGATTGATGTTCAGACAAAAATCAACAGAATCATTGAACTCATGCAGCGGCCACAGGGAGCCAGTGTAAGGGAGATTTGTGCAGAACTTGAATGTGCGGAAAAAACCTTTTACCGGCATCTGGAAAAGCTTGCGGTTCAGAATGTTCCATATATTACGCGACCTGATCCTGATGGCAAGACAAATTCCGTGCGCTATTACATAATCAAGTCCGCCATAAAAGGTTCCAATGTTTTTCTTTCTGCTTCAGAAAAGGCACTGCTTCGAATGATTCTTCAGAATTCGAAGGACAATCTTTCTGCCCGGACTGAAAACAAAAAACTGGCGGATTCCCTTCTTGAAAAACTGAATGACGGCATAATTCACGATACAAAAGAAAGTGAGATAAAGCTCATCCAGAATTCTTTTTCTGCTGAAAACAAATGGGCCTATGATGAAACATTCACTCTTCTTTCGGAAGCATTGGAATTAAAGCAGAGCATTTCTTTTAAAACCAGACCCTTTGGAATTCATTGCATAAAGCATGAAAAAGTTTTTAAGGATCTTGAAGATAAAACTGTTTTTCAGATTTATACGCTTATCAATGAACAGGGGCAGTTCTGGGCAATGGGAAAAATTATTCCTGTTGAGCCGCTTGAAGAAAACGAAAAGCCTCCTGTAGACATCCGTTTGATAAGACTCATTTCAATTGAAGATATTAAGGTTCATAAGCAGTATCCTTATTCAATTCCACAGGATTACGATTATGAATACTGGTACAGGTACTATCATGGAGGAATGAAAAACAGCAGGATTGTCCATCTTTCTTTTGATCATGGAGCGGCCTGGACCTTCTGGCATGAAAGCGGTTTTGAACCGAAAGCAATCTATAAATATGGAAGCAGGCTTCATGTATTCATAGAAACGTATAAGTTGAACGAACTCAAAAGATATGTCCTTGGGTTGGGCTCAGGGGTAAAGGTAATTTCTCCGGAGGATTTTAGGAATAAGATCACGGAAGAAACTGAAAAGATCAAAAACTGCTATGAAATAGAAATTTCTCCGGAAAAATTCCTGGAAAAGCAGGAGCTGTCGATTTCTTTAGAAAGTATTGAAAGGCAGCTTTATCCTTATGGCAATGCGACGATGCTTAAAGCTTTATTCAGGGACTGGTGGCGCTATGATTTGGATTTGCATCAGTCTGAAAATGAATTGCCTGTAAGTCATTCTCTTTTTTGCTTTCAAATTCCGGAGCTAAGAAAAGTTGTTGCTGTTGTAAAAAATCATGAAGATGAAAATTCTTTTCGAACTTCATTAAAAGTTAAAAGCAGCCGTCTGCAGCTTCCTTTCAGCACGATTTTTTATGAAGACAGAATTGCATACGAAGTACCATTTGTAGATGTAATCGATGATGATATGGATTTCTTTCTGCCTGTGCTGAAAAAATATTGCAGTCAGAATTTGCCGGAAAATTTTGAGCAGCTGGTTGCAGAAAATAAAAGCCTGGACGAAAAGACAAAAAAAGAAATCTTAAAGCGCAAAGAAAAATATTCTCAGAATAAACCGATGCTTTTGCTTACAGGAATCGACAGAATAAAACCTGAATGGGCGGATGAAATATTGCAGAAAGGAACTTTCCATGGAATTCCAGCCCATGCGGTTCTGTTGAAAGAAGAATGCAGCGAAGACGGCACACTGAACATCAAAGCTTTTAAGTATTAAAATATAACTTTTTCTGCCTGCGACCTATATTGTTTTATGAGATGCATGAGACGCTGCCACTGACGCGTGGTTTTATAGGAGGTGACCTATGATCGACACAACAACAATCAATCTAAAATTAGAAAAAACGTCTGAAGAAATTTTCCGTCAGAAAAATATATTGAATGACCTGCTGGGGTCCTGTTTACCGGAATCATACCTGTCGGAAGAAGAAAAGAAAGATTGCCTCGAGGACATGAAGGCGAAATTTTATGAGGATGAAAATCTTTCCGCTCTCCACGAAAAGTTCCTGCTTAATGATGAACTGGTTGAAGTGGCGAACAAAATTGCAGCGGTTGACCGCGATTCATACAGAAAGATTGCTTATTCCGACTGGGATTGCATTTTTGAAGGAAAGGTCTTTGAGTTCCCGGATCTTGTGCTTCTTGATGACAGAGGCTTCCAGAAGGTTTTGCGCTATGTTTCCATGGAGACAATTACAGTTTCGATGATTGGCGAAAGTCATGCTGTAAAAGATAAATTTTACAGGAATGTTTCCAGACGTGTTGCATCAGAAATTAAAAAGTTGATGTTCAAAAAAATGAATGTTGTGGAACAGAAGCATGTCCTTGAAAAACAGGGATTGATTCTGAAGGCTGTCCACAAACTTTTAAGGGCAGGGGAAATCTGCAACCCGGGAGAAATTGAATTATGATTGCTGAACTTATTCAAACTGTCAAAGAAGAAAAAAAATTACTGGCTTCTGTAATCGTTGCTTCCAATGGCCTGAGCAAAAAAGACAAGGTTCTTTCCCGATACGGACTTGAAGATAATCAGATAGAAGATTTTGATTACGGTTCAAAAGTGGATGAGCAGCTGAATCAGTTTTGTCAGAGGAAAATTGTTGAGAACACAACAGAAGAAGAATGCTTCATGTCTGCTTGGGAAAAATTGGGTTTTGCAGAAAGAAATCTTCTGGTGCAGAAACTGGAAACTCTTGGAGAAGAGGATCTTGCACTAAGGCTTTCTGAAAAAGTTGTCATGTTCTCTGATATCTTGAAACTGCCGGACAGCGTTATAAAAGTGCTTCTAGAGAAAATTGATTACACTGTTTTGAAATGTGCTTTGTGCATCATTCATGCAGACAGTCTTTTCCCTTTTGTGCTGGAGAAAATCAAAGAAAAGATTTATGCCAACATGGAACATTCAAAAGTGGAAGTTTTCAAGGAGGACTTGCATTTTATGGGGCCTGTAAGAAAGCGCGATATTATTGAAGCAAGAAGGGAAGTGTGTAGAAGTATAAGTGCGTTGATTATTTGACGATAATCGATTTTATTCTTCGTACAATTTTAATTCCGGGTATATTGACTGGATAATCTTAAAATGATGGTCTTTTGTCCAAACTGGAATGTCGTATTTAATTCCCAGGTAGGCAATGAGAACATCAGTTACAGGCATGGCAAAGCCTTGGCTGCGGATAGTCTGAAGCATAAGTCCTGAAAATTCCCAGTCGTATTCGTCGATGGTGATTAGCTCGAAGGATGAAAAAGTTTTAATCATGTTGTCAGCTTCATCGTCTGTTCTGGCTCCATGTAAAAGTTCAGACTTTACGATTCCACAAATGCCAATTTCCAAGGAATCGAACTTTTCATTAAAGGATTTATTCTGATTTCGAAAATAATCTATGAAAATATTTGTGTCGGTCAAAATCATAAAGTGCTGATCCTTCTTAATTCGTTTACGGCGTCTTCATCAACGTCAATCGGCCCGCATTTTTTTAAAAATTCAATACGCTCCTCCACACTCATCTGCGGTGGCAAAGGTGGCTGAACATTTGCGCGGATTTTTTTGATAAATGCCTTGCGTTTTTCTTCCGCTTTTTTTGAGACATTCAGGACTGCAGTGCGGTTTGCTGATTCGGTAAGTGCATTGTAATCTTCAATGGAAATCATTACACATTCAGGAACGTTGTTTTTGACAATAATGCGAGGTCCGTTTTTCTGAACTTCATCAATAATTTTTCCTGCTTCCCCTTTGTTAAATCGGGTAATGGGAATGATTGCGTCTATAAGTTTTAAGGTGTTGAGTGCATTGAATTGAGCTGCAAGCATAACAACCTCCTGAAAATGGTTAGTGTATTGGGAAATATATCTATATAAAAATATAAAAGAGAATAGTATATTTGTCTAGAAAAATATAGATAAATTATTGGTTACAATTTTGTCATTTAGCAAACTTTTCAAAAATCTCTTCCAGATTGCGGCATCCGGTTTTGTCCAGAATGCGGGAAACATAGTTGTCTACCGTGCGCGGGACAATGTTGAATTCATCTGCAATCTGGGATTTTGATTTTTGCTCAAGTATCTTGGTAAAAATCCGCTGTTCCTGTTTTGTAAGACCGTCGTACATGGTTTTGTATGTAAATAGGGGAGAAATCAGATTCTGCTGAACATAGGTTTCGCCATTCAGGATGTTTTTTATTGCAGTTATCAGGATTGATTCTGGTGCTGATTTATCTACAAAACCGTGTGCTCCCTGTTCCAGCGTGATGGAAAGAATTCCAGGCTTGCTGTACATTGAATATACCAGCACTTTTACAGAAGGGTATTTTTTTCTGATGATTTTCAAAAGTTCAAGGCCGCTTTCTTTTCCGAGGTATAGGTCAAGAATGATTATGTCCGGCAGTTTTGTAAGCTCTGCAAGTTTTTCTTCTGCTTCGGATTTTGTAAAGGATGACCCAAGGCATTCAGTTCCAGTTTTTTCCTGTATGAGAGCCTTGAGTCCTATGTTTGTAACAGTGTGGTCTTCTATTATAAAAAAAGTTTTTT
>JAKSLY010000037.1 GCA_024400955.1 Treponema sp.
CAGGAGTTGTAACAGGCAAGCCGGTTGAACTTGGCGGTTCACGCGGAAGAAATTCTGCTACAGGTCGTGGTGTTGTAAATGCAACAAAATTTCTTATGGAAGAAGAAGGCCGTAAGCTTGAAGAACTTGAAGTTGTAATTCAGGGTATGGGAAATGTAGGTAGCAATGCTGCACGCATCTTCTACCATCGCGGAGCAAAGGTAATAGCAGTAAGCGACATTTCCGGCGGCGTATACAAGGCAGGAGGATTGAACATTACCGAAATCAGCGAATTCCTTGCAAGCGGAAAATACCTCCTGAAGGATTACAATGTTCCGGGTGTGGATCACATTACAAATGAAGAACTCCTTACAATGGAATGTGACATTCTTGTTCCTGCAGCCTTGGAAGAATCAATCACTGCAGAAATTGCAGAAAAGGTAAAGTGTTCATATATCGTAGAAGGTGCCAATGGTCCAACTACTGCAGCTGCCGATGAAATCCTTGAGGCAAGGGGAATTCCTGTAATTCCAGATATCTTTGCAAACTCGGGCGGAGTAATCGTTTCTTACTTTGAATGGGTTCAGAACCTCCAGGAACTTACATGGAACCGCGAGCAGGTAAACGAAATGCTTGAAAAGCTTATGAGTCGCAGTTACAAGGAAATCCGCGACATTACGGAAGAATGCAGCTGTTCATGGAGAATGGCCGCATACATATCAGCTCTCCGTAAGCTGATATATGCAGAAGACATTAAGGGAATCTTCCCATAATGGTATAACGACTCACTAAAGAAACCTCTTTGGCCCGCCGGCGTTCGCTGACGGGCATTTTTTTTACAGCTGTGATTTAAAAATAAAAAAGGCTGTTCTCGAAAGAACAGCCTTCCTTTTTGGCCGAAGTAAAAATTACTTAGAGTAGAATTCAACGATAAGCTGTTCGTTAAGTTCTACAGGAATTTCGTCGCGCTTTGGCATCATTGTGAGCTTTCCAGAGAAATCTCCTTCTGTAACTTCAATGTAGTCAAGTGGACGGCGGTTTCCGTTGAGGAAGCAAGCCTTGATCTGTTCATTCTTCTGTGACTTTTCACGGAGAGAAATAACCTGACCAACCTTGATCTGGAGTGAAGGAATGTTTACCTTCTTTCCATCTACGCGGATGTGTCCGTGAGATACAAGCTGGCGTGCCATGCGGATTGAGTTTGCAAATCCGATGCGGTATACCATGTTGTCGAGACGTGTTTCAAGTCCTACAACGAGGTTTTCACCAGTCTTTCCTTCCTTGCGAGAAGCGATGTCGTAGTAGCGGCGAAGCTGGCGTTCGAGAACACCGTAGTAAGCCTTTACCTTCTGCTTTTCACAAAGCTGCTTTCCGTATTCAGAAGTCTTCTTTGTCTTCTTGAAAGCTGGATCGTTAGCTCTGTTCATTGCCTTTGGATGTCCACATACGTTTACACCAAGTCTTCTGCATTCCTTGAAACGTGGGTTTCTTCTTGTTGCCATAATATTAACTCCTGTTCACCATGGTGATTTTCTCACCAAATTTTTTGCCGCGGTGAGGGAAAAATATCACATCCATAATATTGAATTCGCGCAAATTATTCAATATATTTTCTAGAATGAACAGAAAAATGTGCCAGCTCGTGGCAAGGACTACCATGCCGGTCTTCATGGGCTATATTTCCATAGGCATTCCCTTTGGTCTTTTAATCGTAAATGCGGGTTATCCCTGGTGGATTGCTCCCCTCATGGCCATTGCAATGTACACCGGAGCAGGCCAGTTCTTTGCCGTTGGGCTTTTTGTTTCAGGTGCTCCCCTTTCCGTCATAATCCTTGCAGAATTTCTTTTAAGCATCAGGCATATTTTCTACGCCCTTTCCCTTATTGAACGCTACAAGTCACTGGGATGGTGGAGGCCTTACCTCATGTATTCCATTACCGACGAGACCTTTGCCCTGGTGGCTTCTTCCGATGTTCCAGAAGTTTTTCGCGGCAGGGAAGGGCTTTACTACACCCTGGTCAGCTGCTTTGATCAGTTCTACTGGTTCATGGGCTGCTTTATCGGGGCGGTGGCTTACGGCGTCCTGCAAAAGTGGAACCTTACCCGGTTTTTAAGCGGCATAGATTTTTCCCTTACGACCCTTTTTGTGGTTCTCCTTGTGGAACAGGTCAAAAAGAGCAGGGATTACGCCGGTGCCCTGTGTGGAGCTGCAGCCTGCCTGTTTACGGTTCTGTTGTTTAAGGCAGGTCGCTTTGATTCTTCCGGCATAATCTGGGTTTCCATCTGTGTTGCCCTTGTGCTGGTGTTTGTTCTTCGCGGGAAATCCTATGTGGAAAACAGCCGTGCAGGTATGGGTGAAGGCCTTGATTCCATTTCTCCATGGGGAATTGGTGTCGCCCTGTGCCTTTTTGCCGCCTTTGTTTTCCTGATGCTGGCCCTGTGCACTCCGGGAACTGTTCAGCCAACGGCTGCCAACCCGCTGACCTTGTCCCAGGCTTTGGTGGCGGTTTTCTGTTCCGGAGCTGTCGTTGTTGCCACAAGGGTGGTTCCCTTTGTCGTATTTAATAGAAGAAAGATTCCCCTTGCAGTCAGGTTCATCGAAAAGTATTCCACAACGCTGATCATGGCGGTTCTTCTGGTTTACTGCTTTAAGGATCCTGCCTATTCAGTTTACCCTTATGGAATTCCCTTTGCCGCATGTGCCGCCCTTTCCATCGTGATTCACCTGCTGTTCAGGAATTCCATGGTCAGCATCTTTGGCGTTACGGTGGTGTACATGGTGGCCATAAGGTTTTTTGCTTGATTTGAATTTTCTATTGCTATAAAATAGAGGAACCTGATTTTTCAGGGGATTGAAACATGATTATATAGAGGTTTGTTATGGTATCTCTTATCGTAGGTGTTGTTCTCTGTGCTTTCTGCGTGTTTGCATGCCTTCCTTCAGGTCTTGGATGGAACGGCCAGGTTGTTGAATTCCTCAAGGGATTTGCTCCTGTTTTTGCTGCTTTCTGCGGTCTCATGTCCATCTTCATTGGATTTGCAGACATAAAGGACAAGAGCGAGGCCAAAAAGGAAGAAAAGGCTTCAAAAAAGGACTAGAATTCACCATGAATTCCGGGGAATTCAATTGACCTCCACTTTGAATTTATGGTATTCTTTTGTACCCCGTAATTTAAGAGGCAACTGCTCATTGCCTTGCGTTCAAAGCTCGATGCAAAGTGGCGAACGAAACACTTAATTGAAGGTAAATTACATGAAAACAATTTTTGCTAAAGAATGCGAAGTTAAGAATGACTGGTATGTCATCGACGCTTCTGGAAAGACTCTTGGTCGTGTTGCAGCTGCAGCTGCTGCAGTTCTTCGCGGAAAGAACAAGCCTACATTTACACCAAACTATCTTTGTGGTGACAATGTAGTTATCATCAATGCAGAAAAGATCCAGGTATCAGGTAACAAGGGTTCAGACAAGCTCTACCGCCACTACACTGGTTTTGTTCACGGTCTTCGTGAATTCTCTTTCGATGCACTTCTTGCTAAGCATCCAGAAGAACCACTCAGAAGAACAATCACAGGTATGCTCCCACACGGACGTCTTGGTCGCCAGATGGCAAAGCACCTTAAGATTTATGTTGGTGCAGAACATCCACATGCAACACAGAATCCAAAACCTCTTGAAGTGTAATTATAGGAGTATAGCATGAATAAGAATCTTGCAATCGGAACAGGAAGAAGAAAGACAGCTGTTGCTCGCGTATTTTTGCGCGAAGGCTCAGGTAAGATTGTTGTTAACGGAAAGGATGTAAAGGATTACTTTGCAACTGAATCACAGGCTCGCCTTGTAAGCCAGGCTCTCCTTGTTACATCAAACGCAAACAAGTACGATGTACTTATCACAGTATTCGGTGGCGGTCTTAACGGACAGGCTGCAGCATGTCTCCATGGCATGTCACGTGCCCTTACACAGGTTGATCCTAATGCACGTCCAGCACTCAAGGCTAACGGTTACCTTACTCGCGATTCTCGCATGGTAGAACGCAAGAAGTACGGTCAGCGTGGTGCTCGCCGCAGATTCCAGTTCTCAAAGCGCTAATCGATTATCTTTACATACAGATTTTTCGATGGTTATTCGGGAAATTATGCAGACTTTGGCCGGTGTTTACGAAGTAACTCCGGTTACGGGGTCTGCTTTTTTTTTGCGCTGTGAATATCTTGACGTGACCGACCCGGAAAAAATTAGGGCTGGGGCAGAACTTACGGATGAGGAAACTGCCGATGTCCTTAATGCGGCCCTGGTGTACAGCGCAGAGTATGCTGCCATGACATATCTTGCACGTGCGGAACATTGCCGTGCATCACTTCTTTTAAAGCTTCAGAAAAAAGAGATAGAAAAAAATGCATGCAACCGCGCCCTGGATTATCTTGAGGGTGTGGGATATCTTGATGACGAAAGGTTTGCAGGGGCTTGGCTCAGGACCCGTTCCATTGACCACGCGGAAGGTCGCATCCGTCTTGCAGCGGAACTTGCCCAGCGTGGCGTTGATCGTGGAGCCGCAGCACGGGCCCTTGATGAATTCTTTGAGGAACATGACCAGATGGATATATGTCGCCGTGCATACAGGAAGGCATTGATCGGTTCCAGGTCGGAGGATAAGATCCGCGCAAGTCTTGCAAGGAAGGGTTTTTCCATGAAGGAGATTGACGCCGTCATCAAGGAAAATGGTGACTAAAATCTCTAAAATCTCTTTAAAAATCCTTGAATTTTTTTTCAAAGAGACTATAATTCCCTCGTGAGTAAAAAAGATTTTGAAGAAAAGTCCGTTGTTTTTTCTGCACTGGAAGTTGCAAAGCTTTGCGGTGTGGTTAACCAGACGGCGATAAACTGGATTAAGGGCAATCATCTTAAGGCATATCAGACTCCTGGCGGACAGTTTCGTGTCTATCCGGAGGACCTTTACGATTTCATGATGTCCAGGAACATGCGCATTCCTGAGGAACTTAAGGAACTTTGCAAGCCGGAGGATCCTGAAAGCAGCCCCCTGAAAATTCTTTTTGTTGATGATGACGAGGCCTTTAACAGCGTTTCCGTAAAGCTTTTGGCCAAGCATTTTCCTGACGCCCAGATTTTCCAGGCCTTTGACGGTTTTGAAGCTGGGGCCAAAATGGTGGAAAAGCAGCCAAACTGCCTGATTCTTGACATCGGCCTTCCTGGAATTGACGGGCTCAGGCTTTGCTCAAGGATCCGTGAAAGCGATGCATTCGGAAAGCCCGAGATTATTGTCGTAACTGGTCTTGAAGATGATGACACTGAAAAAAAATGCCGCGACCTGGGCGTACGGTATTACTTCAAGAAACCTCTTGTTGTATCCGAGCTGGCTGCGGCAATTGGTGAAGCCTTTAACTGCTAGGCTGGGCTCTGCTAGTTTTCCCAGTAGTAGGCTGGGTATGTAAGCTGGGAGTCCAGGGCCTTTCGAACCTGGCTTGGGATGGAAGTGGCGGATGCATTCTTTCCCCACTTGTCTGCAAGTCCCATGATCATCTTGTACAGTGATTCATCTTCCTTGTATGAATAGTCCACAACTTCGTATTCGTTAAAATCAAAGGCCTTTCTTGTCATTGCCTCTTTCAGGTCCTTGAAGGATCCTGTTGAATCAATGAGGTGGTTTTCCACTGCCTGTGCGGCGCTGTAAATTCTTCCGTCGGCAAGCTTTACCGTATCTTCCCTGGAAAGTCCCCTTGAACTTGCCACGATTCCCACAAACTGATCGTAGGTTTCGTCGGCAATGGACTGCATTATTTCAATCTGTTCTTCCGTTGGAGATTCCTCGTAGCTGCCCATTATCTTGTTGCGGCCGGAATGGATGGTCCTGATCTTTACCCCGTATTTTTCCATGAGTCCCGTAAGGTCCGTGAACCTGCCGGCTATGACTCCGATGGAACCCGTGAGGCAGTTCCTGTTGGCCATGATGTAGTCCGAGGAACATGCTATGTAATATCCGCCGCTTGCTGCCAGGGTTGAAAAATATGCGTATACCGGGCGGCTTGTCTTGTTCTTGTATTCCATGAGGGCAAGGTAGGCTTCATCCGAGTGGTAGACGGTTCCACCGGGAGAATCGATGTACAGGATGATGCCCTTGTTGTTTGAGTCTTCAGAAAGGTTTTCGATGGTTTCAAGAAGCCACTTCTGGTTGTATTTTTCTGAAGCTTCGCAGATTACGCCACTGATGTCGATCCTTGCAATGTATGGATTCTTTCCGGCCTTGAATGTCTTGTTTTTTCTTGACCTGTTCAGCTTTGAAAGAAGTTCGGTTTTTTCCTTTGCTTCCGGTTTTTTGTGGGATTCCGGTGACTTTCCTGATGCTGCCGAATAGAAGAATATGGTGATGCTCAGGATTATGATTGCTGCAAAGGGAATCAGGCCCCTGCGTTTTTTCAGTATGTCCATTTTCATGATGACCTCCGTTTTGTTGGTTTTAGAAATGCCATTGGCTATGCGAAGTCTGCGGATGTTAGCTTTCCTGTCCTGAAGGCTTCTTCCTTAAGGTAGTAGTAGGCGTTTGTGTAGGCAAGGCTCATGTATGGAATTACCCAGATGAGCAGGATTCCGCCGGTGCATGAAGAAAGAAGCAGCCAGCCGGCAAATGAAACTGCCATGAGGAACAGGTCCATCTTGTGGCCGCTGGTCATGACCTTGCTTATGTTCATTGCCTTGATGGGGCCAATGTCCGGGTGGTCAGCCATTACAAAAAACATCTGGGAGTATGCAAAGGCCTTTACAAAACCTGGAACCACAAGCAGGCACAGCCAGATTGAAATCCAAAGGTACATCCACAGGCTTCCAAGAAATCCCTTTGTAAAGTTTGAAAAGCCCTCGATGAAGTCAAGGTAGGTCACCTTGCGCTGGAGGGTTGCAATCTTTATGCAGAAGGAAGACATGGCCATTGTCAGGGTTCCAAGTATGAGCAGCAGAATGAGGGTCGGCAGGCTGAGTCTTGTATAGGCTCCCTTTGAGACATTTGGCCCGATGATCAGGGCGATGATTGTGAGGGATGTAAAAGATACCAGCAGCGGGGATACAATGTTTTTCTTAAGCTGCTGCAGTGCAGATTTCTTGAATGTATTTGAATTGAACATCATTTGCTTCCTTTTTGCGCTTCCTTTAGAAGGTCCGAGTAATATCTGTTTTCTATGTCAGAATCTGAAAGGCCTGACTTTATGAGAATTTCATGAAGCTTGTCCTGGGCCAGTGCCACGACTTCCGGAGTGTCGTTTTCGGAAAGAATCTCTATCTCCAGGAACCATCCCAGGGGAGGAACGTTGCACAGCTCGATGGTTGCATTTTCGTAAACCCAGTCCCTGACTTCCTTGCGTTTTTTTACGGCAACATGAAAGCCGTTGTCAAGGAAATACTGTTCAAGGACGGAAGGATCTTCAATGGTTGTTTCCATTTCGTTGTTTACTTCCGTGGAGATTCCACTTTGGCTTGTGACCTTTTCCTTTTTCTTGTAGGTCAGGAGCCACCTTGTTCCATTTTCGGAAGATTCCTTCCTGATCCGGATTTTCCTTGAATTGATTTTGTCATTGGCAAAGTACTGGTCTTCCCTTATGACTGAAGCCTTGAATTCAGCAAAGGAGTTGAGCCTTGATTCAACAATGGAAGGATCCTTAACTCGTGCCTTAAGTTCGATTTCGTTCATGGATTGAATTATATCATATTGGCGGGATTTCTTCTATTTGTAGAGCCTGCTTATTCTTTCACATTCCCGTTGAATTTTACCGGCCAGGCTTTTTGGCTTAAGGATTTTTATGGCGCTGCCGAATCCAAGGAAGAATCCCAGGGTAAAGTGGGCCTCCGGAAACATGAACTGGACCAATGCCTCTTCTTCCTTCTGCTGCAGGATCTGCACGTTCGTAACTTCATCAAGAAGATATGACAGCATGGAATTTTTTACGATGCACTGGATTTTTAACATTGGAAATTCCGACAGCTGGTTGTAGACGGTGCCGCTTTCTTCACCGGATGAGTTTTCGTGCCTGACTGTGGATTTTAGCCTTGACAGCTGAATGTTCTTGATTCTTGAAAGCTTGAAGAACCTGGCCTGCATCCTTGTGTTGCAAAATCCCCAAAGGTACCAGGCCTGACCGCGGAATATTATTTGCCATGGCTGAACGGACCTTGACTGCACGTGCTGCTGGTTTGTCCCGTAATAGTCAAAGGATATCTGTTTGCCGGAAAGGATTGCGTTCTTTATGGTGTCAAATATTTGCCTTCGCTCGGTTCCGGCTTGGTTCCATGGAGCAAAGTCTATCTTTATCCAGTCGCTGGCATTTGAAACCAGGGAGGAGATTTTTTCCGCCGCGCGGGTGTAGTCGGACATGTCTCCTTCTGCAAGGTTTGCTATGGCGTTAAGGCTTGAACTCAGGGCAAGTTTTTCGCTGTCGGAAAAGACTGCAGAGTCGATGCTGTAGTTTTCCATCAGGCTGATTCCGCCTCCCTTACCCTGGGTTGTTATTATGGGGATGCCTGCCATGGACAGGGAATCGCACCACCGGTAGACCGTTCGGGTTGTAACTCCAAAATGACCTGCGATGAAAGAGGCAGTTGTCTTTCTTTTATTGAGGAGTATGTAGAAGAACTCGAACAGCTTTTCCTGTGATGTCAATGTTTACTTCCTTACTTGATTCCTATGTAGATGAATATGGTTCCAGTCTTTCCGTCGCAGTCTTCCTGGTATTCCTCAAAGTCGGCAATCCATGTCCGATCAAGGGGAGTGTTCCAGATTTCCATCCACGAATCCTGCACTGCCTTTACCACATCTCCCTTAAGGGTGAACTTTGCATAGCGTCCCCTTGGAATGATTTTTTCCGTAAGCCCCTGGTTCTGATTTTTTTCCTTAACCTGACAGCCTACAAGGACAGTGTAATCCTTTTGGGTAGGCTTAAAGTAATCGCAGTAAAGGCCGATGGCTTTCTGGTTTGTCCTGCCCATGATTTCCTTCTGGCCGGAAAACAGGTTCTGCCAGAGGGCGCCGATTTTTGCCCCCATGTCAGGGCTGTCGTTGGATGTAACGTCTGCATATCCTGCCACAACTTTTTCTTCAAGTTCAACGATTTCGTAATTCATTTTGTACTCCCATGAATGTTTTTGTTTTGTAGTGGCAGTATACAGGGTATAATATGACATCTTCATGTCATGTTCAAGAAGAATTGATTTTTTTTTTAGGGGGGGGGCGTGTGTGGCATGCTGGGGGTAGGTTTAGTCCATGTAACAGGACCTTGGCCCGGTAAAATTGAAAAGGTGCTTCTTTTGTGCTATAATTAAAATTCAGTAATAAAAGAGGGGTTTATTATATGAGATTTTTCAGCACCCGTGACAGCAGCAATGTTACAAATTTTAAGAACGCTGTTATGGACTGCATGCCGCAGGATGGCGGACTTTACGTTCCAGAAGACATGGCGGATCTGCGCAGGTGGATTCTGTATGCAGACGAAAACACGTCCTTTGCATCTCTTGCCGGTGCCTTGACTTCTGCCATGATCAATGATGAATTCAGTCCTCTGATTTGTGAAGCAATTGCAACAAGGGCTTTTTCCATTGATCCTGTCTTCAGGCAGCTGGATGAAAATTTTTTCTATCTCGAATTGTATAACGGTGCCACAGGAACCTTCAAGGATTATGGCGTTTCCTACCTGACTGCAACGCTTGAAACCATTCTTCAGATGGACGGAGAGAAGGCAATTCTCCTTGATTCAACCTGTGGGGAACTTGGTGCCTGCATGTCAAAGGCAATGAAGGACAAGAAGCTTTTGAAGTCTGTTCTTCTGTATCCAAAGGGAAAGATCCGTGGCTTGGACCAGAGCGACTTTGTATGGAACGGTGGAAACATTTTCCCTGTGGAAGTTGAAGGCACAGAGGAAGACTGCAGGAACATGGTGCGGAAGATTTTTGCAGACCGCGAGCTTGTAAAGAAATATAACCTTACCGTTGCAAATACTGCAAACATCGGCCGTCTTCTTCCGCAGTCCTTTTTCTACACCTATGCATTTTCCCGCCTTAAGAAAAAGGTTAACGGGGACATATTCTATGCATTCCCTGCAGGCAATTACGGCAACCTGATTTCCGGCCTTTACAGCTGGAGGCAGGCCCTTCCTGTAAACGGATTCATGGTTCCTGCAACTTCAAGGATAACCCTTGATGCAAAGGGAAACTGCATGATGATGGACAGCATGGTTCCAGTGGAAAAGAGGGAGCCTGCCGACCCTGCGGATCCTTCCAACATCGAGCGCCTTGAGCAGGTTTTCAAGGCCAATTCACTCATGTTGAGGAGCTTTGTCTTCCCGGCCACGGTTACTGAGGAAGATACGGTTCAGGCCTGCAAGGAACTTTTCATGAAGTACAAGATTTATGCTGACCATGATACGTCCGCAGCCTATGCCTGTGCAAAGAAGAGAATGGCTGCCACAACTGATGGCGATGCTGTTCTTGTTCTTGTTGCAAGGGAATCGCCTTCCATGGATGGAGATTTCCTTAGGAAGACCCTTGGGGAATGTCCGGTCATGTCCCAGAATGTTGCTAAGGCATTTACTCCTGTGACGCTGGACAGGCCTTGCCTTGAACCTGGAGATATCGAGGGCCTTAAGCTGATCTTGAATTCACTTAATTTGAGAAGGATGTTCTAGTTTTTGGAATTTTAAAAAGGAAAGGGCCGGCAGCGGCATGTAGTGCATTCCACTTCATGCCGCTGCCGGCCCATTTTTGTTTACAAATCCTGATGGCATGCTTTGAATTCCGGCAGTCAAGAACATGGGGATCCTGGCTGCTAGAATTCAAAGGTGGCCGTTATGCCATCATTTTTTTGAAGCATCAGGTTTTGTCTTCTTTGCTGTCGTCTTCTTTGTACCGGCTGTTTTTGTTTCCTTGGCAGCGGTCTCCTTCTTTGCAGTGACTTCCTTTTTTGCTGCAGCCTCTTTCTTTGCCGAAGTCTTGGCTCCGGCTTTTGGAGTTGCTTTTGCAGCCTTCTTCTTTGGCTCGATGCGGAATGCATCCTCAAAGAGCTGGCACTTGTACTGGGAAGAATCGCGGGAAGCAGAAAGCACCTTGTACAGCTTGAAGATCTGGTCGCGCAGGATTCTCTGGGTCGTCATTGCATTTGAGGCAAGGGCAAACCAAAGTGTGGCGTCCATCTTTTCCTTGTTGAACCATCTTGTACCGTCGTACTCATTGGCTCCAGACAGGAGGACTGCATAAGGAGAATCCGTAAGAAGCCTTACAGCATCCCAGCTTGATTTTGCAAAGGATGCAGTGCCAAGGTTCATTCCGCTGAACTGGGAAGTCACGAAGATTCTTTCAAAAATCTGGCGCATGTCGTAGTTGCTCAATTTTCCGTTCAGGTTTGCCACCTTGAGGAGTTCCGTGAGCTTTCTTGAAAGCCCCCACTTGAGCAGGTTTTCTCCGCCTGACTGGGAAACGGCACCGTATGTGCAGAGTATCATGGCGTTTACAGGAATTTCTTCCTTTTCCAGTCCCAGGCCATTGATGATTTCTTCCTCAAGGTCTGTTTTCTTTGCATCGTCTTCAGAAGCCTTTACGAGCTTTGCAAGGTATTCCATTTGCTTTGCAAACACTGCAAATTTTTCTTCTGGAGAAGATTCCTTGCTCTTTGTCTTTGCACGGGCTTCCTTCTGGGTTACGGTCTTCTTCTTTGCCTTACCCTTTGCATCCTTTTCTGCAATGGCAGCTGCAAGGGCACGGGCTTCCTCTTCTGCCTGGATGATGAATTCAGATTCAGTCTTGAAGTAGTGGAGGGCATCCGTTTCTGCCTGGGCAAGAATGTTCTTGAGAACAGGGACCTTTGTTCCTTCCGGAATGTTTTCCTTCTTCGTAAGGCAGAGGGCAAGCTGGTTCAGGAGTTCCGGCTTGAGGAATGCTTCAACTGCGCGGTAAAGTTCCTTGTAGCGGTATTCAAGCCATGCAGATTCAAGGTCTTCCGTTCCGCGGCCGTTTAAGAGTTCGCAAAGCTTTGCATATTTTCCTTCCGATCCGTCAACAACTTCGCGCACGTCAGTGTATACCTGGGCTTCGAATCCGTTGAGCATTACGAACATTCCGCTGTTGATGATGTCGTCGCTCTTGCGTACATACCACATTCCAGACTTGTGCTCGCGTAGAATCACGTAATGGTTGTAGCCGTAGGAAAGGTTAAGTCCTTCTCCAAGGGAACGGGTCATCATTACCTTGTCGTTTTCTCCGCTGCCTGTCTTGACTGCATATTCACAGGACTGCTTGATCCAGCCCTGGGCGCGGTCGTACCTGTTGTTGTAGAAGACTACGGTTCCTTCCTGGCCCACATAGTTTGAATAGGCAAAGATGTTTTCGTTTACACTGCCGTTGTCCCATACGTCGTAGAAAAGGAAATTTTCTACAGGGGCAAAGAGCCAGCGCTTGTGCATGAGAGGGAAGATGAGGTGTCGGTGTCCGTTCATGAGGCCTTCGTCAACCTGTTCATCCTTGTATGCACGGGTGTATTCCATTCCGTATTTTTCCTCAAAGCCTTCAAGCTGTCCGTGGCCGAACATTGGAAGTCCCGGCATGGTAATCATCAGGGTACATACGCCGAAGTACTTGTCGCCCCTGCCAAACTGTGCAACGGCTGTTTCTTCGTCCGGGTTGTTCATGAAGTTTACGTAGCGCTTGAGGATCTGCGGGTCAAACTTGATTGTGTTCTTTACCGTGTCGCGGTACTTCTGGTTTTCTTCCTTCTTGAGCATGTTCATGAATGCTGAATTGTAAACTCGGTGCATTCCCAGGGTGCGGGTAAAGTATCCTTCCATCATCCAGAATGCTTCTGCAAGGAGGAGGGTGTCAGGCATTTCCTGTGCACAGCGGTCAACTACCTCGCGCCAGAATTCATTTGGAATGCGGTTTTCAAATTCTTCGGAAGAAAGGGCGTAGCGGCTGCGGCTGTAGATGTCTCCACCGTGGCCTGGCTGAGGATACCAGAGGCGCCTGATGTGTTTCTTTGCAAGAACCATGGCTGCGTCAAAGCGGATGATCGGGAAGTTTCTTGCAACATGAAGGATCTTCTGCATTACGGCTTCGCGGGCAACGGGGTTAAGGTAGTCGATCTGTGCAGTGTCGCACCAAGGCATTCCTGTTCCGTCGTTTCCGTGGTAGATGTATGTTACGTCACCTGTGGCATTGTCCACGCGCTTGTAGCATACGGCACAGTCTGACTTTGAGTAGTAGTGGTCTTCAAGATAAATGCTTACGCGACTGTCGTGGCTTAGGTTTTCACCGTTGAAGGTGTAGCTTGGTGATGGCGGCTCCTTGCATGTAATGAAGTAGTCCGGATGTTCCGTAACCCAAGTTCCGTCCATGCCCGTGTGGTTTGGAACCATGTCCGAGGCAAGGCGGATTCCACGCTTCCACAATCTTGCGCGGAGGTTTTCAAGTGCAGGCCATCCACCAAGGTTCCATGCAATGTCGTAGTCCATGAGGGAATATGCCGAAGATGCAGCTTCCGGGTTTCCGTTGATCTGCTTGATTCTCTTGGAAGCATTTGAGCGCTCCCAAAGACCGATGAGCCACAAGCCGGTGAATCCCTGTTCGCGAAGTGCATCCAGTTCTTCATCAGGAATCTGGTCAAGTCGCGTAATGTCCCTGTTGTATTTCTTTGAAAGCTGGAAGAGCCATACGAGAACCGTCTTTGCCATGAGGATTACCTTTGGCATCCAGTCGCGGTCCGGGCTGAACCTTTCGTATTCCTTCATGAGTTCGTTGTCGTCAAAACTGTAGGCGTCCATGGAAACTTCACCGCCGTTTGTCGGGTGCCATGCTGCCTTTTCTTCTTCCGTGATTGTGTCGATTCCCTCAAGCATCCTGAGGAGCCATTCGCCGAGAATCTTTTGCCAGTATGTGCGGATGTAGTCAAGCTGTCCCTTGAGGGATGTAGGGGATGCGACAACAGGTTCCTTGAGCATGTTGATGAGGGTGTTTCCCTTTGGCCCAAAGAGGGGCTGGGTTTCAAAAAATGCCTTGGTCTGAATCCATGCCTTTACGTATACAGGATTTGCCTTGAGCTTTTCGTCGTCAAAGAGAATTGCAAAGGGATGGAATGCAGGGTTTTCGTTTGCCAGGTGAAGGAGAATCATTTCTTCCAGGGTCTGCTCGCGGTTTGACCTTTCGCGGCTTACGTTTTCGTCCCAGCATGTTTTTGCAAGATATTCTTCCGCAGTGGACTTTCCCTGGTAAACTTCCACAGGAGGGAATTCCATGGTGAATTCAAGAAGCATCCTGTCGATTTCTTCCTTCCCAAGGTCACGTTCAAGGTCTTCAAGAAGATTCTTGAATGCATCTGGAGCCTTCTGCTTTCTGAACAGCATGCATACGTGATGGAAGATTTCATCGATGAGGCCCATGGCATTTACGTTTCCGGCCGAAACTTTTTTTCCATTCTGGCCCCGGTCTTCAAATACCTGGTTGAGCTTTATCTGGAATTTCTGGGCTGCTGCAAAATTTGCAAAGACTGCATTTCCTGTTGATGCAAAAATTCTTTCGTCAAAATTGCAAAGGTCTCGCAGTGCCTTTGAGATGTGGAATTCGTTGCAAGAAATTTTCATTGGCATCTCCTATTATTTTTCGTGGGCTTTTACAACTTCAGCAATCTTTGCCACAAGATTCTTGTTGTCCGTAAGTTCCTTTACCGTCACAGGAATCCTGTAGGTCCAGTTAAAGTCAGTTACGCTGCCCGGTATGTTGATTCTCTCGTCGTTTTCATTTTCCATGTAGAACACGTGCTCGAGGAAGAGGAAATCCTGGAGCGGGTTGATGAACAGTGCACTGTTGCATCCTGCCATTGCCTTGAGTACGGCTTCTGCAATCTCCGGGGTGAATGCAGAATTTCCGTCAATCTTCTGGTCCAGGCTTGATGCCTTGAGGAATGCCCAGACGCTGTCCTTTTCCTGGTTCCACCACTGGCGCAGTGTAGAGCTGTCGTGTACGGAAGTTGTTGCAACGCTGAGTTCCGGGTACTGGTCAAAGGGAATGTAAGGCTGTCCTTCTTGTTCCCACTGTCGTGTCCAGCGCAATACCTTGAGTGAAAGAATGTTAAGCTTCTTGAGGACTTCCGGCATTACCGGGAGATTTACGCCAAGGTCTTCTGCACATGGAATCATCTGTGTTGCACTGGTGATTGCCGTCAGGGTTTCAAGGGCCTGCTTCTTCCATGACTTGTTTTCCTTTATGTCGGTTGCCTCGAAAAGTTCCCTGAGCTTTTCCTGTTCTTCCCATGAAAGGGTTTTCCAGGCCGTTGAATTTTCAAAGGAATAAACCTTGATGAATTTGTTCTTCTTTATTTCGATGAGGGCACGGTCACGCCATTTTTCTGCAAGGGCATTCTGAATCCTTGAATTCTTTTCACCGTCGTCGCAGAAGTTCATTTCGTAAATGTCCCTGTCGCCAGTTATGGTTTTCTTGAATGTCCAGAGTTCTTCCGTTTTTACCCGGTCGCAGAGTTTTTCAAGAACTGTCGTTGCCTCGTCGTGGTTCCAGGTGATGGATTCAATGTGTCCCGTTGGAATGTGAGGCTGGCTTAACCATTTGATTCTGTCATCGTCAAAGCCAAGTTCGTTGAGTGTCTTGCGGCTGAAGTCTGCGTAAGGAATGGTGTGGCCAAGATATGCCGTGGTGTCGCGTTCGCTTGAAGCCCAGATCCTGAAGAAGCCCAGGATGTGGTCAATGCGGAATGCATCGTAATACTGCGAGGAAGCAATGATTCTGTCCTTCCACCAGCCGTAGCCGTCTTCAGATAGCTTGTCCCAGTCGTAGGTCGGGAACCCCCAGCTCTGGCCCATCGGGTTGCCGCCATCCGGAGGAGAACCTGCCCTCCAGTCCTGCCTGAAGAATTCCGGGTATGTCCAGCAGTCAACGCTGTCTTCATTAAGGAGAATCGGGAGGTCGCCCTTCAATATGATTCCCTTTGAGCGAAGGTAATCTGCGCTTTCCTTGAACTGCTGGGAAGCACGAAGCTGGCACCACACAAAGAAGTTATGGCTTGATTTCTTTGCCTTGTTCTGCCACTTCATCTGGATCTGGTCGCGGGAAAGATCCCTTACAGTCTCATCCCAGCTTTTCCAGGATGCCTGCATGTTTTCGTCCTTGATGTTCTTGAACACTGCGTAGGGAATGATCCACTGGTTGTCGCGGATGAACACTGCCATTTCGCGGTTCAGGTTGTCGTATACGGAAGGTTCTTCCCCGGCCGTAACAACGGTCTTGGCGGGAGTTGCCATTCTTTTTTCAACAAAGTTGTACAGAAGGTGGAGGAGCTTTGTCTTTTCCTCGAGAACGGCATTGTAATCAAACCGCTTCTTGTATTCGAATTCCTTCTCGAATTTCTTGTATGCTGTGGAGAATGCCTTGTTTGACTTGAGGGCATCCTTGAATTCCGGAAGGGCACTGATCCTTATGAACATGGGATGAAGGGCAAAGGCCGACAATCCTGAATATGGAGAAGACTGCGTTCCCGTGTCGTTGACAGGAAGAAGCTGGACTACTGAAAGGCCCGAAGCAGTGCAGAAGTCGGCAAAATCCTTGAGGGCGGGATAGTCTCCGCATGCGGGACATTCTTTTGTGTACAATGCAGAAAGGGGAACTACAACCCCAGTTCGATTTTTCATAATTTAAGCCTATTTCAATGTTTTAGTTAAAATAAAAACCGCAAAAATGCGATTAACCATCCTTATAATTATATCACATTATTGCGGTTTTACAATCGCAATGCAGTACAGAAATTAATTTTCGCCCGTACAGTCAAAAAAAGCCATCTGACAGGTTTTTGCCCTTTAGATGGCTTTTCATGTTATATGAAGTTGCAGAATTAGTTTTATACCTTGAACTTGCTTATTTCATCGGAAACATGGGTGATGCATTCGTTGTTTTCCTGTCCTACGACGGTAAGTTTCTGCATTGTGTTTTCAAGGTTTCCGATACCTTCGGAAATGTCGCCCATGGAACCGTTGATCTGCATTGTAATGGAAGCAAGGCGTTCCATCTGTTCAAGAATCTGCTGGCTTCCTTTTTCCATGACGTTAAAGCTGTCCTTGACATCTCCTGTAATGCTGTTGATCTTGCGCATGGCATCAAGAACCTGATTGCTTCCTTCTGTCTGTTCGTCCATTGCAGATTTAATGACTGTTTCCTGGGTGCTTACAGTCTGTGTTGCTTCAAATATCTTGTTGAACTGGTCCTTGAGTTCTGCGGAATCATTGGACATGGTCTTGATAAGTCCCTGGAAATGTTCAAGGGCCTCGCTGATTTTGCTACCCTGGCTGTTGGAATCTTCTGCAAGCTTTCGGATTTCGCTTGCAACAACGGCAAATCCCTTTCCGGCTTCTCCTGCGTGGGCGGCTTCGATGGCGGCGTTCATGGCAAGAAGGTTGGTCTGGCTTGCAATGTTCTGGATGACCTTACTTGCTTCAAGAAGTCCTTCCGATTCTTCCGTAACACGCTGGGTAACTGCAACAGTCTTTGCAATGATTTCCTGACCAACACTTGCAGTGTGGTTGAGGGTGACAACGTTTGCCTGGTTTCTGTCAAGAATCTGGGTAACTGATGCTATGTTTGCAACCATTTCTTCAACTGCACTTGACGACTGGGCCACGCTTTCTGCCTGAAGGTTGATGTTGTCGTTAAGATGCCTGATGTTGTTTGCAATATTGTCGAGTGTTTCGTTTGCCGTATTTACAGCCGAACTCTGGTTTGAAACCTCTTCCTTAATAGAAGTAATGCTTGTGGAAATTTCCGAAAGTTCCTGAGAGCTTGCAATGGTGGATTCCGAAAGATTTTCACCAACGGAAGTCATTCTTGCGGACTCGTTGATGATGGACTTGAGGGAATCTGCGATTTTCTGGATTGTAAGGTTAAAGTATTCCGCAAGCTGGCCGATTTCATTGTTTGCAGTCTGGGGAACACGAACCGTAAGGTCACCGTCGCCTTCAGAAATGTTCTTTAGGATTCCCGTAAGCTTTTTGAGCGGTCTTGTAATGATTCTTGCAAGTCCCGAAGCAACGGCGGCAGAAATTACAAGGCCAAGGACAATGGAAACTACAAGAATGTTGAGTATTGCATAGGTACTTGCGTTGATTACCTTGAGTGGAATCAGCATGGCAAAATCCATAGGGCAGTACTCATTTGATGAACAGATGATTCTGACCTGGGTGCGTTCTCCGTTGTAGACTTCCGTTGTCATTCCGTAGTCGCCCGGAACATATCCTTCCAGAGCCTTTAGTCCAAGCTGTGAGCCAGACTTGAGTTCAATTTCGGTGCTGAACGGATCGAGAACGACATTTGCCTCGGAGTCAAGGAGAATCATCTTGATGTCGCCCATGCTTGAAGAGTCTCCAAGGAGGACCGTGTATGCAAAAGGATCGATTTCAAGAACTGCAACGCCTGAAATATCGCCTTCATCGTTGTACACTGCGCATGATGCCGCAAAAACAACCTGATCCGCGTGGTTTTTGTAAAGTGCCGAATAAAACGGAGTGCCGTCATTGTTAATGCACATGTCGTACCAGTCGGAACTGTGGGTATTGTCCCAGTCAAAGTTTGAATCAGGATATGCAACCATGGAACCGTCATCGCGGACAATTGCAGCACCGGTGATGTATTCATTTGATTCAACAATCATCTCCTGAACAAGAAGTATATTGTCCTCTTCGTCTGTGTTTTTGCCGGCAAGGGAAATGACCTGTCCGTTTATGCCTCCAAGAGATGCAGAAATGGTCGAGCCCGTAAGTCTCATTACGGACGAAAGTTGGTCCGTGAAGCTCTGGTTGTTAAGAGGCCTGATGCTAAAGAATATGGTGGCTCCCAGAAGAATTAGAAGAAGCGTCGTTTCTATCGTGATTCCAAAAATAAGCCTTGTTGCAATGGTTCCGCGCTTTTTTTTCTTAGTTTTCATAAAATCCACACTCCTGTTTCTACGGAATTTCAGTTACTATGATTTTATTTCCATATTTTAGAAATTTCCATGATTTTTTTTATTTAATTTGAATTTAATTTTTATTTTTATTTGAATTTAATTTTTATTTTTATTTGAATTTATCAAAATTCGTGTTAAATTCATGCTGTAAGGGAATTCCCAGACAAAAGTGAACTGGTTCTGGAGATTACTGAAATTTTAGGAACACCGTGGAAATTCCTCTGGTGAATACAAGTCGCGTTTTTGGAGGCGAAAATGAAAAAAATTAAGTTCTTGTCTGTTTTAGTTGCCGGCATGGCTCTTTTGGGTTCAGCATCATTTGCCATTACGGCCGATGAAGTTCTTGAAAAATATGAGGCACTTCCTATTCCGGATACAAGTTCTGCAAACATTACGGTTGAACTTTTCAGCGGCTCAGGGAAACTTGAAGAAAGCCGCGATGTAATGCAGTACGGAAATCACAAGAACAATCTTGTAAACACAGTTTTTGACTTTAAGGGACCTGCTTCAAGTAAATATGTAAAGACACGTGTATGGCAGTCTGAAAAGTCAACAAAGCAGGATGACAAATTCGTTTTTGAACCTTCTGTAGGTTCCGTTCGCCGTGTTAATACAACTGACCGCGGCAAGTCCTTCCTTGGAATGGACCTTACATACAACGACATGACAATCCGCAGCCGTCTGGACGATGAAAACACAATGCTTTCTGAAAATGAAACCATTGACGTTGCAGGAAAAAAGTACAGCACATACAAAATCAAATGTGTTCCTGTAAAGAACAAGAACGTTGAATATGCATACCGCATTCAGTACATAAACAGGGATACATATCTTCCTGCAAGAATTGAATATTACAACAAGGCCGACGGACTTATCAAGACTCTCAATGTTGAAAGCGTTACCATAATAAATGGAAAGTATCTTCTCCGCGACAGACAGTCCATGGTAAATGCAAAGACAGGACACAAGACTGTTATTTCGGTAAAAATTCCATCGGTTAAGTTTGATGCCGACGTTTCTGACAAGTACTTCTCTCAGAACTGGCTCCAGACTGGAAAATAATGGATGACGTTTTTTTTAACGGAGAACATATGAAATTTACTAGAAAATTGCTTTGCATGGCTTCGGTTTTTGCAATCTCGGCTTTTGCTTTTGCACAGGACGGAGACTATGAGGAAGAACCATTTGAACCAAAACTCACCATCGGTGGTTCCGCAGAAGTCAACGCCCGTTCATGGGTTGATGCGCGCGATGCAAATGGTGAACGTGCGGAAGTAAACGCAACCGCAATAGAAGGAAATCCTTCCCTCAAAATCAACTTTGACTATGAAGGTACAAGTTCAATTTTTACCGGCAAGTTGAAGTTTGAAAAGAATTCCCTGCAGAGCGGATACTATTGGGACATGCTTGATGAATTCAAGGCAACTGCAATCCTTGGAAACTGGACCCTTGAAGCAGGTAAGATGCGTCTTGTTTGGGGAAAGACTGACAAGCTCCATGTTCTTGACAATTTTAATGCCAACGATTACACGGACTACATTTTCCCGGATTACAATGACCGCCGCATTGCCGAGCCTATGTTCCACATTGTCTATGCAACGCCTTTTTCAAGCAACTTGAAATTTGAACTGGTTTACACGCCTGTAATGACAGCCGACCGTCTTGGAACCGGCTACTGGGAACCAAAGGCTGCAAAGGCTTTGACGGGTAACGTTAAGACTATGGCCATGAATTCCTATGCAGAAAAAGTAAGGGATGCTGAAGATGCAAGGATCTTTGCCTCTGAACTCAAGACACTCAAGGATTCTGGCAATAACACGGCACTTGTTTCCCTCATTCAGCAGAAGGCTGCAACTCTTGTTCCATATGGACTGGATACCACAAACCTTATGACCATAGCGGGAACTGCAGAAAAGGCAACGGAAAACTACCTCAATTCCGCAGTTACGGCGCAGAATCTTGCACTCACAAATCTTTCTTCCCTTTCAAGCGATTCTTCGTTCCTCTATCCAAACACGAAGCAGCTTGAGTACGGTCAGGCTGGATTCAGAAATACATTCTCAGTTGGACCATTGGATCTTGGTTTGAGCTATTACTACGGTCACTTAAAGCAGCCGTCTTTCAATGCACTTAAGTTCAAGTCGACGATGGACAAGTACATTGCATCAGGTTCCATGGGTGAAGATGACAAGTTCCTTTCCTATGACAAGGTTCAGATTTTTGGTCTTGAAGGTGCATTCATCACTCCGTGGTGGCTTGGCTCGCTCAACACCCGTTTTGAATTTGCCTACAACATGACTGATGATAAAGACGGAACCGATCCTTTCATTCATAACAATTCCCTCAACTGGGTTGCCGGTTTTGACCGCGACATTCCAATCCACAATGTGAACATCAACATTCAGACACAGGGTAAATACATTCTTCATGGCGACAGGGTAAACGACAATAACGCTGTCTTTGGTAAGTCTGTCAATCCACTTGTAAGAGTCATTACGGATGTTGACTCGGATGGAAAGGACTGCTACACAAACAATAAGATTGTTCTTGATCTTACTGACACCTGGTATTATGAAAATGTAAAGCTTGATGTTAAGGCAATCTATGGAATTGAAAGAAAAGACTTTGTTCTTATGCCGGCTTTGATTACACGCATTGCAGGCGGAAATGTCACGGTGACATTAAGCGGGCTTTTCATGTGGTGCAAGGATGAAAACAGCGAATTTGACGGCTGGGAACACAACAGCTTTGCACAGCTGGGAGTTAAGTACAACTTCTAGAATTAAGGAATGCCAATATAAATGAAGGCTATGTCCGTAGAAAGTGTTGCTGCGCCGATTGAGCCAGTCGAAATCAAGCAGGATACATAAAATATGTGGTAGTTTCGAGAGCCGGCATCAAAGAAACTGCGTTGCCATGTTCAACCACCACATATCATATAGCAATACAATTTCCGGACATAGCCTTCCATTAAAAAAAAGTTTTGTTCAGGTGCTAGAACTGGAAGTAGATGAACTGGGACTCTTCTTCAGGAGATGAGTACATGATCACGGCGACCACAGCGTAATAGCAGATCCATCTTATGACAGGGTGCTTTCTTTTTATAATGCTGAGTCCCGATTCTTTCCTTGTTATGATACCCACCGAAAAAACAATCCCCCCTTCGGCTGTACCGTGCTTTTCCTTTATTTCCGTCTGAAAAACTTCATAGGTGTTCAATGAATTCTTTTTTATAAGTGGAGGTATGCTTCCATAGAACAGATATGGAAAGCGCATGTAGGATTTCATTTTCATTACTGAAGGAACTTTCAGGGCGCTGTCTTCTTTTCTGAAATCAATATGGCCGCTTGAAATAATTACAATCTTTGGTTTGTATATGGGGCAAACGGACTTTATCATGTCGTAAGTGTATTTGATTTTCATTCCGTTGATTGCACAGTTGTAGAAAGATTCGTCCAGCTGGTCCGCCATGGTTTCAGAATGAATGTTTGTTAGTGTAAGGCTTGAACCAAAAGAAAGTATGTCCTTGTGCTTGTTCTTTGAGTATGCAAGTTCGTAAAGCTTTCATTTTCATCCTAATAATCTAAACATTTGAATGGGCATTAGCCAATCATCACAAAGATGTGAGTGAAACTACAGTCGTAAAAAAAAAGGCTGCCCGGAAGTCAAGTGCAAAGTGCACCAAAACAACAGGCAGCCTTCATTGGTTTGCTGTATTTTTTTTACATTATGTCCTGAATCATCTTGAGGACTTTCTTAGGGCAAGATGCAACGCAGGTTCCGCATGAATCGCACTTTGCAAAGTCGATCTTTGGAATTCCGCCTGCAATGTCGATTGCTCCCTGAGGGCACTTCTTTGCACAGATTCCGCACTTGAAGCATCCAACGGAACAGTCCTTTGTAATCTGAGGCTTGTTGTCGTTGTGGCAAGAGCACAAGGCAACAGGTCCCTTGACTGAAACATCCTGCAGTGTAAAGAGGTGCTTTGGACAGGCCTTAACGCATTTTCCGCAGCCAACGCACTTTTCCTTGTTTACCTTTGGAAGTCCGTCTTCACCCATGGAGATTGCGCCGAAAGGACATGCAGCTTCACAGTCACCGAATCCGATACAACCAAAAGCACACGATTTTGTACCGTTAA
>JAKSLY010000038.1 GCA_024400955.1 Treponema sp.
CTCAAGATTGGTCCTAACAAGGGACAGAAGGCTCCAATTCAGCTTACAGAAATGCTCCAGGCAAAGCCACGCATTGCTCCAGAACACATTGACCTTACACACGTAGACTATGAGACAGACGTTCTTGTAATTGGTGGTGGTGGAGCTGGTACTTCAGCAGCCATCATGGCATCAGAAGCAGGTGCAAAGGTTCTCCTCGCAACAAAGCTCCGCGTAGGTGACGCAAACACAATGATGGCAGAAGGTGGTATCCAGGCTGCTGATAAACCTAACGATAGCCCAGCACAGCACTACCTTGACTGTTTTGGTGGCGGACACTTTGACGGAAAGCCAGAACTCGTATACACACTTACAAACAAGGCTCCATCTGTAATCAAGTGGCTCAACGACCTTGGTGTTGAATTCGACAAGGAAGCTGACGGTACAATGGTTACAACACACGGTGGCGGAACAAGCCGCAAGCGCATGCACGCATGTAAGGACTACTCAGGTGCTGAAATCATGCGCACACTCCGTGATGAAGTTTTCAACCGCCCAGACCAGATTACAGTTGTAGACTTTACAGCTGCAGTTGAACTCATCAAGAACGACAAGGGTGAAGTTTGTGGTGCTGTTCTTGAAAACATCGAAACTGGTGAAGTTCGCATCGCAAAGGCAAAGGTTGTAATCATTGCAACTGGTGGAGCTGGACGCATGCACTACCAGGGATTCCCAACATCTAACCACTACGGTGCAACAGCTGACGGTCTTGTTATGGCATACCGCGCAGGTGCAAAGCTCCTTTATCAGGATTCTCTCCAGTACCACCCAACAGGTGCTGCATACCCAACACAGATCCTCGGTAAGCTCGTTACAGAAAAGGTTCGCTCACTCGGTGCAAAGCTCATCAACAAGAACGGTGAAGTTTACATCCATCCTCTTGAAACTCGTGACGTTAACGCTTCTGGTATCATCAAGGAAGTACGCAACGGCCGCGGTGTAGAAAATGATGTACAGCCTGCTGTATGGCTCGATACTCCAATGATCGAAATGATCCACGGAGAAGGAACAATCCTCAAGTCAATTCCTGCAATGTACAACATGTTCATCAAGTACGGAATCGATATCCGCAAGGAACCAATCCTTGTTTACCCAACACTCCACTACCAGAATGGTGGTGTTGAAATCGACAAGACATGCCACACAAATGTTGCAAACCTCCTCGTTGCAGGTGAAGCATCTGGTGGTGTTCACGGAACAAACCGCTTGATGGGTAACTCACTCCTCGACGTTGTTGTATTCGGTCGTGAAGCCGGTATCGAAGCAGGAAAGATGTTCAAGAACATCAGCCTCTCTGACACAAGCAAGATGAACCTTGACCACGTTGCAGCTTTCGAAAAGGAAAGAGCTCAAGCTGGAATCACAGGAGACGTAACATCTCCAAAGGTTCTCCCAAGCTACACACACGGAAACAAGGAATTCGAAAAGAAGCCTTTCCCAGGAGCATCAAAGTAAAATCTAATTGGTGCCGCGAGTTTCCGAAAGAAGACCCACGGCTTCTATGTTAAGCTTATTCAGCCTTCTGTTGATTCAGAAGGCTGTTTTTTTTATATGTCCATAGAAAGTATTGTGTTCAAAGTCAGGCTTCGACTACGCTCAGCCAGCCTATAGGATTCTGCTACAAGACCCCTGAACGCAGTCGAAGGGTCCGTATGAGAACAAAAAGTTTGAATTAAACTCCATCTTGAGTTCGTCTCAAGGTGGAGTTTTACTAGTGTATAGCTTGTTGCTAATATTTATATAAGAACGGCTTCATTGTGTTTTACACAACGAAGCCGTTATCAAAAGCTATAAGAAATTAATAATGTCAAAAGTCCAATCCAATACCAAGGCCAGTACCTACGCATAATCCTAGCACATTGTTATAAGATACCTCTACTTTAGTAAAAATATGTGAGATATTTAAAATCAGACCTGCGTCTACTTTATATGCAGAACTTAAACTATTTTGAATTCCTATTCCTCCCCCTATATAACAGGCTACATTGTTGAATAATCTTTTTGTAAAGTCAAATTCAAAAATACCAGCATAAAGACTATCATCATCTTCTATTTTTTGAATATACTCTACCCCAACTATTATTGCAACTGAATTGAATAATAATGGCATTTCAAGCCCGATTCCAACCTTATCAAATGATAATTTTTCTTTCAATGAGGAAAACGGAACATCTGTTGCTATAAGCAGAGAAATGTATTCATCTCTCATATTATAGTCTATACCAGTGACCTTAGCTTTTCTTATTGCATTAGTTATATTTTCTATAGTAGCATCCTGAATCGTTTTTTCTCGGTCTGTTGAATTCACAGTACTACTAGAAGGAATATTCTGCCCCATTTCTGGTGGTAAAGGTAACGAATCAAGTTTTTGTACATAATTGACACAATACTTTCTATCTGGTCGACATTGGACTTCTTCACCATTGTGTACATATCCATAAACTACATAACCTGTATTATCAGTCCAGGTAGGATCAACCCAAAACCAGACACCATCAGCACGTTTAATCCAAATCCATGCATGATGAGTAACTTTATTATGAGTAACAACTGGTTTATAGCCCCCTTTCTCAGGTATTTTAACATAAATACCATTTTGTATAGTTGTGTAATTATTTAACGTTCCTGGATATTGAAGAATAATAGTTCCAGGATTTCCATGAACACCAGCTATCCAATATTGTCTTTCATACATTCCTACTGACTGAAAATAACGTTCATTTTCTTTTATATATTTATGAGCAAAATCAGCATAATCAAAACATATACCATAAAAAGTTAATGTACGAGTTTTATTACCTGATTCAGATGCCAATCTCGAAGCAATTGTTTGAGGCGTGTAATAATCATGGGGATCATCATACCAGCCTCCTCCTGCTTCTGTCATAGAATACTGTCCAATACAAGCAGTTCTGACTGCAAGATCTTGAATAGCATCTATAAATGAATCTGCAAATATTCTGACTGAAAGAAAAAGAATTAGAAAATAAAAAACTCTCCTTTTCATACATCATCCATCAACCCAATAGGTTCTATCTAATTTAATGATTTTTTTGCTAAATCACGAATATCTTTTGGAACGGAGTAAAGATCACATGGTTGCGCCTTATCTATGTCTGAATATATATCTATGTCTGAATAAAAATAACCATTCAAATCTACAACATATTCATTTACAAGTTTTCCGTTATCGCGATAAATATATCTCCATCTAAATGTCTTGGTACCTCCAGTTCTATTAGTACCAACACTTACTATTTCATGAGTCTCATGTCTGACTTTATATAACCAGTCATCAAAATTTTTATTATTCGTATTCTGAGAAGGAACAGGAATCAATGACCTTACTATATTTCCAGTCATAATCTTAGTATTCTGTTTCTTTTCCAACTGTTCTTTTTCAAAATTCAGATAATCTATGTTTGACTCTCTGTAGTAGTTATATCTGTTTACTCTAAGCTTCTTACCATTTAGAGCCAGCATATATCTGACAAGTTTATCTCCAAAATCCACATACCCTATACCATATGTACAGCCACTATCTTTCAATACATTACAGATTTTAATTACGTATTCATTTGCATTCTCACTGTAATCTTTATTTACCAGATCACCTGGTTCATTTTCATTTTTAGTATCAAATCCATATGGGGAATAAATATAATCATCTTTTGACTTTCTACCATCTCTTACACTTATTTCACCGTTCTCATCAATATCATATTGAATAGAACCGACTTTTGGATTGTTTTCCTTGATAAATTTGGCAGCACCTTTCCATTTTTCAAATAAAGAAATATTTGCTTCTACTCCATCTACCATAGTTAGTTTCACTTCATTTACTGCACCTTGAGCAAAAATAAAACCAAAACAATTCATTGCTACAAATAGTGATAAAATAATTTTATTCATAAAATAAACTCCTTAATAGTACTCATTTTAAATGAGTACTATTACAATAATACACTCATTTATCATTTATATCAATCTCCATTTTTTTCACCTAAAATAATTACATGGTTGATTATCATAGGTGTTTCATTGAAAACATGAAGTTTTATCGCAAAAAAAAAGGATTTTCGCAGGCAGAACTTGCAGAAGCATGTGATGTTTCAAATGGAACCATCGGAAATATTGAATGCGGCATTACAAAGCCATCATTTGATTTAATTATCCAGATAGCTACTAGTTTAAATATAAAACCAGAATCTTTATTTTTATCATCAGAAAATAATATTCCAGACAATTCAGATTCTAATAAAATTTCAAAAAATCAATTAAAGCGAATAAAAGAAACTTTTACATATGCTATAAACAAGGCTCTCGAAGACTTAAATAACTAGCACAAAAATCTTTTCACATTGAGTCATTACAATCATTATAAAATAGAATATACGATTTGAATTAAACTCCTCCTTGAGTTCGTCTTAAGGTGGAGTTTTTTTTATTTATTGATTATATTATGAATAAGGAGCAATGCCATGGAATTTATATTGAATCTTCTTTTACTTATCGTTGGGTTTATTCTGCTTGTAAAAGGTGCTGACTGGTTCGTCGATTCAGCTGCCGGCATTGCATCAAAGCTTGGAGTTCCGGAACTTGTAATAGGCCTTCCCCTGGTGGCCTTCGGAACTTCCGCACCTGAACTTTCCGTGTCCCTTACTTCCGCCCTTAAGCTTAATTCAGTTGGCATCACCATAGGCAATGTAGTTAGAAGCAACATCATGAACATTGTTCTCATTCTGGGAATTAGAATTTCAAAAAAAGATTTTATATCACATTATCCCGCTTCAGAAGATATTAAATTTATTCATAGTAAGTCTTACAGAAATTCAGAAATAGCAGAATTATTGTTAAAAAAGTTGAAATAACATTCTATAACATTCAGTCTTCTGTTGATTCAGGAGGCTGTTTTTTTTATTATTTATGAAGAGATAAAATGACGGAAACAAAAATCACTCCTACAGCACAGAAAGTGTATGACTATCTGCGTACAATTCCCAAAGGAAAAGTAGTGACCTATGGCCAGATCGCAGAGCATCTGGGAAACAAAAAAATGAGCCGTGCCGTGGGCAACATCCTTCATGCAAATCCACTGCCCGACTACTATCCATGCTACAAAGTCGTAAACGCAAAAGGCTTACTTGCAAAAAATTTTGGACTTGGAATAGAAGAGCAGAAACGCCGCCTTGAAAAAGACGGAATCAAGGTTGAAGATTACAGGGTGGATTTGGCAATATATCAATGGACAACTTGAACAAATAAATATTCTTACATTTTATCGTAATGAGTTTTACACTGAAAAATTCTTAAATTCCCATTTTCATCAATTTTATAAACAAGGCGGTCTTTTTCATTGATTTCCCTACTATACATACCGCTCAGGCTATATTTCAACGGTTCAGGTTTTCCTATCCCCTTGTCAACACCATTTTTATCAATATCTTCAATCAATGAAATAATTTTTTTATATGATTTTTTATCTCCATTTACCAAAAATGAATTTAAATCTCTCCATGATTCTTCATCCCAAAGGATTTTCAATTTTCAGCCTCTGGAGATGCAACGCATAAATTCATGTCGGTAATAACATACTTTCCTTCATTCATCCTTTTTTCCGCATTGAGAATATGAGATACATTTTCCTTACTATAAAAGGGATCAACTTTGATTTCAAAAGGAATTTTCTGTTCCCTTACAACTGCCTTTGCAAAAAGATTAAAAGCCGTAGATGCAGAAAGTCCGACAGTATCGCAGAATTCCAAAAAAGCATTATGGGTTTTATCATCCAATCTGACACTTAATGTAGCCATTATGCATACCTCTGACATCAAATATAATCATAATGATACAATTTGTCAAATTTAATGTCGAATTCACCCATGGCATCCAGGGCATTTTTTAATTCATCATAAACATGCAATGATAAAGAATATCGTTATTTTCTGTTTTTTCCAAACAAATCGGAATGACTTCCGGTTCGGTTCAGTTCTAGAATCAGTTCTTCATTAACTATTGTATAGATTAAAAGCCAATCCGGTGTAATATGACATTCACGATGTCCAGTCCAGTTCCCAGTAAGCTGATGGTCCTTATTTCTTTCTGGCAAAGGTTCTTGCCTGACTAACTTTTCAATCACCTCACGAAACAAATTTTCCTGGCATCCTTTTTTCAAGGCAAGCTTATAATCTTTTTTGAATTGGTTTGTAAAACGAACCTTAAGCATGAAGTGCATCAATTAAATCGTCCACTGAATCATAGGTAGGACTTAAATTAATTCCCATTTCACTCTCAGATAGAACTTTTGAAGTCAATTCATTTGGAATGTCAGATGTATACCCTATTTCAAAGGGAATCTTTCGTTCCCTGATGGTCTGCTTGAGAAACATGTTTATTGCAGAAGAAAGTGAAATTCCAAAATCATTGAAAAGTGCTTCTGCCTGTTTTTTTGTAGCGGCATCTGTCCTGATATTTATAGTTGTGGAATTCATAACAACCTCCTTACATAGTCTATCATTTGTAATGCAAAAGTCAATACAATTACATCTATTTAGGATTAATATTCTTGTTGTAATCAAAACAGAACTCACTTATACTACCTACGGGCAGATTGCAGAGCATCTTGGAAACAAAAAAATGAGCCGTGCCGTGGGCAACATCCTTCATGCAAATCCACTGCCCGACTACTATCCATGCTACAAAGTCGTAAACGCAAAAGGCTTACTTGCAAAAAATTTTGGACTTGGAATAGAAGAGCAGAAACGCCGCCTTGAAAAAGACGGAATCAAGGTTGAAGATTACAGGGTGGATTTAGAAATATGCCAATGGAGCACGGGAGAATAATTCCTTCCTACTCCCATTCCCCGTTCACATCAAGGCTTTCACGCTCAGTTCTCTTTGGGGAGGCCTTCTTTTTATGCTTTCCGTCACCTTTTTTCCCGCCTGCCTTATTCAAGTCAGAATTTGTAAAAATGGTGCAGGACTTTTCATGGCGCTGACGACGCTGCTTGTTTTCCAGGGCAATTTCCTTTAAGGATTCAGTCCGTTCTATTACAAGATCGTTGGAAGATGTTACAGTAACAGAAAAAATCTTTCCTTCTTCAGCAAGGGATTCAACAGCAGCCGTCAAATCTGCAAGGGAAATTATGGCCTTGTTCTTTCCTTCTATCTTTGCAACCTCACGCAGCTTCTTTGCAAGCTGAGCGTCTGTAAACCGGTTCCTTTCACCCATGGCATCCAGGGCATTTTTTAATTCAGTCTGTATTAAAGTCATGATGTAAATTATAGCACTATTTGACATCAAGCATAAATAAGATCTAGAATCAAAAGGCAAGAATAAAAACGCAACGTGTGGAATTCACTGATTCCATGCCAGAGCCGGTAGGTAGCCCGGCCGTCCTGAATTTTCAGGGTAAGTAACCTGCCTCCTATGGTTGTCCATTTCTTGCATGCCCCAGGGCAAACATAATTTATAGGAGGATGCTATGGACTACTGTGGAACAAGTCTTACGGTTTTCTTTGAAGATCCATTCTGGACCGGAATCATTGAAAGAATTGAAGACGGAAAGCTTGTAGTGGCAAAACACGTTTTTGGTGCCGAGCCTACCGGAATTGAAATTCTTGATTTTGTAAGAAACCACTACGACGACCTTAAGTTCAGTCCTGCTGTAGCATGTGATGCGGGGATTCACAAAATGAATCCTAAGCGCGCTGTAAGGGAAGCAAGAAAATCCGTTGCCAATTCCGGTGTCGGAACAAAATCCCAGCAGGCACTAAAACTGCAGCACAAAGAGTTCAAGAAAGAATCTGCACAAAACCGACGCATTCAAAAAGCGCAGAAGGCAGAGCTAAGGTTTGAGCTCAGGCAGCAAAAGAAAAAGGAAAAGCACAGGGGTAAATAAACCCATTGCTTTTTCAATGGAAAGAACATCGTGTCAAGAACGCGGTGTTCTTTTTTTATGCCCTCCCCCCCCTGATTCATTGACAAAAAAAACTGCACCCTGCAAAATGTCAAAATGCAGGACAATTCAATGGAAAACAGATTCTGGGAAGCAAAAAAACTTGAACAGATGACACAGGATGAATGGGAAAGCCTATGTGACCGGTGTGGCCTTTGCTGCTTTAGAAAAATTCTCGAAGGCCACTTATGGTGGAAAAAAATCCTCAAAACAAGGATTGCATGCGACCTTCTTGACTGCAGCACATGCCAGTGCTCGGACTACGACAACCGATTTTCAAGGCAGAAGGAATGCATAAAGCTCGACGGAAAAAAACTCAAGTCATTCAAGTGGCTTCCCCAAACCTGCGCATACCGCCTGCTCATGGAAGGAAAGCCCCTGCCCCCATGGCATCCACTGGTAACGGGAGACCCGCTTTCAATTCAGCATGCAGGAATAAAAATTGAAAACCCCGTTCACGAAAAAGATGTCGATGACTGGTATGACTACGTGACGGACTGAAACTTATTCACTATACTTTAAGGCATCTAAAAAACTTTACTGCCGATTTCGGAGGTACACATGGAACTAATTGCCAACATCCTGCTTCTCGTTGCAGGTTTTTTCATGCTTGTAAAAGGTGCAGACTGGTTCGTAGACTCTGCTGCAGGAATTGCCGCAAAGCTCCATGTACCGGAACTTGTAATAGGGCTTACCCTTGTGGCCTTTGGAACGTCAGCCCCGGAACTTTCCGTATCGCTTACAGCTGCATTAAAAACCGGGTCAGTCGGAATTTCCATAGGTAATGTTGTCGGCAGCAACATATTGAACATAGTCCTCATCCTTGGCCTTACCTCGCTACTATGCAAGATTCCATGCCAGCGCAATTCCCTCATCCTTGACCTTCCATACATGCTTGGAGCCACGGTTCTGTTCATCATTCTTGGATACATTGGTTCGGGATTTTCAAGGCTGGACGGAACAATAATGGTCACCCTCCTTGCAGCCTACATTGCAATCCTTGTGGTGCTGAGCATAAGGCAGAAGACTAACCTTTTTGCAGAGGAAGACGATGGAGAAGAAAATGAATCTGCCATTGCGGCATGGTTCAGCAAAATGAACGAAAAAATCTGGTTCCTTATGGTAATGACAGCCATAGGTCTGGTTCTGATTATTTATGGAAGTGATTTCGTCGTAAAAAGCTCAACATTCATCGCAAGAACATGCGGAGTAAGCGACAGGATTATCGGCCTTACCATGATAGCCTTTGGAACCTCCCTCCCGGAACTGGTTACATCCGTAACTGCAGCAAGAAAGGGAAAGACGGACATTGCCATAGGCAACATCATCGGCAGCAACATATTCAACATTCTTTGTGTTGCCGGAGTAACCGCATGCTTTGTTCCCCTGGAATTTTCCGGTTTCCATGCTGATTCCTTCATGGCTCTGGGAGCAGCCCTCCTGCTTGCAATCCTATGCTGGCTTCCGGGTCACGCCATAAGGCGCTGGGGCGGATTCCTCATGCTGGCAGGATTTTTTGCCTACATGGCAAAGCTTGCCCTGGCCTGATTCAGGGAAGATAGTCTGTCAGGATGTTTTCCTTCTTCATGGCATTGAACATCCTGTTCTTCTTGTTCTTGTCCCCACCGGTCAAAAGTTCTATGCTCTTCTTTGCATCCTTTCTCCTGGACATGTCCTGAAAATTGCAGGTGCAGGTTGAGACGATATATCCTTCATTGGTGGCATGGGCTATGATGGACTTTTCATCAGCATAGCACAACGGCCTGATTATCTGTGCAGGATAGTTTTCGTAACGCATGACGGGAGGCATGGTGCCAAATTCACCCTTGTCTAGCATGTTCATCAGGAGGGTTTCAAGAATGTCATCCATGTGATGCCCCAGGGCTATCTTGTTGTATCCGTTGGCCATGGCATACTTCAGGAGTTCACTGCGCCTCTGGGTCGAGCACCACCAGCAGTTCATCTTAAAGCCGGGCTTTACGCGTGCCAGGGTATCAACAAAAATGTTCTCCACCTCAACATTCCACCCGCGGAACATGGCATCAAGATCCGGATTCAATGCAGGAGTTATTTCAGTCTGAATGTGAACCGCCTTGAATTCAAAATTGCAGTTGCGCCTCTTGACCCTGTTGGAAAAATATTCTATCAATGCCGTCGAATCCTTTCCGCCACTAGCCCCGATGAGAATCCTGTCTCCCGGAGCAATCATCTTATAATCAAAGACTGCCTTGTCGATCATGCTGAATAAAACCGGTTGTGCCATAATGCTCAAAGTTTAAGAGAATTAAATGTTTCTTACAATAGTAAAGACTTGGTTAAATCGTTTTTTTTCTATATAGTAGGAACATCAAAATTTTTGGAGCTAAACTAATGGAAAATCTTAAGCTTACTAAGGAACAAAAGCACCAGCAGTGCCTAAAGGAAATCAAGGCAACCCTCATCGCAGCTGCAATCTGCTGCATCTGGCACATAGGAACCGCATTCCTCCTTAACGGAAACAAGAGCGCCCACTTTCTCGGAATGCCTGCATGGTTCTCAGTTTCTGTTTTTGGAACAATCATTCTCAGCATAGCATCTGTCATCATCCTTACAAAAAAAGTGTTCAAGGACTATGAATATGATGAAGAATCAGAGGACATGGCAAAATGACTAGAAATCAGGTAATAATTCTTACAATCACCCTTGCATACCTGCTTTTCAATGCAATTGCAGGAATCATCTACGGAAAAAAAGCAGAAAAGGCATCAAGGCTTTCAACAGAAAAAAAATACTTCATCGGTTCCCGCGGTCTTGGAGGATTCGTTCTTGCCATGACTACGATTGCAACCTATACATCCGTCAGTTCATTTGTATCAGGACCGGGAGCTGCCGGAATGACATTCGGCTATGCACAGGTTTGGATTGCTGCAGTTCAGGTGCCTGTAGTATTCCTCATTCTTGGTGTATTGGGGAACAAGATGGCCATCGTAGGCCGCCGCACTGGAGCCGTGTCGGTTGCAGGTTACCTTAAGGCACGCTACAAGAGCGATGCACTGGTAATCACCACAAGCATCCTCATGGTTGCATTCATCATTGCCCAGATGATCTCCCAGTTCAAGGGTGGAGCAACCCTCATTGAATCCATCACTGGCATTCCCTTCAAATGGGCACTGATAATCTTTGCAGTAACAGTAATCCTCTATACTTCCTTCGGTGGTTTTTCTGCCGTTGCCCTTACTGATGCAATCCAGGGAATAGTGATGATGGCCGGAACATTCCTCTTCCTCTTCTTTGTAATAAAGGCAGGAGGCGGACTCAAGGGAATCGACGAGGGACTTAACAGAAACCTTCCTGACGTATACGACAACATCTGGGCAAAATACAAGCCGGGCAGCCTTGTCTCGTTCTGGATTCTTGTAGGATTTGGAACCCTTGGCCTTCCACAGACTGCAGTCCGCGCCCTTGGATTCAAGAACACAAAGGCCCTCAAGAACGCCATGATAATCGGAACCATCACCTGTTCCTTCATCCTCGTGGGAATGCACCTTGCCGGATGCTGGGCAGGAGCCATTGCAGACAAGACAATGGTAAAGACATCGGACTATTTTGTTCCATTCGTCGTTCAGAACATAATGCCTGTTGGACTTGCAGGAATTTTCCTTGCAGCACCTATGGCAGCAGTAATGTCAACAGTTGACTCCCTCCTTCTTCTTGCAGCAGTTGCTATCCTCAAGGACCTTTACAAGACCTACATAGTACGCGACAACCAGGAAAAAATCGCATCCTACGACAAGTACTTCAAGCTTTCCTCTGCACTCATCGTATGTGCAACAGGTGCCCTTGTAGTGTTCTTTACCCTTCATGCCTCAAAGATCATCTTCTTCCTCAACCTCTTTGCCTTCGGTGGACTTGAATGCTCTTTCTTCTGGCCACTGGTAGGAGGACTTTTCTGGAAGAAGGGAACCAAGGAAGCAGCCCTTGCATCATCACTTGGTGCAGTTACAGTCTACATCCTGTGCCACTATTTTGTTAAGATCGCAGGAATCAATGCTGTTGTATGGGGACTTTTGGCAGGCGGAATAATCTACTTTGCAACAGGAAAAATCCAGAACAGGGAACCTGATGCAGAAGTAATTGATAAGTGCTTCTAAAAAAATTGTTTTTTCGTCCATACTGAATTATAATTTTCAGTATGGATAATACAACTAACAAAACAAACAATGACATCTCTGTGCAGATGAGAAAGGTCGGTTTCTTCATGAACATCGTCATGGGAATCACCATGAGCCTCATTCTGTCAGTTCACGGCGTCTTGGGTTCCGGGCATTTTTCGGTTCCCTCTTTGGCCATAAGCATTGCAATTTCGTGCATTCTGGCCCTTTGCATTGGATTCTTCCTGCCCGTAAGGCCTGCACGTGAAAAGGCAACGGCAAAGATGAAGATGCCTGTAAAAATCCTCGTGGGCAACATCATTACAAACCTTTTCTACGTTCTAATCATAACAAGCGTGCTTACAACCGTAATGATTACCATGGCAAGACACGGCATGGACATGAACAACGTGCCTGCAAGTGTTCCACGTCCAAGCGTCCTCAAGGCACTGCCACGCTCACTTCTTTCAAGCTATGTTGTTTCATACGTAATTACGCTGATCCTTGAACCGCTATACCTTAAGATTGCATTCAAGAAATACGGAATTCAGCCACCTACAAGAGAAAGTCAACCCTGACGTCATTTTCATCATAAGGAATGCTGTCAACAACCTGGGCATTGTAGCATGCCCCACAAAAAAGCGTTTTAGAAACGGCAGCCTTCCTTAGTTCCCCAAGGAAAACATCATAAAACCCTTTTCCCCTGCCAAGCCGATTACCCTTAGTGTCAAAGGCAAGACCTGGAACCAGGACCACCACGGAATCGGATGCGGCAATCTGGGCAAGGGAAACTTTTTCCAGGTCGGTCTTGGGTTCATACACGCCCCAGGCATTTGGTTCAGTCTGCTGGTTTGGCTCGCCTGTAATTGCGTAAAAATCCATCCTGTTGGTACCTTCAATTATTCTTGGAAGAACCACCTTCTTGCCCTGGTCAATGGCAGTCCGCAGGACCGGAAGAATGTCAAGTTCATCCTTCATGGGCATAAAACCTACAATAAGACCTGCATCCTTAAATGCATTGCCTTGAATGAATCCAACGCATTTTCCCATGCTTTCAAAAGCCTTGCCAACCGGATCAAGACCTGCCAGGGTTTCCTTCATCTGCCTTCTAAGTTCTGCTTTAGTCACGATGTGCCTCCAGGGGTTTTATGCTGCGGTCAAGAATGCCATTGGCCCATGCAAGAAAAATTCCATAGTTAATGAAGGGAACCTTCTGCGCCACAGCCCTGTTTTTTCTTCCTTCAACTTCACGTTCATTGAGCATGCATCCACCACAATGAATCACAAGGGAATACTCTTCAAGGTCATCCGGAAATTCCAGTCCGGAAGTCAATGCAATCTCAACATTCTTCCCGGTCTTATTCCTAAGCAATGCAGGAATCTTGACTGATCCAATGTCACCGCACTGCCTGTGATGGCTGCACCCTTCGCTTATCAGCACCCTGCTTCCATCTTCAAGGCTTCCGATGGCAGAAATTCCATCAAGAGCTGCATCCAAAAATCCCTTGTACCTGGCCATTAAAATGGAAAATGAAGTCAATGGAATTTCTTCCGGAAGAACTCCTGCAACCCGGTCAAAAACCTGGCTGTCTGTAATGACAAAGTCAGGCGGATTTCTAAGAACTTCAAGTGTTTCCTCCAGCTGCCCATCCTGAATTACAATTGCCCTTGCATTCAAGTCAAGAACTTCCCTAAGAACCATCTGCTGCGGCAAGATCAGCCTGCCTTTAGGGGCAGCTTCATCAATGGGACACACAAGGACAACCGTATCTCCCCTTCCCACAATGCCTCCTAAAACCGTCTTCTTATCAAAGGATCCGGCAACCTTAACAAGGGCTTTCTTCAATTCGTCTATTCCAAATCCTAAGCCAGAATCACAGCAGGAAGTGCAGGCAGCACTGGTACGCACACAAACCACATCTTCCGGCAGATAGTTCGGCAAGGAAATTTCATCAGTGCCCTTAGCTGTTGTTGCTGCCAAGTCTGCTTTATTTAATGCAATCACAAAGGGAACCTTTCGTTCCATAAAGACATCCAAAAGTTCATGCTCTTCAGTGCAAAGGGAAACCCTGCCGTCAAAGTTCCTTCCATCAACAACCAGCACCGCAAGATCGCAACGGCCGACAGCCTCCATGGTCTTTCCAACACGCAAATCCCCAAGTTCCCCATGGTCATCAAGACCTGCTGTATCCGTAAGCAGAACCGGTCCTAGGGGTAACAGTTCCATTGCCTTGCTAACGGGATCCGTCGTGGTTCCCTTTACATCGGAAACTACACTGTGGTTCTGCCCAAGAATTGCATTAAACAGGGAAGACTTGCCGCTGTTGGTGCATCCAAAAAAAGTTATGTGCAGCCTCTCGGAAGATGGCGTGTTCATGTTACATTTCCTCCATTCGGGAAAAATCAGGATGGCTTCCTCTGGCACAAACTATTTCATAGCCTATGGATTTCACCAGGGCCTTCAATTCCTCAAGTTTTTCAAATCCGTGAATTCCGTCCTTAACCTTATTGTCGTAAAGCTCATACTTGCCCCGCTCAAATGCAGGCGTCAGGTTAGGCATGATGACGTTGGCACCAGCAAGAATTCCATTTTCAATTCCATGCTTATCCAAAGTGGAAAGAGCCGTAGTGGCAGGCAGGAGAATGTCCGGGCAGGCAATCCTTATAAGAGACATGGAAAAAAGGACGTGACTTACAAAGCCTGCAGGAGCATCAGCAAAAGGAGTTTTCCTGTGTGGAATGAAGGGCCCTATGCCGCACATGTGGGGCTTGAACTGCTGAATGAAAAACAGGTTCTTTGCAAGGCATTCAACCGTTTCATAGGGTGTACCAACCATAAATCCGGCTCCAGTCTCAAAGCCCAGCTTCTTCAGGTTTTCAAGGCATGCCATCCTGTTTTCAAAGCTCATCTGCGCCGGGTGAATTTTTCCATAATGCTCGGCATCGGCGGTCTCCTGCCTTAAAAGATACCTGTCAGCGCCAGCTTCCTTAAGGGCCCTGTAGCTTTCTTCGGAACGTTCCCCAACAGAAAGGGTTACAGCGCAATCGGGAAACTTCTTCTTTATTGTAGAAACAATGCGGCACAACCTTGCATCATCATAATACAAGTCTTCTCCGCCCTGCAGAACAAAAGTCCTGAATCCAAGGTCATATCCCTTTCCGCAAATCTCAAAAATTTTCTCCGGATCAAGCCTGTACCTGAAGACCGTCACGTTGCTACGGCGCAAACCGCAGTAAAAGCAGTTGTTATGGCAGCAGTTGGAAAACTCAATGAGCCCACGAATAAAGACTTTATTTCCATAGACTGAACTGGAGGCATTGCGGGCCATTTGGGCGGCCCTGTCGGCAAGTTCCCTGTCGGCATTGATGACAAGGGTTCCATATTCTTCAACAGTCAGAAAGTGAGTTTCATTCAGCTTATCAAGAAGATCAAGGCAGGCGGCCTTGGAATCATTCAATTCTTCCATAGGTTAAACTATACATGGACTCTCTAAAAAATTCAATTTTTAGAAAAGTACTTTAAGATGGCCTAAATCATTATTTGCATAAAACCCATCAAATCATTATACTATGGAACAAAAATAATCAAATCGAGGCATGATTTATGATTAACTACTTGTCGGCAGTCTGCTCATCAGCCCTGTCAGTCATTTTCATCGTATTCTTAATCGGTGCAGTCGGATACCTTATTGGCGCAATCAGTGTCAAAGGCATTTCTCTCGGAACAGCAGGTGTTCTCCTCATTGCTCTCTGCTATGGAGTTCTCATCCAGTATGTTCCTTCCTTCGCAATTGGCGAAAAAACAATTGTACTCTGGAGCGACAAGATCAAGGGAAACTTCTCAATCGTTTCCAACATCGGAACTGCCCTCTTTGTAACGGCAGTAGGCCTCATTGCAGGACCAAAGTTCTTCAGAACCTTCAACAGAAGCTCAATTGCATATCTCGTAATGGGAATTGTAGTCATTGGTCTTGGAGCACTTACTGCAATCATCTGCGTAAAGCTTGACGACAACCTGAGCGCAAACATGGCAGCAGGACTTCTTACAGGCGGACTTACATCAACACCTGGATTCTCCGCAGCAAAGGAAGCTGTTGAAGGAGCAGCCCAGGACGAAATCAGTGCAGGATATGGAATTGCATACCTTTACGGCGTACTTGGCGTTGTTCTCTTCGTTCAGATTGTTCCAAAAATCCTCAAGATCGACATCGCAAAGGAAAGGGAATCCTTTGTTGCAGCAGGATCCGTAAAAATCCCGGAACCAAAGGGAAAGCTTTTCCAGATTGAAGAATTCGGATTCTTCCCATTCTTCCTTGCAGTAGCCATCGGATGCCTCATCGGTGCCATCAAGATTCCTATCGGAGGCGGATCATACTTCTCCCTCGGAAATTCCGGTGGAACCCTCATCGGCGGCCTCATCATCGGTCACTTCGGAAAAATCGGATGCCTTGACTGCCGTCTTTCAAAGCAGACCCTCAACTTCATGCGCGAGCTCGGCCTCGTACTCTTCCTCATCGGAGCAGGCGTACCAGGCGGCGTAAACTTCGTGTCAAACGTAAAGCTTTCATACTTCATCTACGGTGCAATCATGACAACAGTACCAATGATTGCAGGTTACGTAATTGCACGCTACGTATTCAAGCTTTCAATCTTCAATAACCTTGGATCAATCACAGGTGGCATGACATCAACTCCAGCCCTTGGAACCCTTATTGCAACTGCAGGAACAGACGAAGTATCTGCAGCCTATGCAGCAACATACCCACTTGCACTTGTATCCATCGTACTTGCATCAAAGATCATCGTAATGCTTTTCTAGAAACTGCAAGATCATAATGGCATAAGATGCTACCAATCCCCATGGCACTCCTTTTGGATGACATGGGGATTTTTTTTTAGCAAAAAGAATTTTAAAATCATTGACAAAGAACCGCTCCCTATGTTACTATCTATAGTAACGTTACTATTAATAGAAACAACTTCGGAGGAATAAAATGTCAGAAGAAAACGTAAACCTCGGTGAAAAACGCCAGGCAACAAACCAGAAGAAATCAGGATTACAGATTCGTGACCTCGTACTTACGGCAATACTCCTTGCAGCAGGCGCCGTACTCAAGTTCTTTGTCGGAACCATGATCAACATCGGCGGCATGAAGCCAAACTTCATCATCGCCATGTACTGCATGGCAATTGTTCTCATAAGGCCCCGCATCCTTGAAGCTGCCATAATCGGCATTCTCGCTGGAGCCATCTGCCAGTTCTTCCCGGGAACCCCATACCTCAACTTTGCATCGGAACTTGCAGGTGCCCTTGCAATGGCCCTTCTCATCCGCGTTCCAATGCCGGAAGTAATCAAGCCTGCCGTATCAACCTTCTTAAGCACTGTTGTAAGCGGCGGATTATACACACTTCTCCTTATCTTTGCACTCCACATGGACAAGGCAACCCTTGCAGCATACATACCGATCGTACTCTGCACAGCTGCAATCAACTGCATCATCGTTCAGATTCTTTACTTCCCGCTCAAACTTACATTAAAATAAGGTATGATTTCAATAAAAAACCTGGGCTTCTCCTACATAGGGGCTGCCCGTCCTTCATTACAAAACATAAACCTTGAAATACCCGATGGTGACTTCCTGGGCATCATCGGAGCTTCAGGTGCAGGTAAAACAACATTAAGCTGTGCCATCAACGGAATAATCCCCCACCACTTCCAGGGGGACTACTACGGAAAAGTAATGGTAAACCAAAAGGACGTATTCGAAACGGACCCCTGCACCCTTGCAGCAGAAATCGGCAGCGTCTTTCAGGACATAGACAGCCAGATGACAAGTTCCGTCGTTGAAGATGAAATACTCTTCGGGCTTGAAAACTTCGGTCTGCCAAAGGAAGAAATTTATCCGCGCCTTGAATGGGCCCTAAAGCAAACGGGAATTGAAGACTTAAGATACAGGGAAATCTCAGGCCTGAGCGGCGGTCAAAAGCAAAAGACAGCCATAGCAGCCATACTCGCCATGCGCCCCAAAATTCTTATTCTTGATGAACCCACAGGAGAACTTGATCCAATAGCAAGCCGCAACATATTCAAGATCCTCAAGGAAATGAACAAAACCTATGGCATGACAGTAATCGTAATAGAACAGAAAATCATGCTCCTGAGTGAATATGCAGACCATCTTGCAGTAATGGACAAGGGAACCCTCATATACCATGGAGAAACTAAGGAAATCCTGCGCAATTCAGAAAGGCTCATAGAACTTGGGGTAAACTGCCCCCGCGTAGTTTCATTCTACAATCACCTGGAAAAACTTGGGGCCATAGATCCCCAGAAGCAAAGCCTGTGCCTAAATGTCCAACAGGCAATCCAAACAGCAGGATCAATACTATGATTGAAATAAAAAATCTCTCCTTCGGATATGGAAAGAAAAAGGAATACATCCAGCTCATCAACAGCATCAACCTGACGGTGCAGGATGGTGAATTCATAGCAATAACAGGCGAAAACGGAGCCGGAAAATCCACACTAAGCAAGCTGATTGCAGGACTATTAAAGCCTGTGGAAGGATCAGTGCTCATAAACGGAAAGGACACAAAAACCGAAAGCAACAGCTCCATCGCAAAGCAGGTAGGATTTCTATTCCAGAATCCGGACCGCCAGCTTTGCTGCTACACCATCAGGGACGAAATCGCCTTTGGCCAGAAAGCCCTCAAGCTTGGCACGGAACAGGAAATTGCAGAACGCACGGAAAGCATAGTCAAGAAGTTTTCCTTCAATCCGGATGAAGCCCCATTTACCCTAAGCCGTGGCCAAAGGCAGCGACTTGCACTGGCATCAATCATTGCAGTCCAGCCCAAGATAATGATCCTCGACGAACCGACAACAGGACTTGACTACAAGGAATGCATGGAAATAATGCACCAGGTCAAGGAGCTGAACAAAAGTGGAACCACTGTAATCATGGTATGCCACGACATGGAACTGGTCCTGGACTTTGCAGACAGAATGATCATCCTTTCAAAGGGAACAATTATAGCCGACGGTAAAACGGAAGAAATCATGCAGCAACCGGAACTGCTTGCAAGAGCCTCTCTGCTGCCACCACAAATAATCCAGCTGCAGCTTGCCCTAAGGGAAAAATTCAGCCAGAAGCACCCGGAACTAAGGGAACCCCCAAAAGACTTTACGCCGGAAGCCCTGGCCCAGAAAGTGGCCTCCGCAGCAAAAAAAGTTACAGCAAACTAGAGGAAAAAAATGAAAGGATTCTTAGACTACATACCAGGCAATTCAATATTCCACAGGCTGAATCCCATAGCAAAGCTTGTCTTCGCTGCATCAATCTGCACCTGCAGCTTCATCTCGTCAGACTATACAATACTTGCAGGACTCCTTCTATTGGACATAGTGGTGGGCCTACTGTCATCCATTGCACGCAGAACCTTCACCCTCCTGAAAGGCCTTGTAAAAATATCCATATTCCTTTTTGTACTTCAGGTCCTCATAATCCGAAGCGGGAATCCAATCTTCACAATACCCGGAATAAACCTGCCCATAACCGACTATGGAACAAGCACCGCAGTCCGACTGGTCCTGAGACTATCAGGCGCCACCCTGCCCCTGGCCCTCATGCTTTCAGTAACAAAGCTTGCTGACCTGTCCAATTCACTGGTAAAAAACCTGCACATCCCCTACAAGTATGCATTCACCCTGACCACAGCAATCCGCTTCATACCTGTGTTTGCAGAAGAAATGGCAGGAATCATGGAAGCCCAGGTATCAAGAGGCGTAAAACTCGACACAAAAAATCCAGTAAAAAAACTTGCCCTCATACTTCCCCTATGCGCCCCACTGCTCGTATCATCGGTCCGCAAAACAAGTGCCAGCGCCTGTGCAGCAGACCTCCGCGGCTTCAAGCTCCGAAATGCAACATCATCAGTAAAAGACTACACACTGGGCATCCTCGACTGTACGTTCATTTTCCTGAGCCTTGCATTGATTGCAGGAACCATATACCTGACCTTTTTATTCTGATTCTTATTCCGGAGTGAATTCAACCCGGAACCGCAAAAGCGGGCGCCGCGCATAAGCGCACGCGCCGCCCGCCCCAGCCAAACATCCCGCAAGCGGGCCTTAATGCAAGTCCCCCGCTGTCCAGGGTTCGCCTCCCCCGGCTCATTGCTCCGCGGCCCACCGCTCCGCAACTGCTCCCTGCGGTCGCAGCCCTTCCCATCGGGACTAGGAAAATGAGATTCTTAAATTTACTTGACTCCATGCAAATGAACACATAAAAAAAAAGAGCTACTTCCCCGCAAGGAATATAGCCCTTTTTCAGCAGATAACCTATCTATCCTTAATAATCTTATTCTTCAATAATGATGGATTCCATCTTAAACTTAGGAGATGTATCTGGGGAATAAACTACCTTCGTGATAGTTCCCTTAATCTTGAACGCAGTTTTTTCAGCCTTATCTACATACTCTTCCTTGTTTGTATAGAAGTGAACGACAGTCTCAGGACTGTCTGCAAGAAGTCCCTTCAATTCATAGGCAAAACCTTTCTTTGAAGATTCAACAATTGTAACAAAATAGAAATTTAGTTCAATCTCCTTGCCTACAGGGAAATGCTCTTCATACCATCTCTTTTTCTGAATTTTATTCTGAGGAGCCTTTTCAACGCTAGCTTGAATTCCCATATCCGCATTTGCCATTTCTTCCCAATGCTTGTATTCATCATCTGAACACTTAAAAAGTTCATCAAGAGTAGAAACAACATTCTTTGTAAAATTGTTCTTCTTTTTTGCAGTACCTTCAATTACATCACCATTTTGCTTACCATTTTTATCAACGGCGTAAGTACAAATAGTTACTGTGGTAACTGAGTAATTACCTTCAACCTTTTTTACAATAATTTCAGCTTCCTGACACTGAACACCAATACCAGCCTTAAAAAATAATTTTGTCAAAATATCATAAGTATCATTGATTACATTTACTTTAATAAACTTTGAATCCGTATCAAGAATTTTTTCATCCTTGATTACTTTGTCATGAGTATACCGATATACAATCGGAAGTAAACTTCTCCCATCAGGAATAGGACTTTCAACAACATCCACAGTCTTCGATCCTCCAACCGAATTCACCATATTTCCCAAATCAGTAAATGTACCGCAAAATGCACTCCAGGTAAACAATGAAAATATAATTGCACCCAATAGTCCTTTTTTCATATTTTATACACTCCATTAAAAAAAAGATGGTAAATTATAAAAAAAAAAAAACAATTGTCAACTATTAATCAGAGCAATAAAAAAAACACCCGGCAAAAACCGGGTGCACATTACCATATCATTTATTGCGGTTCCTCTTACCGTCCTCATCAAGGTCAAAGATATCCTCATTTACAACAAGGCCCCGCTTCTCCCGTTTCCTGCGCAGTTCCTCCTGCTCCTCACGGTATTCCACCAGCATGTCCATGTTGTCAAGCTCCCACTGGGAAAGCTTCATCCTCCTCATGAACTCGCGTTCAGGCTTCATCAGGTCATTGGAAACCCTCAACGCGTCCCTGTTTTCATCAATATAATAAAAAACTGAAGAGTCAATCACAGCAATCCGCCAACGGGCTAATTTGAAGCCAGCCAATCCATTACCGTTTCAAGAGATTTGGAGCAACTTTTCCAATCTGCCCCTTGTATGATTTGCTTTTTGAGTCCTGTTCCCGTTGCCTGTCTTCCTGAATTAAGACAGCTAATTTTTTTAGGTATTCATTCTCCATTCGAAGATAGGCCAGTTCTTCGTCTATAGTCCATTCTTCTCTTGGTTTGTTATGCCAGAAATCAAAGCTGTTTGCTGACCTGAAAGATGATGCTCTTGCTGACAGCTTAACACCCTTAGCTTAAATTCTCCGCTAAAATGGCGTGTTGGTTTTGTAAAACTTTCAGTTAACTCGTACTGTGCAACCCACTGTTAAACACAAGTTCTTGCAACCTTACATTTTTCTGCTACCGTTCCAGCACCACCTTCTCCTGATAGGTATGCTTCCACAACTTTTAATTTATACCATTCCGAGTATTTGGACATAAAAAATGCACCACCTGAAATTGAACTCTATATGCCCAACCTTAGGGGGGCACTTCGCGGCCAGGATTCCGGCTTGAAAACAAGAAAACCGGCAGCATCCCATGCCACCTACCGGCAGAAACGAAAAGGGCCGCGGAGCACACGTCCGCGGCCTGCATATTCGGGCTTGAAAACAAGAAAGCCGGTTTCGCGGGGGCCCCGCTGCGCACTGCTCGCGGCGCCCCATCCCGCTCAATCTACTTTCCCGCCCCAGCCGCAGGAACAACAGGCACCAGGAGGAAACCCCTCCAGGCACCTGGATTACGGTTGAAAATAAAAAAGCCGGCAATCCTTTCGTGCTCCCCCCTGGTCGCACTCAATTTCCCGAGGCTGGCAGCATCCCATGCCCCCAGCCGGCAAAAACGAAAAGGGCCGCGGAACACACGTCCGCGGCCTTTTTTCCGGTTTAAAATAAAAAAGCCGGCAGTCACCTACTTTCCCGCTTTTGGCAGTATCATCGGCGCAGGGGTGCTTGACTTCCGTGTTCGGTATGGGAACGG
>JAKSLY010000039.1 GCA_024400955.1 Treponema sp.
AGATAATTGAATATGATTATTCAAAAAATGCTCAGGGAATTCTTGTTTCTGAAAAACTTCTTCATAATACGAGACTTGTATTTGAACGAAAACAAGGGTCTTTTGAAATTGATCCTGAAGAATTTCCAATGAACGAAAAAATCAAAAACAGTTTTGCGGTTAATACAAATAATGTTTCAATAGTAAACAGTCTCTTGATTTCCTATCCCCTTCCAGAGAATCATTATCTCATAAAACTCCAAGATTTCTTGAATTCCATGTTGTGGTTCAGAAGTCTTAATGAAAATGAATTTATAGGATTTGAAACACAAGGAGCTTCGTTAAATGAATTCATTATCAGAAATAATCTTGTTAAAGATTTCTCAAAATTCTTGGAAGATGTAAGTAATCAGCATTTTGATTTTGTTCCTCCAAGACCTGCTGATAAAGAACTCTTCTGCTATATAAAAGGAAGTCCTGTTCCATTTACTCCAATTGTTTCTACTGGTACAAGATCATTGTTACTTCTTTATTATTGGTATAAACAATTAGATAAGGCAGCATTTGTTTTTATTGATGAGTTTGATGCATTCTATCATTTTAGTCTCTCAAAAAATATTTGCCGTAAACTGTTCAGTTTGGATTGCCAGTTATTCCTGACTTCTCATAATACACTTTTATTATGTAATGATTTGCTTCGCCCTGACTGCAATTTCTTACTTGATAAAGGCGAAATAAAGGCTCTTCATGATTGTACTGATAAAGAGCTTAGAGAAGGACACAATATTGAAAAATTATATCGTGGTGGAACATTTGAAGTATGATTCTTTTCATTTTTGAAGGCAAAAAAACAGAACCAAATCTCTTCAAAACAATTGAAAAATTGTACTTTCCAAATACAAACGAACGTAAAGTATGCTGCTTTGGGTATAATATTTATGAGTTGTATAAGTTGATGAATGAATCTGATTTTACAGAAGATGTAATTACGGTAATTCGTTCTAAATTGGCAACTCGTAATGACCATTCAATCCCTGAAGATGCAGATGTCTCTGACTTTTCAGAAGTATTCCTTTTTTTTGATTATGATTTTCAGAATAAAAATCTTCCTCCAGAAGAACTAGATAATCAGTTGAAGAATATGCTTGATTTTTTTAGTGATGAAACTGAAAATGGAAAATTGTACATCAATTATCCAATGGTAGAAGCAATTAAATGTACAAATAAACTTCCAGATTCAGAATTTATTCATTATACAGCTACAAGAAAGGAATGTTCTGATTTTAAAAATTATATTACTTCTGCTTATCCTTTTTATAAGAGTACAGATTTCTTTATGTTCGCAATTGATGGTAAAACAGAAGAAATAAGAGAACCTCTAACTGAAGAAAAACTCAGTCTTGTTTCAAACAATTGGAATATTTTAAAAGAACAGAATATCAAGAAGGCGAACTTTATTTGTAATGATATGTTTAATTATCCTGAGTCAAAAGACGATATTAATCAACAGCTTATTTTTAATTGTCAAAAAGAAAAATTTGTTGATAAAGATGATTCTGTTTCTATACTTAGTTCATTTCCATTGTTTTTATATGAATACTTTAAACAAGAATAATCAAGCATATATAAAAAAATCTATCAGTAGGATAAAAATAGTTTTCGAATATTTTATATCTGCTCCGCTGACATACAAAGCGCCCTCATGTGCTTCCCCCGCCTTTAGAGGTTCCCATTTATCTTTTAATTCATTAAAATGTCTTCCATTATGAAAGCATCTCAAATTTCTTTTAGAACATTACGCGAAGCCCCTGCAGAGGCTCAGATTTCAAGTCATCAGCTCATGATGAGGGCTGATCTTATCCGTAAACTTGGTAACGGTCTTTACACATACATGCCTCTTGGACTCAAGGCATACCGCAAGGTTGAAAACATCGTCAAGGAAGAATGGAACAACATCGGCGCCCAGGAATTCAAGCCTACTGTTATTGTTCCTGGTGAAATCTGGAAGGAAAGTGGACGCTGGGACACAATGGGTCCTCAGATGCTCAAGGCAAAAAACCGCGGTGAACAGGACATGGTAGTTTCACCAACTGCGGAAGAAGCATACACAGCCATCATGCGCCAGGGACTTACTTCATACAAGCAGCTCCCGATCAATGCATACCAGATTAATACAAAGTACCGCGACGAAATCCGTCCACGTTACGGTGTAATGCGCGGCCGTGAATTCAACATGGCAGACGGATATTCACTCCATGCAGATGACGAATCCCTCGATGCAACATACCAGGATTATGCAAAGGCATACCACAGGATCTTCAAGCGCCTTGGCCTCAAGATCATTCCCGTAAAGGCAGACACTGGTGCCATGGGTGGTTCGGGTTCAGAAGAATTTATGGTAGAAAGCCCAATCGGTGACGATACGCTCATTCTCTGTGATTGCGGCTATGCTGCCAACGTTGAAAAGGCTTCGTGCAAGGAAGACACTCCGGAAGTTGCAAAGACCGACCTTGCCTTTGAGGAAGTTGCAACACCAAACGTTTTCTCAATCGAAGACATGGAAAAGTTCTTCGGCACATCAAGCAAGAACTTCATCAAGGCATTGGTTTACCGCGTAATCAATTCTTCCCTCGATCTTTCAAAGGCCCCTCACTGCGAAAACCTTAAGGTTGTAAAGGAAGAAAAGTTCACCTTCTATCCAGTTTCTTATGCATGCGTTCTCATCCGCGGCGACCTCGAGGTAAACGAGGCAAAGCTTGCAGGTCTTCTCAAGGCTTCGGAAGTTGTTCTTGCAGATGACGAGGAAATCAGGATGATTGCAGGAGCCCCACACGGATTCGTTGGCCCTGTAAACGTAAAGTGCCCGATCATCCAGGATCTTAGCGTAAACAACATGCATGACGCTTTTGCAGGTGCTGGAAAGGAAGGATTCCACATCAAGCACGTAGAACCTGGCCGCGACTACACAGCATACATCAACGCAGACGTTCGCACCGTAAAGGAAGGGGATACATGTCCTCACTGCGGCGGAAAGTTCCACACGTCAAAGGGCAACGAGCTTGGACACATCTTCAAGCTTGGAAAGAAATATACGGAAAGCATGGGTGTTACATACCTGGACAAGAACGGCAAGGCAGCAGTTCCTACAATGGGATGCTACGGAATCGGCGTTGACCGCGTTCTTGCTTCCATCATCGAATGCTTCCACGACGACAGCGGAATCATCTGGCCGATGTCGGTTGCTCCATATACGGTTGCCATCGTACCGATCAAGTACAAGGATGCAATGAAGGATGCTGCAGACAAACTTTATGCAGACCTTAAGGCAGCCGGAGTTGAAGTTGTCCTCGATGACCGCGACGAACGCCCTGGCGTAAAGTTTGCAGATGCAGACCTTATCGGATATCCTGTGCGCGTAACGATCGGTGACAAGAACCTTCCTAATGTTGAAGTAAAGATGCGTAACGAAGCAGAAGCAAAGTTCTTCCCTCTTGAAGAGGCAGGCGCAAAGATTGCCGAAATCGTAAAGGCAGAACTTGCAAAGCTTAACGCTTAAGGACATCTCCATATAAAAACGGGGCATTTCCAGGGACTGCGGTTTTTTGGAGGTGCCCCATATAGCAATATACCCATATACCGGCGGTAAAAAATGAATTTAAAAACCATCAGAAACACCATTGCAGCTTTGGCTGTAGCTTTCATTCCATTGATTGCACCGGCTGCCCTTCCGGGAGTAAGGCAGTACATTCAGGATACTTCCGGCGAATACGTTTACTACAGGGACTACACCTTCAAGACGGATTCCATCATCGGCTTCATCTACTACGACGAGGGAACCTATGGCGTAAGGTACTATGCCCCGGAAAATGAAAAGACAAGAACGCCTGCAAAGGACATAATGATTTACGTGACCGTGGACCGCAATGCAGACAAGATGATTCTTACCGGAGAATCCATCAAGGGTGCTTCCGATGCAGTTGACGCGGACCTCATAAACTACCTTCACGACCTGCTTTACGAATTGAATTCCCGCAGGCAGAAAATCGACATGGCTTCCCCATCAAAGGTAAAGGTTGAAGACGATTACGTTTACTTTGGCGGAAAGGTTCAGATGCTTTACAATCCCCTTGTTCCCATGTTTAACCTTGAATCAATTTCCGATGCAGGTGGCAGTCCTCTGTTTGTAGTCGAGACAACGGGAATCGTCACTTCAAACGGCGACACAAGCTTTGCTGACTACAAGGGAATCACAGGGCTTCCAAAGGACAAGAAGCGCCACTACAAGAAGACGGCAGCCGAGCCTTTTGAAATTTCATTTGGCACCCAGAAGATGACCATCGATTCAACTTGGAAGACCGCCATGGAAAACATGTGGCTCCTTGATGACTATGCAATTCTTTCCATAACGGAGATGAATGTTCCGGGCGACATGAAGGAAAAGGCTCCAGCAGTTCTTGCAAGAAGATACAGCCTTAGCACGGCCCAAACCTATTCCCTCTGGAATCACAGCAAGATCGTCATGGGGGAAAATTCCACCTTTGTCATGACCGTAACCTGGCAGCCTGATGCCGACAACGTGACAAGATCCTTCAAGATCGTAACAAGAAAATCCGACGGTGCCTGCGCCCTCATGACCCTCACGGTTTTTGACAGCGTTTACCAGAAGAACCGCCAGTATTTTGACGGAATCATAAAGACATATTCCGCCGAGTGATTTTCACTTTTTTTTGGAGCGGATTTCCCTGTTAAACCCGCTATCCGCTCCAATGTCCGCCGCCATGCAGCGGCGTCCATTCCGCTTCTATCGGGGCTAGGCTTAAGTAGTCATTTCCTTGCAAACGGAATCAACGGCTTTTGATATTTCCATAATTAGTTTTTCCTGAATTGAAGCCGAGTATTTTTTCTCAAAAGTTTCTGCCATGTTTACAGGACTAGCCATGTCGCAAAACAGGATTTCGGGTTTTACCTTCAGTGCATCTGCAATCTTGTCGATGGTTTCGGCAGAGGGGAATCGTTCCCGTGCCTCCATGTCTCCGATGTAAGCTGTGCTCATTCCAATTATCTCAGCAAGTTTTTCCTGTGTAAGTCCTGCTTGCTTTCTGTAATATTTTAGATTTTGAATGAAAATTTTCCGGATACCCATGCTCCATATTGTGAAAGCAAATTTGAATTAATTTTATTCATTAATACTCAAAATATAGGCTTACTTATTGTAAATTCTGTTTTTTAGTATATAATATATTAGCTAAAACACAGAAAATGCACTGTTTTAGGCTACAACTGTATTAATATCAAGGATTTAAAATATTTGGTAAAAAGGAGACATACAATGAAAAAAATCATGCTTCTATTATCTCTTGCAGCAGCACTCGTCCTATTCGGCTGCGCAAATTCTTCAAGCGGTAGCGATGACGATACTCCAGTTCCAACCGTAAGCCAGCAGACTTCAACAGCAACCCCGGAACTTCCTGCCACTTACATCGACATTTCTGGAACATGGTATTATACAAGAATCTGGAATGGCACAAATATTGGAGAATATAAAGCCGTCTTTGAATACAAGCCTTACCAAAAACCACTTGAAAGTCAAAAGGACCTTAATTTTTCACTTGGCATTGTTACAACACTGAAGTTATATGATCCAAATGGATATTTCTCAAACGATTTTGGAAGCCTTATATATGACAGGGCAACTAATACTCTATATCTTTCTAATAAAGATGAAAATTATAAAATTACATCCATCAACACCAATAGCATCCTTATCAAAGCTGATAGTTCTCGTATGGCATTGAGATTACTTTCAACTGAAAATGCTGAAACCGTTTTATCAAAGACCCCTACTGCAGGCGGCTCTGGCGGAGACGTAGCCCTTTCCGGAAGCTACGATGCTGCAGAAAGAGCTGGTATTTCCCTTAGGTTTGATAAAGACGAGGGTACATGGGCTCAGTGGTATGATGGAATCATGAGAAAGAATGGAACCTATTCTCAATCCGGCAGCACCCTTACAGTAAACTGGCACAGTGATTCACAAAACCGGGATTTTACGGCTGACTTCACCGTAAGCAGTGAAAACGGAAACATCATTCTTACGGCAAGCTCTGGTGATACGGTTACAATAATCGGTCAGGGATTTGGTCTTTCTGAATCAATATCATCAGGAAAGGTAACCCTTTCAAAATAGTTTTCGGTATAAAACAATACATCATAAAAGCCAATCGTGTGGTTGGTAAAAAAAGGAGTTTTGAAAATGAATTGCTATTTTCATCCGGCAATTGAAGGTGTTGTAACATGCGGAAAATGCGGTGTTGCAATGTGTAGGGAATGTGAGCAGAATGCATTCTTCCGATTGGACAATGGTAATGGGCAGGCATTATGCAACAGATGCAGTCTTGTTGCCGCCCAGGAAAATGTGGACTTTGGCAAATCTTATTTGAAAAGTAGATTAATTAAGTTAATTATCTGTGCTGTACTTGTTTTTAGTGGATTAATTGCAATGTGGATTTATAATGCGCAGGAAGATTCTGCCAGGGGCATATTCATTGCAGTCATATTGTGGGCAATATCTGGAGCTGTTTCAAAAATTGGAGACAGAAATAATGATTCAATTAAAACTCAGATTAAGGATGCTGCAGAGGAATACAATCATCCTATTTCGAGTTTGTTAGTTAAAATCATAGTAAATGCAATATTTGGTCCTATAATGCTTCTTATAAATATTTATGGGTATATGGCTTACAAGGCTCTGCATAAAAAGGACCTTGAAAAATTAAATTACTTGCAGTCAATTTTGAATGAATAGAAATATTCCTGCATGAATGGGGTATGATCTTCCGCAGATGCCGAGATTCTTCGGCATGCCGGACACTTGCAGGGATGACGGCGCACCCTGCAGGGGATACCTTAGAACGATGACATGCGGCTCAGTGGAGTGCCGATCCAGACGCCTTCCTGGCCCAGGTATTCCTTCTTTTCGCCGTCCACAAGAAACTGGACGCTCTGTACCGTCGGGAATGCAGTTGCCGTGTATACAATCTGCTGCAGCTGTCCGCGAAGCCCTTCAATGCCGTACTGGTTGAATTCGAATTCTCCGCTAAAATTGAGGGTTGCAGTTCCGTTGCTTACGGATGCACCCATGAGCCTTGTTCCGTTGGAGATGAGGGTTCGGCATCCGGTTTTTTCTTCCGCAGCGTCAGGCCCTGCAATAAGGGCGTTGATGGCATCCACCAGTGGGCTGTCGGATTTTTTCATGGAACGGGTGACTTCCTTTCTTGCCACGGAGCCGTTGCTGTTTATGGTCATGAAGTAAAGCTTAAGGTTCATGGTCTTGACCGGAGCTTCGTTCTTTACCTGAATTTCCTTCTTTACAGTTGTTTCCTTCTTAGGGTGAACCTTTGGTTCCTCGGCCCTTGGTTTTTCAGCTTCCCTTGCAGGTGCACTTGTGGCAGTTTCAGTTTTTGCAGCAGGGGCTGTTTCCCTGTCTTCTTCCTCAGGCTGGCTTTCTGCTTCCCGGGCCACGGCAATGGACTGGGCTGCAGCTTCTTCCTGTTCCTGGGCGGTCTTGTTTCTCGGAGTGATTGATTTTTTTACCGTTGCCTTTGCACCGCTGTCGTTAAGGTCAATCTGAATGGGCCCTTCCGGTTCAACATCATTCTTGTTGGAAAGGTCTTCTTCTTCCACAACTGCGTTTTCTATGAAGCTTGGTGCCTTGAGACCCGTCTTGCTGAAGAATCCCGTTGTCTTAAGGTTGCGTGCAATGCGTTCCTGGTTTACAAGGGTGAACACCAGGAGTATGAGGGCTGCAAGGGCGTAGAGTGCAAATCCAAGCCCCGACTTTTTTTTCTTGCTGCTTTTTTTATTTGGTACAGGAGCCGATGGATCCTGCTTCTTGTTTTTGAAAAGTTTCATCCCTAGAGTATAAACCTTATTTCCCTAATTTTCAACGCGCCCGGGTGAAGGCTCATGCTGGAAGGGAGTTTTTGAAACTGCAGGTTTAATGCAACTTTCGCGACATTGATGTATAATGGTGCATATTTTTTTAAGGAGTCAGTCATGGATGCTATTTGGACAAAATTATATGAAGCTGCAAAGTCAGTTCAGAATGGAAGAAAAATTTCGGATTATGTAAGCGGTGGTGAAGTTGCTGCCGCCATTGAATCTTCAAGCGGAAAAATTTACACGGGTGTATGCATCGACACATGTTCAACTTTGGGAATCTGTGCGGAACGAAATGCCATATTCAACATGATAACAAATGGGGAAAACGAGATTCGCCGTGTTGTTGCAATTCTGCCGGATGGATCAAGCGGTGCTCCCTGCGGTGCCTGCCGTGAGCTTATGGTTCAGCTTATGCCGGGCCGCTATCAGAACATTGAAATCCTCATGGACTATGGCAAGGAGCGGATCATGACTCTTGGCGAACTTACTCCCGAGTGGTGGATAAAGTAGTTTTATGGCTGCATGACCGATTATTCTTCCGGAAGGTTTTTGAGCCGCTGGTTCATTTTGTTGGCGGTCATGCGGCCGTTGATATGCAAGATGATGGTGAGCACTGCATATACGAAGATAATTGTTACTTCAAAGCCGGCCACCATTGCCTTGTTTTCCATGGTGAACCATTTGAGGAAAAATCCCGTGGCTACAACAACTGCGTTGACAAAAAGAAAATAGAAAGTCTGGAGTACGGCCATCTTTCTTTTGCCGGCTTTTTCCATGTTAAAGAGTGGTGTTCCAACCAGGGCAAAGAGTGCGGCCATTGAAAGGACGGCAAATATATAGTCCAAACTAAGCTTCGTATGGGGTCCCCAGAAAAGCGCAATGAAGATTCCCGAAAAGAAAAATATCATGGTGCTGATCCATGCGAACATGTTGAAGGCTCTGCTGAAATATTCACGAACTGAATTCATAATGACACTCCTATCTGCTGCTAAAGTCCCAGGCACTGCTTGAGCTTTGGAACATACATCCTTGAAATTATTATCCTGCAGTCGTTTTTTAATGTGGCCTCAAACCTGTTGCCAAAGGCAGGGGCCAGGCTCAGTACCTGGTTCAGGTTCAATATGGTGGACTTGTTTGCCCTCATGAAATTTCTTGAAGGCAGAATTTCTTCCAGCTGGTACAGTTTCTCGCGGGATTCAAAGACGCCATCCTTTGTGTATGCAAAAACCCTGTCGTCCACGGATTCAATGTAGAAAATTTCCCTGCTTTCCAGAAGAACGATTTTTTCATCCTTGTAGAAAATCATCTTGTTCTTTTCCGTCTTGAATGAATTGAGCAGCTTTACAAGTTCCGGGTCGAGGGCAGAACACTTGACGATGATCTCATCTTCTTCCCCCTCCGCTTTATCCAATATGGTGATTTTCATTTGTCACATTGTACCATATACGGCTTTATCTGAAAATTGCAATTTTTGCCTGCGGTAGATGCCCTTAGTCATAAAAAAAATCCTTACTTACCGCAGAACCTTTCTGCATTTTTAAGGCAGATTGAAGCCTGCAGCTGGTCTCCGCACTTGAGCCAGCAGTCTGCTGCAGATGCCCAAAGATACCTGTCCAGGATTATGTCCCTTGGAGAAACAATCGTATCCGGTGTGACCTGGCCATTGGCTGATGGTGATGTAACTGCTTGGGATGACAGACGTTCTTCGAAAAGTCTTGCGGCTTTTTCAAAATCCTCGGCTCCCGTCTGGGCCTTGTGGAATACGGTGTTTGGCACGGAGGCGCTTACTTCCGCCCGGTTCATGAGGGCTTCAAAGTGGAATTCGGTTCCTTCCGAAAGTGCAACTGCCTTGTCCAGCCAGACGTAGGCCTTGTTTACCAGGTTCATTCCGGTGAAGGGGTTTACCTGTCCTCCGTGTTTTGCAAGGCTCGACCCGTAGTAGGCCATGGCTTTTACGTTGTTTCCGTCACGGTCGATGATTGCCTTGAATGCCTTTTCTGCGGCCACTGCATCGTTGGCAAGGAACAGATGGTAAGCCTTTTCAAATTCAGCATCTTCCTCCGAGGTTGGTGTTGTGGCGGCTGGACTTGATTCTGATTCAAGTGATTCCAGTTCCAGAATTGTCCCTTCCGTTTTTTCTTTTTCAAGCTGAATGTAAGGGGCGCGGTATTCTTCAATCCTGCTTGTAATGGAGTTGGTTTCAACTTTCTTTTCCTTCATGTTTACCTCCAGTGCTGTCTGCTGCATGTTTGAAGCTTTTATGTAATGGGTTGTCTTTTCTTCCGTGTAGAATTTCTGGAGCTGCTTCTGTTCCAGGGGAATCCGTGTCTTTACCGTTCGTCCGTCCCTTGATACGTAGGTCTCAAGGGCACAGATGAATTTTCCCTCTCTGTCTGTCAGGATGGAATTTTCCGGACAGTTTCCGTCAATGTGCAGTATGTATGTTCCGGCATTTGGGGAATCCACCTGCACGGAAATTTCTCCAAGGTTCTTTATGTCGGTGCCGTAGCTTTGTTCAAGCTGCCAGTATTCCGGGTTCTGCTGCCAGGGTGCGTTGTAAACCGGAGTGTATACAACATATCGCTTGAGTTCCCTTGATGCATCGATTTCTTCCATGTATTCCGCAGTGATTGTTCCTCCGGTGAATTCATGAGAAACATGGAGCCCTGTGGATTTTGCAAGGCTTTCGGAAACTATGGAGTCGTTGAAGAAGAAAAAGGAGATGGAAAACAGGCTTGTGATTCCTGCCATGGCAAGATGGGTGTAAAACAATGATTTTTTGAAATTCGATCTTTTCATTTTATGCTCCTGAATTTTTTTTTGACATGCTTTTTAGAATAGGTTTCCAATCCACTGCACAATCAGTTCTATGGATTGAACCGAAAAGGTGCTGGACATGATTGCATAGAAGGTGAATGCACTGAACCTGAACAAAAGGGCCGGATCCAGAAAGTTCTGGATGAATTTTGCAGCCCCTGTTTCTGCCTGTGGCCTTGGGCATTTTTTAGTAAACCTGAAGTCATAGGCTATGGCTTTTTGCGGACAGGCCCCGATGCAGTCTCCGCATTTTGCACAGGTAATCTCCGGCCTTCCCCTGTTTTCCCTGATGGTGGAAATGTCGATGGCGCCAAAGGAACAGGCCGATGCACATTTCATGCAGCCCTTGCATTTATCCGTGTCGATCTTTATGCGGAACATGCTTATGCCGTCTGTAAGCGAGGCAAATGCCCCGAAGGGACAAAGGGTGCTGCACTGTGTCCTGCGCTTTGTGAGGAATGGCATTACGACAACAAGCCCAATAAACAGGCCAATGAAGATTATGCCGGAAATGATTCCCAGGGCAGAATCCATTGGAATGTATTCAGTTACAAGCTTGAAGGGGCAGAACCAGTCGCAGTAGATTGCTGCAAGAGATCCCAGGGAAGCGAGGACGATGAATGCAAAAAAGCCAAACTGGAATTCCCTGAGTTCCCTGTTTTTGGGAAGAAGGTTTATGCGCTTCTTTTTTGCAATGCTTGAAAAGCCAGTTTCCCATCCGCCGTAAAAGCAGACCCAGCTGCACCAGCCGCGGCCGATGGTCAGCGTAAAGATGAACCAGATGCAAAGCATGCTTGCAACTGCCGCGTAGTGTCCGGAAATTCTTGCCGGGAACACGATGCTTTTTGTTATGGCCAGGGGAACAAGAACCTGTGGAATTGCAATATGGCAGAAGGGGAGTTCCGCATTTGCCATGGCTGCCTTTGAAATAGCCATTGACCCGCGTTCAGCAATAAGCTGGTGAATGAAGGAAATGCTGAACAGGATAGCGTAGAGGAACTGGGCAATTTTTCTGCATGGCCCGGAGCTGCCCTTTTTCTTCTGTTCCCCAAAGGTGATCTTCGAGAAAATGAACATCAGAAAAATGCCATATATAATAGAATAAACTGAAAAATTATTTACACAGACCGTAAAGAACAGGACGATCACGGCCATCATGGTGCATTGGATTATGGATATTGCTGTCATTTTTTTTCTCCTGGATTTTAATGGCTTGCTTTAGCTGGGCGAATCAATGGAACAATAGCGGAAAAAGTCCGTTCATGAAGATGAAGTAAAAGCCCATGAGGATTTTTGTCACCGAGGCAATTTTTTTTAGCACGGCGTATTTTTTCTGCAGGAATGGAATTCCCAGGAGGGGAATAAAGAAGGGCAGGGATCCAATGTAAAAGAAAACCAGGTAGAGGATTCCCCATGACTTGCCTTCGGCTCCAAGAGGGGAAGCAAAGGAACGGAACAAGGCGGTCCAAAGTGGCGGGCAGATGTGGAGGCCTACAGACAGTCCGCATGCAAGGGTTGCAATCCAGTCGTTTTCCTTCTTCTGTGCAAGCTTGTTGCACCTGCATCTTGAATTGAAGAGCATGGCGATTCCGCAGCCAATGTATGCAAGGCATGAAAGCTTTCGTGCAAAAACCGGATCAAAGAATTCCCCGGCAAGGATACCAAGGGCAGAAAATGCAAGGCCCAAGATTACGTAAGTCAGGAATCTTCCGCCAAGAAAAATTCCCGTAAGGCCTGCGTTGCGCCTGTGTCCGGTAATTTCCGTGCAGAACAGAATGGGTACGAGGACTGGTGCGCAGTACATGGTACAGTAGGTTCCGGTTGAAAATCCGAGGGCAAGTGCTTCTAGTGGCATTTTTTCTCCTGCTGAAAATCTGCGGGCAGTGGACGAATCCAGGCATCAACCGCACAGATCGCTTTTTGGTTTATGGAAACACTATAATTCCACCCGGCCCATAATGGAATATGAAAAAAGGTATGTTGCATAAACCGCCGGGTAAGTTGCATTTTGGCTTTTTTGTTCCTATATTAAAGGCATGAAGTTTTTGCACACTAGCGACTGGCATTTGGGAAAGGTTTTTTACGACCATTCACTGCTGGAAGACCAGAAGTTTTTTTTGAATCAGCTTAGGAATGAATTGGCAAAGGCCAGTGACGGAGGGGAGCCTTATGATGCCCTCATTGTGGCCGGTGACATATATGACAAGGCCGTGGCTTCTTCCGAGGCGGTGAAGCTGTTCAACGATTTCCTTGAGGATGTCCACGGGGCTTTTCCTGACCTTGAAATGTTTTTTTCTTCGGGGAACCATGACAGTGCGACCAGGTTGAGCTTTGCATCCCAGTTCTTGCACAGGCAGCGCATTCACATTGCCACCGATGCCTCTGAGTGTGACAGGGGAATTGTTGTCGGCAGTGGTGATGATGCCGCTGTTGTATATCAGATTCCATTCTTGCAGATGGGAAGCCTGCGCCTTGAAGATGGAACAGTCCTTCGCCATCAGCAGGAACTTCTTGAGGAAGCATGCAGGAGAATTGAATCAGCCCATGAAGGAAAGAAGATTCCATGCATAGTGACAGCCCACGTTTTTGCAGGAAGCTCGGTTCTGGATGGGTCGGAAAAAAGTTTTGTCGGCACTGCGGAACAGATCGATCCAAAGGTTTTCAGGAATTTCAGCTATACAGCCCTGGGGCACATTCATAAGAGTCAGAAGGCCGGGTCCGATGCCATCAGGTATTCAGGTTCCCCCCTGTCTTACAATTTTGGAGAGAAGGGAGAAAAGGTGCTCCTGAGTGTAAATGTTGCTTCCGGCAAGACGGAAGTGACGGAAATTGCAGTTGATCCATTGCATGCTGTCGTACGGCTTGAAGGCACTTATGATGAATTCCTGAAAAATGATTTCAGCCGGCATGCGGATGACTATGTTGAATTGATCTGCACCGACAGTCTGGTTCATGACAATCCCATTGAAAACCTTCGGTCAAAGTTTCCAAACATTCTTTCATTCCGCGTGTTGAGGAAAGAAGCTTCCGGCCAGAACATGGCAATGGAGCAGCGCCGAAAGGCCCTTGAGAAAATCCAGGACGGGGACATTTCAAAAATATTCGACCTTTTTATGGCTGATGTGTACAGGAACAAAAGCGAGGAGCTTTCAACAAAGGCCTACGGTGAAGAAAAAAAACTTTTTGTAAGGATAGCAAAAGACGTACAGTCCCAGGAGGAAGCATGAAGCCATTGCACATTTTCATGAAGAACATAGGTCCCTTTGTTGAAGAAAAACTTGACTTTGAAAACCTTGATGAAATGTTCCTTCTTTGTGGCGATACTGGGGCAGGAAAAACAACAATTTTTGATGCCATGACCTTTGCCCTCTATGGGGAATTTCTTGGCGCACGAAAGGGCAAGTCTAAGGATTTCAGATCTCAGTTTGCAGCAGATGGAGAAGAGTCTTCCGTTGAATTGGTCTTTGAATGCATGGGGGATAAGTTCCGCGTGACAAGAACTCTTCCATATAATTATGTCAATCGAAATGGAAAACTTTCCCAGAAGGACAGCAGCCTTGCCCTTGAAGTGTGGAACCAGGAAGACTCAGGCTTTCAGTTTATCAATGGAACAAAGTCGGAGCTTGACAGAAAACTTGTTGAAGTGATAGGACTGCGCGCCGATGAATTTTCAAAGATTGTCGTTCTTCCTCAGGGGGAATTTTCACAGTTCCTCAGGGCAAACTCAAAGGAAAAGCAGGAGCTGCTGCAGAAACTTTTTCCCGTTGACTACTATCAGTCCATCGTAGAAAGGGTCAAGGCGGAAAGCGAAGATGTCAGGAAAAGAATTGACTATCTTGAATCTACCATTGGCCAGCTGGGTCCCATGGAAGATTTTGAAAATGCGGAAAGTAACATAGCCGGCTATGAAAAGAAAATCGAAGAAAAAACTGCTGCCATCAATTCGATTCAAAGGGACAGGGAAAAGCTTTCCAAGGATTACGAACGCACGGAAAATGAACTGAGCCTTGCCCGTGAACTTGAAAAGGTTCTAGCGGATAAGGAAGTCCTCGAAGGCAGGAAGGATGAAGTCAAATCCCTGGAGGAAAAAATTCTTCAGGGCCGGAATGCTCTCCTTGTCCATCCATTTATTACTGCACTGTCAGAAAGAAATGAGGAAGAAAACCAGCTAAAGGCAGAACAGGAAAAGGCAGAGGAAAAACTTGACCATGGAACGGCGATTTTCAACGACCTTGATGGAAGAAGGAATGAAATATCTTCCATAGAGAAGCAGCTTGAAAAAAACACCATGGACCTTTCGGAGCTTTCAAAAAAATATGATGTATGCCTTGACTATGAAAACAGTCTTCAGGTTGTGGAAAGGGAAAAAAAATCCATGGAAGCCCTGCGTCTTGAAGTTGAAAAAGCCAGTGGATCAGTGGAAGAAAAAATCATTGGGTTTAATTCTGAATATTCAAAAGCTGGCCTTGAAGATTCATCTTGTCTCATCAGGGATGTAAATGATGTGAATGGGGCCTTGCGCAAAATTTCTTCCAGAATTTCTGCTGCAAGGGAAAATGTAGGCAGCCTTCAAAAGGGACTCAAGACCGCAATGGATTACAGGAACATTTCTGAAAAAATTTCTTCCTGTAAAAATGCCATTGAAGTTCTTTCCGCAGAAAAACAGGAACATGAACTTCAGGAAAAAAATCTCAATCTCCTGCTTGAAGAATTTATGCGGCAGAAGGAAGATTTCCTCAACCACAATACTGCCCTGTCTCTTGTCGGACTTTTAAAGCCTGGGTGTGCCTGTCCGGTTTGTGGATCCCTGGATCATCCGTCTCCTGCAAAAGATGACGGCCGGGTTTTGGACATCGAAGAAAAAATTGCCACGACGGAAACATCCCTGGCTTCAGAAAAAAAACTTCTTGAAATCACTGCGGAAAAACTTGCCGGTCAAAGGGCTTCACTTGAAACCTTGACTTCCCAGATTGAAGCCATGGCAAGTGAAAATGGAATTCTCCAGGTGGATCAAATGGAACAAAAGCTTAAGGCTGCCCAAGATTCACTGGAGCTTCTGGAGTCAGTCGCTTCAAGGTGCGAGGAGCTTGCTGCTGAAATCGTGGCCCAGGAAGAAAGAAAAAATTCCATGAAGGAAGAATTTGCCTCTGCCGACAGAAAAATGGCAGGCCTTGAGGCAACCGTTGATTCCCTTCGTAAACAGATGGAAGATGATGACGGAAGAATTTTTGATTCCAGAGAGATAAAGAGCCATGTTGAAGAATTGAAGGTCCTCGTCCAGAGCCAGAAGGCCACCGTGGAAAAATTCCGAAGTGAATATGACGATGCAAAAATTCAGCTGGAAAAATCCCAGACGGCCCTTGAAAAGATCAGGGCTTCCCTTTCCGTTGCCATGGAAAAGACAAGGGGTGCCGATTCTTCCCTGAAGGAAAAGCTGCTTGAGTCAGGATTCTCGTCTGTGGAGCAGGCCAACTCTTCATTCATTCCCCGGGAGGAACTTCAGGATTCCCAGGCCGCTGTTGAATCTTTCCATAAAAATCTCAATGACCTTTCATCCAAGGCAGAACTTCTTTCCGGGAAGGTTGTGGAAAAACCGTCACGGCTTGAAAGTGCCCTTGAATCAATTTCTGCACAGATGGAAGAAAAATCAAGGGCTGCTGAAGAACTTTCCAAGGAGTGCAATTCCCTTAGGACGGAAAAATCCCATCTTGAGGAAATCTTCACCCAGTACATGAAGTACCAGAAGGAATATTCACTTCTTGCAGAAAAGAGCGAGCCCCTGGCAAAACTTTGCGCAGACCTTACGGGTGGCAATCCTTCAAAGATACGCTTTGAGTCCTGGTTCCTGGGCCTTTACTTTGATGATGTGGTCACCTATGCAAACCGTCATCTTCTAAGGCTTTCCGGCGAACGGTATGAATTCAAGATGGACCTTGAAAAAACTGGAGGAAATGCCCTTCATGGTCTTGATCTTGTAGTTCACGATTACAGGACGAACAGGGACCGTGATACTGCAACCCTGAGTGGCGGCGAAACATTCATGGCTTCCATCAGCCTGGCACTGGGCCTTACGGAAGTTGTCCAGAAGTCCAGCCGCCTTGATTCCCTGTTCATCGATGAGGGATTTGGTTCCCTGGACAAGGAAAGCCTTGAGATGGCTGTCGGCGTTCTGCAGGAAATCGGTGGCAGCAAGAAAATCGGCGTCATATCCCATGTGGAAGAAATGCTTGGTGCCATCGCATGCCATGTTGAAGTAAAGAAGACCAGCCGCGGGTCACATATCGTGGCCTAGGATTGGGCAGCCGGGTTTGAAAGGTGATGAATTTGTGACTTTTCTTACGTTGTAAAATTCGGAACTCTTTCCCCCGGCGGTGAATTTTTCTCTTTTCAAAATACTTAAAAAAGTTTAGTATAATTTAAGTTAAAGTCGCGGAACTGCGGCATAAAATTTGTAAGGGGTTATTCAAATGGAATACAAAATTACTAACGCTTATTGTAAACGTGTTTGGGATGATCTTAGCGCTCGTTACGCAGATCAGGGTCACTTTCTCCAGGCTGCAGGTCTCGTTCTTCAGACAATTTCACCTGTAGTAGACAAGATGCCAGAGCTTGAAAAGACAGCAGTTCTTGAAAGACTTACAGAACCAGAAAGAATCATCATGTTCCGTGTACCTTGGACAGATGACAAGGGTGTTCCACACGTAAACCGCGGTTACCGCGTTCAGTTCAACAGCGCAATCGGACCTTACAAGGGAGGCCTCCGCTTCTCTCCAGAAGTAGGTCTCGACGTTCTCAAGTTCCTCGGATTTGAACAGATCCTCAAGAACTCTCTTACAACACTCCCAATGGGTGGCGGAAAGGGTGGTTCAGACTTTGACGCTCACGGAAAGTCAGAAGGCGAAGTTATGCGCTTCTGCCAGTCATTCATGACAGAACTCTATCGCCACATCGGCGCTGACACAGACGTTCCAGCTGGAGACAAGGGTGTTGGTGGACGCGAAGTAGCCTGGATGTTCGGACAGTACAAGAGAATCGCAAACGTATGGACAGGTGTTCTTACAGGTAAGGGACTTGACTTCGGTGGATCACTCATCCGTCCAGAAGCAACTGGTTACGGTCTCATTTACTTTGCCGAATGCATGCTCGCAAAGATGGGAACAGACTTCAAGGGAAAGACATGTCTCGTTTCTGGTAAGGGTAACGTTGCTCAGTACGCAACAGAAAAGATCAACCAGCTCGGTGGTAAGGTTATCACACTTTCTGACTCATCTGGATACATCCTTGATGAAGACGGTATCGATGCAGAAAAGCTCGCATACATCACAGAACTTGCTAACACAAAGGCACGCATTTCTGAATACGTTAAGAAGTACCCAACAGCAAAGTTCTTCGCTGGAGAAAAGCCATGGGGAGTTAAGGCAGACTATGCATTCCCTTGTGCTACACAGGA
>JAKSLY010000004.1 GCA_024400955.1 Treponema sp.
CTGCTGTGGTGCACACCAACCGATACCGTGTGTGAAACCAGAAACATCTTCAATTTTCTTTACCTGAACCCATTTTCCTTCTTCAGGAATTGGAGCAGGACCATGATATGCACCCTTTGCCAAAGGACACATGTGTTCTACTTCTGCTGTGTAGACCATAGTTTACCTCGAAAAATTAGTTTTTTGCCAAAAGCCGGACCAATAGCCAGCCGGATATCAGCATACGGAATACATTATATCACTTGTGAAAATAGAATTCAATGTGTTCTCTCATCAGTAGTCCTCATTTTATAAACTGTGCGCGGGTTTAGGAGTAGCCTCAGTTTTAGAAGTGGCATCAGGTTTAGCAGGAGGAATCATTTTCAGCAGGATCTCCAAGTTCAGCAGTAGCATCAGGCTCAGCATCATCCGTAAATTGCATTTTTTCTTGATTCCATATATTCTATATACATGACTGATTTACCAAATAAAAAAGAGATAGAAAACCGATATGAGGAATACAGGCCCGTTTTTACCGAGATTCTCCAGAAGATAGAGAAATCCCTCAAGTCAAACCTGGTATTTGCCTCAAACCCTACATACAAGACAAGAATCAAGTCCTTTGGCAGCTACTATAAAAAGATTCTCCGGCAGAAGGCAGAGGAGGCCGCTTCAAATACCGAGAGCCTTGTGACCTTAACGGACATGATCGGCATCCGTGTAATCTGTCCCTTTGTCGAGGACCTTGCCGTTGTAGAAGACCTGATCGTAAAAAAATATTCAGTTAAGGAAATAGAAAGAAAGGGGGCTAACCAGTCGTTCCGCGAATTTGGCTATGAATCCGTTCACATCTTGATTGACATTCCGGAAGACTGTAAGCCTACTGTCAATGTTGAACCTCCATTGCCCGAGAAACTTGTGGCCGAGATCCAGGTCAGGACCATTCTTCAGGATGCATGGGCCGAGGTTGAACATGAGCTTATCTACAAGTCAGAATTCAATCCCTTCGACAAGCCGCTGCGCAGGAAGCTTGCATCAATCAACGCAAGCCTTACCCTTGCCGACATAGTTTTCCAGGAAATCCGCGACTATCAGAAAAGGCTCCAGATTGAACTGGGAACCCGACGTAACACCTTCTATGAAAAAGCCGATGATTATTCCGATGAGGTTCTTGAGGTAAAGGCCCAAGGGGGAACTAGGGTCGCACCGGCAACCGAAGCTTCTTCTGAGCCGCCGATGCCTTTTTCCAAGGGCAGCATTGATGACCTGGTTCTTTCTGCACTGCATGAACACAACATGGGCAACTTTGACCGGGCCATTGAAATATACACCCAGATCATTACCTCAAAGCCGGAGCCTCCTGCAGTTGTCCTTGGCGTAATCTGCAAGCACCGCGGAATGGCATACTTTGCCCAGAACCTTTATGACAAGGCCCTGGAAGATTTTAAGAAAAGCGAGGAATACGATCCAAAGAGTTTCCGTTCCATTTACTATGAGGGAATCGTTTATTCCGTCCAGGACAAGAACAGGGAAGCCATAGAATGCTTTGACCGTTCCCTTGCCATAGAATCATTCCAGAGCCACGTATATTATAGAAGGGCACTTGCATTCTATAATCTTGGGGAATACAGCTCTGCCATGAAGGACGTAAACAATGCCTACAACCTTGGAATGAAGGACAAGGACCTTGATGAACTTAAGGCAAAGCTCATCAAGAAATTTGACATGGGAATGTAGCATGGCCCGGATTGCATGTTTTGGCATGGAAAAAAAATTAAAATATTTTTGATTTTTTTTTGAAATTGCTGTTGACATAAATAATTCAATTTGATATATTCTAATCATCGCAACGCGATAAGTTGAAAAGCCAATAGCAAATCAACTTGAATGTCTCCTTCGTCTAGTGGTTAGGACATCGGGTTTTCATCCCGACAACATGGGTTCAATTCCCGTAGGAGATGTAAGAAACCCTTCAGATTTCTGAAGGGTTTTTCTTTTTTATGATCATAATGATTTAAGAGGTATTTTCTACGGGAATTGAACCCAGCGGAGCATGCGCCGAGCAAGGGCGAGGATTAAGCATGCGGAGAGGGCCCCAACCCGTAGGAGATGTAAGAAGCCCTTCAGTTTTCTGAGGGGCTTCTCTTGTTTTTATTCATGATGATTTAGAATGTATTTGCTACGGGAATTGAACCCAGCGGAGCATGCGCCGAGCAGGGGAGTTTTTCTATTGAAAAAATTTCTTAAGCTGCTTTTTTAAGTAAGCCAGATTATATGTAAAATAGAAGAACATTACACCGCCAAAATAATGGTGCATGTAGTCTGGACATTTGGTTGCAAGGAAAATCACCTTGAGGGCAAGGCACAGGATCAGGCTTAAAAGGAGCCTGAAAACAAGCATGACTGTAACTGCATCTTCGGCTCCGTGAGTTTTATCAATGTTCACTTTCTGCAGTTCCTTCTTTTCTTCCCGCTGGTTAAGGGCCCTTTCAATTTTTGTGCTGATGGATGCAATTATAAAGCCTGCCAGTAAATTAAAGATCAGGCTGATTTTTCCACCGTGGTTTTTACAGCATAAAAAGAGAAGGATGACTGAAATTGGGACAAAGATTATGGCAAGAACCCTGAATATTCCACGTTCTTTCCTGATTGCTTCATGACGGCGCCTGGCTTCCGACGCGTTGTTTAATACATCATCCCTGATGCTTCGAATTTTTGCCAGTTCTTCAGTGGCAACAAATTCTTCCCTTTTATAAAGTATATCTTCCTCTTGTTCATCAGGCTTTCTTTCGTTTATTGGCTGTTCTTCATGTTCTGATTTTTCTTCAGGCTTGGCATCAATATGGATTTCTTTTGATCCCATAAGGTCTTGCCTGGAATGATTCTTGAGTTCATTTTGTTCAGAATTTTCTATGGAAGCATATTTTAAAGCCTGGTTGTAAGCTTCTCTTATTGCCTGATATTTTTTAGCATCTTTTTCCGGAGGATTTTGCTTTACCAGGGCCGCATACGCTTTTTTAATTTCAGACTTGTTGTCTGTTGGATTGATACCCAGGATTTCCCAGCATTTTGAATTCATCTTTAACCCGTTATGATCTTATGCACAGGAATATTAGCACTAAGAGGATGATTGAAGCAATGTAAATAAAGCGTGCCTTTTTATATTCCTTTTTGTCCTTGTCTTTTTCTGGTGACAGTCCAGTAATTCTTGTAAAGGTATCATTGAACAGATTCATTTCCAATGCTTCTTCCCCGTCTTCAAGTTTTCTTGAATCCCATAGAATGTAAAGGGCAACAAGGCTTGAGAGAACAGAACCGGCAGCGAGGGTTCCCGCAAGGAATAGAACTGTTTCCATGAATTCCTTTTGTAAGTCACCAATGAAAAATGAGGAAAAAAACAGGAAGCAGATTGTGAGGGTTAAGTAAGGTGTCAGAAACAGAATCTTTATCCTTTTTTTTGCTGAAGCAGTTTTTATCCATCCAAGAATAAAATGAACCAGCGCGGCAACTCCACAGGAAATCATTCCCATGGCGAAACCCAAGATGCATGTTACAAAAAATTTTTCCGTTCCCCAAAATAAATCTATGGAAAAAAACAAGCCTGCCGTCAGAATTCCAAGGGCAATATATTTGAGGAGTCTTCTTAATGGGTAAGTTTTTTCATTATTCATTATGATCACTAAATTTTTAAAATCGTAAGCCTTAGTAACATCATCGGCTAAAATGAAAGATCCTTGAAACTGCAGATGTTGAAGAAATTACCTGCTGCAGTTTCAAATGGATTCATCAGATTTGTAGTAAACTTGTAGTGCTACGGTTAGTTTTCCATAACTGCCATGGCAAGCTGGTCAGCGCAGGAAGTAGGGCGCCTGCCGCAGAGATTTCCGCGGAGCTTTTCATTGATTTCCTCGGCCTTCATTCCATCAAGGATCTTTGACAGTGCCTTCAGGTTGCCGTTGCATCCACCGGTAAACTGGATGTTTGTGATTGTTCCGTCTTCAGCCTTGTCAAAGGTGATTAATGTTGCGCAAGTGTTTGCTGTCTTAAATGTGTGTGTCATGGTTTTCTCCTGTTGAATATTTTTATGTTAAATTGCCTTCATTGTCTAGTTGGCAAGGGCCTTTTCTACATGCTGGTCGATTTTTCCCGGTGCATCGGTCGGGGCAAATCTCTTGAGAATCCTTCCATCTCTTGAAACCAGGAATTTCGTAAAGTTCCATTTTATTGCTGAACCGAATTTTCCACCCATCTGGGATTTCAGGTAGTTATAGAGGGGTTCAGCCTTCTTTCCATTTACTTCAATCTTTGCAAACTGGGGGAAGGTGATTCCATAGCGGCCTGTGCAGAAACTGTGTATTTCATCTTCCGATCCTGGAGCCTGTCCAAGAAACTGGTTGCACGGAAAGTCAAGGATTTCAAATCCCCTGTCCTGGTATTTTTCGTAAAGGTCCTGCAGTCCATCGTATTGTGGCATCTCCAAAAAGCATTTTTTAGGGGTTTCCAATATTAAATCAATTTTTTTTTCTTGAAAATATTGAATATCATATTATAATTATAGTAATATGATTCTGTTATGTTCTGTTCTGTACTGTTATGCTTTACATGCTGAACATAATGATCGTTTTTTATAGGAGAATTTATGAAGTACTATGTAAATGCACAGGTAAAGAGAAGTGGAAACGGAACTGAAGCCAATCCATTCAAGTACATTAATGAAGCTGCACGCATTGCTGATGCTGGTGACGAAGTCATCGTATTCCCGGGAATTTACCGTGAAAATGTAAATCCACTTAACGGTGGAACTGCCGACAGCCGCATTGTCTATACATCTACGGAAAAGAACAAGGCAGTGATCACTGGTGCCGATCCTGTAAAAAACTGGACCAACTACAAGGACAATGTTTGGGTTATCCGCATTCCTAACGGAGTTTTTGGTGACTACAATCCATATAAGGTTCAGGTTGCAGGTGACTGGTTCAATGTAAATTTCGTTGCCCACACAGGTGAAGTTTTCATCAACGACAAGTCCCTTTATGAAGTTACTTCCCTTGATGGCGTTCTCAATCCTGTTGTAAACGCAAAGTCCTGGGATAAGGATTTTACAGTCTGGACATGGTATACGGAACAGGACGAAAAGACTGATGAAACTGTAATCTATGCAAACTTCCAGGGAAAGGATCCAAACAAGGAAAATGTTGAGATCACCGTTCGTGAAAACTGCTTCTATCCAAAGGAAGAAGGCAGGGGATATATCACTCTGTCTGGATTTAAGGTTTGCAAGGCTGCAACCCAGTGGGCTCCTCCAACAGCATATCAGGAAGGAATGATTGGCCCTCACTGGTCAAAGGGCTGGATCATCGAGGACTGTGAAGTAAGCCATTCAAAGTGTTCTGGTATTTCCCTTGGAAAGTACAAGCAGCCTAACAACGACAACAAGTGGTCAAAGCTCAAGTACAAGGACGGAACCCAGACTGAGCGCGACAACATTTGCCAGGCCCAGATTGAAGGCTGGACAAAGGAAAGAATCGGTGGACACATCGTCCGCAGGTGTAACATTCATGACTGCGGTCAGACAGGTATCGTAGGTCATCTTGGCGGTGTCTTCTCAATTATTGAAGACAACCACATTCACCACATCAACAACAAGCAGAATCTTGCAGGTGCAGAAATTGGTGGCATCAAGATGCATGCAGCCATTGACGTAATCATCCGCCGCAATCACTTCCACCACTGTACACGCGGACTTTGGCTTGACTGGCAGGCACAGGGAACACGCGTAAGCCAGAACCTGTTCCATGACAACTGCGTTCCTTATGACTACCTTCTTAACAAGGACAATCTTGACCTTTCATTCGGTGAAGACATCTTTATTGAAGTAAGCCATGGACCGACTCTCCTTGATAACAACCTTCTTCTTTCCGATGCTTCCCTTAAGCTTCCGACACAGGGTGTTGCCATGGTGCATAACCTTATTGCAGGTTCATTTACTGCTGTTGGTCACGGTGTTCTTAATGGCGCCCTTACGGAAAAGAAGATTAACCAGGCCGTTCGTTACACACCATATCATGTTCCTCACAGAACTGAAATCATGGGATTCATGAGCATTCTGCATGGTGACTGCCGCATGTACAACAATGTATTCATCCAGAAACCATTCCGTCCTGGCATCGAAGCCATGTCTGAAATGATGAAGGGGAACGAATGGACAGACGGAAACATCGTTGCAGGTACTCATACATACGACATGTGTCCTTCCCGCGAGGAATGGGAAAAGCAGTTTGAAGGATATTGTGGTCTTGGCAGCGCTCCTAGCGACCGTTACTACAATCCTCTCCCTGTATATTGGGGAGGCAACGTGTTCTTCAATGGTGCAAAGCCAATGTCAAAGGAAAATGATGCCTATGTTGATGACAAGAACAAGGTTACCCTTGAAATCATCGAGAAGAATGGCGAATACACTGTAAAGACAAACTACATGGATTTTGTTCCAAAGGGAAAGGCTGCCACAATCTGCACGGATACTCTTGGTGAAGCTTTTGAACCTGAAGAAAAGTATGAAAATCCTGATGGTTCTCCAATCGTGTTCAACGTGGACTTCTACGACAATCCTCGTGCCGTAAATCCAGTTGCAGGACCTTTCGAAAGCAATGGTAAGAATGGTGAATTTACCTTTAACTAATGCCTTGAATTAGTCCTTAAAATCTGTTTTAATTTAATCCGTCCACGATGGGAAGTTTGCTTCGTAATTGTGGACGGTTTTTTTTTAGCAGGGATTATAATGAATAAAGAAATCGTCATGGGTAACCAGGCCATTGCCCTTGGTGCCCTTAAGGCCGGGGTTAATCTTGTTTCCGGGTATCCTGGAACTCCTTCTTCGGAAATCATTGAGTACATTGCAAAATACAGAAAGCAGACTGGGACTTATGTTGAATGGTCTGTAAACGAAAAGGCTGCCGTTGAAGTCGCAGCAGGGGCATCCTATAGCGGAGCAAGAACCCTCGTTACCATGAAGCAGGTTGGCCTGAATGTTGCAGGTGATCCTGTCATGTGCCTTGCCTATGTTGGCGTCAAGGGTGGAATGGTCATTGTTTCTGCCGATGATCCTGGTCCAATCTCAAGCCAGACGGAGCAGGATACCCGCCGTTATGGTGAATTTTCTAAGCTTCCCGTTTTTGACCCATCAAGCCCGGAGGAAGCCTATGAAATGATTCAGCAGGCCTTTGAATATTCAGAAAAATATTCGACTCCAGTTCTTTTCCGTCCAACCACCAGGGTTGACCATGGTTATGCCAGCATTCAGGTGGGGGATCTTCCAAGGGCCCGTGAAGTTTCAGGCTTTGAAAAGGACAGCCAGCGTTGGGTGATTTTTCCTCGCACATCCTACCTTAACCACAAGAAGATTTTTGACCGCAACCTAAACGTCCTTCCGGAGGATTTTTCAACTTGCGGACTTAACTTTGTTCACAATGAAAAAAAGGATAACAATCTTGGTATCGTTACCGGTGGAATCAGCTATGCTTATGTACGGGAAGTTCTTGACCTTCTTGGTCTTGATGATGTCCCGGTTCTTAAGATCGGTACGCCTTATCCATTCCCGGACAGGATTGCAGGGGAATTCCTTCAGTCAAAGAGCCATGTTCTTGTCGTGGAGGAACTTGACCCGGTCATTGAGGATGCTCTTTTAAGGCTAAAGGCCAGGGAAAATCTGACATGTTCCATTCACGGGAAATATGACGGAAAGACTGCAGAAGCAGGGGAATATTCAATTGAGCTTGTAAAAAAGTTCATGGCTTCTTTCTTAAGCCTAGAACTTAAGGAAGAGGAAGGTGTTGCAAAGCCTGAACTTCCTGTTCGTCCTCCTGTATTGTGTGCAGGCTGTCCCCATCGTGCTTCCTTTTATGCAGTAAAGCAGGCCATGAAGGGACAGGAGACAGTTTACTGCGGCGACATAGGTTGCTATACCCTTGGCAATGCAAAGCCCCTGGACATGACCGACACCTGCCTTTGCATGGGAGCCGATATTACCATGGCCCAGGGATTTTTCCACGTGGAAAATGACCGCCATTGTTTTTCCTTCATCGGTGATTCTACGTTTTTTGCCTCGGGAATTACGGGCGTTGTGAATGCTGTTTACAATAAGGCCAGGCAGACATTGTGCATTCTTGACAATTCCACAACAGCCATGACAGGCCATCAGCCTCATCCAGGAACTGGCGTTACCATGATGGGGGACATTACGGATGTCATCAGCATAGAACAGGTGTTGAAAGCCATCGGAGTGGAACCTGTCATTACCGTAAATCCCTTTGACCAGAAGGCTGCCGTTGAAGCTGTAAAGGTTGCGGATGATAATCCTGGTGTCAGTGCTGTTATCTTCAAGGCACCTTGCATAGCCCTTCTTTCCAAGGATGAATATAAGGCTTTCAGGAAGAATCCATCTTCAGTAAAAAATGACAAATGCATAGGCTGCAGGAAATGCGTTAACGAAACAGGTTGTCCGGCCCTTTGCTTTGATTTTGACAGGAAGAAAGCAGTTATAGATCCGTCCCTTTGTACGGGATGTACTTTGTGCAGCCAGGTTTGTCCTGTAGAAGCAATTAAGAACTGAGGTGTAACATGACAAACGTTTTGATATGTGGAATTGGCGGCCAGGGAACGGTACTTGCTGCAAAACTTCTTGATGCTGCAGCCATAAATGCAGGCCTTACTGTTCACTCTGCAGAAACAATCGGCATGGCACAGCGCGGTGGCAGCGTTACAAGTCATGTGCGCATCGGTGAAAACTGCTGGTCTCCCCTGATTCCTTTTGGTCAGGCAGATGCAATCATCGCCTTTGAAATGTGCGAGGCTGTAAGAAACCTGGATTATCTCAAGAAAGACGGTCTGGTCGTAGTTAACAGAAAAATCATCAGACCGGTTAATTCAATTTTGGCCGGCAAGAATTTTGACGAAGGGGAAATGCTTGCATGCCTTAAATCCAGGTCATGTAATGTCATTACTGTTGATACGGATTCCATTTGCAGTGAACTGGGGTCTTCAAAGGTGGTCAATACGATTCTTCTTGGAACGGCTGTCCGTCATGGCATAAATGGAATCACCATGGAAAATGTTGTTGAGGCAGTAATGTCGTCAGTAAAGGAAAAATTTGTTGACCTTAATATCAGGGCATTGAATTCCTAGGTTCATTTCAGGGCTTTAAACTCGTCAGGCATCTTTGAAAGGTATTTTTAGGGATGCCATTTATTTTCTTGCATTTTGGTCATTATCTGATATACTTGTTTCTATTGCTAGAATCAAAAGAATTGGAGTACATTAATGAAACTTACACAGAAACAGATTGAACTTGTAGACAAGCAGGTTAAGCGTCTTATAGCCGGAGATTCATATTACGGAAAACTTTATAGGGAAAAGGGAATCACAGGCTGTACAAGCCAGGAGGATTTTGAGAAAATTCCTTTCAGTTCAAAGGATGATCTTAGGAATGCATATCCTCTTGGGATTCAGGCTGTTCCTGATGAAGATGTTGTACGCATCCATTCTTCAAGTGGAACTACCGGTAAGCCTGTAATCATTCCATATACTGCAAAGGATGTTGAAGACTGGGCTATTCAGTTTGCCAGATGCTATGAAATGGCCGGCATTACAAGAAAGGATAGGATTCAGATTACTCCTGGTTATGGACTTTGGACTGCTGGAATAGGTTTCCAGGCTGGCTGCGAAAAGCTTGGTGCCATGGCAGTTCCAATGGGGCCGGGCAATACTGATAAGCAGATTCAGATGATGCAGGATCTTAAGTCTACGGTTCTTTGTGCAACATCGAGCTATGCTCTTTTGCTTTCTGAAGAAATAACAAAGCGTTGCCTAAAGGACAAGGTTTTCCTTAAGAAGGGAATCATTGGTTCTGAGCGCTGGAGCGAAAAGATGCGCAAGTCCATTCATGAAGGGCTTGGAATTGAACTCTATGACATCTATGGCCTTACTGAAATTTACGGACCGGGCATTGGAATTAACTGTACAAAGGAAGAATATATCCATTATTGGGATGATTATCTTTACATTGAAATCATCGATCCTGTAACGGGAAAGGCCGTGGAAGACGGACAGGAAGGCGAAATCGTAATAACAACATTGGTAAAGGAAGGAGCACCGTTGCTCAGGTTCCGTACCCATGACCTTTCAAGGATCATTCCTGAAAAATGCAGCTGCGGTTCATGCTATCCACGCTTGGACATCATCAAGGGAAGAAGCGATGACATGTTTAAGATTCACGGTGTGAACATGTTCCCAGCTCAGATAGAAGAGGTTCTTCAGAAGGTTGACGGCGTAACATCGGAATATCGCATTGACCTTGCCCATGATGAAGAAACCAACAAGGATGTAATGCTTGTTACGGCAGAAGCTGAAGGACGGGTAAATTTTGAAAATGCAGGTAAGGAAGTTGCAGCCCTGATAAAGAGCAGGATAGGTGTTAATCCTAAGGTTACCATTGTTCCTGAAGGAACTCTTCCAAGAAGCGAAAAGAAAACCAAGCGTGTAACAGACCACAGGTCTTTTTGATGAATAATTTTTTATGAAAGAGTGCCCGGCAGGTATTTGAAGGTCAAATACCTGCCGGGCACTCTTTTTCCCGCACCTGCTCGGCGCTCATTTCGCGGGGTTCGAGTATTAAAAAAAACTTCGTTTTTTTTAATCTTGAGTTTTTATTTGTTGCGTCCGCACCAATTTTTTCTAGCGAAAAAATACATAAAAACTCATAAAAAAAGACTCACTCAAGCGAGCAAGTCTTCAATGGAGATGGGGGGAATCGAACCGCTTCCAGTCGCATACGTCCTGTATGCTCCTTTCAGCCGGCTGCGTTCACTTTCAGCCACATCCTGTGGCTTCTTCCGCCATGGGGCGGCGTTCACTTCGCGGGGTTCGATAGCATTTATTTGTGTATCAAAACATTCCGCTAGGAACTCTGCATGTTGGAGATGGGGGGAATCGAACCCCCGTCCATGCAGGCAAACCAGGCACCTCTACATGTTTATTGAAGCGAGGTATTTTTCGAGAAAGGGTAGCGGCTTCAAAGGCGTCCTTTCCTTATCCGAATAAGGGTCTCAGGTACTACTCCGGCATAGCACATGACAAGTCCCTGTTTGTGACAGAACATCCCAGCATTAGGAACAGCATCCTGAGAGTTCCGTGCTCAGCTACAATTAAGCAGCGAGAGCAAACTGTTCGTTTTCAGACATTTCGTCTTCTCTACGTTTTGCAGTTATTGTTTTGTCAGTTCAAGGCACCTTCACGCCTACATGCAGCACAAGATTTCTCCTGCTTGTCGAAACCGGTGCACCCCCGAATTTGGTTTTAATAAAATACAAAAAAAAAGCCTCACCGTCAAGTGAGGCTCCTAACAGCAAAAATTGGGTTTATTCTCCGTCTACAGCAACACCGTGACGCTTCTGCTGGAATCTCTTGAGCATAGCTACACCGTTTTTCTTGTCGTTGTAAACAAATCCACCATTCCAGTATTCAAGAGCAGCAAAGAGGGCGTTACCACCGTCCTGTTCATCAGATCTCTTTGTACGGAATGATACGTAGTTTGCAAGTTCCTCAAAGTTTGAATTGTGGAGGCAGTCAACACGCTTCTTGTTGAATTCATTCCACTTTTCAAGATCCTTGAATCCTTCACCTTCATCTTCTACGATGATATGTGCATGTGTGGCGCTGAATGAGTACCAAACATGAACCTGCTTGTTAAGGTCACAGTTGTTACCGTGCTTTACAGCATTCTTGATAACTTCAGAAATCTGCTGTTCAAGAAGGTTGATTTCCTTAATTTCAAGAGGAGCAGACTGAACAATCAAAAGTGTAAAGTAACGAATCTGCCTGAAGTTTGAAGGAAATGCCTTGTAAAGCATGTTTGTCTTGTCAAACAAAGGGTCGTTGCCGTCTGAACGAAGTTCTTTGAAATCTTCCATCGTAAGCTCCTAAATTATTCATTTATCATGAGCAAAGCTTCTTCTACGCTGTTTGCAATAGGGAAGTAGCCCATAAGTTTTGTAAGTTCGATAACCTTTTTTACTGAACCATGAACATTAGAAATATAAAGTTTAAGGTTCATCTTCTTGATTGTAGAACAAATGTAGATGAGTGCACCGATTCCAGACGAGTCGATATAATCAACCTGTTCAAGATTGATTACAAATGACTTAACATTTTTCTCGAGCATCTTCATTACAAGTTCCTTGAGTTTGTAGGAATTGTACAAGTCCATTTCACCATTTACATCAATGATATAGACTTCACCATTTTTCCTTATTTTAAGTTCCATAGGTTTTACTCCTTTATCCCCAATTTACTCAAAATTTAATTACCAGTAACGACTGGTCATCATGCAGACGACTGCTGCCAATAAACTTCTTGAAATCAGCCTTTACAAGATTTGCAATGTCCTTACCAGAAGACTTGGCATTTCCCGTAACGATTTTTAGAATGGTTTCAGCCTGATAGTGCTGTCCATTTTCATTAAGCGATTCAACAAGACCATCTGAATATGTAACAATTATATCCCCAGTTTTTATATTCTGCAAGATATCTTTGTACTCAGAATCCTTGGCAACACCAATCGGTTCGCTGTCTGTTGAAATCTTTGTTATCTTTCCTGTTTCACTGCTGTAGTAGTAAACAGGGGTAACACCACCGGTAGCAATCTCGGCAACCTGCTTTACAGGGTCATAGTTGATGAGGGCACATGAAGCAAAGTGGTCCGTGCTGAAACTTTCTGCAGAAATACCGTGGTTAACCCATTCAAGGATTGTACCTGCGGTTTTCTTCGTGTTTACAACAAGACGGATCATGGCACGGAGCATTGACATTACGACAACGCTGTTGATTCCCTTGCCTGCTACATCGCTCATGACAAACGAGATTCTGTCTTTTCTTGAAACGATTACATCGTAGTAGTCACCACAAACGCCTTCTTCCGGACTCCAGATTGTACCAAGGGAAAGACCGCTGAGTACAGGGAGCTTCTGAGGGTGGAGCATGTCCTGAATCTTTGTTGCAATTTCTGCTTCCTTGATCAGGTTGTTATGCTCGATTATGTCTGTAACCGTCATTACGTTCTTGATTGAAGTTGCTGCAAAATCCGTGAGGAGTGTTGCAATCTTGAGTTCCTCTTCCGTAAAGAGGGCGCTTTTCTTGCTTCTTGAAAGGGCAATTACACCGATTACGGAATCCTGCACCTTCATAGGAACCATGATGTAGCTTCCGATTTCGAGGAATTCTTCAGGTCCATTCTGGAAGATTCTGGCGTCATCCTGAGGCTTTGTTATGAGTTCCGGCTTGCCTGATGTTGCAATTTCTCCAAAGATGTTTTCCCTAAGTGGGAAAGATGCAAACTTGAAGTTTGTTGCAATGCGGATAGGCTTGTGAGGCATGTCGCTTGGAAGCTTGTATGGAGGAGGGAAGTCACCGTCAAAAGACTTGACTGTAATTACGTCCTCAAAATCGTCTACAATGAGGATGGCTCCACCATCGGCCTTTACTTCGTCACGAATCTTCTTGTTGATGTAGTCCAAAAGGCTTGTCATTCCTTCCTTTGAAGAGAATGCTTCAGTTGCCTTTGCAGAGAAGTCATAGCTGATCTCAAGGGCCTTTGAGTCATCTTCGGAAGCTTCAAAAGACTTCTTTTCTTCCTGCTGGGCCATGATGGAAGCCTGCGATCTTGCTGCCTCGTTTGCCTTGTGTGGAACCAGCTTTCTGATTTCCTTAGGCTCGAAGGTGCAGAGGATTACGGCATAAGGAATGATGATTACTGCTGCAATACAGGCTGCCAATGCAAAGAACACAAGGGCATTTTCATCATTGGTAAGTACCTTGATGGCGGAAACAAAACTTCCTGCACCGATAATTGCCGTGGAAAGGAATGTAATAAAGCTCACCCTTGCAGTCTTCTTCTTTTTAACCGCAAGAAAGAGTATGAACACCAATACGGCTATTGCAAAAACTGCAAAAAGTGGAATGTAAGCAAATTTGTCTTCCAAAAAATTCAAATTACTGCTCCTTGTACAGTATTTCAAAGTTTTTATTAAAATCTGTAATAATAATGCCGATTAAACTTATGTCGACATTCTACATTCTAACATTGAAATATTGCATCGTCAAGTTTTTAAAATTCCTTCACTGACGAGGGTTGTTCACCATCGAAATTCCAGAATCACGACTTATTTTCGGCATTATTCCTGAAATTCAACACTGCTTTTTTTACCCTGATTTTTGCAAGCCTGTTTCTTATCTTGTGGCGGAAATCCGGTTCAGCCTGTGTCGTCTCGAATTCCTCCGCAGCTTCGTCAAGGCTTACGTCGTTTCCGAATTTCTGCTTGAGTTCATCCCAGTATTTAATGAGGAAGATGTAAAGGTCTGACTTTGTTCTTCCCTTGAAATGCTTTTTCATCCTTCTGCTGTCTATGGCCTGGATTACCGGCGTGTATACGTTCCTGAACCAGGATTCAACTGCCTGTTCCATGGGGATTTCTTCCTCGGAATTTGTGTTTATGTAGTACTTGTGGCAAAGGATGTGGTTGTATATTACGTCGTACTGACCCGGGGTGGAAAAGTCCAGGCACCAGTCGTCCGTTATGTCACCGTAGTTGGTTTCTGCATAGAAGACGCGCTTTTCGTAGCTTATGACCTGCTTGATCATGTCGCCAATCTTTGATTCAGGCTTGAGCTTTATTTCCGTCTGGAGGCTTACCACTTCTGCATCGATGTTTTCAATTCCCTTTGACTTGGCTACGGATACCCTGTGGTTTCCGTCCCTGACAAAATACAGTCCCCCAAGTTCGTAGACGCTTATGGCTGGAAGGATGATGTCCTGGTAATGGGCCATGTCCACGTGCTGCCAGCGGTTCTTGAGGAAGTTGCTTTTTGGAAAGAAGTGGTTGTCAAAATCCGAATAGCGGCCTTCGCTTCCCACTATGAGCTTTACGGGAATAACCTGCATTCCCTTGTAGACTTCATTTTTTGGCTTAAGGAGCTTCTTTACATCCTGCAGGGAAATGAGCCTTGCTTCCTCAGGCTTTAAAAGGTGCTGTATTTCATTGAACAGGGCCTTGTTCCTTGCTTTGTTGAAGTCTTCACCTGTCTGAGAGGATAGTAATGATGGGTTCAAATTTATCTCCTTTGAATGATGGTTGGAAATCGACAACAAGGTGGCTGTAGGCATTGATTACCGTCGTGTCGCCTGCAACCGTACATCGTTTTGCCTGCAGGTCGTACAGGTGGATGTGCCCGTGGATCATAAGTGACGGCGAATATTTCTTGATGAACCAGTTGAAGCATTCAAATCCCTTGTGGCAGGGATCTTCCTTGTCGTGGATGTGTCTTGGTGAAGCATGGGTCAGGAAGATGTCGCAGTATCTTCCGTACCTGATCTTGTTCCACCATAGGGCTGGTGCCAGGGCAAGCAGCTGCCTTTTCATCTGCTTTTCCGTGAACTGTGCCTGGCCGTTGTTGTATCTCATGGATCCTGAGACGCCTGCTATGAGAAGGGGGGTGGTCTTGCCGTCAGCTCCCCTCACTGCAAGGTGCCTGCACTTGATTATCCTGTTTCCTGCATAGTCGGCCCCATGTCCCTTGTTCATGTCCTGGAATGCGGCGAAGGGAGTCTGTTCAAACATTCCCTTTTTCCTGTAGAAGTTGTATTCCTCAAGTTCATGGTTTCCAAAGACAAAGTAGGATGGCTTGTTTAGGGAGTCCACGATGAAGTCAACGTATTCCATGGAAAGGTCCCCTGCGGCAAATACGGCGTCAATGTCCTGGTAGCGTTCCCTGACTGTCTGGGAATATACAAGAGGATCTATCTGGTCGGAAACAAGCAGGAATTTCATTTTACATTCCTATTTTCTTGAAGAGGGATTCAAGGGTGTCTTTTGGCACAAGGGTAATAGGCCTTGAGTCGGCAAAGGATCTTGCTGCCGGGGTAAAGTCGGAGCAGGTGAATATGATTCCCTTTACGAATCCCTTTGACTTGATGGTGTCTGCAAGCCTGCGGACTACTGTGTCTTCTATTGGTTCCGTTGCCCTGTAGAACTGCAGGTAGTGAACCTGCTGCTTTGCATTCATCCAGGTTTCCTTGTTGGCCTCCGAGGCAAACATGTGGCATCCGTACTTGGTGCATTCGATTTTCTGCGGCGAAAGGTTGAATCCTGCAAGTGCCAGGTTTTTGCACAGTTCCATGAACTGCTGGTTGTTGGACGTGAGGAATTCCTTGATGCCGTCGTTTGTCTCAAGTTCCTTGTACTGGCTGAGCTTTGTTGCAACATCCTTGAACTTTGGGTTGACCTTGAATACTATTTCCCACTGCTCGATGGCCTTCTCAAGTTTTCTGTTCTTTTCGTAGCACAAGCCGAGGAAGTAGTGTGAATAGAGGGTTTCCTGGCATTTTGGATCCTTTGCGTTTGTAATTGAACGCTCGAAGGTTTCCATGGCCTTGTCGTACTGGTCCGCCATCATGAGGCACATTCCCTTTTCAACAAGAGCCTTCTGCTTGAATTCCGGGGAACGTTCCGCCTTTTCAAGAAGCTTTACGGCTGTTGAAAGGTCCTTTGTTTCCTTGTTGATCTTTCCAAGGAGGAAGTAGTTTTCATAGTTTTCCGGGTTGAGCTTTACGGCTGCTTCCAGAGCCTGCTTTCCCTGCTTGTAGTTCTTTGTCCTGAAGAGGATTCTTCCCACGGCTGTGTAGGCCTTTCCGTTCTTCTTGTCGGCCATCAGCGTCTTCTGGTAGAACCCCAGGGCCATCTTTGCGTTTCCCTGCTGTTCGTATATCTGGGCGGCGTTAAAGCAGTGGCCCATTACGTTTGGCTCAAGCTTTGTGAGAAGCAGGTATTCCTTAAGGGCTTCCGTCGGCTGGTTGAACCTTTTGTAGAGGTCTGCCATTTCCTTCCTGAATTCAACCTCTGGAATTTCCCCGTTAAAGAGGGCATTGTTGTTTACCGTCTTGTATTCCATGAATGCAAGTTCCGGCTTGTTGTCACACAGGTATGCCTTGCCGAGTAAATAGTGGGCTACGTAGTTTCTCGGGTCCTTGGAAATTATGGCTTTTGACGCTTTCTGGGCGAGGGAGTATTTTCCTTCCTTGATGAGTTTTGGAATGGCATCCGTGCGTGAGGGTGCCATTAAGTTCTTGAATATAAAGATAGCAGCTGTTGCAATGAATGCAATCAGGATACCAATGATAACTACTGTTACCAGAGAGCCCATTTTCTTCACCTTAAAAATTAGAATTTAATACTTATTTTATAGTAAAAAACAAGAAAATTCAATTCAACAGTCAATTTCTTGGCCCGTTTTATCGATAATGAATAGATGAAGTGTAAATTTTTGGCCGTGCTGCCTTTTTTGGTGGCATTTTCGGCATTTAATTCCGGTGCTTTTGCCCAATCGGATGATTTTCTCAGGGGTGAATCCCTGTTTCGCGAGAACAAGATAGAGGAAGCTGTTCCGTACCTGAGAAACGCCGTAAATGGGGGAAGGCATCCTAAAGCCTACAATTATCTCGCCCTTTCCCTTCATGCCATGGGACTTTATCAGGAAGCCCTGGACATTTGTTCCGAGGGAATGAAGGCCCATGATACGGACAAGAAGATCATTGCCTTTAATGCCGGCAACGTGTGCTTTGACATGGGCGATTACTATTCAGCAGAAAGGTGGTTTTCCCTTGCCATTGCTGCCAACAGGATTTATGCGCCACCGGTTCTTAACAGGGCCAATGCACTTTTCATGCAGGGAAAGTATTACCAGAGCCTTGAAGACTACAAGACTTATCTTGACCTTTCTCCAAATGACAGGCAGAAACCGGAAATCGAACAGATCATTGCCATGATTGAAGGAATGCGTAAGGCTGAGGAAGAACGTATTGCGGAAGAGCTCAGGCTTCGTGAGGAAGAGGAACGCATAATTGCCGAGCAGAAACGTCAGGCGGAAGAATATGCTGCATATCTTGCAGAACAGAGGCGCCTTGAGGAAGAACGACAGCGTCGTGAGGAAGAAGCGCGAATTCGAGCAGAGGCGGAAGCTGCGGCCAATGCAAGGCTTGAACTCCAGAAGGCAGAAATCCAGGCCCTGCTCAGGGAACAGGATAATCGCCTTGAAGCCCAGCGCCTTGAATACGAAAGGAAACTTGCCGAGCAGAAGATGCTTGAGGAAGAAAGGCGCATGAGGGAAGCGGAACTTACTGCCCAGGCCAAGGAAGAAGCTCTTGCAGCACAGGAGGAAGCCAGGGCCGCCCAGGAAAGGCAGCTTTTGCTCATGTCTGAAATTGAAGCCAGGTTGAAGGAACAGGAAGCCCGTCAGGAAGCCCAGCGCCTTGAGTATGAGGCCCGTCTTGCAGAACAGAAGAAGGCTGAGGAAGAACGTCTTTTGCGTGAGGCTGAAGAACGAAAGCGTGCCCAGGAAGAAAGGGCAGCCCAGGAACTTCTGGAACGCCAGCAGGCAGAAGCACGCTACAGGGAACAGGAAGAACGTCTCAATGCACAGCGTGAAGAAATTCAGAAAATGCTTGAGGAACAGAGAAATGCCCAGCAGGAAATTTTACGTGCTGAGCTTGAAAGGCAGAATAAAAAGGCGGAGGAAGATGCAGCAAGAAGACGAAAGCTTCTTGAGGATGTTGCCACATCATTGCAGAATTCTTCCACATCAAATATGTCCGCAGGAGCAGAAGGAACAGTAGATTATGGATATGGATCAGAACTCGAATAAAGAAGAAGCTGCAGAAAAGATTGATGGTGCACCAAAGAAAAAGACAGCAGCTGCAAGGAAGACTTCTTCGACGGCAAAGTCTACTGGTGAAAAAAAGCCTGCTGCCTCAGGGACAAGAAAAACTGCGGTTCCTGCAGAAGAAAAGGCAGAAGCACCAGTTGTCAAAAAGACTGCTGCAAAGACTGCTTCATCTAAGAGAAAGACTGCTGGTTCTGCAACTGCCGCGACGGCTGCAGCATCCAAGGCTGAGTCAGAAGATGGTGCAAGTGTAAAAAAAACGGCTGCAAGAAAAAGGACTGCAAGTTCTACAGCTGCCGCACCTGCTGCAGAAACTGTAAAGGATGCCCCCGCTGCAAAAAAATCGGCTGCAAAAAAATCGGCTGATTCCGGAACAAAATCTTCCGGGGTAAAAGCTGCCGCCTCAACCGCAGTGAAGAGAACTGCATCAAGAAAGACTGTAGCCGAGAAAAAGCCAGCGGTAGAAGAAGTTAATCCTGAGGTGGAAAATGTCCCGGTAACAGAGGAAGTTAAGCTTGAAGTGGAAAAAGCTCCGGTAGTGGAAACAAAACCTAAGGTGGAAAATGTTCCGGCAACAGAGGAAGCTAATCCTAAATTGGAAAATGTTCCGGTAGTGGAAACAGTTCCTGCTGAAAAAACAGAGCCTGAAGTAAAAACAATTCCAGCTGCCGAAGAGGCAAAAACTGAACCTGAGGCACCATCTGTTTCTCCTGATAATTATGGGGAGGAAAAGGTTCTTGACGGAAAGACTGCAGAGGCCATGATTTTTGAAAGCTTTTCTGCCGTGCCTTATGTAGAACCTTCGGGAAAGGATAAGAAAAGGAAGACTGCCATATATGCCGCTGCCGGTGCCGTTACATTGGCGATTTTACTTGGAGGAATTAAAACATGTTCTTCTGCCGGAGCCAATGGACTGTTTGGAGGAAAGAAGTCTTCTGCCGGTTCTTCTTCCGTTTCTGAAAATGAACTTCGTGAATTAAATGACGGCCTCTTTGACTATTCAAATCTTGATACTACAAAACCTTACGACAGCCTGAGTCTTGAAGAAAAACTTGCATGGATAAGCAAGCTGATAGCTGAAGGAAAATATGCAGAGGCCATGAAGCTTCTTCTTGAACTTAAGAATTCCCTTTCGGAAGAAGATGCAATGGCATACGCTTCTGCAATTCAGCGTCTGCAGGATAAGATTTTTGAATTTGCAGGAAAGGACAGAAAGTCTGAGGAACTTCTGGAATTCTTTAATTCCCTTAAGGAAAGCGGAATCCTGACTCCAGAAATGGAGGAAATGATTCGCAAGGCAAAGTTAAGTGCAGAGGCAGAAAGACTTGCCCGTGAGGAAGAGGAAAGGGCCCTTGAAGAACAGAGGGCTTTGGCCGAGAAGGAAGCTGCCCTTAAGGCTCTTGAAGAACAGAAGGCCAAGGAAGCTGCCAAGGCTGCAAAGGCAAAAAAGACGAATGCCGATAAAGCTGCCAGGGAAAAGGAACGCAAGGCTCTTGAGGCACAGAAGGCTGCCGAAGAAAAAAGACTGCGTGAAGAAAAAAAGGCATTGGAAGCTGCAAAAGCCCTTGAGGAAGCAAAAGCCAGGGAAGCTGCATTGGCTGCAGAAGCTGAAGCCATGGCTGCCGCTGAAAAGGATTCTGCCACTTCGGAAAATTCAGCAGGGGCAAATAATGGTGACCTGGACAGTTCTGCTGATTCAGGCAACGCTGGTTCACTGGAAGAGAAAATTCAGGAAACCTTAAGCCTTGCACAGCAGGCTGAAAAAAACAGGGACCTTGCAGAAGCTGAACGGCTTTTGAGCCTTGCAACAGAAATGGATCCAAAGAATTTCATGAATTTTTATGAACTTGGAAGAATCCTTACCATGCAGGGAAAATACGAACCGGCTCTTGCTTCATTCATGAAGGCCATTGAATTGAACGATCTTCATGAAAAGTCCCATTTTAATTCTGGTCACGTATGCGAGCTCATGCACCGTTATGATGAGGCCCTTGTTCACTATAAAAATGCCTACAGGGTAAAGCCTGATTATGACAAGGCATATACTGGGGCAGGCCATATCCTTTCAATTCAGAATAAGTATGAAGAAGCCATTGAGATTTTCAAGAAGGCAATAAACATCAATTCAAGCAAGGCCCGCGTATGGCAGGAAATTGGAACATGCTATACGGCCCTTGGAAAAATGTCACTTGCAGAGGAAAGTTTCAGGAAGGCTTTGGAATGCAGTGATTCAAGGAACAATGCCATTACCTTCTACAATCTTTCTTCCGTCATGATGGACCAGGGCAAGGTTAAGGATGCAGAAGAATATGCAAAGAAGGCCTACGAGTCACGCGAAGAAGTTTCAAAGGAAAACAAGGAACTTATAGTATACAACTATGCCGTTGTGTGCCAGCAGCTCCAGAAGGATGGGGAGGCCATAAGGCTTTATCAGGAAGTTCTGGAAATCAATCCTTACAGCGTTAAGGGTAATTTGAATCTTGGTGTTATCCTGCTGGAAAAGGACATGCTTGAAGACGCCCTTGGTTATCTTAAGCTTGCGGAAAAAATCGATTCCAAGAATTTTGAGGTAAGCAATAATTTGGGCAATGTCTACAGCAAGCTTGAGGATTACGAAAATTCAGTCAAGTACTACAAGCTTGCATTGTCAGTAAAACCTAATGACATGGTTGTGATGGAAAACCTTGCCAAGTCCTACGCATCTGCAAAAAACTTCCAGGAAGCAAAGGCCACCTTTGAAGCAGTTGTCAATTCCAACAGGAAAAACCTGGATGCAATCTTTGAGCTTGCAAAGGTATGCATGGCCCTGCAGGATACAGCCGGTGCCCAGAAGAATCTGCTCATGATTCAGGCCCAAAATGAAAACTACAGGAAAAATGAAATAAATGCCCTGCTCATGTCTTTGCTAGTAGATTAGGTTCTTTTTACAAGGGCAAAAAGCTGCTTTCGCGTGATGGTGGTAAAGACTGGCCGTCCGTGAGGGCAGTGGGGGTCCGGCAATTTCAGGGCGCCCCTTGCAATTTCTTCTGCCGTAATCCTGTCCAGGACAGTTCCATCCATTACCGCTGAGCGGCATGCCGTCGAAGCTGCAACTGCATTTATCATGTCCTTGGGATTTACCCTTCTGTCCAACACATCCTTCTTAAGGTCTTCGGCCGTTCCTCGGAATCTTGCAGGAACCGTAGTAAACATCCATTTTCCGTTGCCGCAGTTTTCACAGGTGTAACCGGCTTCTTCAAGCTTTGGCTTGATTGCTTCTATATAATTATCATCAGCCTGGGAGTCGGTTGTTATCTCGTAGGGAACCATGAGTTTCTGCTTGGCCTGGGATTCCGCCATGATCTGGTCGTAAATCATCCTTTCGTGGGCTGCATGCTGGTCTATGATGTACAGGGTTCCGTCTTTTTCTGCAATGAGGAATGTACCAAGGGCAAGACCCGTAAAATGGAATCCGTCCTCATGCTTCTGTTCCCCGGTGGTAATGATTTCCGGCACGTAGTTTGGTTTCAGCTGGCGGTCAGATTCCATGGAAGGGTTGAAAGCCGGTTCAGCAGGAGATGGAAAGAATTTTGCACGGCCTTCCTTTTTTTCTGCAAAGGAAGATGAAGGATTCTTTATCGAATAGCGTTCCTTTGGGAGTTCCGAATATGATGGGGAATCGAATGCAAGGGAAGCTGTCTGTTCCAAATGGTGCCTTGATGCAGAAAAATTGAATTCAAGGTTTTGAGTTTTTTCTTCGCTGTTGAAGTCAGATTCCAGTATTGAACGTACGGTGTACTGCTTGAAGAAATTTCTTGCGGCTGTGCTAACCTGATGGTGCAGCGTATTCATGTCGCGGAATCTTGCTTCCTTTTTTGCAGGGTGAATGTTAAAGTCCACAAGGGATGGGTCCATGGTTACGAAGAGGCATGCAACTGGAAAGGTTCCGTTTGGGAAGTATCCCTGGGATCCGTAAACAATGGCCTGGACCAGGGAGTATTCCTGAATTCTTCTGCCATTGACGTAAATGAATATGTCCTTTCGGCTTGGACGCGACACGGCAGGTTCCCCTGTCACAAGGGTAAAGGAAAAAGACCCGTCCGGGTGACTGTAGTTGACTTCGTAGAACAGTTCCTGGTTTTCAAAGTAGCCCATGGTTTCTACAAAGCGTTCCTTAAGGCTTTGCCCTGCACTCAGGGTGATTTTTTCCTCTCCATCAGAAGTAAAGCTGAAAGCAATATCCGGGCGGGCCATGGCCTTTTCTTCAAAGGTTGAACGGCACATGGTTGCTTCGGAAGCAGGACGCTTTAAGAACTGTCTTCTTGCCGGAAAATTTTCAAACAGGCCCTGGGTTTGAACTATGGTTCCCTTGGTTTCAACGCATGGTGTAATGACATGGTCTTCTGTAACTGAAGCACGCATCTTGAATCCACCGCTTGTGATTTCCAGCCGGCTTACTGCTGCCATGGATGACAATGCTTCTCCACGGAATCCCAGGGTGTTAAGATTTAGGAGGTCGTCTTCAGTGGCGATCTTGCTTGTGGCGTGGGGATGGGCGCATTCTGCAAGGTCTTCCCTTGACATGCCGCATCCGTTGTCCACTACGCGGATTTTTTCAATTCCACCGCAGGTAATGTCTACATCGATTCTGGTTGCCCCAGAATCCACTGCGTTGTCCATGAGTTCACGGAGAATGGCGTTGGGCCTGTCTATGACTTCTCCTGCTGCAATTTTCCGTGCAACTTCTCCTGGAAGAGTCTTAACCCTGCGCTGAGTAACCATTATGATCTTGTTCCTGTAATCTCGTCGTTAAACTTAAACAGTTCCATCTGTGGGTCTGCTTCTGCGTTTTCCGGGGAGTTCATGAGAATCTGGATTTTGCTTTCCATTTTGTCCAGCTGCTTTTCAAGGTTCTTTGCAATCTTGATTCCCTCTTCAAAATCCTTGAGGGCATCTTCAAGGCTTATGTCGCTTCTTTTGATGTCGTCCGTAAGTTCTTCAAGTGCCTTAAGCTTTTCTTCAAAGTTTGTCATTTTGACCTCCCGTTGACTGTTGCAGATATGGTTCCCTTTGCAGGTCTTATGCTTATAATGTCGCCTTCCGCAACGTCCTTGGCATTGCGGATTATTTTTCCACTGGAATCAGTGACCATGGAATATCCCCTGTCAAAAACAGTTTGTGGATTGCAGTTTTCCAATGTTTCCCTTGCCCTCTGAATTTTCTCACGCTTTTCTCTTATGAGGTTTTCCATTCGGTCCGTAAGGTCGGTGTAGGCGTGGTCAAATCTTTCTGAAAAACGCTGTTCTATGTTCTGCAGCCTGGAAATCATGTTTTCCGGGTCAAAGGTTTTAAGGAGCAGCCTCAGGTTCTTCATTCGGTTTTGGATTGAATTGAGAAGCTCATTGGAGTAATCATTTAATTCTTCTATTATCTTGTGTTTTTCTGGAATGACGATTTCTGCTGCGGCACTTGGTGTTGGGGCCCGTCGGTCAGCTGCAAAGTCGCTTAAGGCCCAGTTAATTTCATGGCCTACGGCAGAGACTGTCGGTATCCTTGATTCTGCAATGGCACGCACCACTGATTCCTCGCTGAAGGGGAGAAGGTCTTCCAATGATCCACCGCCTCTTCCGACTATGAGCACATCGCAAAGGTTGTGAAGGTTTGCGTATTTAATTTGGGCTGCAATGGTTGGAGCTGCGGTTTCCCCCTGGACTAGGGCTGGCAGTACAAGTATGTTGACCCTGTCGTTTCTCCTGTTGCGTATGTTTAGAATGTCCCTAAGGGCTGCACCATTGGAACTTGTAACGATTCCCACAGTCCTCGGGAAGAATGGCAGAGGCTTCTTGCGCGCCATGTCAAAAAGTCCTTCCTGGTTAAGGCGGCGCTTTCGTTCCTCTATCATTTCCATGATGTTTCCTGTTCCGGCTTTTTTCATGGAAGTGATGACAATCTGGTAAGTCCCCCTGGGATTGTATACGCTGAGCTTTCCTGTTGCCTCTACAAGCATTCCGTCCTTGGGTGCAAAGGAAAGACCCATGGCAGCCCCGCGGAAAATCACTGCACTGATGGTGGAGTCGGCATCCTTGAGGGAAAAGTAAAGGTGACCGGCTGCACTTGGCTTGAAGTTTGAAATTTCACCCTTGATGGAAACTGACCTGAAGGAATTTTCAAGCATGGTCTTTATGAGGTTTGTAAGCTGGGTTACGGAAAGAACATTGTTTTCCTGTTTAAAAAGGTCGTCCATAATCTTGAGCGATTGTAAACATTCCCTTTAATTTAGACAAGAGAATTCCGATAAAGAAGAGATGAAATATTTGGTAATTCTTTTTGCAGGTTTTGAAACTCCATATTTTCTTGAAAAATCTTTCGATGGCAAGTCGGCCTTTGACAGATCCCTTGACTGGGCATGCAGCATTGATTCCAGAGTTGGAATAACTGTTTTATGCACCGGGAAGAATGAAGAATCGGTTAAAAAGGCAGCCATTGAATCTTCTGTTGAAGTTCAAATTCAATCCCTTGAAAAATGGAATTGTGGCCAGCTTGTACGGATCATGTCCCAGTGTGCTGACAGGGCAGGTGCTGACGGTGTCCTGTATTCATCGGCAGACAGACCCTTTTTAGATTTGGAACTTGCAAAGGAAGTTTTGGATTGCCATGAAAAATATATTGCTGAATATACCTTTGCCGATGGATATCCATTCGGTTTTGCTCCAGAAGTCATCGACTGCGGAACTTTAAGAATTCTTTCCGGCTTTACAGGGGAACATTATGCGGATGCACTGGAGTCTCCTGTTTCCAACGAATGCATCTTTAACCTTTTGAAGAAGGACATAAATTCCTTTGAGATAGAGGCTGTGACTGCAAAAAAAGATTACAGGATGCTGAGGCTTGATTTTTCATGTTCAGTAAAGAGGAACTTTGTTGCATGCAAAAATCTTTATGATCTTGCCATTCATGAAAAAATTCCTTTCGGTGCTGAATCTCTGTCTGACTTTGCAGAGACCCGTGGGGAAGTCCAGCATACGCTGCCTGCGTATTATTCGGTGCAGATTAATTCAGCATACAGGGGCATTCCCTTTTACAATGTTTATGCAAAGGAACTTGCAAAAGATGGAGTCATGAGCCTTGAGAAATTTAAGGGACTTGCAAGTCAGATAAGTGCATGTTCAGATGATGCTGTCATAGGCTTTGGCTCTTTTGGTGAGCCATTGCTTGCAGAAAATTTCTGCTCCTATGTGGAAGCCATTCTTGAATACGATAACTTGAGTCTTCTTGTGGAAACTGATGGAATTTGCGTTACCCAGCAGCTTGCCCAGGAGGTGAGTTCAGCCTGTAAGAAATTCAAGGACAGGAAAAATCATGCTCCAAAAATTTCATGGATAGTTTCCATCGATGCATTCTCGGAGAACATGTACAATTCGATTTTTGAAGGCGGAAATTTTGCCAAGGCCGTTGAAGCTGTCTCAATTTTGCACAAGGAATTTCCGGGTGTTGTCTATCCACAGTTTACCAGAATGAATGAGAATGAATGCGAGCTTGAAAAGTTCTACCGCTACTGGAGTTCTCCTGATTCTCCTTCCGGCGGAAAATTGATAATTCAAAAGTATGACAACTGTTGTGGAAAACTTCCTGACAGAAAGCCTGCAGACCTTACTCCTGTTGACCGTTATCCATGCTGGCACATCAAGCGTGACATGACGGTTATGTGTGATGGTTCTGTTCCTCTTTGCAGGCAGAATTTCGGGCAGCCCCTTGGAAACGTTTTTGAAGAGGAAATTGAAAAGGTCTGGCAGAAATTTCTTCCTGTTGTGAAGGAACATGTTGACGGAAACTATTGCGGAAAATGCGGGAAGTGTGATGAATACTATACCTTCAATTTTTAACGAAAACCATATTTCATATTCAGTATTTGGCGGGAGCGAAGTTCCAACCAAGGTGCTCATTCCTGTTACCTGTATTGTCATGAGCCGCAATGGCCGTCAGTACAGGTCCATGGTTCTTGACAATCTGGTTCAGAAGGGATTTGAAAAGATAATCTCTGTAAATCCACAAAGCGAGCAGAACGTTATAGTCGGATTGTCACAGCGTTATCCTACCGTTAAGTTTTTAGTTGCCCAGGAAAATGCATCAGTTGGCGAACTGATTAACCTTGGGTTTAAGACTGCGGAAACAGAGCATGTTCTTCTTGTTCAGGAAGAAATGTGTGCAGAAAAAATCAATTTTACGCCATCCATTGCTGAAAGACTTTCAAAGCTGAATCAGTTTTGTGTTGTGCCCAGGTTGATTTCATCTTCCATTCAGCGCATTCCTGTCGTCTTTGCACCTTCTGCAAAAAAATCTGTTTTTACTGTTGATACGGACATTTCAATTTCTGACGGACAGAAGACCTTATACAGTTTTGACTATGCTGGATTTTACAGCAGGGAAAAGTTCATCGAGCTTGGTGGATTTGATTATTCCATTGAATCCAGGTACTGGCAGAAAATGGACCTCTATCTTCGAGCATGGCTTTGGGGAGAAAAAATCACCGTCGCCAACTGCTTTGAATTCACTTATGCTGATGCATTTCCGGAGGACGACTCCACTGTAGATATCAGCTACCTAAGATTTTTCCTGAAGAACATAATTCCTGTCTTTGTGAAGGACCATGCTGTCATAATGAAGAAGTCATTTCTATCCTTCAAGGCAAGAAGTTCATGCGGCTTGGTTGAAGCATGGAAGCAGTTCAAGGATGCAATAAACTGGACAAGGCTTAACCAGTACAGGTTCAAGACAGATGCCCTTTCGCTCATAGAAAATTGGGAAAAGAAAAATGAAGATTAATCTTGGAATAGAAAAGCTTACTGCAGGAATTGGCAGGGTAATGGGTGGTCATAAAAAGGTTGTTGTAATTGCACAGTGCAGGCTGTCTTCCACAAGGCTACCGGGCAAGGCTCTTCTTCCCCTGGGTGACAAGGCCGTTTTGGATTGGACTTTGGAAGCGATGAAAAAAGTCAAGGCTGATGATTACTGGTTGGCAGTTGATCATGAAAGCAAGGCTGCCCTGGCTCCCCATGCAGAAAAGTACGGATGGAAAATTTTTGCAGGCTCCCTTGAAGATGTTCTTGAACGTTTTTGCGGTGCCATTAAGGAATCCGGTGCAGATGTCGTTGTCCGTGCCACAGCAGACAATCCATTCTTGTTTTATGATGCCGCCAACGAGATGATTGAAGAATATTTCAACCGTGAAAAATCTTCTCCCGTGGATTACCTTACCTATTCAGGATTGCCTCACGGAAGCGGTGTTGAAATGTTTAATGCCCATTCCCTTTTAAAGGCAGCGGAACTTACTTCGTCTCCTTATGATCATGAGCATGTTGGCCCGTCACTTTATCTTCATACCGACAGGTTCCAGTGTGCATTTGTAAAGGCTCCGGAAAAATACCATCATCCAAACATGAGGACGACCATAGATACTCCAGAAGATTACAGGCGTGCAATGAATGTTGTCAGGAGTCTTTCTCAAAAGGGTGCCAATGGTCCATATTCAACTGAAGATATTGTAGGGACATGTTCCTTGCCGCAGATAAAGAATCCAGTCCTTCTTGTTCCATCCGTTAAAAAGGGACATGGTACCGGGCATCTCAGGCGATGCCTTGATCTTGCCATTGAAAATAAATGGGACGTTTACATACCGGATGACTGTGACCTGGAAGAGGCAGGTGCACTTGTTGCAGAAGCTAGACAGTCAGGACTTGATGAATTTCATGTTGTAAAAAATCTCTCGAGCCTTTCCTATTACTCATGTGCCGTTACAGACATGTTTGTATCTGATGAAGATCTCAAGAAGACCTTGTCACAGAATGTGGCTGTAATTGCCCTTGATGAAGGAAGCCCGGATCTTGATTTTGCCGATTATGTTCTTGACGTGATTCCAGGCCTTAATGAAAAAAAACAGGTGAACCTGTGCGACCCAGGTTATCTTCCCATGCCTGAAAACAAACGTTCGGTTATAAACTCAAACGAAGACACTGTTTCCAATGCCCTTGTTGTTCTTGGTGGTGAAGATCCCGCCGGTCTTGCAGTTCCTGCAGCAAAAGTTCTTGCTTCCATGGGAATTAAGACAACTGCCATCGTGCCTGATCAAAAAAAATGCAAGGCCGTTGATGGGTGCACCTTCATTGGTCCTGTAAAAAATCTTAGGGAAAAACTTTCGGATTACGATCTTGTTGTGACCCACTATGGATTTACCGCCTTTGAAGCACGTCATGCCGGATGCAAGGTCATTCTTCTTGGAACAACACCCCTTCACGAAAGACTGTCAAGGCGATGGGGCTTTGAGTGCATCAGGTCTTCTGCAATTTCTGCCGAAAGCTTTGCGTGTCTTTTTGCAGATCCATCAAAGCTTGTCTTCAAGGCAGAAGGTAAAGGAAAGTCATTGGCTGATGCCTTGGGAATCCTTTCCAGCGGAAATCATTTTGACTGTCCAGTTTGCAGAAAGCCTCATGCAATGAATCCCGTAGTTGCAAGAACTTCAGAGCGAACCTTCAGGCGGTGTGGTGACTGCGGAATGCTTTACATGTCCTGGACCGTCAAGGAAACCCAGACTGAATACAACAGGGCATATTTCTTCGAGGATTATGAAAAGCAGTATGGAAAGACATATCTGGATGACTTTTCTTCAATAAAGAACCAGTGCCTGCGGAGAATGAAAAACATAATCCAGGTTTCTGGAAATTCAAGAAATGGAACTGTTCTTGATGTGGGTTGTGCCATGGGACCTTTCCTGTCTGCTGCAGCTGATTGCGGATGGCAGCCTTTTGGAACCGACATTTCAAAGGATGCAGTTGACTATGTAACAGGTACCTTGAATTTTCCGGCTTGCTGCGGAGCCTTTCCGAATGTGGATCTATTTGCGGAACTCGGCCAGGATAAATTCGATGCAGTTTCCATGTGGTATGTAATAGAACACTTCCTGGATCTTGATTCCGTTCTGAATAAAATTTCTGAGCTTGTTGCAGCCAATGGAATTTTTGCATTCAGTACTCCCTGTGGATCCGGTGTAAGCGCAAGGTTTTCACGCCAGTCATTTTTTGAGCAAAGCCCATCGGATCACTATACCATTTGGGAAAAGAATGGGGCTTCAAGGGTTCTTGGAAAGTACGGCTTTAAAATCATGAAGGTTGTCCCCACGGGAATCCATCCGGAACGCCTTCCCATCGCAAAAAGGTTTGGATGGAAAAAGGATTCCCTGCAGATGAAGATTCTTGCATGGGGTATGAAGATGCTAAAGATGGGAGATACCTTCGAAATATACTGCAAGAAATCTCGCTAAATAAAAAATTCCAGATGCCGAAAATCTAAAGGATATGGAAGAAAAATTCATCATGATACTTGGAGCAGGTTTAATGCAGCGTCCTTCCATAGAGGCTGCAAAGGAACTTGGATTCAGGACTTTAGTTATAGATGCAAATCCAAATGCAGTTTGTGTTCCCTATGCAGACCGCTTTGAACCCGTTGACCTTAAGGATAGGGAAGCCATTGCAGAACTGGCCCTTTCCCTTGGCGACTCCCTTGCCGGCATATTTACTGCAGGAACTGATTTTTCCGCTTCGGTTTCCTATGCGGCCCAGAAGTGCGGCCTTGTTTCACATGATTTTGAAGCTGCCCTCAATGCAAGCAATAAAATCCGCATGCGTCAGTGCTTTAAAAAGCACGGTGTTCCTTCCCCTGATTTCTTTTCTGCCGATGAGTCATATCTTCGTTCCCTTGAAGAAGGAAAGTGCCAGAAGCTTGATTTTCCAAAGGTTGTAAAGCCATGCGACAACATGGGCGCAAGGGGCTGCCGTCTTGTCCGCAATGAGAAGGAATTTATTCCGGCATTAAGGGACGCAATTTCCTTTTCAAGAACAAGAACAGCCATTGTTGAAGATTACATGGAAGGCTCCGAGTTTTCCATTGATGCCCTGGTCTGCCATGGAAAGGTCATAATTACAGGATTTGCAGACAGGCATATTTATTTTGAACCATACTTTATAGAACTTGGCCACACCATGCCATCTGAAGTTTCTGAGGAAGTTAAGGCCGCCCTTGTAAAGACCTTTACTGACGGTGTTCATGCTTTGGGCCTTACCAATGGTGTTGCAAAGGGTGACATAAAGTATACTTCCAGGGGACCCATGATTGGGGAGATTGCAGGAAGACTTTCAGGCGGCTACATGTCCGGCTGGACTTTCCCTTATTCCTCCGGGGTTTTCCTCACAAAGGAAGCCATGAAGATTTCTGCAGGACTTGAATGCAGCTATGCATTGGTTGAAGAAATTCCGTCAGTAAATGTAAGTCATGAGCGAGCATTCATTTCAATTCCAGGAAGAATAAAAAAAATCTACGGAACTGATGGGGCCGTTGCAAGTCCCTTCGTAAAGAATGTTTTCATGAGGGTCTCAGAAGGAAGTGAAGTGGACTTTCCAAGAAACAATGTGGAAAAGTGCGGTAACGTAATTTCCTGCTGTAGTGACAGAGGCCTTTCCTTGTGGGGTGCCGAAAGTGCAGTTGCTTCCATTGTCCTTAGGCTTGAACCCAATAACAAAAAGACTGATTCCTTCCTTAACTTTGAAGAACTTCCATTCGAAGAAGGTTTCCCATACTGTGCCTTTAACCTGCAGAAGGATGAATTCAATTCCCTCATGGCCCATGCGGAAGAACTAAAGGTTTTTAAGCGTGGCATGAAACTTTCAGACTGCATTCCTGATTTCTTAAGGAAGAATGAACTTAAGGACTTTAACTACAGGACCTTCGTTCAGACTGCAAAAACTTACGATGAATTGTGTCCTGACCATGGGGATCTTGATGCAGGAAAATTCTTTTCTGCCTTGGTCCGTGGCGGCATCCAGGGAATTCTGTACCTGACTGACTGTGCAGAAGAAAAATGCGGGGAATAAGATGAAAACAGGATACATTTTCAGTTTGAAAAAAATCGCCGCATCAGTGGTTTCCCTTTTTGTTCTTGCTGGAGTCTATGCCCAGAATTCTGCAACTGTAGATCTGCTTTCTGCTTCACAAAAGGCAGGCATGACTTTTTACTGGGATCCCTTGACTTCATCAGGCATGATAGAAAAAAACGGACACAGGATTTCATTTCACGAGGGTGATTCCTTTGCCCTTCAGGATTACAAGACTGTCCTCAACGAAAAGGCACCTGTCCTGGAAAATGGAAAGCTTGTTTCCACTCAAGGCTTTTTCAACAGCATGGATAATTTCTTCAAGACAGAAAACAGTGAAAATCCATACAGAATCGGAGCAATCCTTATTGACCCGGGTCATGGTGGAAAGGATCCTGGTGCAAGTTCAACCCATGTAATTAATGGAAAGAAAACCAATGTCATAGAAAAGAACATAAATCTTTCAGTGGGACTTAAGCTTAGGGATTACCTTAAGAAGGCATACCCTGACAAGAAGATTCTCATGACAAGAAGCACTGATGTTTACCTGACCCTTGCACAGAGAACGGAAATTGCCAACGGCGTAAAGCTTAAGGACAACGAGGCAATCCTCTACATTTCCATCCACGTAAATTCAAATTTTGACCAGAATGCATCCGGGTTTGAAGTCTGGTATCTAAGCCCCGGCTACAGGCGTCAGGTTTTAAAGGCAACGGACGGGAACGAAAGCCGCGAAGTCTTCAAGATCCTCAATGACATGACGGAAGAAGAATACACGACGGAATCAATCCTCATCGCAAAGTTCATCCTTGACGGAATGACGGCCCAGGTTGGAACCCAGTCTAGTCCCCGCGGAATCAAGGCGGAAGAATGGTATGTATGCAAGAATTCCAACATGCCAAGTGTTCTTGTGGAAGTGGGATTCCTGAGCAATAAAAAGGAAGGTGCATTACTTTCTGACGACAAGTACTTGCAGAAGCTTTCATTCGGAATATATAATGGACTCCAGGCATTCGTGACTCATTTTGAGCGTTCGCGAGGCTTTACGGGAAAGTAGAATGAAAGAAAGAAAGCACTTTTTGACTCTTGTTTTATACGGTGTGATTGCCGGCGCCTTTATTTTTTCAGTGGTGTCCTATTGCATGCACAGGCATGGTTCAAGAAGGGTGTATTATTTCAATTCCTACGATTCCCAGAACCTTTGTACAGAGGTTAGGTATATTGTTAATGCCAGGAAGGAAGGGGCAGTGGAAGCTTTTGTTGCCGACCTGCTTCTTGGGCCGCTGACCAACAGGTACAGGAATATTTTTTCCCCGGAAACCAGCATTAAATTCTGTGTTTCTAATGGAAGGAACCTGTATCTTGGACTTTCTGAAGAAGCTCTCAGGGAAGTGAATGGAATGAAGAGCATCAGGGATTCCGTTGGTCTATTAAAAATGAATATTGTGAGGAATTTCACAAAATATAAAAATGTATACATATTTATTGATGGAGAGATAGTATTTGCGGAAGGCTGAATAATGCCGGTTTTTACATGGCATGTGTCACCTTTTTTTGAAAAAAAAATCAAATAAGTTGACAAAAATGTTTTCTTAATAGATACTATTATAACAAGGCTACATCAAATTGTATAAAAGGAGCTTCTAATGAAGAAATCTTTGTTTTTGACTTTTGCTGCAATGATTTTGGCAGGTTCAATTGCAACTGCAAAGGAATCAACACTTATTGATTTTACTTTGCTTTCAGCTGACACTTGCGCAGACGAAGACGGAAACCCAACACAGAACAGCAGAACTGTTATGGATTACTCTGTTGCAGCAGGTGCTTCATTCACAAGTGATCAGAAGACACTTATGAAGACATCTTTGGCTCTTCCTGAATGGGAAGTTGTTCTCAATGCTTCTGCACAGAATGCTGTTTCAGTTGCAACATCACAGATTGTTGCTGCTCCAGTAAAAGAATCAGCTGATGTTCCATTTGCTGGTAAGGAAGTTATGGGATGCCGCGTTCTTTTCCCAACTTGGGCAAACAACGCAAACTGCAAGATCGTTCCTGCATTCGATATCCCAGCTTACGAACCACTTTCAGATGCAAATGAAAACGGTGAACGCCAGGAACCAACAGACGAACAGAAGGGAAAGTACCTCTTCGATGATGGTTACGGTGTAGTAAGAAACGTTGGAACACTCAAGTCAATTGCTGTTACAACAATGGGTATGAACTTCCCACACCAGCTCTATGTTCTTCTTAAGGACAATGACGGTGTAGAACGCCGCTACCTTATGGGCGACCTCTACTTCGATGGTTGGAAGACTCTCATTTGGAACAACCCAGACTATATTTCTGAAGTTCGCACACGCGAAATCAGAGTTTACCCAATCTACCCACGCGGAATGCCACTCGTTAAGTTTGCTGGTTTCCAGGTAACACGCGATGCTTCACACGTTGGTGCTGACTTCATCGGTTACTTCAAGGACGTAAAGATCATTTACGACCTCGCAGTTCTTTCATCAGACCGCGATATCGATGACGAAGACCTCTGGGGAATCATCACAAAGAAGGAAAAGGATCGCCAGAACGGTGAAATGGCTCGCTTTGGTAACAAGCAGGTTAACCGCTACATCGAAAAGTCTAAGATGGCTACAGAAGAAACATTCTCTTCTTCTCTTAGCGAAGGATCTGATTCTAACGCTCAGCAGTCTGAAGCTGAATAATTCGGTGTAAACTGAGTATAAAGGCCGCCCTAATTAAGGCGGTCTTTTTTTTTAACCATACCGGTAGTGGGTAATCCTTTGACAGACTTATGGCTGTAAGTATATCCACAACCATGCTTGCCTTATAAAATTTATTTGATTTAATAAAAATGAAGAATCTTGTTGATTTTGCTTTTCTTGACAGTGGAACTGGTGGCATACCGTACATGCTCCTGCTTAAGGAAAAATCTCCTCGCAGTCGTTGTGTTTATCTTGGGGATACGGTTCATTTTCCTTATGGGGAAAAGGATTTTAATGAAATTGTAAGATGTGCTTCCAATGCCATAAATCTTATTATTGATCGATGGAATCCCAGGGTTATTGTTATTGCATGCAATACCATTTCTGTTACGGCCCTTGATTCCTTGAGAAAGCTTCATCCTTCATTGCCAATAGTGGGAACTGTTCCAGCCATCAAGCTTGCTGCAAAAATTTCAGAAAACAAGAGAATAGGGTTCCTTGCAACAAATGCTTCCGTAAATCATCCTTATTCTGAAAATTTAATCAGGGAATTTGCAAGTGACTGTCAGGTATTCAAGCGTGGTGATCCTGACTTAATTGAATTCATAGAACATAAGCTTTTTACAGCCACCCGGGAAGAAAAAATCGCGGCCGTAATGCCTGCAGTTGAATACTTTAATTCACTTGGGTGCGATACCATAATTCTTGGATGCACCCATTTTACCCACATGTTTCGTGAAATTGAAGAGGCTTTTGCTTCAAAAAGCTGGAGGAAGGTTTTTGTCGTTGACAGCCGTGACGGTGTTTCAAACCATGCCCTTGATGTTATAAAGGAATGTACTGGTGTTGTTGAAGATTCAGATTTTGCCGACGACATGAAATTTTATGTTACCAGCTTAAAGGGTGAAGACGAAAAAAGGGAATATGAAACACTTTGCAGTAAATTCCACATTCCCTTTGGAGGCTGCATAGGCTGATTGTATTTCCTTCCACAAGTTTTGTAAATTGGGTTGCATTCACAAAATTCTTTCGGTATAACGCACAAAATTCTTTCGGTGTAACGCACGGAAATTTTTCGGTACTAACCCAGTTTTATGCTGCTGCATAAGTGTGCTATAATTTGGGCATGAATCTGATATTACTTGATGACCATGAGGCAATTCTTAACGGTCTTGATTTTTTCTTTGAAAAGAACGGAATTAAGGTTATTGGCAAATTCACTAAAGGTGAAGATCTTATTGCTTTTGTTGATGAAAACAAACCTGACCCAAGTCCTGTGGTTATCTGTGACCTTCAGCTCGATAATGGATTTTCCTTTGAGACCATTGAAAAGCTTAAGGAGCGAAAATGCAAGGTTGTTGTTTATTCCATGTTTAAAACCGTAAACATCATTTTCCGTGCCTTTAGATGCGGAGCTTGCGGATTTGTCTTTAAAAATCAGGAAATAAAGGATCTTTTTGACGTAATCAATCTTGTCAATTCAGGTAAGACTTACATTCCTCCAGAGGTTCTCAGCGACTACATTAGCGGTACTACTGTCTATTCCGTACTTACACCAAAGGAACAGGAAATTCTTGACTACATGATTGATAACAAGAACAACAATGAAATTGCCCTTGCCATGAATGTAACTACAAGGACAATTGAGAATGCCTTTTCAAGAATTTATGACAAGACGGGTGTTACGGGCAAAAAGGAACTTCGCAGGAAAATCGGGCTTCCAGATTGAATCTTTGCTTTTTGCCTGGAATTGAAAGGTTCAGAAGGTTATCTTTATAGTACAGCCGTCATCCGGCTCAGAAAAGACTTCTGCCTTTCCACCAAGAATCTTTGCACGCTGGAAAATTCCGCCAAGGCCAAAATGCTTTCCTGACTGAAGTTTTGACAGATTCCCTGTTATTTTGCTGGAATCAAAGCCAACTCCGTCATCGCTGATGAAAAAGGCTATTCCGTGGGAATCATTTTTCCTGAAGTTTACGGTGGCAGTTTCTGCATGAGAGTGTTTCTGCGTATTTGTAAGGGCTTCGGAAATGATCCTGAAAATGTTCAGCTTTGTGTTTTCATCCGTTCCTTCAAAGAGGTTTTCTCCGTCAATGAAGAACTTGCATGTGATTCCGCTGTTTATTTCAAAGTTGTGGCAAAGTTCGGCAAGTGCGATTTCAAAATCCTTGTCATCCATGAAGGTTGGAGGGTTTAGGTTGTAGCAAACATTCCTGATTTCCTTAATGGATTCCCTTATCTGCTTTGAAAGGTCATCAATGTCCTGTTTCCTGCTTGTATCCATGCTCTCCACCTGTAGGGACACGCCAAGAAGTTCCTGGGCAACGATGTCATGGAGTTCACGTGCTATGCGCATTCTTTCTTCATCAATACTTTTGTAAACTTCCGTAATAAGCCTTTTGGATTCCCTTGTCTGAATTTCCTTTGTAATGTAAATAATTATTATGAGCAGGGCAGTGAAGAAAAATGCCGAGAATGCAATGATGAAAAAGTTGGTGTTTTTCTGGGCAGAATTCTGGATGGAGATAAGCTCAAAGGAATAATGCTTTATGCCCCGGGAAATGGAAATGACGTTGTGTTCGTCAATTCCGTTTTTGATTTCCCTGAGGCTATCGTTAAGGACAGGGTGCTGGTTCTTGATAACATTATAGATTTTCGAGTCATAAAGCTGTACAAGGTTTTGTTCAAGTTCCCTAGATGCTTCTTCAAAACTGCTGCCTTCCTCAATCTTTTCCATCATAAGAAAGTATGAATCAAGGACCTCGGTAAACTGGGCAAATGCCAGTGAGGAGGCGATTGCAAGAAAGGCAATGAGAAATATTTTCTTCATTTATCTTGGAAGCCTGTTAAAGAATCTTGCGATGAAGAATCCACCGAATACTGCCACTGTTTTGTCAACGATACTTACAGGAATCCTTGAGATAATTGAAGACCACAGCAGGGGAATCTTGTTCATTATGAGGGAAAATGTAAAAAGGTTATTTGCCTGGTCTTCTACAAAATCGTCCCTTGTTGCATAGAATGCATCGTAAATGATTCCACCTTCTGCACTGATGATGATGATAAGCAGCACTGCAAGAAGAAGTAGCCTTAAAAGTGAAAACTCCTTTTCCTTCCTTGCAAAAAGCCAGGAAATTACGGCTACCATTACAGAGCAAAGTCCAAACCAGCTTGGAACAAGGCTTCCGTATTTTATTATGACTTCTGCCATGTGATAGGTTACGGCACAGATCAATCCACATGGTAGGGAAAGGAAACCAGCTGCAACAGTAAAGATCGTGTCCATGTAAAATGGAATCTTGATGATTTCTACGGCAATGCTGTTAACAAAAAGGTTGAATAGTCCAAATGTAAGACCCAGGAAAACCTGCATGGATAATGGAATTTTTTTGAAAGAATAGTTAAGTGTGTTCATGTCGTGTATTATACCACAAATTTTGCAAAAAAAAAGACACGGATCAAAATCCGTGCCTCTTTATTGGTTAATGCTTTTTACAGTTTAGCAGTTGCTTACAGCTTAGCTGCGATTGCATCTATATATTCCCAAGAGTTAACTACATTCTTTGCAGGAGGATTTGCAAGACGTGCAAGGTCGCCTGTCATTGTTCCTTCCTCGATAACGTCCAGGGTTGCCTTTTCAAGTTTCTTTGCAAATTCAACGAGCTCTGGTGTTCCGTCAAGCTCACCGCGCTTTGCAAGGGCACCTGTCCATGCGAAGATTGTTGCCACTGGGTTTGTAGAAGTCTTTTCTCCCTTAAGGTAGCGGTAGTAGTGCTTCTGTACTGTTCCGTGGCTTGCTTCGTATTCAAAGTTTCCGTCTGGGCTTACAAGAACAGATGTCATCATTGCAAGGCTTCCGCATGCAGATGCAATCATGTCGCTCATAACGTCACCGTCGTAGTTCTTGCATGCCCAAAGGATTCCACCTTCGTGCTTCATGATGCGGGCAACACAGTCGTCGATGAGAGTGTAGAAATATTCAAGACCTGCAGCTTCAAACTTTGCCTTGAATTCCTCGTCGAAAATCTTCTGGAAAATTGCCTTGAAGTTACCGTCGTAAGTCTTAGAGATTGTATCCTTTGTTCCGAGCCATACGCTGATCTTCTGGTCCAATGCGTAGTTGAAGCAGCAGCGTGCAAAGCTTTCAATTGACTTGTCCATGTTGTGGATTCCCTGGAGGATTCCAGGTCCCTTCATCATCTGGATTGTCTTGCGGATTTCTGTTCCGTCTTCACCAGTAAAGACAAGTTCAGCCTTACCGGCTCCTGGTACCTTGATTTCGCAGTTCTTGTAAACATCACCGTATGCATGGCGGCCGAGAACGATAGGCTTCTTCCAGCTTGTAACGCAGCACTGGATGTTGTTTACGAAAATCGGTGCGCGGAAAACTGTACCGTCGAGTTCCTCGCGGATTATACCATTTGGAGAACGTGTAAGCTGCTTGAGGTTGTATTCCTTTACGCGGGCTTCGTTTGATGTGATTGTTGCACACTTTACGCCAACGTGAAGTCTCTTGATTGCTTCTGCAGCAGCATAAGTAATCTTGTCGTCGCTGTCGTCGCGGCTCTTGAGACCAAGGTCGTAGTATTCCGTCTTAAGGTCAATGAATGGTTCAAGAAGTTTTTCCTTGATAACTGCCCAAAGAACGCGTGTCATTTCATCGCCGTCAAGTTCAGCGATTGCATTTTTCATCTGAATTTTAGCCATCTGATTCTCCTTTATAAAAGGTTTATTTTACATTGGATATCGGGTAGACGGAATTCGAATCCGTGACCTCGTGCCCCCCAGACACGCACGCTAACCAGCTGCGCCACTACCCGTAAATACGTTGGATAGTTTATAGAAAATGGCGGTAAAAATCAATGTATAATTCGGAAAACCTTTAGGGGTTATCCCTAGTGATTTGTAAATGAGGTTTTCCCGTTAGCGATGGAAGCCCGGTTACTTGAGGCAGCTGTTTCCGTTGTAGTCAAGGTCTGTAAGGACTTCAGTGTGGTCTTCGAAAACTGCAACAGTGTGTTCCTCGTGGCAGCTCCAGCTTCCGTCGGCGGTAACAACTGTCCAGTCGCTTCCTTCCTCAATGTCAACGTCTGCTGTTCCCTCGTTAATCATCGGTTCAATGGCAAGCACCATTCCTGCCTGGATGCGTGGGTTTGCACCTTTTTCCGGCACGTTTGGAATGCTTGGGTCTTCATGGACTCCGATTCCAACTCCGTGTCCGCAGTATTCGTAAACTACGCCGTAATTGTTCTGCTTGTATGCAATGTCGTAAACTGCATTGGAGATGTCGGAAATTCTGTTTCCCTTTTTGCATGCCTCGATTCCTGCTGCAAGGCATTCTGCAGTGACACGGCAGAGCTTTTTGTGGGAAGGCTTTACGTCTCCAACAAGAACGGTGTGGGTGCTGTCCGAAATGAATCCGTTAAGGTTAAGGCCAATGTCAAGGGAAACTATGTCTCCATCCTTGATTATCTTCTTTTTTGAAGGAACGCCATGGATGACCTGGTTGTTAATGCTTATGCAAGCACAGCCCGGAAAATTCTCGATGTACCATGCAGGTGTTGCCCCGTACTTTCTTGCAAACTGCACGCACCAGTTGTCTATTTCCTTTGTGCTTATTCCAGGCTTTACCTTTGGAATTATTTCATTGAAAAGATCTGCAAGCAGGTGGCAGCTTTTTCTGATTCCGTCAATCTGTGATTCATTCTTAAGCATTATCATTTTTTTGACCTCTCAATATTTTTTGCTTCTTCCATGCAAATGCGGGCTGTTTCCATGTCCCCCATCTTTTTATATGCTTCCGACATCCTGTTTAGAAAATAAATGTCGTCATCGCGTCCAAGGCGCATTTCCAGTGCACGTTCCCATGCGTCGATGGCAAGTTCTTCACCATAGGCATTTTCAATGTTGTTGCGGAGAATGTGGCGTGCAAGGCTCAATACTTCCGGGAAAAACAGCCTGAAGTAGCTGTAAGAATATTCCATCTTGATGATCTGTTCAAGGAGTATCACTGCATCATAGTATTCCTGCCGCAGCACCAGTTCTTCCGAAAGAATGAATCCAAAGTCCATGAAGTCTTCCCGGGTGAACCATCTTGCAAGGCGGAATCCAGGGCGTTCCATGTTCATGCGCTTGAATTCCTTGACGGCGTTATCTTCATTGTTGCGAAGGAGGTCGAATATGATCAGTTTTGCGCGGCTCTCATCATCGGTGCGTTCAAGGAGCCACTGCCTGTAGTTGAAGGACTGGGCCGATGCCTTTTTCTGCTGCTGGGTGTTGTGGAATTTATAGGATTCGTCAAAAAGTTCCCTGGACTTAAGGTCTGACAGGGTGTCGTATGCCTGCTTAAGCTCGATGAATGCATCGGAACTCTGGCCTGTAATGTCCGGATGGAGGAGCTTTGCTTTTTTCCTGTAGGCATGACGGATTTCTGCAGTGGTGGCATTTCTTGATACGCCAAGGATCTTGTAACAGTCTTTCATCTTGATTTCTTCAATATATTAGTGGTTTTACTAAAGAATGAAAATACGGCTGTCTGTAAGTATTTCGTTTCCGCTTTCGGTAATGAGAACATCGTTTTCCAGACGGACTCCACCCAGTTCCTTGTCGTAAAGGCCTGGTTCAAGGGTGACGATGTTTCCGCTCTGGAATACCTTGTCTCCTGCAGAACGCTTGCTTACAAATGGGCCTTCGTGTATTTCAAGACCGGTTCCGTGCCCAAGGCCGTGGGGCATGGTTCTTCCAGCGGCTGCAAAGATTTCATCTGCCCTGGCAACTGCATCGGAAATTTTCTTTCCCGGCATGTAAAGCTTTTTGCATTCATCGGCTGCAGTCTGGACAAGATCCAGAAGCTTTTGCTGCTCCCGTGAAGGATTTTTTGCAACGGTAATTGTACAGTCACTGGCGTATCCTTCCCAGCAGACTCCATAGTCCAGGATGGAAAGGCCCTGGCTTGCCCAAAGTCCTCCCGTGTAACCTGGAAAGGCGTGGATTGCAAAACTTCTGGCAGGACCTGCGGCCAGGGTGTCAAAGCTTGTTTTTTCTGCGCCTTTTTCGCGGAGGTATCGTTCAATAAAAAGGGCTATGTCCATTTCTGTGGTGAACTTTCCGGTCTTTACGGAATCGATGATGGCAATGGTCATTTCATCAGTTATGGCACATGCCTTCTTTGTGCACTGGATTTCATATTCGTCCTTAACGGCACGCATGTTCCTTACAAAGTCGTGGACGCTGTCGCCTTTAAGTTCAACGTTCCATCCTTCCAGTTCCTTCCTGTACTTCATGTACTGGCAGTATTGGGTTTCCTCACAGAATGCAATGGTAAGGTTTGACTGCGGATAGGAAGACTTTAAAAGTTCAACAAGGGCCTTTGCATAATTCCTTTCATATTTTGAAGAAGGAATTACCTGTTCTGCATGGGCGCGTTCCCTTGCAAGGTTTTCGTCCCATGGAATCAGTACGCTGTTTCCATCGTCTGTAAGAAGGAGGAGGGCATCTGTGGGATGGCCGGTCAGGTATCTTAGGGCTGGTTCCCGGCGATCCTCGCTGTCTTCAAAAACTGCAGCATTGATGCCATGTTCCTTCATGTATGCATATACCCTGTTGCGGCGGTTTTTATAAAGCTGTTCAAAATCCATTTTCAATTATCTCCCGTTGGATCTTCTTACCTTTTTTACGAGGGCAAGAAGAATTTTGTCCCTTGTTGCAAAAAGCATGATTAGGCCTGCAATTCCAAATATGACCGCTGTTGCTGCAACTGGAACACCTGCGTATATGAATTTGTTTTCAGTCTGGAGGGCATCCATAAGAAAAGTCCTTGCAAGATAAGTTGGAACAATTGCAACTGCAGAAAAAAGGGCAACCTTAAGTGCATAGAAAATTGAATTCTTCATGAGGCTTCCTACAGCTACTGCCCTTGTTCTTGCGAGGAAGAAAAACAGGACTGCCGTGTTTACTGCACTGGCTGCAGACAGGGCAAGGGCGATTCCCTTTCCGCCAAAGGGTTTTACAAGGAATGCTGCAAGGGTGATGTTGACTGCAAAATTAATGAGTCCTGCTACAGTTGGGCTTTTTGTATTCTGCTGTGCGTAGAAAGCAGGGGAGACGATTCTGTTTACTGCAATGAAAAACAGTCCTATGATGTGGAACTTGAAAACCTGCTGTGTCATCAGGACTGATGAATCGTTGAACCTTCCGCCCTTGAAAACCAGGTATATGATTTCGCGGCCCATTACAAGCGAGTAGAATGTGATGGGAATTGCAATGAGTGCCATGATCTTAACGGACTGCTCAAGGAGGGAATTAAAGCTGTTCCATTCGTTGCGTTTTGCATATCCAGTCAGGTCTGGAAGGATTACGGTTCCGATGGTAACTGCGCAGATTCCAAGGATGAGTTCCTGGAGCCTTAGTGAATACTGAAGGCTTGAGACGATTCCCTGTCCTGCTCTTGTTGCAAGGGCTGAGGAAACAATGTCATTTATCTGGTAGCCTGCCATTCCGATTATCGTAGGTCCTACAAGGGCAATTACCTTTTTTGTCCCAGGGTTTGTAAATGCATTCCTAAGTGAGGTAAAGTAAATCCTCCAGTCGTTTTTCAGGACAAATGGAAGCTGGAACAGTGCCTGTATGGTTCCTCCCGTAATGACACCGATGGCCATGGCACGGGCAGGATTATTTGTCAATGGACTCAGGATGTATGTCAGGGCAATTACCGTCAGGTTGAAGAGTATTGGCGTAAATCCCGACGGTGAAAAAATCTTGAGGGCGTTTAATATTCCTTGAAAGAGGGCGGCAACGGAAATCACTGCAAGGTAGGGGAACATGATCCTTGTGAGGACTACGGCTTCCTGCAGCGCCTTGATGTCTTCCGTGCTGAAAAATACCTTGAGTATGAGTGGGGTTGCAATCATTCCCAGGGTTACAAAGACAGTGGTGAGAAAGACAAGAAGGGTGAATGTTGCATTTACAAAGTCGCATGCCTGTTTTTTTCCTTCCGGGGAATCGCAGTCTTCAAGATAGTTCCTGAAGGTTGGAATGAACGCAACGGAAACTGAGTTTTCTGCAAAAAGCCTTCTGAAAAGGTTTGGAATCATGAATGCAATTCCAAAGGCATCGGAGAATGTGGACGTTCCCAGGAAGCGGGCTTTTGTCATTTCGCGAAGCAGGCCTAAGATTCTGGAGAAAAGCGTTAGAACTGACAGGGAAAGCCCTTTTGCCAGCAGTGATTTCTGGTTATTTTTTTTCATAGTATATAGAATATTCTTCTTGAATAAATAAAGCAATGGGTTTAAAATTAAAAATCCATAAGGTGTTTGTCTGGGAGGAATTATGAACATCAAGAAGATGGGTTCCATTCGCTTCAAGTTTTTCAGGTATGTAGGAAATACGCCCATTATTCCCATTAAAATCAACATACTTGCGGTTTTTGTAATCCTTATTCTTCTTTCTGCATTTTCAACCAATCTTATTTCCATAATGCTCAGCCAAAGAAAGACCATGGAGCTTTCCAACGCGGTCATGATCGACAAGCTTGCAGCCCTTTACAACGTATGCAACAGCCAGAAGCAGATTGAATCCTATTCCCAGGATACGGAAAACTGCATACAGAGCATCTGTGAAAGTGCCATGATAGGTTTTTCCGATAGGGAAGAAAACAGCCTTGCCTTTGGGGTCAAGGAAGACGGCTCCTTCCTTTTTTTTGCTTCTCCAAATGGGGAATTGATCTGGGACAGATTTGATGATGAGGATGCCTTTTCCATCATGGAAAATTCTGAAAGCGGCCAGGGACGCATTGATTTCAAGACCAGTGATGGCGATGATTATTTTGGCGTTTACAAGTACCATCCTGACTGGCAGGCTTATATCGTCCGTGCAAACCAGAAGGCGGAAAGCAACAGGGCCATGTTTCATGTCATTGGCCTTACGGTTGGAATCATAATTCTTCTTGTTCTCTTCTTTGTCTTCATGGGAATGAAAATTCTTGAAGGCTTGCTTGCAAACATAAACAGCTTTTCCGAGCAGATGTATTCCATGCAGAAGAACAAGGAGCTTGAACCCCTTAAAATCGACGGAGCCCCCAATGATGACATCACCTATCTTGCTTCCAATTTTAACAATCTTTCTTCAACAATAAACAACCTCCTGCAGATCTTCCAGAAATTCGTTCCGGAAAATGTAGTGCGTAAGGCTCATCTTGAGCAGGACATTAATCTTGAAGGAAAGCAGAGGGAACTGACAATTCTTTTCAGCGACATAAAGAGCTTTACCTATAGGACGGAAGTTCTTGGCAACGACATCATCGGTCTCCTGAACGTTCACTATGAATCCGTAATCAGGAAGGTGAGCGAAAACAGGGGAATCATCGGTTCCATCATTGGCGATGCGATTCTTGCAAGCTATGGAATTGAGGAAGAATATCTTGGCACAAAATCCCTTGATGCAATTAAGTCCGCATGGGAAATTACTGCCGTAACTGCAGAGCTTCGCGAAAAGATGGCCCGACAGCGTGCTGAACTTGAAAAGACCCGTCCATTTACGGAAAGCGAGGAGCGTGTTTACAAGGCCATAATGCTGGACGTTGGAGTTGGCATTGATGGCGGAAATGTATTCTATGGCAACATCGGTTCTACCCGCAGAATGGCAAATACCGTAATCGGCGACAATGTAAATTCTGCAAGCCGCCTTGAAGGACTTACCAGAATCTACAAGGTTCCTGTCATCGTTAGCCAGTATATCAGGGACGAGGCCCTTAGGAATAGTGAAGTTGCCGAAAGGTATACCTTTTATGAACTGGACACGGTTCAGGTGAAGGGAAAGACTGAGGGGGTCAAGATTTATTTTCCACTGGACAGGTATTGTCCTGCAAGGGAATGGGACTACGGCAGTTACTGCGAAAAGCTCGATGTCTTTGAGAAGGGACTTGCTGAATATTATGCAGGCAGGTGGAAGGAAGCAAGAACATGGTTCAAGAAGGCTGATATTGGACTTTGCGATGTTTTCCTTGAAAGAATGGGACTTGGCGATGCACCGGAAAATTGGAGTGGAATATGGACAATGACAACAAAATAGAATCAGGGAACATGCACCATATTCATGATGAAATCGGCCTCATCTTAAAGAATGAACTTCAGAAAATTGCTCCCTATAAAAAGAAGGTGCTTTTTGATTTTGAAAGGGAGTACGCTGCCACAAGAAATAATTCTTCAGTCTTCTATTGGGAGAACATGTGGAAGAAGCTGGTCATCTGTCTGGCCGTGGTTCTTCTTCTTACCGTCATGCTCATGGCCTTTGTTTCCCATGCCAACAGGAATCAGGTGATAGAGGTAAAGGAATTTGAAACCCTGAACCTTACGTCCCTTTTAAGCAAGGTCGGCACCATTGACGATAAGATTGCAGAAAATGAAAACCAGAAAAAAAATCTTGAGGTGCAGCGTGCTGAAGAAATCGAGCGCATAGAGAACAAGCACGTCATGGCCCTGAAGGCACTTAAAGCCCTTAACATAAAGAATGAAAGAACTCGGGAATCGAGACGTCAGCTTATCGAGCAGGAATACAATGATGACCTTCTGGAACTTGAGAAATACAACAAGCTGATTGCTGCATGCAATGATAACATTAAGCTTTACACCGACCAGAGGCAGCAGTTTGATTCTTCCCGTGTCCAGCAGGCGGAAAGGCAGAAGGCTGTAATCAACAGTGAGCGCATTCTTCACGAAAAGGAGAAGGACAAGCTTGTAAAAAAATACGAGGATCTTATTGCGGATAATCGTGCTGAATACAAGCTTAACCTGGAGAAGGAACGCAAGCGGCAGGAAAAAGTGATTGCAGAAACTGTAGCTGCCTATGATCCAAAGGTTCCCTCTGATGAAAGGCTTAACAGGATATTAAGGGCTTCAAAATCCATGCCCGCTTCCTATAAGGGCCTTTCTCAGCATGGTCAGTATCTTACCCTTAATGAGGAAACTTCCCAGGAATTCAGGAACAGCCTGGAGAATTTAATGTCATCCCTTGATAACGTTGCATACCTGTTTTCTCAGTATGAGCAGTTCCCCCAGAAGGAAGATAATGCCATAGTGTCCCTTGCCAATGCAATGTTGGTGACGGCAAACAGCGGAGGCAGTGACATTGCAGCTTCCAGCGTAATGGAAATCAACAAGGCCTATGAAGAAAAGGCTTCAATGAAAAAGGAAAGGGACCTGGTTTCCGGGGAATACAGGGCTTTTCTTGATTCCCTTTGCGAGGAACCCATTGGAAAGATTGTTCCCGATGGAATTGTAACTGGTGCCGGCGAGGAATTCTCCTACCGGGTGTATTTCACGGGGAATGCCCTTGATTCCCTTGGGGCCTTGAGAAAGGCTGCTGAACTTGACTGCAGCGTTTACCGCGGCATCAAGAAGGTTGCCGTTGGAAAGATTCATCTTGGCGATGGAATGTACAGTTCCCTAAGCCAGGCAACGGGTGACATCATCAGGATTGGTGACAGGGTAGTTATAGAAAAACAAAAGGCAAGTGCCAAATAGGATGGAATGATGGCAGATTTGACAAATTCTGAAAGGCTCGACAAGATTCTTGCGAATTCGGGCTTTGGTTCAAGAAAGGATGTAAAGAAACTTGTTCGCTCCGGACGTGTGTGCATTAACGGAGAAGTTGTTAAGGAAAGCGACTGTCACCTAAATGTGGATACCGACACAATCACGGTTGATGGCGAGGTTCTTGCCGTTGAATCAAACGGATATTTCATGATGAACAAGAAGGCTGGGGCCGTGTGTTCCACAAAATCCGACAGAAGGCAGACGGTTTATGATTTCCTTGACGAAAAGGACAACAGAAAGTACCTGGGTGGAAACTTGAGTACAGTAGGACGCCTGGATGCCGATACGGAAGGTTTATTGGTCATTACAAGCGATGGCATGCTGATTCACCGGGTTACTTTTCCAAAGTACGGGGTTCCTAAGACATATCTTGTTTACCTTCGTGATGCAGTTGATGAAGAACAGAGGCGCCATTATGAAGAGGAAGTTGGCAGGGGAATTCACATTGAGGCTGACGGTAAGGATGGCCCTGCAGACTGCCTGCCTGCCGTTATTGAATGGAAAGACAAAAACCAGTATCATGATACCATGGGTCAGATTCCTTCAGACGTGTGTACATTGACTGTTACCGAAGGAAAATTCCACGAAGTCAAGAGGATTTTTGCAGCCCTCGGCAATGAGGTTGTATACCTGAAGAGGCTTAGGATGAACAATCTTTACCTTGATGAATCCCTGGCTCCCGGAGAATACCGTCCCCTTACTCGCGAAGAAATTGCTTTGCTTGACGTTGAATAAAATAGCCGGAATTCCTGGCATAAATATATTGGAGAATACATGACAGACATTGAAATCGCCCAGAAAAATGTAATGGTTCCTGTTGCCGATGTTGCGGCAAAAATTGGCCTTGAGGAAAAGGACCTTGATTTTTACGGAACATACAAGGCAAAGATCACTTTTGACAGGCTTAATGCCCTGCAGGCATCTTCAAAGAGGGGAAAGCTTGTTCTTGTAACAGCTATGACACCAACAGCAGCAGGTGAAGGTAAATCCACCGTAACCATCGCCCTTGGTGATGGACTTAACAAAATCGGAAAGAAGACTGTGATTGCCCTTCGCGAACCATCCCTTGGACCTTGCTTTGGAATAAAGGGTGGAGCATGTGGTGGCGGTTATGCCCAGGTTGTTCCTATGGAAGACATTAACCTTCACTTTACCGGTGACATCCATGCAATCACTGCTGCAAACAATCTTATGGCAGCTCTCATCGACAACCATCTTCAGCAGGGAAATGCCCTCAACATTGATCCTCGTACAATTACATGGAAGCGCTGTGTGGACTTGAACGACCGTGCCCTCCGCAACGTAATTCTTGGACTTGGAAGCCGCATTGACGGTGTTCCACGTGAGAGTCATTTCCAGATTTCCGTTGCTTCTGAAATCATGGCCATTGTCTGCCTTTCAAAGAGCATTTCTGAACTTAAGGAAAAAATCAGCCGCATCATCATTGGACAGACTTATGCAAAGGAAAACGTGACCTTTGGCCAGCTTAAGTGTACAGGTGCCATTGCGGCCCTTCTTAAGGATGCCATCAGGCCTAACCTTGTTCAGACACTGGAAAAAAATCCTGCCTTTATTCACGGCGGTCCATTTGCAAACATTGCCCACGGATGCAATTCCATCAACGCAACCCTTTGTGCCCTTGCAACAGGTGATTATGTTGTAACTGAAGCAGGTTTTGCTGCCGACCTGGGAGCTGAAAAATTCTTTGACATCAAGTGCCGCATGCACGGTCTTAAGCCAAATGCCGCTGTAATCGTTGCCACATGTCGCGCAATCAAGATGCACGGTGGCGTTCTCAAGGCAGATCTTGGCGTTGAAAATCTTGAGGCCATTACAACAGGCTTTGAAAACGTTAAGGCACACATTAACAACATGAAGAAGTTTGGGCTCCCATGCGTAATTGCCGTAAACAAGTTCATTACGGACACTGATGCAGAAGTTGCCCTTGTTCAGCAGCTTGCAAAGGAATGCGGAAGTGAAGCAGTTCTTTGTGAAGGCTGGGGAAAGGGTGGAGACGGTGCACGTGCTCTTGCAGAAAAGGTTGTGGAACTTTGCGACAGGCCTTCTGAATTCAAGAACATCTATCCTCTCGACGCATCCTTTAAGGAAAAGATTGAAACCCTTGCCAAGGAAATTTACGGAGCTGCTTCCGTTGAATTTGACACAAAGGCCCTTAAGAAACTTGCTGAATATGAAAAGGCAGGCTACGGCAATCTTCCTGTCTGCATGGCAAAGACCCAGAATTCCATCAGCCACAACAAGTCTGCCCTGGGCGCCCCAAGCGGATATGCTTTCCCTGTTCGTGACGTTCAGCTTTATAGCGGTGCAGGTTTCGTTGTTGCTTTTGCCGGTGACATTGTTGACATGCCTGGACTTCCAAAGGTTCCGGCTGCAGAAAACATCGATGTGGATGACAACGGCATCATCAGCGGCCTGTTCTAATTTTAGGGGGAATTAAAATGACATACCAGGAAGCATTGGATAAACTTAACAGGGTCGGACAGTCACATGTCCTTAAGTATTACGATGAACTGTCGCAGTCAGAACAGAAGGAACTTCTTGACCAGATTGACCTTACGGATTTTTCCGTTCTCGATTCCATAAAGGATAAGTCTGAACTTGCAAAGGGCAGGATTACTCCAATTGATGCCATGGACCTTAAGGAAATCGATTCCCGCCGTGAGGAATTTACAAAGCTCGGACTTGATGCAATTAAGGGTGGCAAGGTTGGTGCAGTTCTTCTCGCAGGTGGAATGGGAACACGCCTTGGTTCCAACGATCCAAAGGGACTGTATAACATCGGTATCACCAAGGATGTCTATATTTTCCAGCGACTTATTGAAAACCTTATGGATGTTACAAAGGCTGCAGGTTCATGGATTCATCTTTTTGTCATGACAAGCGACAAGAACCATGAAAAGACTGTTTCCTTCCTCAAGGAAAAGAAATTCTTCGGTTATGATGAATCCTTCGTTCACTTCTTCCGCCAGGAAATGGCTCCTGCTGCAACTTACGAAGGACAGGTTTATATGGAAGGAAAGGGTAAGATTGCCAATTCTCCAAACGGAAACGGCGGCTGGTATTCTTCCATGGCAACTTTTGGAATGACTGACATCATGAAGAAGGAGGGCATTGAATGGCTCAATGTTTTTGCCGTTGACAATGTTCTCCAGCGCATTGCTGATCCTTGCTTTATCGGTGCAACCATGGCAAAGAACTGTAGCGTAGGTTCCAAGGTTGTCCGTAAGACATGCCCTGATGAAAAGGTTGGGGTAATGTGCCTTGAAGACGGAAAACCTTCCATCGTTGAATACTATGAGCTTACTGATTCCATGAAGACGGAGAAGAATGCCAAGGGTGAGTATGCATACAACTTTGGCGTAATCCTCAACTATCTTTTTAAGGTAAGCGAGCTTAACAAGATTGCAGAAAAGAAGCTTCCTCTTCATATTGTAGAAAAGAAGATTCCTTACATGGACGAAAATGGCCAGTTCATTTCTCCAGAAAAGCCAAACGGATACAAGTTTGAAGCCCTTATCCTTGACATGATTCACATGATGGATACCTGCCTTCCTTATGAAGTTGTCCGTGACCATGAGTTTGCTCCAATAAAGAACAAGGAAGGAGTGGATTCCGTGGAAACTGCACGTGAGCTTTGCAGGAAGAATGGAATTGAGCTTTAGGCTGTGATTTTAGTTCAGCATTAGAATTTTGAAAGAAGACTGTCGGTTGCTTGTGGCTGGCAGTCTTTTTTATTGATTTGTCCCTTTACCGACATGCAAAAAGTGATTTATAATTTATTTATGAGAAGATTTTTTCTGCTTTCCTTATTTTTTGTGTTTGTTTTCTCTTCCTGCTGGCAGGAACACGTTGGCTACGACTCTGGCGCTGTTGCTGTCATGCTGCCGGATTCTTCTTCGGAACGTGCCATTGCCCAGGATAAGTACACAAGGGATGCAGCTGCTTCTTATGAAATAACCGTAACTGCTGAAGGTTATGATGAAACAAAAACCGGTACGGCAGGGGATCTTCTTGTCTTTGATGACATTCCAGAGGGAAGTGCAACTGTTTCGGGAAAGGCCCTTAAATCTGACGGTGTTACGGTTGTTGCAAAGGGGTCTGAAACTGTTTCCATTGTTGCAGATTCCACAGTTGAATGTTCCCTGGCGCTGAACCTTCAGACCTTTGTCAGGCCGGTGCAAAGCGTTTCCATTGAATCTGGATCCCTCGTATTCTGTGATGGAATTCTTGATTCCAGTTCCGATGCTGTTATTACGGAAACCTATGAAGACGGTTCTTCCATGAGCGGTCGCCTTTATGATTTTATCGATTATTATGACATTGATGAAACTCCCCTTTATGTTGTTGAGTCTGGGGAACAGGTTCTTTGTATCGGCAGCATCAACGGAATTCTTGTTTCAAGCAAGGATGATCCTTCCGTTAACTGTAGCGTAGGGGCTGCATCAAAGTTTACATTCAAGGAACCTGATGCTTATATTGAAAGAACCTATGATTCCATGAATGACACGTTTACATTGACCCTCAGGACTGGGGCAGAAAAATACTATTTCCAGAATATTGCCGGAGTCACTGATGGTGTCGGTGAGCCCTATGATCTTTCTGGAATTTCATGGCATAAGGATGGTGGTCAGTCCCTTGGCTCCGATTTGCAGCTTGGCAATGTTTTGGTGGAAACAAATGTTGCACGGTATACATGCAAATTCAAGATTGTCGCGGCAAGTGGAAAATTTGCCTATTGCGTAAATCCTTCTGACGTGCCGGGATCTGAATTTTCTGTTGAACTTAATGTTTCAAAGGATTCAGCCATCACGGTAAGCACCTTTAGCGAGCTTAAGAATGCCCTCACAATGCCAGTGGAAAAGATTGTCATTGCGGCTGATATTGAAGTGACCGAAGCCTTGTCAACATCAAGGAGTGTTATCCTTGAACCTGCCGGATCTTCTGCCACCCTTAAGCGTGGAAGTACTTTTACTGGAATATTGCTTACGGCATCCAATGGCATTAACGTAAAGAACATTGTCTTTGAGGGAAAAAAGTCTGCTGTAGCAACTTCAGACTCATTGCTTAAAGTTACTGGGGGTACGTTAAACCTTTCTGGATGTTCTTTCTTAAATAACGGAAGTGCCACTAAGGGTGCTGTTTGTGCATCTGGTTGTACAGGTTCCATCGACTCCTGTATTTTTGGTGGCAGTGCGGAAAATGGAAATAACTGCGGTGCGGTTTATGCTACGGAAATTGGTGACTTTACCATTAAGAATTCTACAATTTCAAACGGCACTTATGCATCCGGTTCTGCTGGCATTACCATTGCTGCCGGAAAAACCAATACGGCTGTTGTAAATGTTGAAAACTGCATTATACAGGATAATGTTTCTTCAACAGGTGGTGGTGTATGTATTAAAAACATAGGAACTGCCATGGCTACTACGGTTAATGTTTATGGTGGCCAGTTAAGCGGTAATTCTGCTACAAGCAGCGGTGGTTTCATCCATGTTGAAGATTACAGTAAAGGAACCCAGCTAACGGTCAATATCGGTAAGGACGGATACAATACTTCCATAACTGGAAATACTTCCGGAAGTAATGGCGGTGGGGTTTATGTAACAAACACTTGTGCCCTTAATTTTAAATACGTTGAAATATCTGGAAATTCCTGTGGTTCTTCTTCCAATGGCGGTGGTATATATACAAGTATCAATACTACTGTTTCTTTGGGTAACAGTGTCAAGATTATAAACAATACCAGAAATGGCTTGGCAAGTAATGCTTATTTTGGTATGTCAAATGTTTCATATAACAATAATATTTATACAAAGCAAACAAATATTACCGAAAACATTCAGTAATTCTCAAACCTGAAAAAACTAGGGCTGCCGACATCCATGCTCCATGGTGCCGACAGCCCTTTTGTATTTCCGCTGGCTAGATTTATGCTTCAACAACCTTGAGGATTGCCTTGAGAAGATCGTCGTATTCTTCAAAGGCTTCAAGTTCAGGGTTGTCCTTCTTGATCTGGTCTGTTGAGCGGAAGAGGAATCCTGCCTTGCTTGCCTTGATCATGGCCAGGTCGTTGTGGCTGTCACCGCTTGCCACCGTTTCAAATCCGCATGACTGGAGTGCCTTTACAGTTGTAAGCTTTGACTGCGGGCATCTCATCTTAAAGTCAGTGATTTCGCCGTTAGGGGCAACAACAAGTTCATTGCAGAAAATTGTAGGCATGCCAAGCTTCTTCATCAGTGGGCCTGCAAACTGGCTGAATGTGTCGCTGATGATGATGGTCTGGCACTTGCTTCTGAGTGTGTCCAGGAATTCCTTTGCACCTGGGAGAGGGTCAATCTTTGAGATTACATCCTGAATTTCCTTAAGGCCAAGCCCGTGTTCCTTGAGAATTCCAATTCTCCACTTCATCAGCTTGTCGTAGTCAGGTTCATCGCGTGTTGTGCGTGTAAGTTCCGGAATGCCGGAAACCTTGGAAAATTCAATCCAGATTTCAGGAACAAGAACGCCTTCAAGATCGAGACATGTAATATACATAATTTTACCTCTTTAATGGTTATTTTTTTGTTTAAGTATACTGAATTTGCATGAATTGTGAAACTGGATTAATGGTTTATTTCACTGCTGCTGGTGGAAGCAATGAGTGGCTCGTACATCATGAGTGCGTGGTTTTCCGTAACCAGCTGATCCGAGAGCATCTGGCCAGTGTGTGCATTGAAAGTTTTTCTGTATATGGTATTGTGCCGGACGTACTTTCCGCCAATTTCCGATGTAATCCAGTGATTCTTCTGATAGACTTCGTATCGGAATGGGCATGGAACGTTGCTTCTCCATTGACCGCAAAGCTTTCCGTCTTTTATCCAGATCTTGAGTAAATATGCTGAACCTGTGCTGTTTTTAATCATCAGGTCACGGTAGTTGTATACGCAGGTTGCGCCGCTGCCAAAGGGAAGGGCTCTGTTTGAATCCGGAAACACATCGTAGCTATGGCGGAATCTTTCCACAACATCAAGGGGAGTGTGGAGTGTCATCCAGTAAATTAGATTTGAAAGGGCACAAAGACCTCCACCGGTTTTTGCAGCAGGCTTTCCATTGACAAGCATCATTCCTTTTGCGTAGCCTTTGAAAAATGTTGGATTTCCAACAAGACGCCAGTATGAGAAAATGCTTCCTGGTTTTAAGACAGCACCGTTGAGCTTTTTGACAGCGATAGAAAGGTTATGGGCTTTACCTTGCTGGAGTTCTGTATCTTCCTTGCTTAAATTCCTGAATATGGGAGAATAATGTTCTGCTGTTACAAAAGGGAATTCCTTATCGATTTGTTCATCCGTCATTTTTGTTTTTTTTGCAAATAAAGGTGAGTAACGTAGCCAGAGAAAATATCTTATTGTGGAATAAAAAACAACGCCCAAAGTCACCCTTAGCCTTGAGCGTTTTTTTTGCGGAACGAAGCGGTACATTAAATTCTATGGACCGTCATAAAAGCGAACGTCAATAGCCTGGTTTGGATCGATGACCGTGTATTTCACGCCGTCAATGAAGATTGAATTGCCGTCAATCTTTATTAAAGTGACTGTCTTTACTTCTACATAGTCAACCTGTCTTGAAGTAATGATCCTTGAATTTCCAAGCTCATATCTTACTCTGTATCCATATCCAAAATAAGGTTCCCAGTAGCCTATGTAATATTGATATTTTGAATAATCAAAATCATCTTCCATTGGATCCTCTTTTGGGTCGCCAATATTTGAGTTGTATCTGTACCAATAATAATCGTCATTTAACTGTAATTTTTTTTCCTTAAGGAATTCCTCTTGGCTTAAGATCATGCAGTCAGCTATATAATCAATTTTATTATTCCTCTCAGAATTGAATTTGATTACCCTGTCATCGTGCTTTTTTTCTGATTTAAGGAATATGTATTTTGAATCTGATAATCCACCGAATCTATGCCTGATGCTCTTTGCAAGTGAAAGAAACTGTTTTTCAAATTCCTTTGCATTTGACCCAAGCATCTGCCTTGAATTTTCAACCTGAACGGCCTTAAGGTTTGCGACATTCTCAAATGGAATTACTTTTCCCTTGTATAAAAGGCGGATGTCATCAAGACACGTGTCGTCATATTTTGCTCCCCTGTAAACTTCGCGGATTTCGAGGGTTAGTGTCTGGGCTGTCTGAAGAAGGTCAAACTTGATTGACTGCCAGTCCTGGACATTGTCCTTAAGTGTATAGTCCTTCTGCTGGAAGTGTTCCTTTGCAACCTGTGTAAGGCGGATTGTCTTTACTCGGTTGTTCTTGAGATAGTAATCCTTGCTTGCAAAACCGTTTACAATCTGGATTTCATCAAAGGAAACAGGCTCTGCAAATTCAACAGTAATTGATTCACCAATGCCGGAACCTTTCTGGTCAGCCTCGCACCATGTGCTGTTAAAGTCACCGTCAAGAATGTTGATGGGTGGATAAAGATATTTCCCGTCAAACTGGGCTTCAACAAGTTCGCTTGTGGCTGTTACGGATTTTACCGTTGCAGAATTGGACTGTGCCTTGAACCATTTTGACTGGGCAAAAACACATGCACCAAGTAAAAGGCCTGTCATGATGACAATAAACTTTTTCATAATTTCACCTGCTTTTATCTTGAATAAATCAGTGTTAGAAACCATTATACACTTATGTTCATTTCTTTTAAACGGTTTTTCTTGAATAAGTTTCTCGATATTTTACCTTCCACCTGCTTTGGCTACAGAAGATTCATTTTGCGCCTTATGGATGTGGAAATCGCTCCTGATGCAAGAATCAATTGCGGCTTTAGAATTTATGGCCCCGGGAAAGTCATCATAAAGGAGAACGTATGGATGGGGCAGAATTGTCATGTCTATACTGCCGGGCTCAATACGGTCATCATTGGCGAAAACTGCGAAATAGGACCTGAGACTGCTTTCAATTGCCAGAGCCATCAGATAGAATCAAGTGAACATAGGGCAGGCAAGTGCATCATGCATGACATTGAACTTGGTAAAGGAATCTGGTGTGGCATGAGGGCAACAATTCTCTGTGAAAAAATTGGCGATGGGGCTGTCATAGGTGCTGGATCATTGGTTCTTACGGATGTTCCTGAAAATGTACTTGCCGCAGGGTGTCCTGCAACCGTAAGGAAGGAACTTAGTAGATAAATGATAAAATCAGTTTCAAAATTTAAAATAGTTCTTCCGGTTATAATTGCAATTGCAGTTTTTGTGTGCAGATTGCAGATGCTATTGCAATCATCTGAGCCTTCAGGCCTTGACGGATATTTTTATGCGCTACAGGCAAAATCCTTTGCTTTGAACGGTCGCCTGGAAAATCCTGACTATAAAATCGGCTATTACCTTTGTGGAGTTTTTGCATTCATCTTCAGGAATCCTGTCCTTGGGTGCAAGATCTATGCTTCCCTGGTTTCTTCGCTGCTTATCCTGTCTATTTATGCTGTGTTTAAATCCTTAAGGACAGATTATGGATTTTGCATATTGGGATGTTCTGTTGCTGCAGCAAGTTTTTCCATTGCATCCATGAGCATTAATTACATCAACAATCTTACAGGCATAACTTTTTTTATTTTCTATGCTTCATCTGTTTTTGCATTGGATTTAAGAACGCAAGGGAAAAAATCCCATTTCATTCTGCCTGTTGTTTTATTCATTCTTTGTTTCTTAAGCCATCTGGTTTCTTCCGCCTTTGCCTTTGTATTTACGGTGCTTATGGTTTTAAGAAAGCGTTCAATTAAAAAGCAGGTTGTTTTCTTTACCGGAGCCCTGCTGCTTGCAGTGATTGTTTTTTCAAGGCAGCTTCCAAGGTTTAATTCAGTCTTCAGCCTTGGCCCTGTGTTCCCCGTTTTTTCCCGATTCATGGTAAAGGCCATAGGCTTTAGAATCTGTCTTGAACTGTCAATTGCTTTTGCATTCGGCTGGATTGTTTTTATTGGGGGCGTCATTTTTTCAATCAAGAAAAAAATCTTTGACATTTTGCTTATGTTTATTCCGGTTTTATTTTTTCCTTTCTGGAATCTCAGTGTCCTTGATATGGGCTACAGAATGCTTTTAAGTGCTGTTCCATGCGGAATAATAATTGCCTTCCACGCACTTGATGGAATCATAACTTGTCCTAGGAAAACATTAGCTGGAGTTTTTGCAGCCATGATTCTTGTTCCCTTTGGATTTGCAACCAAGTCTTCCTATGATCTAAGCCGCGATCCACCCTATGCCTACTATAAAAAAGTTGTGCGTAACATTGAACTTTCCGATGACTCTCTCTTAATTGCCCACCTGGGATTGAACCATGTCTACACCTATGAAAAGAATCTTCGTGATGCCTTGAATTATGTTCCAGATTTTTATGTTCCTGCCGAAAAACTTTGGCGACTTGCTTACGGTGTAAATGTTCTTGCCATTGAAGAAAATCTTTATGACGTACCGGAAGATGTTCTTGAAAAGTGTGTCAGAAAAATTGATTCATCCTATGTCTTGATTCGTGAGGATCTTTGGCAGAAGTTTCTGGCCCGGGAAGAAGAAGTTTATGTTCACAACTATATGAACTGGTACAATCCCCATAGTGCAAGGCCGTCATTCATCAGAAGGAGGCGAAAGTCTTTTGATAGATAGATGGATTGGTGGATGAATTGATAGATGACTCCATGGCCCAATTCTTGTGATGGATATTTTTTGACATAAAGACTTTTACTATCTATAATTGAAACATGAATAACGAAGAATTTTCACAGCTTAAGGATTTCATTTACGAAAATACAGAATATGCTGTAGACCTTGAAAAGACCATTACCTGCGTTCCGGCTCTTGCTCCAGAAAACGGAGGCGATGGGGAAAGCAAAAAATGTGCCGTCCTTGAAGAATGGCTCATGAAGAATGGCATAAAGAACATAGAACATTTTGATGCTCCTGATGACCGGGTTTCTTCCGGTGTGCGTCCAAACATGGTTGCAACCATACCGGGAAATCTTGATGACTACAGCATCTGGGTTTGTGCCCACCTTGATGTGGTTCCTGTGGGGGAGCTTTCCCTTTGGAACACCGATCCATGGCAGGCCGTCGTAAAGGACGGAAAGATTTATGGCCGCGGAGTGGAAGACAACCAGCAGGGACTTTGCTCGGCGGTTCTTGCAGCACTGAGCTTTGTTAAGCAGCACATCATTCCAGAACATACAATAAAGCTTTTGTTTATGGCTGATGAAGAAGTCGGCTCCAAGTACGGAATGGTTTGGCTTGCAAAAAATCATCCCGAGCTTTTTGGAAAGAATGACAGGATCTTGATTCCAGACGGAGGGGACCCAATTGGACAGACCATTGAGATTGCAGAAAAGAACATTCTGTGGCTCAAGTTTCATACCATCGGAAAGCAGTCCCACGGAAGCCGTCCTGACCAGGGAAGGAATGCAAAGCTTGCAGCCTGTGACCTTGCCATGGCCATTAATGGTTTTGAAAAAAAATTCGGCAGGGTCGATTCCCTTTTTGAACCTGACCATTCAACATTCCAGCCTACAATGCAGAATGCCAATGTCAGCGGAGTGAACATCATTCCTGGTGATGACGTTCTCTGTTTTGACTGCAGGATTCTTCCGTGCTATTCAATTGATGAGGTAAGGAAAGAAGTCAGGGATGTTGTGGCCCGTGTGGAAAATCAGTACGGCGTAAAAATAGAAGTTTCGGAACTGCAGTGTGCTCAAAGTCCTGCTACTTCGAAGGATGCACCTGTCGCAAGGGAACTTGCCCAGGCCATAAAGGCTGTTCATGGAATCGATGCAAAATTCATAGGAATTGGTGGTGGCACTGTTGCTGCAGAACTCCGTAACCTTGGAATCGATGCAGTGGTATGGTCAACCATGGATGAACTTTGCCACCAGCCAAACGAATACTGCATCATTGAGAACATTGCAAAAGATGCTTCAACCATTGCCTGGCTTGCAATTTTGTAGCCGCCTCGTGGTTCCTATTCTGCAGGAAGTTCCTTCAGCTTTTTCTTAAGGTGTCTGCTGTAGTTTACCCAAACCCAGATGGCACCAAGAATCCAGATGCTCGGTTCCGTAATGACAACTCCCCTGTAGCCAAGAAGTGGAACAAGAACTGCCACTGAAAGAATTTTCACTGCGCATTCCATTATGCTTGCAACAACAGGTGTCTTCTTTTTGCTCATGCCCTGAAGGACGCACCTGCAGATTACGAAGACGCTTACAAAATAATAGAAGGGAAGGTTTGACTTAAGGTAAAGTTCCCCGGCATGAATGACCTGTGGCGAGGCATCCTTTCCCGTAATGGCCATGACCATGTACCTGGCAAAAAGAAGGACTGCAATCATTTCAAAAAAGTCCACGATCCATGCGCTTAAGATCATCACCTTTGTTCCCTTGCGTATGCGGTCGTATTTTCTTGCACCGTAGTTTTGGCTTGTAAAGGCTGCTGCTGTTTCTGAGAGGGCACCTCCAGGCATCAGGAAAAATTCAATGAATTTTCTTCCTGCTGTGTAGCCTGCAATGACTTCCGCTCCAAGGGAATTAATGCCTGTCTGAAGAATTACTGTTCCTGTGCTGATTACGGAAATCATCAGTGACATGGAAATTCCCTGGGGAATCAGCTGGCTAAAGTAGTTTTCCTTAAGGCTAAAGTCCTGGAGCGACACCTTGAGAATCGGCCTTTTCTTCATGCAGTAAATGACGCATAAAAGTCCTGAAAACCCCTGGGATATTACGGTTGCAATGGCAGCACCGGCAACTCCTTTCTGGAGGATGGCAATGAACACGTAATCAAGTCCTATGTTCATTATTACGCTTATGGCAAGAAATACCAGGGGAAGTATGCTGTCACCAATGGCCTTGAGCACGCTTGCACACATGTTGTAAACCATGGCCGTAAAAAGTCCGCCTATGGAAATCGTAAGGTATGTGGATGCAAGAGGGTGCAGTTCATCAGGAATCCTTGTCCAATGGAGAATCTTTTCCTTAAGCAGGAATCCTGTAGCCATGAGTACCGCCAGTATGATTGAAGAAAGAAGGTATGTATGGGCAATGTTCTTCTTGAGCTTCTTCTCGTTGCCTTCACCAAAGGACTGCCCAATGATTATGGAAAAACCACCCGTAAATCCTGCGCAAATGCAGGTGAACATGATTGCTATGTTTCCCGTGGCTCCCACTGCCGCAAGGGGATTTGTCCCAAGGAATCGGCCTACCATCACCATGTCTATGAGGGTATAGAATCGCTGGAGCGTTGCACCAAGCAAAAAAGGCAGGGTGAATGTAAGGACCAGGCGGGTAATGTTTCCTTCAGTAAGCTTTCTCATAAGGGTCACTATAGAATTATGATGATGGAATGTCAATTTTGAGCCGGAAATAAAGCAAAATTAGCATTACGCAAGGCAAATTTTGCAGGTATTTTGCTAGTACATTGAATAAAAATGATGATTTTCTTGAAAAAGCGCGGTTTTATGTTAAAATAGAAGCAGTATGTACAATATACTTGGTGAATTTTGCTCGCTTTTGATATCAGTAGTTTTCTTCTTCTTCATCATTAATTCCTATTACCTTAGGGAACGCAGGAATTTTCTGTTTTTGCTTTGTGACCTGAGCGTAATCTTCATGTGCCTTACTGATATCCTTTCATGCTACGTAATTGCAGAATTCCCAAGGTATTCCATTGGCGTAAGTACCTTCGTTTCAACCGTTTTCTTTTTATTCCTGTGCACCATGCCGTTCTTGTTCTGCCTGTATTTTTACGCTTCCATTTCTTCGGTGCACAAGTTCTCGGGTTTGTTCCATGGACTCATAATCGGTCTTTATGCCATTTTTCTTTTCATAGTAATCGGCAACTTGTGGACAGGATGGCTTTTCTCTTTTGTGCCGGGTGTAGGCTATGTCAGGGGATTCCTAAAGTATTCAACCTTTGCCATAACCGGACTCATGATGCTGTGCGTAGAAGTTTCGGTGTTCTATCACAGGCGTTCCCTTTCAAGGAGAATGATTGTCGTTTTCTTTGCTTATCCCATAATCAGTGCATTCATTTCTTCAATTCAGATTGTAAACCAGTACTGGCTTTTGACGGGCTGTTCCGGAACCGTTGTTATGATCCTCATGTACCTTGCAATTCAGTCTGACCAGATTGAAATTGACTACAAGTCCGGCTTAAGGACTGAATCCCATCTTGCCAGAACCATGAGGCGAAATCCAAAGAACTGTGTGCTTACCGTGATTTCCGTTGACAATCTTGGGGTTCTTCAGGATGCCATCGGTTCAACTGACCTGGACAAAAGCATCTATGACCTTGTAAGAACTTTCCGCATGAATATCCGCGGATCCCTCTTCCGCTTTGGGAACAAGTTTTTTGTCGTGTCTCCCGTTGGTTCAAGCGAGAAGGTTGGGGAACAGATAAAAAAATCCTTTAGCGAATCCGTTGTTGAAGATGACAAAAAGATCCGTCGGTTTCACTTTGAATACATTGCAGCTTCAGTCAGGTTTCCGGAAGATGTTTCTTCTTACGATGAGGCTGTTGAAATTCTCAAGGGACTTACGGAGAAGGCCAGGGGGAATAATACGTCCTGCGTCGTTCATTGTAACGATGCCTTCATAAATGAGTTCCGCAGGAAAAAGAAGATCATTAGAATTCTCGAAGAACAGCTTGTTCCTGAATCCACCCAGTATCAGGTTTTCTTCCAGCCGATTGTTTCAATAGAAAAGAACCGCTTTGTGTATGCAGAAGCACTGTCCAGGCTTATCGGCACGGAACTTGGTGACATTAGCCCTGCTGAATTCATTCCCATTGCAGAAAGCAACGGACTTATCGAGCGCCTGGGCCGCGTAAATTTTGAAAAGGTATGTGAGTTCATCAGTAAGAATAGGGATGTGGTAAAGGCAGTTTCAGTAAACTTTTCCGTTTATCAGATGGTGAATCCGGGCATAAAGGATTTTGTTTTCAGCACCATAGAAAAATATGGAATCAAGCCTGAGAACATCATCATGGAAATTACTGAAAGCATTCTCATTGACGACTTTGAACTTGTCCGCAGCCGCATGGAAGAATTCGTAAAGGCGGGAATCATTTTCTACCTTGATGATTTTGGCACTGGATTTTCAAACTTTGCAAACGTCATCCGCCTGCCGTTCTATACGATTAAGATTGACCGTTCCTTTGTCCTCATGATGGAAAGGGATGAGGAAATGCTTAAGCTTGTCAAGAATTTGATTTCCACATTCAAGGATTCAAACCTTAAGATTCTTGTTGAAGGCGTGGAAAATCAGAAGCAGGATGAACTGGTCAAGGATGCAGGTGTTGACTATATTCAGGGATTTTTGTATTCAAGGCCTCTTCCAATGGATACTTATCTGAAGCTCTTGAGGCAGCAGAAGGAAGCCGGGCGCATAGTTCTGTCTCCCGATTCAACTAAGTTTGAATAAAAAAACAGTTGCGCAAAACGGCATTTATCTAATATAATTTATAGTAGTTGCATGTAAACTTGTGATTACATTTTAGTGATTGAAAAATGAATAAAAAACAGCCTCGTGGTCCTGACAATTTTGACATACTCGCTTCTGACATCTCAAAAAAGGAACGCAAGGATATTTTAAATAGAATTAATCCTTCCGACATTGAGATTCACATTCCATCTGCAAGTGAAGAAGCAGCCAAGCTTAAGGAAAAGCAGAGCAAGGAAGAAGCTGCCCTGACACGAAAGGGCCTCATCAACAAGTTCCAGCACGAGTCCATAGTTAAGAAGATGATGGTATGGGTAAAGTCCCTTCTTTTTAACCAGAGTGTTGAAGACATCTACAATTATTCCATGGTTTCTTCCATTGCAAAAAAGGTTGAACATGATTTTCCTGCGTTGATAAACTATAGGCAGCGCTGTCTATGTGGGGGAGCCTACAGGATTTTTTCAAGCCTTTCTGAGACTCAGGTTTATGTAAAGGAAGTTCTTGGCACTATAGATGAAAACACGGGACTTTTTTATTTCATTCTTGGTTCCATCGTCATGCCTGATGTTGTTGATGAGATAAAGGCTGCCACCGACCCATTCAATAAGTATCCTCTTTCAAAGCCAATGCCTGCAGATGCGCGCAATGTGCTCATGAACATTCTTGATGAAAAGCTTAATGACATTACCCAGGACAAGAGGACAAAGATAAACATTTGTTCCCAGGTTTTTGAATGGCTCAGGATGTTTACGAAGCTCCCTGTGGAAGAAATACTTTCAAGGTTTAATACAGGCGGCGAAGGTAGGACTTGTCTTTTCCTTCACATGAGGACATATTTCAATTCCTTTGCCAAGCTCTTTGCAAGTCCCATTTCATGTCCGGAAGAAGTTTTCAGGTCCCTGTTTTGCATCAATCATGAGAACATGGACCTTTGGAATTTCAGTTATGTTCCTACGGGGGATGAAGAGGAATATCAGAAAACCAATGAAAGTCTTGAGCATATCACCGTCATAAATTCCATAATTGACAACATACCCATGAAGAATCTTGGAAAGGTGGTCTTTGAAAATTCACTCTATGTTCCCGAAGCCTTTACTCCCGGTGACAACTGGTTTCAGAAGTATCGCGAGCAGTGGAGAATGGTTCTTGACCAGCGCTACCGACTGTGGGGTAAGGAATTCAGGAAGGAAGAGATAAAGAAGAAGCTGAAGGTTTTCTTTAACCAGGCAGAGTTTCCTCTTTTCCCATTCCATACATGGAACAGGGTGGATCCTGTGGTTCACTTTAAGTATGACCTGTCCATGGGCTTTTTGAATTTTTATGTCAAGCATGAATATTCCAAGTATGCCGCCATAATGAACGTCATTACCCTTGAGGGGGATTTTTCAGTTAAGGAAAACCGGAGGGAATTTTCCGATCTTGTAACGCTCTTTAATGACCTTCAGGATAATTGCGATGGCCTCGCAAAGCATGTCTCAGTTGGCGGGGAATTTGGACTTGAAATCATGCGTCTTGATTCTGCCGTAAAGTCCAAGGCTATCGTGGAAAAGATTGTTCACCTGATTGGCGACCTTGAGGAAATCTGCAAGGAATATGTGGATTCCTTTGAAAAAGGATGCGTTCAGTTTGAAAACATTCTGCTTGCCATGCTTGGAGAAAAGTCGTCGGCAGCTTATGGTTCACTCACTAACCTGAACAAGATCATGGGCCACGAAAACAGGGAATTCCGCCAGACCCTTGAGCGTTTTTCCCACAGCCTTAAGTATGCTGCTGAAATCATTGATGAAATTAAAAAGATAGACGTATACGCTGTATGAAAGATTTTCTGAAGGGAAAATTTGTTTATGGGGGAAAGCCCCTTGAAGATGGTCCGTCCTGGGCCATGACTACACTTAAAAACGGAACCATGCGCTTTCGTTGGAACGAGGAAAATTCCAACCGCAGTGATTTTTTTGAGGAACTTTTTGGTTCTGCAAAGTCTGTTGTTCCAGTGGAGCTTATTCATTCAAAAATCATCTACGACATTGATGCTCCCTTTGAAACATTGGGAAAGCAGGGTGATGGCATAATTACGCGTAACAGGAGCCTTGTACCTGCCGTTACCGTTGCCGACTGTCTTCCTGCATTTATCTACGACCTTAAGTCAGGTTGTTTTGGTGCATTGCATTCAGGCTGGAAGGGAACAGGCATTGCTGCTGAAGCCGTAAAAAAAATCTGTTTCGACCATGATTCAACGCCTGAAAACATTTGCGTCGTTCTCGGACCTCACATTGAGTCCTGCTGCTATAACATTACGGCTGACAGGGCAGGCTATTTCATTGAGAATTTTTCCCTTGACTGCGTGAATAAAGTCGGCGACCAGGAATACATGCTTTCCCTTGAAAAGGCCAATCTTGCATCCTTGCATAAGGCTGGAGTTCCGCGGGAAAACATCCTGTCCGTTCCAAAATGCACTTGCTGCTACAAGGAAGACGGTGATTATCTTTTTGGTTCCTTTCGAAGGCAGACTTCCTCATTGCCACAGGACATGGAACTTGAAGAAAGGATGAAGCGTTTTACGGTGCAGGCTGCATTTGTCTGGTTTTAGGTCTTGCAACTACTTGCATAATTATGCATAAAAATGTATAAATATACATATATGACGGATCGTTCTGTCAGAAAATTTTACGAGGTGCTTGTATGGCAAAAATTGTTGAAAAGGTTGAAAAAGCAAAGAAAACAGTTTCTTCTGCTAAGACTGCAGTAAAGTCAACGGCTGCAAAGGCAAAGTCAGCTGCATCAAAGGCTGCTAAGAAGTCTGGCAAGGACAAGGTTGTTCTTGCATATTCAGGCGGACTTGATACAACAGTTATCATTCCTTGGCTTAAGGAAAATTACGACTATGATGTTATCGCTGTTTGTATCGATGTAGGACAGGGTGACAACTGGAAGGCAATCAAGAATCGTGCCCTCAAGACTGGTGCTTCTGCATGCTATGTTGTAGATGCACGTCAGGAATATATTGAAGAATACATTTGGCCAGCTCTTAAGGCTAATGCAGTTTATGAAGATGAATACCTCCTGGGTACTTCAACAGCTCGTCCTCTTATCGGAAAGATTCTTGTTGAATATGCACGCCAGGAAGGTGCTGTTGCAATCTGTCACGGTGCAACTGGTAAGGGTAATGACCAGGTTCGCTTTGAACTTGCAATCAAGGCATTTGCTCCAGACCTTAAGTGCATTGCCGCTTGGCGTGATGACAAGTGGAACATGGACAGCCGTGAAGCAGAAATCAAGTACCTTGAAGACCGCGGACTTGAAGTTCCAATGAAGAAGGATCAGTCATACTCACGCGACGAGAACATTTGGCACCTTAGCCACGAAGGCCTTGAACTTGAGAAGACAGAAAACGAGCCAAACTACAAGCACATGCTCAAGAACACAGTTGTTCCGGAAGAAGCACCTGCTGATGGTGAATATGTAAAGATTGAATTTGAAAAGGGAATTCCTGTTGCCGTTAATGGCAAGAAGATGGATGCCCTCAAGCTCCTTACAGAACTCAACAAGATTGGCGGCCGCAATGGTATCGGTCTCGTTGACATCTGTGAAAACCGCTGCGTTGGTATGAAGAGCCGTGGTGTTTATGAAACACCGGGTGGAGCAATTCTTTATGCAGCACACCGCATGATGAACCACCTTACTCTTGACCGTGATACATATCACTACAAGCAGCAGCTTTCCATCAAGATTGGGGAACTCATTTATGACGGAAAGGTATTTACAACACTTTACGATTCATTGATGGCTTTCGTAGACAAGTCGGAAGAAACATGTACAGGTTGGGTAAAGCTCAAGCTCATCAAGGGTGCAATCCGCGGTGCAGGTTCTGGCTCAAAGTACAGCCTCTACAACGAATCAATTGCCTCATTTACAACAGGTGACCTCTACAACCACAAGGATGCAGAAGGCTTCATCACACTCTTCGGTCTCCCACTCCGCGTCCGCGCTATGATGGAGCAGAGCGTCGGCGAAGGTCAGGCAGTTCTTAAGTCAAAGAAACTTAAGAAGAGACCGACAGAATAGAATGTAACTGAAGAGCCCGCGAGTGGCGCAGCGGGCGTCCAAGCTCTGCGCGAGCCGCCCCGCCGGCGAGCTAAGCGTCGGCGAAGGTCAGGCAGTTCTTAAGTCAAAGAAACTTAAGAAGAGACCGACAGAATAATTGATAGTAGAAGAGGGCGCGATCAAGTGAGCGCCCGTCCAAGCTCGGTAGCGTGCTTGCACGCGCAGTGAGCCGCCCCGCCGGTGAAGGTCAGGCAGTGCGAAAGGGTTTTGGTGGAATGCATGTCATTTCATCAAAACCCTTTTTTAATCCATATAATGTATGTATAATACATTCCATGATTATCAAAGATCTTCTGGAATTATATGTGACTTTCTTTAAAATCGGGTCCATCACATTTGGTGGCGGACTTGCCATGCTTCCCATTCTTGAGAGGGAACTCATTGATAAAAAAGGCTGGACTACAAGCGAGGAACTCCTTGACTATTATGCCATTGCCCAGTCTACTCCAGGAATAATTGCAGTAAATGTGGCTACCTTTGTTGGCCACAAGAAAAAGAATGTTCCAGGTGCCATTGCTGCAACCTTCGGTATGGTATCTCCATCCCTTGTAATCATAATGTGCATTGCCATGTTCGTTTCAAATTTTATGGAGATTCATTGGGTTCAGAATGCCCTAAAAGGGATAAATGTATCCGTGGCTGCATTGCTTACATATTCAGTCTTTACCCTGATAAAAAAGACTGTAAAGAACTGGTGGGCTGCAATTCTTTTTCTGCTGGCTTTTGCATCGGTCTATTTTTTCAATTTTCATTCCGTGGCTGTAATTCTTAGTGGAGCCTTGTGCGGAATTGTCATTCACGTTTTAAAGAGGGTTGGAAAATGAGCATCCTCGGATTGTTTTTTGTATTCTTTTACATCGGTCTTTTTGCCGTTGGCGGAGGTCTTGTAGCTGCAACATTCATGCAGCAGGCCCTTGTTGAACAGTATCATCTTATTACTGAGGAACAGTTTTATGCCATGCTTGCCATTTCGGAAAGCACTCCGGGACCTGTAGGCATAAACCTTGCAACCTATATTGGGACGGAACTTCATGGCATTCCAGGTGGAATAATTGCAACCTTTGGTGAAGTTCTTCCTTCATTGATTGTAATTGTGATAATTGCAAAATTCTTCTCGAAATTCCAGGAAAAGCCACTGGTAAAGTCAATTTTTTCAACATTAAGGCCTGTAACCAGCGGTTTGGTTCTCATTGCCCTTGTACGCGTATTTGCCATTGCCCTTGTTGATTTTTCCGCAAAGGCAGGTGGATACTTTATTGAAAGAATCAGGGAAATGATTGTATGGCCTGCCGTATCGCTTTACATCGTGTGCCTTGTAATTCTTTTCAGGACAAAGCTGCACCCGGTTGTAATTGTTCTTCTTGGCGGCATCTTTGGGGTTCTTTTTCTTGGATCTTGATTTGTTGCATTGCCACTTTTTTTTTATTATATTTAGAGTATGAAAAAATCCATCAATGATGAAATAATCGGGCTTCCGGCAGAGGCCCCCTTACCTGTAAAACTTAACATTCTTCCTATTGGCGGACGCCCCATTTTTCCAGGGATTTTCACTCCGCTTATGATAAACAGCGAGGAAGACATAAAAGTAATTGAAGATTCCATGAGTGGCGACGGTTTTGTGGGAATCGTCATGCTTAAGGAAGATAAGGATAATCCACTTGCCGTTGACCTTAACAGTGTTGGAACCGTTGCAAGAATCATAAAGAAGATAAATCTTCCTGACGGGGGAATCAATGTTTTTGTTTCAACCCTGCAGCGTTTTAAGATAAGAAAGCTTCTTTCAAAGACCAGTCCCTTTGCAGCAGCCGTTGAGTACCTTGAGGATATCAACGACAATACCTTTGAAGTAAAGGCCCTGACACGTGCCTTGGTCAGCGAGATGAAGGAGATCAGTGAGAACAATCCCATGTTCAGCGAGGAAATGCGTCTTAACATGGTGAACATTGACCAGCCTGGAAAGATTGCCGATTTCATTGCTTCCATCCTTAACATTGACAAGGAGGACCAGCAGAAGGTTCTTGAAATGCAGGATGTTCACAGGCGCATGGAACAGGTTCTGGTCTACATAAAGAAGGAACAGGAGATTTTCCGCGTTCAGAAGAAGATTCAGACTGAACTTAATGAAAAGGTTGAAAAGAACCAGCGCGAGTACTTCCTTAGGGAAGAGATGAAGAGCATTCAGGAAGAACTTGGCATTTCCGGCAGTTCAAAGGAAAATGAATACCAGAAGTTCAAGAATAAGATTGACAGTCTAAATCTTGAAGGTGAGGCTAAGGAAACGGCTCTTTCGGAACTGGCAAAATTTCAGCTCCTTGATCCTCATGATTCTGAATATAACATCATCAGAAACTATCTTGACATATTTACATCCCTGCCATGGAACCAGGAGGTTGCAGAAGACTATAACATAACTTCTGCCCTGAAGGTTCTTGATTCAGACCATTATGGCCTTGATGATGTCAAGAAGCGCATTGTGGAATATCTTTCAGTTCGTCTTCTTAAGCATGACGGTAAAGGTTCCGTGCTTATCCTCGTAGGACCGCCGGGTGTTGGCAAGACTTCCGTGGGCAGGTCCATCGCCAATGCCATGAACAAGAAATTCTACCGCTTTAGTGTTGGTGGTGAACATGATGAAGGAAAAATCAAGGGATACAGGCGTACCTACATTGGTTCCATGCCTGGCCAGATAATCCAGGGGCTTAAGACCACCAAGTCCAACAGTCCTGTCTTCATGATTGATGAAGTGGACAAGATGAATGCCAGCGCCCAGGGGGATCCTTCTGCAGCACTTCTTGAAGTTCTTGATCCGGAACAGAATGCTACCTTCCGTGATACATACCTTGACGTTCCATTTGACCTGAGCAATGTATTCTTCATTCTTACAGCAAACGTGCTTGATACCATTCCGCGCCCGTTGCTTGACCGTGCGGAAATAATTGAACTTTCAGGCTACATTGACCAGGAAAAGATTGAGATTGCTAAAAAGTATCTCATTCCAAAGAACCTTGAACACAATGGTCTTTCAAAAAAGCAGGTTACCTTCACAAAGCAGGCTCTTTCCCTCATTGCCACGGAATATGCCAGGGAAGCAGGCGTTCGAAATTTTGAGAAGTGCATAGACAAGATAAACAGGAAGATTGTTACTGAATCGATCCTCAAGCTTGAAGACAGGAAGGGCGGTGTTGATGCAGAAAAGATTCATGCATCCATTGCAAAAAAGACTTTCACGGTTGATGTTGAGGAAGTCAGAAAATATCTTGGAAAGGCCGTGTTTGATGAAAGCCAGATAAAGACTGCATCGATCCCGGGAACTGCCATTGGCCTTGCATGGACAAGCATGGGTGGAGACACTCTGCTTCTTGAAGCCATCAGTTTTGAAAGCGAGAAGGGAGGGCTCCAGCTTACAGGCCAGATGGGCGATGTAATGAAGGAGTCAGCCCAGATTGCCATGAACTGGGTAAAGCAGCATGCCATTGCTAGCAAGATCAAGGAACCTTCATGGTTCGAAAGGAATGTAATTCACCTTCATATTCCGGAAGGGGCTACTCCTAAGGACGGTCCAAGTGCCGGTATCACCATGACTACGGCATTCATGTCACTTCTTACAGGAAAGTGCATCAAGAGCCACGTTGCCATGACTGGGGAATTAAGCCTTACGGGCCAGGTTCTGCCTATTGGTGGCCTCAGGGAAAAAACAGTTGCCGCCAAGCGCAACAAGATAAAGACCATTCTCATTCCTCAGGCAAACTTGAGGGACCTTGAGGAAATCCCTGAACACGTAAAGAAGGGAATCAAGTTCATTCCTGTTTCACATGTTCAGCAGGTTCTTGATTCTGTCTTCTAGTCCTTCATTAGCAAATTAATTCAGCAGGCATAAAAACATAAAAAAGGCCCGCAGCTGCATCATGTTGAGCTGCGGGCCTTCTCTTTATTTCAGGCTTTATTCGTGATCCTTAGGTCTGATGAACTTAGGATCTGAAAGTGTAAGAATACCTGGAATGATTGTCATTGCAAGGAAGCTTGAAGTAAACATTACGATGGCAACGAGAACTCCAAGGTACCTGAGGATGACAAACTTTGAAAGACAGAGGACAAGGAATCCAAGTCCTACGGCAATGGCATTTGTAACAATACCGTGACCGCTCTTTCTGAATGTTTCCTTTGTTACCATGACAATGTCGTCGGTTTTTGAACGTTCATCACGGTATGTTGTAAGGAAGTGAATCGTGTAGTCGATTCCAACACCAACGGCAACTGAAGCGATGATGCTTGTAATAAGGTCAAGATTGATCTTTGTAAATCCCATCATCATGTAGTTAAGAAGGATTGTAAAGGCAAGTGGAACTGCCCCAACGATTCCTGCCCAACCGGATCTGAATGAGATTGCAATGATGATGAACACAGATAGAAGTGAAAGTGCAAGGGATGTAAGCTGGCTTGAAACAATCATGTCTGTCATTGTATATTCCATCTCACCGGAACCTGTAGCAGTAAGGGTGTAACCTGCAGGGAAGTGTTCGGCAGCGTATTTCTGTGCAGCCTTGATGATCTTTCCTGTGTTTGTGGTGTTGTGGTTTCTAAGCTGACAGGTAATGCGCATAACTTTTGAATTTGTGCTTCCGTCGGCAAACCTGTCAAGGGAATCGCTCAGGAGAATGAGGTAACCATTAATTACCTTCTTGAGTTCCTCCCTCTTTGATACAGGGTATTTTGAGATGTCGTAAGGAATTTCGTAGAATGCCTTTCCGTCATAGTTGAATTCCTCAAGGATGATGTCAACAATCTTGTCCAGCGAACCGTTCTTTCCTCCAGCCTGGGCGTATGCCTTGTTGAGGCATGCAAGAAGCTGTGCTGTGGTAAAGTCAGAGTTAAGTTTTCTTGTGTATTCCTCGTTAGGATTTACATAGGTGTCAGGAACAACAATCTGTTCGTAGGCTTCTGCAGATTCCGTACCAAAATCCCCAAAGTCGCCAAAGTCACCGAATCCGTCATCTGCACCCGAAGCCTGGCCAAAGTCGCCGAAATCACCAAAGTCGCCAAAACCGTCGTCAGTTCCAAAGTCCATTGCTTCGTCACTACCGGAACCATCTTCCGGAACGTATGTTGCAGGATCATTCCATACCTGGTTGATTCTCTTTACAAAGCTTGTAAGTGAAACGATTTTTCCGATTTCATCAAAATTTCTGTCCAGGTAAATTTCAAGGTTGTCAACTGCCTTGAGAATTTCCGGGTTGGAAATGTCACCTTTTTCCGGCCCTTCAACAAGGAAGTAAACCGAGTTTGTTCCTGCAAAGGAATTGTCTACGTAGTCAATGTCCTTCCTGAATTCAGATTCCTTAGGGAAGTAGTTGATGAGGGCAGTATCAACCTTAAGAAGCTTAAGGCCGGTAATGGAAAGGCCAACGATAACAAGTGAAGTGAGGATAAGGCGTACCTGGCTTCCGCAGAAGAATTTGAAAAGTGAGTACATGGTGTCGCTGGAAGCTGCTTCCTGTGACTTGTCTCCGCGAAGGTGGTTAAGTCTCTTGAGTTTTTCCTTGACTTTGTTTGAGGCAAGCTTGATGAGCTTAAGTTCGCGCTGCTTCTGGATGTTTTCCGGCTTCTTCAGGAGAAGAATTGCAGGAATGAATGTAACTGAAAGAAGAAGGGAAAGGGCAACGCCAATTGCTGTAAAGATCGAGAAGGAATGAAGTGGTGCAAGAGGGCTTGTAATCAGGGAAATGAATCCGACTACTGTTGTAACGCCTGCAAGAAGAACTGCAATCCAAACTTCCTTAAGGCTTTCAAGAAGGGCTTCGGCGTGCATTTCCTTTGTAATGGTTCCGCTAAGCTTTCCGATTTCTACATAGTAGTGGGTAAGGACGTGGATTCCATAGGCGGAACCTACGGCAATGAGTGCAACCGGAATAACGCTTGAAACAAGGGTGAATGTATAGCCGAGCATTCCCATGAGACCGACAGAAATGGTTGCCGACATGAGGACTGTTGCCAGTGGAAGAATGGTTCCTTCCATGGTATGGAAACTCATGTAAAGGGAGATGATTACGACAAGGGCTACAAGAGGAATCAGGCCCACAAGGTCAGACATCATGTATTCCTTTGAGTTCTTTGACTGAACAGGTTCACCGACAATCTTTACGATAAGGTTGTGGCCTTCAGTTTCCTCGTTTACAATCTTTGTAATCTGCTTGAGCACAAACTGCTGGCGTGCAGAGTCGTTCTTTGCACTGTTGGCGTTATAGAATTTTTCGTAGGCAGCTTCAATGGCGGCAGGATCCTTGGATGCCTTTGCTGCCTTAAGTTCCTTTCTTGCTTCACTAATCTGCCTTTCGATGTCCTTGTTTACGTTCTTCAGGTTTTCCTTTGCTTCTGCAATCCTTGCAGGATCCTTTGATTTCTTTGCTTCAGCAAGGATTTCTTCTGCTTCTTTCTGAGCAACCTTTGACTTTCCGTTAGGCTTAACTGAAATCTGCATCTGTGAGCCTGTAAGGTTGTCATTGATGACTACGCGGTTGTACATGTCGTACCATGCCTGGAGGCGAAGCTCAAGGTTCTTTACCGATTCCGTAGTAAGAAGTCCGTCTTCAGTTTCAAAATCTTCCTCAGGGATGATGTTTGTTGCAGAAATTGATCCGTCCTGGTTGCATACAAAATCGATGTTTGTAAGGCTGTCCAGGGATTCAACGCTGTCAAGGAGTTCCACGCGGTCAGAAATCTTCTTGATGACGTCAAGATATTCCGGTGTAAGAATTGTTCCGTTTTTTGCATCGAGAACAATGCCAATGCTCAGCATGGATCCGAATGTGTCTTCAGTTGCGTTCATCCTGTCGTAGGATTCATCCTTCTGCGGAAAAAACTGCCTCAGGGAGTTATCCATCTGAAGGTTCTTGATGAAGTAACCGAAGAATCCTGTGAGGGCAAAGCATGTAATTATGATTGCCCAAGGATGCCTAAAGAATTTTTTTAAGAAGTTCATTTGCTATTCCTCTTTTAGAATTTGCACTTTACGCCAAGACCGGCAAAGCTGTTGTTGTTGTAATATGACCATTCTGCAAATTCTGCATCTTCATTCTTTGCCCACATGTAAAGACCGTTGATGTAGAATGTAATGTCCTGATTAGGACAGAAGTCGACTTTTGGCATTACAACCAGGTCTCCTCTTTCGATTCCCCAGATGCATGTTGCTTCCGGCTTGATTTTTCCGTTGAGCCATGAATCCGTGATGTTGATGACGAGGCGGTTGTTTGTATACTTTCCGTTTACATCGTAGTCGGCATCGTAGGTTTCAAAAATGCCGCCAATCTGGTCATTGTTCAGTATGTATGTTCCAACTTCCTGCACGTTAAGGTTCACGTTGTTGATTGGAAGGTCGATGTCAAATCCTGCAAGCCACTGCACGCTGTTGTTGTGAACCCATGGGTCGTCACCAGCAGTGTCGTCGGTAAGATTGTATGCAAGTTCACCACGAAGGTTAAAGTGCCAGAGAATTGTTGAGGCTTCAAGGCCGAATGTCTGCTTCTTGTCAAAGTGAAGGAACTTTTCCGGATTACCGCCAGCCATGTACTGCGGGATGAATGTCTTGTAGTCCAGGGCATTCATGGTGACCTGCTTGTAGTGTCCGTAATAGTAGCTTGCTCCAAGGTCAACCATTCCGAAGGTTCCAGTAAGGCGCAATCCTGCCTGGCTGTACTTGAGTTTTTCTGTATCGGGATAAAGGTTTTCTTCAAGGCTTGATGCCTGGTTAAGGGCAATTGTATATGCGGCTGGATTCTGTGAAACTCCCACAACAGAAGCTACTGCATCAGTCTTTACCTTTGAAGTCAGGTTTGCAACCTTTGCAGGAAGCCATCTTCCGCCAGAAGCAGTTCTGTCTGCTTCCATCCATGGGGTCCAGATTCCTTCCACTGCCATGTTGTTTGAAGGAAGGCTCACGGTTGTCTTGAGCATTGGAATGGCAATCCTTCTGTCAAGATAAAGGGGATTCAAGAAGTCCGTGTAATCGTCTGAGTTAAAGTTGTCAAGAACGTGAACCCTGTCACCCTTTCCCCAGATGGTGCGCATCTTTCCTGCTTCCACTGTGACTGCATTGTCGCAGAAATAGCCCTTTACAAAGGCTTCGTCAAGAATGTCTTCCCTGAATTCACCAAGGGATGCTCGGTTAAACTTGAGCTTTATCTCTGCATCTGCCTTTGAGCCTGAATATGAAAATCCAAGCTTTGCAGATGGATTAGCCTTGAGGTCAAAATCCCCTGGCTTAGATCCCGGGTTGATTCCCTTTGCTGCTGCATCAGTGTCAAAGTAGGTGCGGGCGCTGATATCTACCTCGCCAGAGACTTTTACTCCAGATGCTGCCGACATGGATGATGCTCCTGAATCGGAAGAAGATCCAAAGTCGCCAAAATCGTCAAAGTTTCCAAAGTCATCCTGTGCAAACGCAGTAAATGCTGAAAGAATTAAAGCTGCTGCTATGGTGGTGTGTCTTGTGAGTTTCATTGCATCCTCTGAAAAATCTTTACAATATAATATGATTTTATAAAAGTGGATTAAGCTGGCGGAATATGGTTTGACTGCTTTCCGCCAGCTTTGAATTGCTAAAGTGATTATTTTGCGTTCTTAAGGAAGTTCTGTGTGAATACGTTGTCGTTAACTGCAGCGTCTTCATCAACAAGAACCTTCTGGATGATCATCTTTGTTGAATGTCCAGTCTGAACATTCTTGTATTCGTTGACTGTAGGAATGTTGTATCCCTTTACGTTGATGATCTTGTCCATTGTAAGAACCTTGCAAAGGTCTCCCTTCTTGTCGTAAAGTTCTGTGTAGATAGGGTAGTATGTGTTAAGGTCAACCCAAACGATGCGCTTTGAGTACTGGCTGCTCTTTGGGTCAACGGGAACGTTTTCCACTACAGAACACTTGTAACCGTTCTTTTCTTCATCACGGAGGTAAGTCTGGTTGTCCTCTTCAACTTCACGCTTTTCAAGGTCGTCATAAGTTGCATCTGTGCTAAGGAATGACTTTGAACCTTCGCTTGAGTTTACGCGGCGTGGGTTAGGGTCTGTTGCAAGGCGGATGAACTTCTGTTCGTTTGGGCCTCCTTCAATCTGAAGGAAGCGTGTTCCTGCGTAGCTTGCAGGCATCTTGAAGTCGAGAACTACGGATGTAATGTCCTTTCCGTTGTATGCCTTTGGTTCGTTCTTTCCGTATTCAATGAAGCCACGGTTTTCTTCGATTTCACCCTTCTTGCTTACAAGCTGCATGAGGGCCTGTGACTTTGTGTAGGATGGTTTCTTTACGTCATGAACCTTGGTCATGATTTCCGTTCCCTTTGCATCAGCGAAAACTGCTGCTGCACCAAGAGTAAGAACTGCTGCGATCAATGCAAATTTCTTCATAATATTAATTCTCCCAAAAATAAAGTTAATTGTTGTTAATGTCGAAAATCTTAAACCTTTCAACACTATAAATATAATGCAAAAAAATAAAAATTCAAGTACTTTTGGAAAAATTTTGTCAAAAAGTTTAATTATTTAAACGCTTAAACGTATTGACTTTTAAAAAAATTGCAATATAATCCTTTTCGAGGTTAATTATGGTAATTACAGGGGAAGAGAGACTAACTTTACATGAGCTTTTTAATAAATGCGGCCCCATTTTCATTGCCCTGGGGGATGAAATTCGCCAGCAGCTTATTCTTGAAATTTTGGATTCCGGGGAAAGTGGAATCAACGTCATGACCCTTACGGCAGGTTCAAGGCTTTCAAGGCCGGCTGTTTCCCACCATCTGAAGATCCTGAAGGATTCGGGTCTTGTGGTCACGGAAAAGCAGGGAACCCAGGTATTCTACAGAATCAATGCCCACAGGAAATTTGCGGAAGTGGAAAGCCTGATTCATGCCACCATGGAAATAATTAACAAGGTAAACAGGCAGGAACAGGCCTGAATGTTGCAGGACAGGGCGGGAGCATCCGCTGGGATGCCCATTCCCCTGGAGTTCATTTCTCGGGGGATTTCATGCACCGCCAAAGTCCTCATTGTTCCGTTTGTTATTTGCAGCCTGCCACGATTTCAATGCCTGCGCTTGCCCCGATTCTTGAGGCACCTGCGTTGATCATTGCCATGGCTTCTTCAAAGTTGTGGATTCCTCCACTGGCCTTTACGCCCATGTCCGGGCCAACTGTCTTTCTCATCAATTCAACAGCGTGAACTGTGGCTCCGTTTGGCTTTGCAGAATAGAATCCTGTAGAAGTCTTTACGAAATCAAATCCTGCTTCCTTTGCACACTTGCATGATTCAACTATTTCTTCATCGCTAAGGCAGCATGTTTCAAGAATAAGCTTTGTAAGGACAGCACCGCCTTCCTCGCGGAACATTGAAGCTTCCTTTACGCTCTTTGCAATGAATGTAAGCTGGGCCTTGAGTTCTGCCCATTTGTGTGCCTTTACAAGTCCAAGGTCGATTACAAAATCCAGCTCATCAGCACCTGCATCGATGGCAATGTCTGCCTGTGTCTGCTTTGTTTCAAGTCCGCCTGCTCCAAGGGGAAAGTCGATAACGGTGCACACCTTTGTCGAAGTTCCTGCAAGAATTTCCTTTGCCTTCTTGATGTAAACCGGATTGATGCAAACGCTTGCAAATCCAAAGTCCTTTGCCTTTGTCACAAATGCCGTGAGTTCTTCTTCCGTAGCCGTAGGGGCAAGAAGGGTCTGGTCAATGTAAGATGCGATTTCTTTAGCTGTCATTTCAATAGCCTCCATATAAGTTTGTTGTTTTCAATTTCCTTTCCGATTTTACCCTCAAGTTCCATGCATACCATGTAGGAACGCAATGTGGTGCCGATGAGGTAGTAGTTTACAGGTTTTAGCCTGATGTCAGCCCATTTTCCAAGTTCCACCAGCAGTTTTTCTTCCGTGTTGAATCCACGGGCAATGGACTTGCAGATGAAGGTCTCAAACTGGTAGGTGATCATGATGTTGTGTTCTGCTGCTGAATCAATGGTGGCTTCCGTAAAGACTTCACCGTGACCGGGTATGTAGAACTGGCATTTTTCATCCAGGATTTTGGCAATGGATTTTCTGAATTCAACCTGGTTCATGATGAAGGGAATCCAGATTTTCCTGAGCATGCTGATCCCAAAAAAGCCGTCCCCAAGGAACATGACCTTCTTGCCGGATTCCTTTTCCGTCACCACAAAGCCGTACATTCCCTCAAAATGGCCGGGAAGTGCAATGCCCCTGACGCAAGTGGTGCCAAAATCAAAGGTTTTGCCTTCCGTGACAATGTGCCCGGTTTTTACCGGGTGTTCAAGAAGGAATTCCCTTGTGGCCATTTCCGGAGCAGCCGTTCCGCCGGTGTAGATGGTGCTTATTGCCTGTGGAATTAGCATGAATGCTGCCGTCTCCTGAGAGGCATAAACTTCCACAGGACAGGGGCTGTTGTCCAGGATCCATGGCAGGCCGCCGCAGTGGTCCGTGTGGGCATGGGTAATCAGGACTGCATTTACGGCTTTCCCTGGAAAAAGGGCTTTGCATGAATCAAGAATTGCCTGTGCGTGTTCCGCAAGGTTTCCGCATTCAACAAGAATAAGTCCGGATTCTCCTTCAATGATGCCCACATTGCAGTTTCCGTGGAGAATTCCCGTGTGTTCCGTTAGTTTTTCGTAGTCCTCTGGTGAATATTTCATTTCATTCCCTGGAAAATATGGTCACAAAAAAAGGGCATCGGATGTCGACGCCCTAAAGTCTTTCCCGCAGGAAATTCCTGCAGGTTAAGTACTACTTTGCAATCTGGATGGACTTTACGGTGTAGTCGTAAGTTCTGTCGTTGATTGTAATCTTTCTTGTTTCTCCACTCTTCATGTCAAGGAGCTTGTTTCCAAGAGGTGAAAGGTAAGAGATGATTCCTTCGTCGGCATTTGATTCCCAAGGTCCGAAGATTGTGTATGTAACGTCAGTATTGTCTTCGTTGTTGTGGAGTGTAACCGTTGTTCCAAAAGAAACGAAAGATGTTGTTGCTGTTGTAGGATCGAATACAACTGCACGTGCCAGTTCTTCCTTGAGCTTTCCAAGCTGGTTGTTCATGCGGCTCTGTGCTTCGCGTGCTGCAATGTATTCTGCGTTTTCCTTAAGGTCTCCCTTTTCCTTTGCTTCTGCAACTTCCTGTGCAATCTTTGGAAGCTGAACCTTTTCAAGGTCTTCTGCAAGGTTCTTCTTGATTTCGAGCATCTTTGCAGTAACGAGGAGTCCCTTTGGTGCTTCCTGCTTGATTTCTGCTTCCTGGAACTTGAAGTCCGGACACTTTGAAAGGATGCCGTTTCTAAGCTGTGCCTTGTATGTTGATTCAAGTTCAACAACATCGCTTACCATTGTGTACATGCGGGCCATGGTTTCCGTTCCGTTGGCAAGCATGTATTCAAGGATTGCATTGCGTGTTCCGTCTCCGTTCTTGCGTGCAAAAAGGAGTGCTGTGGAAGCCTTGATGGTCTTCTTGTTTTCCACAGTGTTGACGTGGTTGTTGATTTCCTTGAAACAGATTGAAATGATGTTTACGAGGGTAACAAGCTGCTTTTCTTCAGAAATGCCTGCATCCTTAAACCACTGTTCTCCCGAGCAGTCTGAAATAAGGTAGTTTACGGCGTTTCTGTTTGCCCTGTAGTCGTTGAAGCAGTCGATGACAAGTGCCTTTGCCTTTTCTTCCTTGCCTGCGCTTACCAGTTCCGAAACGAGACCCTTGTTGAGTACTGTCGGGAACATGCGGATGTACTGGTCATCCCAGTCTGGAAGGAGGCGGATGTTTGACATGAATGCCTGCTTGAGGTTTGTGTTCTTTGAATCCTTGAGCAGCGTGTACATTTCGCGTGGCTTTTCGATTTCTCCGTAAAGCTCGGCGAATGTGAATTTTGCAGGTGATTCAAGGGCCGTGATTCTTCTTGTGATTTCCTGAACTACCAGGTAAGAGGCAACGATCTGTTCGTTTACAGTGTTGAATGACTTGAGGTAGCCTGCAAAGTAAGAGAACATGTCCGAAAGCTGGTCATCAGAAGGATCGTCGATTTCTGAAAGGTAGCGCACCATTGTGTCGATGCGTGAGAAGAATCCCTTGTCTGCCTTGAATTCTGTAGAAAGACGTTCTGACTTGCTGATTTCCTTGTCGCGAACAGTATAGAAGTTGATGTCGTTAGGGTTAACGCCGAATGTATGGTCTGTGGCAAGAATCTTCTGTGCCTTTGCGTGCCAGCTTGTCCATTCACCTGTCGTAAGGATTTCCGGAACGATTTCTGCCTTGATGTGCTTTTCGTCGCAGCTGTTGTTGTAGCTCTTGATGATTGTCTTGAGTGTCCAGGTAACATCGTCCTTAACCATCTTTACAAGGTCAGCGTGCTTCTTTGTCTTCTTGTAAACCCAGATGTGGTCCTTTGCCAGTGGCTGAAGGGCGTTTACTGCCATCTTGAGGGACATGTTGTGAACGCCGGTCTTCTTGCCAAAGTTGATGATGAGTGTGTCACCTTCAACCTTTGTAATGATTCCGACACCCCATGTCCTGTGGTATACGTAGCTCTTTGCGTCAAAGGCAACGTGCTTTTCAAAGTCGTTGATGGCTTCGAATACGTTGCGGAATGACTGGTTAAGGTTTGAAGACTTGATGTATTCTTCAAGGTGAGAATGGTCTGCATACTTACCGCGGAAGCAGTCCGTGATTTCGCGGCGTGCCCATGCGTCCTTGCTGTCGATTTCAAGAATGATCTTGAGGATTGTGATTGCAGTATCCCAGTTGCTTGTTTCCCTGTAGTAAGTGTAGAGTTCCTGGAGGAGAAGGGCTGCCTTGTCTGGGTTGATTGTCTTTGCAACCTTTCTCTGGATGTTCATGAAGAACTCGATGTCTTCTGGGATTTCCTGAACGAGGATTGACCATACGGTCTTTGCTGAATTCATGTTCTTTGCAGAAACAAAGCGAAGGAGAGCCTTCTTGTAGTAGCTGATGGCCGATTCACGGTTGCCCTGTGACATGGCGCGTTCTGCAAGGGCCTTTGCAAATTCAGCTTCTTCAAAGTCAAGCTTTACGATCTTTTCGTAGAGTTCCCAAACCTTGTCGTTGTTGGAATTCTTGTAGATTTCTGCAAGCTTTCTGAGGGCTGTCTTGTTCTGTGGGTCGTCTTCTTCCGTAATCTTCTTGCAGATTTCTTCCACGAGAGCTTCCTTGTGGTTCTTCTCGAAGATGTCAAAGAGGGCAAGGAGTGAACTTGTGTCTACTGAGCCTGTGCGAACGGAAATCATGCCTGAAATGTAGAGGGCGATGATGCTTGTCTTTGAGTGAACCAGCTGTTCGTCACAAATGTCTTTGATTGCATACTCGCAGTTCTGGTTTCTGCATTCGTTGAGAATGTTTTCCAGTTCCGTAAGGTTTGTGGATGTGAAGCTGGAAATTCCCGAGCTGGTCCATTTTTCTGTCTTCAGCATTTCACGGACAGAGTTTTCAAGTTCTTCAGACATAGTCTTTGCTCCTAAATATTATAAAATTACAATTTATTTCACGTAAAGATCGTGGATTTCCGAATCAAGAAGCTTCATCTTGAGGAGAACCTCGTTGATCTTGGAAACACTTTCTTTTGTAAGTACATAGTAGTCAATCAGCCACAGGTACAGGTTCAGCAGCCGGGGCTTGATAAGGTCCCTGTTGTTGGAAGGGTCCTTAACCTCGTTTTCCTTGGAATAGATCTCCTGCTTTAGCCGCAGGGCTTCCTGTGAACGCAGCTGCCTCTTTACGTTGAAAATGCCGTAAATGACGCCGTAAACCGGAATCCATTCCTGCAGCAGAAGCCCGGTGTAGCCAGGTTCCATGGTTTTTTCGATGACAACCTTGATGATTGGTGAATCAAGGAACGCAAGGTCGATTCTCGAAGGATTTATGTAGAATGCTTCCCTGTAAAGCATCTTTGCATTTTTTGTCTCACCGCACAGGGCGTAGCAGTCGGCCATTTCTGCAAGGACTTCTGCCTGACCTCCCTGGCACTGGTTTGCTTCCGTAAGGTACTGGAGTGCAATTTCGTAGGAACCAAGCTTCTTGTAGCAAAGTCCAGTTTTCCTCAGGATTTCCGCACGGAATTTCGTGTCTTTTTCGTCGTTTGCTCTGCTGTAGGCCTGGAGTGCACGGGAAAATACGCCTTTCTTTACGGAATAGGTGATTTTTTCGCAGTCTTCTTCTGCCTTGGAAAGGATGAACCCAAACTGCTTCCACTGGTTGAGGAGGACTTCCCCCTGTTCAAAGGGGCTGAGGGCATCAATCGATGCAAAGGGTTCCATCCAGAATTTGCAGCATCTTACGGCGTAAATCAGTCTTCTGTCGTCCAGGTCACTTACAAGCGCAGTGTTGATTCTGTCAAAGGCTTCGGCTATCTGGCAGTTTTCGAACAGTTGGAGAGCTTGTGAAAGGGAAGATTCAGACTGAATGTTCATTTTATCATTATATGAATTTGGATAAAATTAGTCAATATTCTGTAAAAAAGAGCACAGTTTATAATGTTTTTCTAAAGAATTGTCAAGGGATTAATCGGAAAAAAATTATGGGGCAGCTTGCGCGGTAAGGATTGGAATACCCGGCGTAGCCGGTCCCGGAGTGTAACGGAGGGATGAGCCGCGTTGGCGGCGAAGTATGGAAAGCCTGGTGGGCTGACATTTGGAAGCCCAACCGCCCATATTCAAATTGAAATATTTATCAATATATAGTACAATAATTTATTATGAAAACAAAAAGATATCTTGCTCCATCTCTCCTTTCTGCTGATTTTGGCGATCTTGCCGGAGGACTTGCTTATATTGAAGAAAAGGGTTCGTCTTATGTTCACATTGACGTAATGGACGGGCATTTTGTACCACAGGTTTCATACGGACAGCCGGTCATCAGTTCCATCAGGAAAAATTCAAGGCTTCCCTTTGACGTTCACCTTATGGTGGAAAAGCCTGAGAATTCCATTCAGTCCTACATTGACGCGGGGGCTGACCTTGTTACCTTCCATATTGAGGCAACCAATCATGCCGACCGATGCATCCAGATGATTCACGAAGCCGGAAAGAAGGCTGGGGTAGCCATTTGTCCTGCAACTCCAGTGTCTGCCATCGAGACGATCCTCCCTTACGTTGACTTGGTTCTTGTCATGACGGTTAATCCTGGATGGGGCGGACAGAAACTTATTCCATATACTATAAATAAAATCAGAGAACTTGCCGATAAACAGAATGAGGAGAACTGTAATTTCCTTATATCTGTGGACGGTGGTGTCAATCAGGATACCCTGAAGGACGTCCTTGAAGCAGGTACGGATATTGTTGTTTCAGGCTCGTCATTTTTCAGGGGGAATTTGGAATGGAATCAGTAAAAATGTTTGATGGCAGAAGCGCATTCAAGGCTTTTGCTCTTGCTTTCGGGATCGCTTTTGCATCTCTTCCTGTTTTTGCTAAGTCTACAGTCACATATAGGAATTCGCCGGAGGAAGTTTCTGCCCGTTCTGTGGCCGACTCTTTTGTCCAGGGGCTTTCCTCTTACAAGAACGGCCAGTGGAAGGACGCCCAGCTTTTCTTGAGGCAGGCGGTTTCTGACCCAAGGTATTCCAACGATTCAAACTGGTACATGATCATCATGAGCCAGATCTATCTTGAGGAATATGCGGATGCAATCAATGACTGCTCCATGTTCATGGAAAACTATCCTGACAGCCCGCTCCTTTCTGCCGTTGAGTACCAGAAGGGACGCGCATATCACTGCATCGGCCAGAACGATAATTCTGTGATGGCTTTGTCCGGTTTTTGCAACCAGTATCCTGATTCAAACATGTATTCTTCCGCCCTTTTCTGGATTGCAGAATGCTTCTATGATGAATTTGACTACGATACCTCAAGGGCACTTTATGAAAGGATCGTTGCAGATTTTCCTGAAAGTGCAAAAAGGGGGGATGCTGAATTCAAGCTTTCCCTCATCGCACAGCATGACCGAGAGCAGAAGCTTCTGTTCCTCCTTAAGATGACTGGGGAAGAGTACCTTAATTCAAGGGAAAACTATGAAAAGCAGCTGAGGATGTCTCAGAATGACGACAGCAAGGAGCTCAGGCGCCAGCTTAACTCTGCCAATGCAAGGGTCAGGGAACTTGAAGGTGCAAGACCTGCTGCATACGAAAAGACTGCGGTTTTTGAGGGAACTGAAGTTACGGTTTCCAATTCCGCTGAAGAATCTTCTGGAGCCGGGGAAAAACGCGTTCTTTCTCTCAAGTCAAAGGCTGCCATGATTCAGAAACTTCTTGATGATAACGGAGAAGGTGAATGATTAAGATTTGTTCCAAGAAGGCTGTTGCCGCATGTCTTTCCCTTGTTCTTGCTGCTTCTGTTTTTGCACAGAGTTCTGGAAAGAATGGGGACGGGGACGGCAAGGCAAAGAAGGCTTCCAGTTTTTCCGAGCTTTCTGACGAAGAAAAGGAAAAGTATTACATTCGCGATAGCAGCGGCTCCATTGCCAGGGACAGCCAGGGTAATCCTGTCAGGACCAGCGGTCTTTACGCAAGCGACGGCACCCTTATTGGCGCACAGTTCAACTGGTTCAGCAGCGTAATTGACAAGAACGTCATCGATGTTACAAAGGATGACCTTCGCATTGTCCTCAATGGCAACGACGGTACTTTCGGAATCTATGCCATCAACGAAAAGGGTCAGGAAGATCCTCTCCTTACGATTTACGATGCATATTCATCTTCATTCTTTACCGTTAAGGCCGGTAACCAGGACTATAAGCTTGTTCACTCTGACGGAATCAGGACGGAAGCTAGGCGCACACCCCTTGGGGCACAGATGGCCTATCTTGTTCCTGAAAAATTCCAGACGGTCATTGACTTTAGCTTTATGCCGTCCATTGCATCGTCTACAAAATTCGACATGTTAAGAATTACTGTTTACACCATCAATCTTGGACGTGAAATTCAGGAATACAGTGTAAAGGGTATCTTTGACACATATCTTGGTGAAAATACAAAGGCTCATTTTTCTACGGCTACAAAAAGTGCCATCAACTCGGAATTCCAGTTTGTTTCCATGAGCGATGATCTTTGGGTTCGTTCTTCCAACAACAATACGGCCCTTCAGTTCATGTTCGAAAGCAAGGGAATTTCCAAGCCTGCTGCAGTTACCCTTAGCGGCAAGGATTCGCTGAATTCAAATTCATGGGTTCCGGCTGTAAGGGCAGGAAGCAGCTTTAATTCCGTATCTTCATACAACAATTCGGCAGTTGCAGTTAACTGGGACAAGTTCTATCTTGACTGCTTTAGGACCGCAGCCGTCAGCTTCTATATTTCCGTTGCTTCTGACGGTAACATTCCTGCCGGCCGTGGCTTCCTTGCAGACCTTGATAACGGAACCACATACTTTGGCAGTGCAGCCCAGCACGAGGCTTCTTCTGCATTTGCTCCAGCTCCTGTTCCCCTTACAATGAAGGAAATCGACGAATCCACACCTAGCATGGGTGTTATTGATTCCGAGGGCATGGAACCATTTGTTGAACATAACTATTCAAGAACCTTTGAGAAGGATTACATCCGTGACCTTCTTGAACACATTGCAGCCCTTGAAGAAGACGAATCCCTCATTGACCAGGCAGAACTTGATGTCCTCAATTCTGAGCTTGACTCAATCATAGAAAGGCTGGGACTTGAATAATGGCATTGTCTACCCTGGATTCGGCAAAATACCTCATGAAGTGCAGAAAGTTCAGCAGTGCCCTGGCATTTCTTGAACAGTGCGAAGAAACCTATGAGGATGATTTTGATTACTATGTAACCAGGGGCATTGCCAATCTTTATGCAGGGACTCCTTCCGAAGCTTCCCCATGGTTCAACAGGGCAAGGCAGATAAAGCTCCTTGATGCAAAGCTTCTTCTTGGACAGGCCGTCATTTACCTGGGCCGGGGACAGACCGACAGGGCCCTGGAATTTTACCTTCAGATTCTTGACATTGACCCAAACAACCAGACTGCTAAGGATGCCATGGAATTCATCAGAAGGGATGGTTCCTGGGATTCCATCTGTCGCATGAAGGATACGGGAGACATCAGGAAATTCTATCCGCCCCTTGGAATAAATCCAATGCTCATCAGAAACTGCCTGGGACTTGGATTCCTTCTTGGAATTCTTGTTTCCGCAGTCATTCTTCTTCAGCCTCACGTTAAGACCATCCTGGAAAAACATGCAGAAGCAAAGGAAGCCTTTTCACTTACGGCAGAAGAATTGAAGAATCCCCTTCAGCATGCGGGGGAAGTGGGGGAATTTTCCCTTACCCTGTCTGCATCACAGGTTCGCGATGCCTATGCAGAGGCCAAAAGGCTCTTTACCCTCGGGCGTGACAACGGAGCCCATCATCTGCTGAACAAGGTCATAGCAAGCAATGCTTCCTTGTCCGTTAAGCAGAAGGCCCAGACCATGATTGACCTTTTAAAGGAACCGACTTTTGATAACCTTAAGGACAATTTTACCCTTAAGGAAATTTCTGAAGAACCGGTACTTTACCTTGACTGCTATGTTTGCTGGGACGGCATGATTATGAATTCCCGTACCCTTGTGGATGGCAGCTGGGCCTTTGACCTTCTTGTAAACTATGTTCCTGAAAGCGGAAAGAATGTCAGCGAAGGCCTTGTGACTGTGATCTTTGATAAAAAGGTTGAGCCGGCAGTTGATGAAAAAAATCCAGTTAGGATTCTTGGTCGTGTTTCGACAAAAGATAAAAACATTATTTTAAAGGGTGCTGCCGTTCATCAGCACATTAAGGGCGGAAGCCTTTGATTTTGGAGGAACCATGAAGGAATTTTTGCCTTATGATACAGTAAGAAACGATGCTCTTTTGCTTGCCCATAAGATTTATCAGGAAGACGGGTTTGTTCCTGATGTAATCTATACTTCACTTAGGGGTGGAGCCTACATGGCCAACGTCATAAGTGAATACTACAAGATTGCCCTTCCTGAAGGACATAAGCCCGTTCTTTATGCTGCAGTTGTTGCACGCAGTTACAGCGACGTTCACAGCCATTCGCAGGTTAGAATCGACGGCTGGACCTATTCCCCGGATTACCTTAGGGCAGGGGACAAAATCCTTCTTATCGATGACATTTTTGACAGCGGTAAGACCTTGAATTACCTTGTTGAAGTCCTCCTTGAAAAGGGAGTTCCACGGGAAAACATCAAGGTTGCAGTCCACGACTACAAGATTCACAAGTACAGGGAAATGCTCCCGATTACCCCGGATTATTGGTGCAGGAAGTTTGAGATTAATTCCCCTGACGAAAGCGACTGGATCAACTATTGCAGCCACGAAATGGTGGGCCTTAAGCCGGAAGAACTTGAAGAATACTACTACAAGCCTTATCCGGAATTAAGGAAGGCTCTTGAACCAATTTTTGGAAAAACAAAGAAATAAATATAAGGAAAATTATGGGACTGAATTTTAGCAAAAGGGCCAGAACTCTTTGTGCAATATGTGCTTTTTTTCTTCCATCTGCTTTTGTTCATGGCTTTTCGGCAAGGGACATCATCAGTCCTGCTCCAGGAACCTGGGCAAACAGGCAGGCATTGGTCCTGAATGTTGAAGAGGGAACGGAACTTTATTACTCACTGTCGGGAACTGATCCCTTTGTTTCAGGTTTTGCCTATGACGGTCCTGTCATGATCGACCAATCCGGTGATGTTTGCGTCAAGATCACTGTCATTGATAAGGGCAGGAGGAACGATTATGAGGTGAAGTGCACTGTCAGGGATGGGGATCCAACTCCCAATGAAGGAGATGGAAGCCAGGTTTCTTCCTTTGTAGATGCTGCCCGCATCAGTCCCCTTAAGAAGTACATTTCCGGTTCAATTTTCAAGATTCCCGAGGGAATCAGCTACAGCCTGAACAGGGGGCCCTTGAGTCACTCTGGGGACCTTTCCCTTTCCGTAAAGAACTGCCTTGACCGTTATGTTCCATTTACTTTTACTGACGGATTTAACGATTACCATTGTGCAATTCATGTTGTTCCTGCCGTAGACATGGAATCCATTGCAAGGAATAAGAAGGCTGAAATTCCCTTTGAGGTTTTGGACTGGGAAAACATTATCCTAAAAAATCCAAGGTATTTTTACTGTGTTGACGGTGGCATGTGGACGGGACAGAAAACCACTGGATTGAAGCGAGAGATTGACCACAGGATTACATTCCAGTCTTCCGACTATAAGGCTGATAATCCTGTCTATGTATACGTTCTTCCAAAAAAGCCTGAATTCGTTCAGCGCGTCATGTCTGACGGTTCAGTTGCCTTTGCAATCAAGGAAAGCAGCAGGTTTACCTTTGGCAACCGCGAGAATTCCTTTGGCATTGACATTTTTAACGGGGAAGAACTCAAGACTGAAGTCAGCATTCCGGTTTATCTTGACGGATTTTTGCAGGGGCACTGCACCTTTGATGTAGACCTTGACAAGCTTGCACCTGAAAAGCCTTCTATTCTTGTTGAAAGGGTTAAGGGCAAGGGAGCCATGATGAAGGTAAGGTTTGAATCAAGGGATGCATCTGACACCTTGCATTGGACTTGCGACAAGCCTTATGTTCTTGGGGAAACCAATCCAGAGTTTACTGCAGCTCCTGAAGATTACAGGACTTATGGCGGCGGTACAATTGAGCTTAAGTCAATCTTTGAAAAGGGAACGGTTTACCCTGTTCACGCCTATGCAAAGGATGAAAAGGGCAACATGAGTTCCATTGCCACAAAGCTTGTCATTGTTGATGAACTTAACTGCTATCTTAAGGATGGCATGATTCTTGACGAAGGAGTTGTTCCTGACGGTTCCTTTGACAGGCCATTTACTTCCTTTGATCAGGCTGTGGAATACATCAATTCAAATACGGGAAATACAAGGCTTTTTATCGATGGAACTGTACGCGTAACTGGCGGCCAGAAAAAAATTACCGGTGAATGCACCTTCTATGGCAGCAACTGCAACCTTGTTTTTGACAGGGATTCTTCCATTGTGTTCTCCGGACAGAAGGTTCGCTTTGAAGACTGCATAATTTACAATGAAACCAGCTTTGAATCCCAGGTGGAAAATCTTCTTTCCCTTGAAAATGCTTCTGCTGAATTCAAGAACTGCGAGATTTCCTTTGTTGCCAATGAAAACGGGGCAGCCATTAAGAGTTCCGGGTCGGCAGTGGTCTGCAGGGACACGGGAATTACGGTTCAGGCCGGTGATGGCGGATGCTGCATTGATTCTGCAGTTTCCGTGGTAAGAACCGACAGGTGCAGACTTACGGTTACAAGTCCTTCTTCCTGCGGAATCAGAGTGAACAATGGCCAGGGAATAATCACCGGATGTACAGTTTACGTTTCCGGTAATTCAGGCCGGGGAATCGAGTTTATCAATTCGAAGGCTGCAATCCAGAAGTGTTCCATTACGGCTTCCCTTAAGGACAGGACGGCTTCTTCCCAGGCAGTTTACATGGATGAAAACACCAGCACTCTGCTGAATGATGATCTGGATGTAAAGGGATTTTAATCAATATGGCTTTTGAATTTGTTGCAGGTCTTGATGAGGCTGGACGTGGACCTCTTGCAGGCCCTGTCAGTGCAGGCTGTGTGATCATCTCGCCAGACTTTCCAGTTGAACTTTTGAATGACAGCAAGAAGCTTTCCGAGAAGAAGCGTGAAAAGCTTGAACCCATGATAAAGGAAAAGTGCCTGTGGGGCCTTGCCTTTGTTGAACATGATGAAATTGACAGGATTAACATTCTGCAGGCTTCCCTAAAAGCCATGAAGCTTGCCTGGGAAGACATGATTAAGAAGATGCCGGAGTGGTGCGAGAAAAACGGCATTGCACTTCCTGCTGATGTTAATGAAATTACGGTGATTGCTGACGGAAATTTTGTTCCCGATGTTCCGGGAAAAGCTCGTGCAGAGGTTAAGGCTGACGGAAAATTTTCATGCGTCATGGCTGCAAGCATTATTGCCAAGGTTGCCCGTGACCGCCTGATGGTTGAATATGACAGCCTTTATCCAGGATATGGATATGCAAGCCACAAGGGATATCCAACAGCTCCGCATAAGGAAGCATGCCGCCGCCTTGGGCCTTCTCCAATCCAGCGAAAGTCATTTAAGTATTAGTAAAAAAAAGGCTGTCCTATAAGTAAGAATCTTGGTGTCATTCCGAATTGAATCCACCATGACAGAACTTATTGGACAGCCTCTTTTTTGTTGCCAGCAGGAGAATTAAGGTGTTCCCCAAAAAATGAAATTTTTAGAGACTCTATTAATAGTCTTCTGCAGGATTTACTGTTCTCTTTGAAACAACATGGAGTCTTCCGCTTACTTCCTTTTTTGCAGCCTTCTTTTCTGCTACAAGGCGGCTTTCTCCCTTGCGGCGGTAAACTTTCTTTGCAGGTGTCTTTGCAGCATCGGAATTTTCTCCCTTGCCGTACTTGGCTTCCTTTGCAGCCTTTTTTTCTGCCCTGATCTTTGCTCTTTCCTTTTCTTCCTTTTCAATGAACTTGAGAGATTCATCCATTCCGCTGAAAAACTGCTTCATGTCTTCTGCAAAAACAACAATGGCGCGGCGGTCATCATCTCCGTCCTTCAGCTTGCTTTCTACAATCTGGAGAAAAACGTCACCGTTCCTGTTTTCCTTAACGTTAAAAAAGTAAGACCTGTTGTCAAGCTTAACCTGGTTTGTAAAAAGTTCTCCGCGAATACTCATGTTTCCTTCCCTGTAAATGTATGTGATTATTGGTATTAATCAGGGCAACACCCTGAATTTGACAAATTGAAATGATATGAAAACTATACTGTTTTGTTGAAGTTTGCGCAAGTGGTTATACCATCAATGAGCAAACTGTTCAACGATTTTTGCAACGGCTTCAACAAGATCGTCCATTGCCTGTCTTGTAGTTTCATGTCCAAAGCTGAACCTTACGGCGCTTTCCTTTTCCTTTGGGGGAATCTGCATGGTGTCTAGGATTGGCCTTGAGTGGTGTCCTGCTGAACATGCGCTTCCCGTGGAAATGTAAAAGCCCTGGCTGCTTAATGCACGTTCCATGACCTGACCAGGGATGCCTGGAAATGCTGCCTGAACAACCCACGGGGAAAAGTGTTCTTCGAGGGATGAGTCCTTCCTGCAGTGGGGAATCATTACGCAGCCCTTTATCTGGCAGAGTTTTTCGATGAATTCCCTTGTCCATTGAATCTGGGCATTGTACCGTTCCATTGAAGGTGGATTTCTGTCGCTTATTGAATACTTTTGTAGACATCTTGAGAAAGCTTCTGCGCCAAAAAGGTTTTCGGTTCCGCTCCTGACGTTCTTTTCCTGGCCGCCTCCCTTGAGGAATGAATTGATTTCCTTCTTCAGGTAGAGAATTCCAATTCCCCTTGGGCCGTGGATCTTATGGGCGCTTAAGGCAGCACTGTCGATTCCCGGGTATGCAAGGTTCAATGGAATTTTTCCTGCTGCCTGTACGCAGTCAACATGAAAGAACGGGCGTCTTTTTCCCTGGCAGTGCCTTGTGATGGCGTCTGCAATTTCGTATATGGGCTGGATTGCTCCTGTCTCGTTGTTTACGGCCATTACAGTGACAAAAGCCGTGTCTTCATTTAAGGCTCCGGTAACTGCTTCTGGGGTTATGATGCCATCCTTGTTGGGATTTACCGTGATTGCCTTCCATCCGCAGTTTTCTATCATCCTGCAGATTTCGCGAAGGGCAGGATGCTCAATTGCAGAAAGGACAACGGATCCCTTTTGCGGGCGAGAAAGAACGGAAAGGAGTGCAAGGTGGTCGCTTTCAGTTCCCCCTGACGTAAAGAACACAGTCTCTGGCTTTACTCCCAGGGCCTTGGCTGCACGGCACCTTGCTTCCTCAAAGATCTTGCGTGCATCGGTTCCGGCTTCGTGGATGCTGGAAGGGTTTCCCCAGTGTTCCATGGAAGTCCTTAAGGCCTGGGTAAGTATTTCTTCATCAACAGGTGATGTTGCTGCATAATCAAAGTAGTGTTCTTTTGAAATCATCTTATCGTTCCGCGGTTTAACTTGTTTTTCTTATTTCAGAACTTCAAGAATCTTGTCGTCTGTTGACTCTATGATTCTTGTCTTCTGGGGACCTTCCTGCACTATGAGCTTGATGGTGCTGGACATGTTCTTCTTGTCTTTTCTCATGGCATCAAGGATTTTTTCTGCAGGGGCATTTGCCTTTCCAACGTTGTATCCGTAGGAAGCAAGGATGCTGATTCCTTCCTGAGCATATTCTTTCGTACAGATTCCATTGTTTTGTGCATATTCAAGGGCCCTTGCCATTCCCCATGCAACACCTTCGCCATGGGTTATTTCTCCAAGACCGCTTACGGATTCCAGTGCATGACCAAAGGTGTGGCCAAGGTTCAGGAAAGCCCTGTTTCCCTTTTCCTTTGGATCTTCGTGAACGATCTTTGCCTTTGCCTTGGTGCATCCGGAAATGAGACGGTTAAGGATTGCGCTGTCACGTGCAAGGACCTTGTCCTTTTCTTTCCTGAATAGTTCAAGCATTTCATTGTCAAAGAGGAATGCCGTCTTGATTGCTTCTGCAAGGCCGGAAATGTATTCCTTTTCTGGAAGGGTCTTTACATAGTCGCTGAAGATGTGGAGTTTTTTTGAAGGGTAGAATGCACCGATCATGTTCTTATAGCTGTCAAAGTCGCAGCCGGTTTTTCCACCGACAGCAGCATCTACATCGGCAAGGAGAGTTGTGGAAACGAATTCGCATTCAACGCCGCGCTTGAACATTGAAGCTGCAAATCCCGTCATGTCCGTGATTACACCGCCACCAATGGCTACAAAGAGGCAGTTGCGGTTAAAGTTGCTGTCCAGGGCAGCCTTTACAATCTGGAGGACGTTTTCAATGGTCTTGAATTTTTCTCCAGGGCCAAGGATGCAAAGGGTGTCTGTTCCCTTCTTGAATACAAGGGAAGAATTGGAGCCGTTTGGTTCAGAAATCTTGTCGCTGGTAAAGTATGAGATGAAAGTCCTGTTGCATTCAAGGTTTGCTATGGTTGAGTCCGTTACAAACAGCCTGTTTGTCTTGTTCTCCGGGTCAGAAAGGTAAAGGCCTGCAAGGTCCGGGCTGCAGTCGTAGAAATTTATCTGTGTCTTTGTGAATCCCGAGTCGGCTGGGAATTCAAGGTCAAATGATTCTTTTGGATTAATGCTCATGGGATGAATTATAGCGAAAATGATTTTTTTTTGCCATGGGGGAAATTCATGATGCGGGTTTAAAACAGAATTGCCCGGAGCTGAACATCCGGGCATGAAAATTAAATCAGTCTTGAAAGGAAATTAGCCTTAGTCTTCGTAGCATGCAACGCCGTCGCCGCTTTCACAGCTGAAGAATCCGGCATTGTATCCGATTACAGAACTGTATTCCTTCTGCACGTTTTCGATGAATTCATCTACGTTGTCCTTGTGAACGAGGGCAATGGCACATCCGCCAAATCCGGCGCCAGTCATGCGTGCACCAAGGCATCCTTTCTGCTTCTGGGCAGTGGCGGCAAGGGTGTTAAGCTCGATGCCTGTTACCTCGTAGTCTTCATCAAGGGATTTATGGCTTTCATTAAGAAGCTGTCCCAGTTTTGCAAGGTTTCCGGCCTTAAGGGCTGCAACTGCGTCAAGGACACGCTGGTTTTCGTAAATGCAGTGCTTTGCGCGTTTTGCAAGAATTTCGTCGGAGATGAATTTCTTTGATTCTTCCCATTGTGCAGGTGTGATTTCGCAAAGGGCCCTGGCTTTTACACCGTTGTCCTGTAGGATCTTAAGGGCTTCTTCGCACTGGCTGCGGCGCTCGTTGTACTTGCTGTCTGCAAGACGGCGCTGCTTGTTGGTGTTCATTACAACAAACCTGTAGTCACCAAGTTCAAGTGGAACGTAGTCGTATTCAAGGGTGTTGCAGTCAAGAACGGTTGCAGTATTCTTCCTTCCGGTTGCAATGATGAACTGGTCCATGATTCCGCAGTTTACACCCATGAAGGAGTGTTCGCTCATCTGGCCAAGCTTTGCAATTTCCACGCGGTCAATGTCGAATCCATAGGTTTCAATAACGGCATAGGCAAATCCGCATTCAAGGGCAGAAGAAGAGGAAATTCCACCACCTGCAGGAACGTTTGAAACCATGAGCACTTCAAATCCGCATTCAAACTTGCAGCCGCGTGCCTTAAGCTGGGAAAGAATTCCGTTCAGGTAGTTTGCATAATCATTCTTTTTGTCAAAGGCAAAGTTGTCAGTAATGGAAAATTCGTAGGTTCCGGGAAAATCCAGGCTGTTGTAGACAATCTTGCTGTCCTGTCTCTTGCGGATTGCAACGTAAAGGTACCTGTTGATTGCGGCAGGAAAAACCTTTCCACCGTTGTAGTCGATGTGTTCACCGATGATGTTGATTCTTGCAGGTGAAGAGAAGACCCTTACTTCCGATTCTGATCCACCGTAATATTTTACAAAATCAGCCTTGAGTGTTGCAGGATTGTATTCCTTTTTTGTAAGTGATTCAGCCATGATTGCCCCTCGCTTGAATTGATTTGATAGCTAGATAGTAATACAGAATTTGGCACCTAGCAAGTTTTGCTGAATGTATGTTGAGCAAACAGTTGCGCAAAGGGCAGTGGTTCTTTTTCTTGTGGGGAACGGGCATTAGGCTGTATAATCGATCCATGGTTTCCTTCTATAAATATAACCCCATGAAAGTGGAAGAAAGCATAAACAGCATCAGACAGGCTTTTTCTTCCAGATTTCCCGAGTTCTGCCTGGCTTATTCCTTTAAGACCAACAGTTTTCCGGGAATTCTTTCCAAAGCCAGGGACATGGGACTTTTGGCAGAGGTTGTTTCTCCCGAGGAATTTCAAAATGCCGTGAAAATGGGGTTTTGTACCAGGGACATTCTTTATAACGGCGTATGCAAATCCAGGGATCAGGTTGCCCTGACAATTGCTGCCGGGGGAATCCTTAACATGGACAACCAGAGGGACTTGGACATGGTTCTTGAGATTTCAGGTTCTTCTGGAGTCGTTCCAAAAGTTGGCGTCAGGCTGAATTTTGACGTTGGCAACAGGATAAGGTCGCGTTTTGGAATTAAGGCTGATGGACCGTTGTATTCAAGGATTGTCGCCCTTGACTCAGAGGGAAGAATCGCTGTCAACGGATTGAGCTGCCATTTTACTTCCACGAAAGAAGACTTTTACTGGCGTAGGAAGGCCCTTGTTCTTTCACAAAAAGCCAGGGATTTTAGACATATTGAATACCTGGATTTTGGCGGAAGTCTTGCAGGAGCCTGGGAAAAATCCGACGGCCGGAGTGGGGCTAAGGGCAGCGTCCAATGGAGTGATGTAGCTTCATCCATTTATGAGGTCTTGCATGCAGAAGGACTTGACGGCAGGAAAATCATCCTTGAATGCGGAACTGCAGTTTGCGGTTCATCCTTTGACCTTGTTACGGAAGTTCTCCACATAAAGGATGAAGAAGGAATTGCTGTTTTGGATGCAAGTTTTTGCGACATGTATCTTGACGCCTTACGGGATTCACTGCACTTTGAGGTTATTCATGAGGGCAACGATAATCCACAAAGGCATCTTGAAAATTACAGCATCTGCGGTTCAACCTGCCTTGAGAATGATATTGTAAAGAAGAGCTTCAACGGAAGGCTTGCCCAGGGTGACAGGATTGTCTTCAGGAATGTGGGGGCCTATTCCTTCTGTTTTGCCAACGGTTTCATCAGGAATCCCCTGGAAGTCGTAACAATTTAGGAATTTTTTTCTTGCTTTATGGGAATTTTGGATTTACAATTATAAAATCTATACTGTACTGTTCTGTTATGATTTTTTTAGGATCAGTTTTGGGGGTATTATGAAAAAACTTCTTGCCTGCTGTTCAGCTTTTGCTCTTATGGTTGCGTTTTCTTCCTGCGGTTCAAAATCCGTTTCAAAGATGGCCACAAAGGCTGGCATTAATTTTGGTACTGCAGTTCAGCCTGGGGATATAGTTGACCCGGTTAAGTCGGAAATTCTCAAGAAAAATTTCAACTGTCTGGTTCCGGAAAACAACATGAAGATGGCAAACATCCGTCCAACTAAGAAATTGTGGAACTGGGGCGACATGGATATGATCGTGGACTTTGCCCAGGAAAACGGCATGAAGGTTAGGGGACATACCTTTATCTGGCACCAGCAGAATTCAACAATAATCAACCAGATAAAGACTAAGGAAGAGGCCATCGACTTGATCAAGGAAAACATTACTGAGATCATGACCCGCTACAAGGGCAAGATCTACGAATACGATGTAGCCAATGAAATCTTTGATGATGACGGGTCTTTCAGACAGTCCTTCTGGTACAGGAAGTGCGGAACGGAGATTTACGAAGAAGCTTTCCGTCATGCAAAGACCGTTGATCCTGATGCTAAGCTTTTCCTTAACGACTACAGCCATGAAGAAGCTGGAACTCCTAAGGCCGAAGCATTCTACGGTTATGTAAAGTCCCTCGTTGAAAAGGGAGTGCCAATCGACGGTGTTGGATTCCAGCTGCACCTGTGCACCGACTATGGACTCAACGAAGAAAAACTCCGTCAGAACATCCGCCGTTTTGCAGATCTTGGGCTGACCGTAAGCTTTACTGAAATCGACATCAGGATGAAGGTTCCGGCAACGGAAAGCGATGCTGCAAGGCAGACAGAAATGTACCTTACATTGATGGATGTGCTTAAATCAGAGCCAAACGTGGACACCTACATGGTCTGGGGATATACTGACGGTACAAGCTGGGTTCCTGGAACATTCCCTGGATACGGAAGTGCCCATCTCTTTGACAAGGATCTTAAGGCAAAGCCTGTATTCGATCTGGTTTGTTCAAAACTTAAGAAGTAGGTTTTTCCGCAGGTTAAAAAAGCCCTTTTGGCTGTAATTTTTTCCAGTTGGGTAATTGAAAATCAATTTTTTTGTTATTCTTCCATAACATAAAATATATTAAGGATATAGGAATGCTTTCGATTTTTTCTTACATTGTCTATGCACTTTGTCTTGGGCTTCTTGTTTTTATGCCCGTATGTGCAAAAAGGGGGCAGTTTAACGAAGACTGCTTTTCTGCCGATTCCTTCAAGGGAGTAAAGGGATTTGCTGCCATTGGTGTTCTTCTTCACCATATTTCACAGGATCCGGCCTTTGCAGAACTTAAGGTTCTTGGATTTTTTAATGCCATAGGATTCATTTTTGTTGGAATCTTCTTTTTCTGTTCCGGCTATGGACTTTACAAGAGTTACAGGGTAAAGAAAGGATATCTTGACGGTTTCTTTGCAAAGAGGATGCTCCCAATTCTTGTGGCAATTTATGTCATGAACATTCTCTATGTACCATTCAATATTGCCATGGGATATGAAAAGAATGCCCTTCAGTGGGTCCTTGGTGTTCTTGGCCTGATCCTTCTCAATGACCAGGGCTGGTTCCCAATCGTCATATTCATCATGTATGGAGCATTTCTTTTTGCATTCAAGAAATTCAAGAAGGAAGCTGGGGCCTTGCTTTTTGTCCTCATTGTAGCTTTGGTTCAGGTGGCAGTTTTCCTCGTTGGAGGGCATTTTGCATGGTGGATCGGTTACGGCTGGTTCCAGGGACCACAGAGCTTTGGAACTTGTGCATGGTACCAGCGCATCATGGCCTTCTGGTTCCAGGGGGAATGGTGGGTTAACAGCACCCTCATGTTTGTAATGGGACTTTACTGGGCCATGAAGGAAGACAGGATCCTTTCATTCTTCAAGGTGAACTACTGGCTTAAATTTGCCATCCTGTTGGTTCTTGCAGCAGTGTTTACGACTTTGGGCCAGCTTGCCATTGTAAAAGTCGGTTACTGGACTGAATTTGCAGGACGTGGAGTTGGACACCTGGACAAGCTGATTACATTTATTGCACAGCAGCTTGAACTTTTCTTCCTGTTTGCCTTTATCTTTGTCTTGAGGATGAAGTTCTTCAGCAGGAACAGGGTGCTCAATTTCTTCTCTTCCGTCAGCCTTGAATTCTACCTGATGCAGAGAATTGCAATCAATGCCATGTTCTTCCTTACGACCACAGGGGCCGACCACAGGACTCCGGTTTTCAAGGCACATTACTGGAACATCTACGCATATTTCTTTGCAGTTGTTGCCCTGGATCTGGTCTTGACCTTTGTATTCAAGTTCATCAATAAGAAGGTTCTTGGACTGTTGAGAAAATAGCTTTATGCTGAATTGTCCGATCCGGCTTAGGCTGAATTGGTCGATTCGGTTTTTAGGTTCGGCCTGGATTGAATTCAGTCTGATTCCTTTACTGCGAAATTTGAAATTACGTCAGCTGCTTTTTTGTTCAGCATGAATTCAAAATAGTGGCTGATTTTTTTTTCGTCAAGGAAGAATCCCTTTAGGGTGCGCTTTCTCTCCGGGAACATGAAGTCCGTGAAGTGTTTTTCCGGAAGATTGAATTTGCAGTTAAGGTCCGTAAGGCAAATGCACTGGTCAACAGGATCTTCTGCACCGGAAGTCTTTCGGACATAGAAGGAAACGAAATTTTCCTGGCTAAAGCTGTAGAAATAGTCCTTGTCCTGGCAGAAGCAGATCATTCCCCACAGGCTGTTGGGAGTGTTACCCGGCTTAAGATTAAGCATCCTGAAGACTGCATCGGAAGCACGGAATTCTGCAAGTTCCATGGAATTTACGTGCTGCTTGAACTTGTCTTCAAAGTCCCTTACGAATCTTTCTTTTTCCTGGTCAATGTTCTTCATGTTTCTGCCCTAAAAAAAAGGCTGCCTGAAATAATCAAACAGCCTGTTAAATTGATTTTTCCCTTTTTGTTTACTTAGCTGGGAAGAGCTTTCTGAAGTCTACAAGAACTTCACCGCTGTCACGAGCAGAGTCGATGTCGATCATCTTGTTCAGGTTGCGGTAGAAGTCGATGAGAGGTTCTGTTTCCTTGCGGTAAACTTCAAGGCGGTGTGTAATAGATTCAAGCTTGTCGTCTTCGCGTGTAAAGAGTTCTCCACCACACTTGTCGCAAACACCTTCAACCTTTGGAGGCATGAACTTAACATTGTAGTTCTGCTTGCAGTTCTTGCATACACGGCGGTTTGAAAGGCGGGCGATGATAAGGTCGTTGTTTACTTCAAAGTTTACAACCTTAACGTCAATGCCAAGTTTTTCAAATGCTTCTGCCTGTGGAATTGTGCGTGGGAAACCGTCAAGAATGAATCCGTTCTTGCAGTCATCCTTCTTGAGCCTGTCTTCTACGATTTCAAGAACAACATCGTCTCCAACGAGTCCGCCTGCGTCCATGATTGCCTTTACCTTCTTTCCAAGTTCTGTCTGGTTCTTGATGTTCTCACGGAAAATGTCACCAGTTGAAATCTGTGGAATCTTGTATTCTTCTGCAACCTGTGCAGCCAATGTTCCTTTTCCTGCTCCTGGTGGTCCTAAAAAAATGAAATTCATTGCAAACTCCTTAATAAAATCTTCGTATCATTATAATTTTAATGCACAATCTGTCATTTTGCAAATTTTTGTTGCACATGGCAAATGGGCAATTAGAATTTCAGGATGTAGTTCTTCTTCTTTCCACGGCGGAGGACAATCACCTTTTCTTCGATGGCCATTGCCTTTGTTACAGGTGTGTTTTCGTCTGTGACCTTTTCACCGTTGCATGTGATTGATCCCTGTGCAAAGAATTCACGTGCCTCGCGCTTGCTGCCACAGATCTTGTTTTCCACAAGAACATCGATGATTGCCTTTCCTTCTTCCTTAAGCTCGATTGTCGGTACGTCGCGGAATCCAACTTCAATGTCCTTGAGGGAAAGTGACTTAAGGTCGCCGCTGAAAAGCTTTGCAGAAATGTCAACAGCCTTGTTGAATTCAGCCTCGCCATGAAGGTCCGTGATTATTTCCCGTGCAAGAGCCTTGTGTGCCTCGCGAAGTTCCGGGTGTTCCTTGTTCTTTGCCTCGAGTTCTTCAATCTGTTCCTTTGTGAGGAATGTAAAGATCTTGAGGTAGTCGATTACCATGCTGTCGTCAACATTTACAAGGTACTGGTAAAGTTCGTAGCTTGAAGTCTTGTTGATGTCCAGCCAAAGGGCGTTTCCTGCAGACTTGCCGAACTTGTTGCCGTACTTGTCCAAAACCAAAGGCATTGTAAAGCCGTATGCTTCCTTACCTTCAATCTTGCGGATAAGTTCAAGACCTGTCGTAATATTTCCCCACTGGTCGGCGCCTTCACACTGCATGATGCAGTTCTTTGTGCGGAACAGGTGGAGGAAGTCATAGCCCTGGAGAAGGGTGTAAGAAAATTCAGCAAAGGTGATTCCTGTTTCAAGGCGGCGGGCGATGATGTCCTTTCCGAGCATGTAGCTTACGTTGATGAACTTACCGATGTCGCGGATGAATTCAAGGAATGTGTAGTCCTTTGTCCAGTCGTAGTTGTTAACGATTTCTGCCTTTCCGTCAAAGATGCGTTCAACCTGTGCGCGGATGCCTGCAAGGTTTTTTTCCAGGCGTTCCTTTGCCATGATCTCGCGTTCTGCCGTTGGGCGTGGGTCACCGATAAGGCCTGTTGCTCCTCCAACAAGAAGAATGGGGTGATGGCCGGCTTTTGCAAGGCGTTTTGCCGTTACAAGTGAAGAATAGTGTCCAAGGTGGAGGCTGTCAGCCGTTGGGTCAGTTCCCCAGTAGAATGTAATCTTTTCATTGTTGAGCTTGTCTGCAATATCGTCTCCGGCAACGTCCTTTACAAGTCCGCGCCACTGAAGTTCTTCATAAAATGTCATGATGAATGTCCTTTTGTAATGATGAAAATAAGTTGGAGTAGTATATCAGAAATTGGATGGAATATAAAGGGGGCGGGGAAGGTGGCGTGGAAGGTGCAGGCTCTCGATAAAACGTAAATGCATACACGGAGGAAACCTGGGAATTCACAGGCATGAAGGTTTTTGATTACTGGGGCCAGTAATTACCTGTAAAACAGGCCGATTTCTGCTATACTGAATTCATGGCTTGTTTTACGGAACATAATAACTTTAAATGTGTTTTTACCGATCTGGATAAAACACTGCTTGCCTCAGGTTCCATCCTTACGGATTTTACCAGGCAGACAATAGAAACTCTCATATCAAGGGGAATTGATTTTATTCCTTCAAGCGGAAGGGCATTCAATTCCCTGCCAAAGGACCTGCTTTCGATCAAGGGTCTTAAATACTGTGTCACAAGCAATGGTGTTTGCATTAATGATGCAAATACTGGAATGCCCCTTAGCGTCTCATATATTTTACCGGAAATACTTGATGAATTGCATGCATTCATTGCCGGTATGGATGTGGCTATAGAATATTTTACGGACGGTCAAGGTTATGGCAACCGGGATTACTATGAACATCCTGAAAAATACAGGGGCTATATCCCGGAAAGAATGCCCTATTATCTTGCAACGAGAAAACCCTTGGACGATGTGGAAAAGTTTGCTGCGGAAAACAGGTCAAAAATAGAAGCCTTTGATATTCTTGCAGATCCTGAACTAATCGGAACTCTCATGCCAAGATTAAAGGAAAGATTCCCAGAGCTGTACATGACAAACAGCGAAAACTATTTGATAGAAGTTTCTGACAAAGATAGTGGAAAGAACAAGGGAATGGAACGCTGCTGCAGAATTCTCGGTGTAAGCCCAGGCCAATGCATTGCTTTTGGGGATGCGGCTAACGACATTGAAATGCTTAAGTCAGCAGGCCTTGGAATTGCTGTTGCCAATGCCTCAGATGAATGCAGGAAAGCTGCAGATTATGTTTCAGAGTTTACCCATGATGAAGATGCAGTTGCCCGCGAGCTGCAAAGAATCTTCAACTTTTCATTGATTATGAACTGATCAGCACCCTCTCAGCAGGGGCTTCGGGCATTTTTCGGCGAATGCTGCGTCACTCGCATTCTTATTCCGAAAAATGTTAATTGTGCGAACCATCACCTTCGCGAAGTGTCGCTCGGCATTTTCGGCGAACAATGCACCGCATTGTTCTTATATCCGAAAATGTGTGTAAGAGTTTTCGTTGTCGTACCCACATTGCGAAGACTTGGAGCAATGTGGGGGAGTTTTTTGCGAAGCAAGAAAACGACCAGTTTGAATGAATGATAATGAAAACAGCAAAAAAAAAAGACCGCCGAAGCGGTCTTTTTTTAGTTAAACACAAAATTAGCAGTTTTCTGCGAACCCTCAGCAGGGGCTTCGGGCATTTTTCGGCGAATGCTGCGTCACTCGCATTCTTAT